>NC_012522.1:2434907-3043634 GCF_000010805.1 Rhodococcus opacus B4 | reverse complement strand
GCGGCGCGGGCGGCCTCGAACATCAGCCCAGAGCAGTTGGCAAGGCTCGATCAGATCATGGCGGAGAACAAGGAGGCCGTCGCGGCCGGTGACAACCAGCGGATCACCGATCTGGGTCATGAATTTCATCGTCAGATCAACCTTGCCGCAGATTCGCACCGACTGGCGCTGTTGCTGGGGTCGGTGGTCAAGCACCTACCAAACCGTTTCTACGCCACGATCGAGCAGCAGGTCGACGCCACGGTGAATGAGCATCCGCAGCTGGTGGAAGCCTTACGGACCAGGAACACCCGCGCGGCCAGGTCGATGATGAAGAAACACATCGCCACCACTGCTGATCATCTGATCGCGAAGCTCGAGGAACAAGGCATGTGGAGCGCCGAAACCGCTAAGTAGCGGCGGAACATCGGGGGCGGGAACGCTTCGCCGATGGCGAACGCGAGGTGCAGCGAACGGCACGAGCCCCTTCCTGGGGGCGACGGCGACGAATACGCCGAGCACGGACGGAACGACATCGGTGACCGTCAAGGAAACGCCGGCTGGTGCCAGGGTGCAGCTGGCTATCGAGTGCGTCGGCCTGGTCGACAGCGCTGAATCTGTGCAATGCACGCAGTGCTCAAAGCCGGTGTCGGCGTGACTTGGCGCTTCTTTTCTCTGCTTCGTCGCCATGTCTGAGCGAGGGCGACAGTTTGCTCGCGATGACCGCTGTCCAGCGCCGTAAGTCGTCGCATCGCTGTAATTTGAGTCATAATGACCGGGCTGGTCAGGCTCACGATATTTCGGGGCTCACGCGGGCAGGCTCCTCGCCGACGCGGTGCGCGGCAATCCAGTTTCCATTCTTCGTATTTAGCAGTCCTTCGGTGGACGAGGGCTGAATGCAGCAAGTGCCTGGTCTGGGGTCGGAAAGTGTTACCCGATCGGATCACGTCCTGCGTATCTGCGGCTCGCGTCATCGGATGGCTGAAGCCGACCATCATCCGCTGAACCGGTAGGCGTCTACCCGCGTCCTGGGGCCACTGAATATTGCAGCCAACCATCATTGACACGCATCATATATTGTGTAACATGCGATATCAGTGAACTTGCACTGGCGGTCATACCGCCGAATCGAAAGGACTTCCCATGCCCGGTCTGTACTTTGAAGAACTCGAGCCGGGTGCTGTCATCGACCACCCGACCCGCCGAACCGTGACCGAGACGGACAACATCCTGTTCAGCACGATGACCTTGAACCTGGCACCGCTGCATCTGGACGCGGAATACAGCAAGGACTCGATCTACGGGCAACGTCTGGTCAACAGCCTGTTCATCCTCGGATTGGTCTCGGGCATCTCGGTGCCCGAGACCACCCAGGGCACCACCTTGGGCAACCTCGGCTACGAGGAAGTCAAGTTCCCCAAGCCGGTGTTCCACGGCGACACCATCCGTGTCCGCACCGAGATCCTTGAGAAGCGGGAATCGAAGAGCCGCAACGACTCCGGCGTGGTCCAGTTCCGGCACTACGGCATCAACCAACGCGACGAGATTGTGTGTGAGTGCCGCCGCGCCGGGTTGATGCTCAAGCGCACCGCGACCGAATCGGTCAACGCCTAACCGGTTGCAGGCGTTTCGAGAAGGAGCGGGTATGACCAAGAGTCAGCAGGATGACACCGCACGGTACGCGTGGGTGCCGAACCAGTCGGTAGTCGAGCGCAGCCGGTTGCTGGCGGCGATGGGGCGCTGGGGTCACGAGAGCGTCGAGGAGTTGAACCGGTCGGCGGTTGCCGACCCGGAGCGCTTCTGGCGCGCCGTCGTCGACGATCTGGAGATCACCTTCGACGCACCGTTCGAGAAGGTCCGTGACGAATCCGACGGCAAACCCTTCCCGCGGTGGTTCACCGGTGGGCACCTCAACATCGCGAACCTGTGCGCACACCGGCACGCTGTCGGCCAACTCGTGGACAAGACGGCGGTGGTCTACGAGGGGGATAACGGGCAACGGCGCACGTTGACCTACGCCGAACTCGATCGTGAGGTGCGACGGTTCGCGGCGAACCTGACCCAGCTCGGCGTCACGCGCGGGGATCGGGTGGTGCTGTTCATCCCCGCGGTCCCCGAGGCTGTGGTCGCGTTCCTGGCGATCGCGATGATCGGAGCCATCTCGGTGCCGACCTTCACCGGATACGCACCGGACGCGCTGGCCACCCGGCTGCAGGACTCCGAGGCGGTCATGCTGATCACCGCGGACGGCACAACCCGCCGCGGCAAACACGTACCGATGAAAGACACCGCCGATCAGGCGCTGGAGTCGGCGCCGTCGGTGCGCACCGTGGTCGTCCTCCGCCACATCGGCACGGATGTGGCGATGGCCGCAGGCCGCGATGTCTACTTCGACGACCTGGACCCGGATCCGGCCCCGGTGGAGACGGCGGCGACCGAGGCGAACGACCCGCTCACCATCGTCTACACGTCCGGGACGACGGGTCGCCCGAAGGGGATTGTGCACTCGCACGCGGGTTTCGGGGTGAAGGCCGCGGTGGACTTCGCCTACGGGTTCGATGTCCACGCCGACGACGTCGTTTCCTGGATCACCGACCTCGGCTGGCTGGTCGGCCCGCTGCTGATGACCGGGCCTTTGCAACTCGGCGCCACCATCGTCATGATCGAGGGCCTGCCCACCTACCCGACCGCAGACCGGATGTGGGAGATCGTCGAACGCAACGGTGTCACCGTTCAGGGTATCGCCCCGACGGCGGCCCGCGCGTTGATGGCGGGCGGGGGCGGGGCGGTGCGTGAGATGCCCACGCTGCGCTCGTTCGTTTCCACCGGCGAGGCGTGGGACGAGCCCACGTGGTGGTGGCTGTTCCAGCAGGTCGGGCGGTCTCGCCGGCCGATCATCAATTACAGCGGTGGCACCGAGGTCGGCGGCGGCATCGTCATCGGGTACCCGTTCCTGCCCACGGCCGCTGCCGCGTTCAACGGGGCGCTGCCGGGTGTCGATGCTGTCGTGCTCGGGGAGGACGGTGCGCCGATCGTCGGCGAGGTGGGGGAGCTCGCCGTGCGGAACACGTTCCCGGGCATGACCCATGGATTCTGGCAGGACCGTGACCGGTACCTCGAAACGTATTGGAAGCGGTGGGACGAGGTGTGGGTGCATGGTGACCTCGCCAGCGTCGACGCGGCCGGGGTGTGGCGGATCCACGGGCGGTCCGATGACACGATCAAACTGTCGGGTCGTCGGGTGGGTCCGGCGGAGATCGAGGCGGCGCTGCTGCGGGATCCGCGGATCGGAGAGGTCGCGGTCATCGGGGTACCCGACGAGCTGCGTGGTCAGCGTGCCGTCGCGTTCGCCGTGGTACGCGACAACGACGGCGTCGATCCCGACGATCTGCAGGCCACAGCGCTGCGGAACGCCGGCAAGTCCTTCGCGCCGACCGTCCACACGGTGGCGACGCTGCCGAAGACGAAGAACGGCAAGATCATGCGCCGCGCCATCCGGTCGCGGTTCCTCGGGGAACCGGTCGGGGACACGTCGTCACTCGACCCGGCCACCCCACTCGAAGACATCCCCGTATTCACGGGTTCATAGAAAGGGACAACCGATGAGTGAGACCGATGAGAGCAACGTCGAAGTCGTTCGCGAGGCGACCCGCGCGCTGGCCCGCAAGTTCGACAACAACTATTGGCTCGACAAGGACAACAAGCACGAGTACCCGTGGGAATTCGTGAAGGCCTTCGCCGCCGGAGGCTGGCTGGGCGCGATGATCCCGGAAGAGTACGGCGGCATCGGCCTGGGCCTCAAGGAGGCCGCCGTGATGATGGGCGAGATTTCCGCGTCGGGCGCCGGCATGAGCGGCGGGTCGGCGGTCCACTTCTACGTCTTTCCGCCGGCGCCGATCGTGCGCTACGGCTCGGAGGAGATGAAGCGTGAGTACCTGCCGAAGCTCGCCAGTGGCGAGATGCTCATGGCGTTCGGTGTCACCGAACCCACTGCCGGCGTCGATACCTCCCGCATCAAGACCAAGGCCACCAAGATCAACGGCGGCTGGGTGATCAACGGCCAGAAGGTATTCATCACCAACGCCAAGAACGCGCAGCGCATCCTTCTGCTCGCACGCACCTCGCCGCGACGCGACGACAAGCCGCTGCACGGCATGACCCTGTTCTTCGCCAACATGGACCCCGAACGGATCACGATCCGCGAGATCGACAAGCTCGGCCGCGCCGCGATCGACACCAACGAGCTGTTCATCGACAACCTCGAGGTCGCCGACCACGAGGTGGTCGGCGAGGTCGACAAGGGCTTCTACTATTTGCTCGACGGCTTGAATCCGGAGCGCATCTGCGTCGCGATGGAGGGCATCGGCCTGGGCCGCGCCGCCCTCGACCTGGCGACGAACTACGCCAACGAGCGCATCGTTTTCGACCGCCCGATCGGCAAGAACCAGGCCGTCGCACATCCCCTGGCCGATTCGTGGATCAGGCTCGAGGCCGCCGAAGGCATGGCCATGAAGGCGGCTGACCTGTTCGACGCCAAACAACCCTGCGGCGCCGAGGCGGCCGCGGCCAAGTACCTCGGTGCGGAGGCCGGCTTCGATGCCTGCGACCGGGCCTTCTCCACCTTCGGCGGCTACGCGTACGCGAAGGAGTACCACATCGAGCGCCTGTGGCGTGAGGTGCGGCTGCTGCGCAACGCCCCGTTCTCGCAGGAGATGGTCCGCAACTACGTCTCTCAGCAGGTGCTGGGGCTTCCCCGCTCGTACTGATATCCGACTCCCGAGGTCCTGCTGATCCGACAGGGGACCGCGGGCCCGGCCGCCGGCCGCGGCGAACGAAACCGCGGCCGGCGCCCTCCACGAGTACCACAGGAGGTGAGCGGACACTCCGCGGCACTCGGGTGCTGGTGCTGAATGGATCCGTGCTGTAAGTAGCGATGCCGGTGACTCAGCCCACGTTCGCCTCGGAGTCGGTCTCCCAAAGCCCGCGCTGGTCGAGTTCCTCGATCAGGTGGTCCGCACCGTCCAAGATGTGCGATTCCATGAGAGTCTTGGCCTTCTTGCCGCTGTGCTTCCGTAAGGCCTCGAGCAGGAGCGGGTGTTCCTTTTGCGTTGTGCCGAGGTGGCCCTCGATGGTGGCGTAGAAGCGGTTCGGAAGGTTCGCGACAATCGAGCCGAGAAGGCGGGCGAGGCGCGGAGAGTCCGCGGCCAGGTTGATCTTGCGGTGGAATGCGTGGCCCAATGAAGCGATACGTTCCGTGTCGCCCTGAGTGATCGCGTCCTGGTGGGCTTCGAGGATTGCCTCGAGCTCGGCGATCTGCTGGGGGGTGATGTTCTTCGCGGCCCGTGTGGCCAGTTCACCGGCCAGCTGGGCCTGTGCCCAAAAGAGGTCCTGTACGTCTTGCTTGGTGAACGGGGCAACTACAAACCCGCGTCGTGGGACCATCTCGACGAATCCCTCACTGCGCAGCGCGAGGAGCCCCTCGCGGACGGGCGTAGTGCTGACCCCGACGGCTTCGGCAATGCGCTCGATGCGGAGGAAATCGCCCGCCCGCACCTCTCCGGAGATGATCATCTCGCGAACGTGCGAGGCCACTTCTTCGGGAAGTTGCTGTCGTCTTGACCTGTCATTCAGAGGCATCGTCGGTCGCACCTTTCGGGTTCTGAAACTCGACATAATATACCATCGCTCATTTCGAGGTTCGGCACCCCATCGGCAAACTGGAGCGGTCACGGCTGTGAGTTCTCCGGGATAGCTCACGCATGTCATCGGTCGGCGCGATTGGTGGTCGACGCCTTCTTGTCGACGTGATCGCTTCTGTTGCAGCCCTTCCGGTATGTCGGAACACGCCGTCCACGGTATGCGGCGCGAAACCAAGACTGTCTTCACGCCGCACAATATATTGTGTAATATGCGTAACGAGACGTTCAATTGCCGGGAACCCCGCTGGTCCTCGGCCGATGCGCCGCAGCATCGTGTCAGCGATGCGATTGGCGGTATTTCCCCTCAAGCGAAAGAGTTGCGATATGAGCGGACCACTCGGCGGCGTCCGAGTTCTGGTGTTGTCCGGCATGGGCCCAGTGCCCTATGTGTCGATGTTGTTGGCCGACATGGGTGCACAGGTGGTGCGCGTGGTACGGCCTACTCATCGGGCGGCGCGGGCGCTTGCCCAGACCGATGGGCTGCGCGACGAGTACGACGTAGCCAACCGCGGCGTCGAGACGACAGCTCTGGACCTGAAGGACCCGCGCGGCGTGGAGGCGGCCCTGCGGTTGGCCGCGGCCGCCGATGTCTTCATCGAAGGCTACCGCCCAGGCGTGGCCGAGAGGCTGGGTCTGGCGCCCGAGGTGGTGCTCGGCCACAATCCGGCGATCGTCTACGCGCGGTTGACCGGCTATGGGCAGTCCGGCCCACGTGCTCAGGAAGCGGGGCACGACATCAACTATGTCGCCCAATCAGGTGCCTTGCACGCGTTGGCGCGGAGTGGGGAACGCCCTCGTCCCCCGATCAACCTGCTCGGCGACTACGCGGGTGGCGGAGCCATCGGGGCGTTCGGGATCGTCTGCGCGCTACTGGAGGCGACGAAGTCCGGGCACGGGCAGGTCGTCGACGTCGCCATGGTCGATGGTGTTGCTCTGCTGACCGCGAAGCTGCAGGGACTGCGGGCGGCGGGACTTTTCTCCGATGAGCCGGGCACGAACTGGATCGACTCCGGAGCACCGTTCTACGACACCTACCGGTGCGCGGACGGCCGCTACCTCGCGGTCGGTGCGCTCGAACCCGACTTCTACCGGGAGTTTCTCGCCGGCCTCGGTGTCGGGACCACCGACTGGCCCGACCAGAACGACCGCACGCGGTGGCCACACTTGCGGGAGTTCATCGCCACGGCCATCGCCGGGCGAACGCGGGACGAGTGGGAGTCCATCTATGCCGGCACCGACGCCTGCGTGAGCCCGGTGCTGACCTTCGACGAGGCCGCCGTCGACCCGCACAACGCCGAACGCGGCCTATACCAGCGAGTCGGTGGGGTACTGCAGCCAGCGCCGGCGCCCCGATTAGCCCGTACGCCCGCCCGCCGACCATCGGTGCCGCGAACCGAACAGGTCGCGGCTGTAGACCTGCTCGATTCCTGGGCTGCTCCTGACCTCCAGCCGAACAATCTCCTCGAGGAAGCAGGGGTACAGCAGTGAAGACGTATGACGAGTTCCCGACGTTGGCGATCGATCGTCCGTCGGATAGGTTGTTGCGGATCGTGCTCGATGGGCCGGATCTGCATGCGGTCGGTGCGGACATGCACCGCGAGCTGGCGGACGTATGGGCGGCGATCGCCCGGGACGAGTCGGTGCGTGCGGTGCTGATACGCGGTGCCGGCGACCGCGCGTTCTCCGCGGGCGGCAGCTTCGACCTCATCGACGCGATGGTCAAGGACTGGGACACCCGCACCCGGGTCATGAACGAGGCCCGCGATCTGGTCCGCAACATCATCGAATGCCCGGCCCCGATCGTCTCCGCGATCAACGGCCCCGCCGTCGGGGCCGGACTGGTCGCCGCCCTGCTGGCAGACGTGTCGGTGGCCGGACGGCGCGCGAAAATCGTCGACGGGCACGTCCGGATCGGGGTGGCCGCCGGCGATCACGCCGCCATCTGCTGGCCGCTGTTGTGCGGGATGGCCAAGGCCAAGTATCACCTGCTCACCAACGAGGTCCTCACCGGCGAGGAGGCCGAACGGATCGGGATGGTCTCCGTCTGCGTGGACGACGACGCCGTGCAGGACCGCGCCCTGCAGATCGCCGAGAACCTCGCACGCGGATCCCGCAGCGCGTTGCGGTTCACCAAGCACGCCCTGAACAACTGGTACCGGCAGGCGATGCCGCTCTTCGACGCCTCCCTCGGCCTCGAGTTCTATGGCTTCGGCGGCCCGGACGTGACCGAAGGTATTGCCTCGCACCGCGACAAACGTGAGCCGAGGTTCACATGAGCGGGCCCCTGGACGGGATCACCGTCCTGGGCCTCGAACAGGCCATCGCCGCACCGCTGTGCACCCGGCACCTGGCCGATCTGGGTGCCCGGGTCATCAAGATCGAGCAACCCGGGGTCGGGGACTCGACCCGGCACTACGACCAGGCGGTGCGCGGGTTGGCAGCCCATTTCGTGTGGCTCAACCACGGCAAAGAGTCGGCGGCGCTGGACCTGACGGCGCCCGCCGACCACGACGTGCTGCACGAGTTGCTCGAACGGGCCGACGTGATCGTCAGCAACCTCGCCCCCGGTGCGCTCGGCCGGCTCGGTCTCGGGGTGGACGCACTGGCCCGGCGGTACCCACGATTGATCATCGTCGACATTTCTGGGTACGGGCGCGGCGGACCACTGGACCACAAACGAGCCTACGACCTGCTCATCCAGGCCGAGGCCGGGTCCTGCACCATCACCGGCCAACCCGGGCAACCGGCCAAACCGGGGATTCCGATCGCCGACATCGGCACCGCACTGTATGCGTACTCGGCCATCCTGGCCGCACTGTACGACCGGGAGCGGACCGGGCGCGGCGCGGTCATCCCGATCGCGATGCTCGACGTGGTCGCCGAGATGATGGGTTTCGCCCTCAACCAGGTGATCCACGGCGGCACCGAACCCGAGCCGGTCGGCATGGGCTCGCCGATGGTCGCCCCCTACGGGGCCTACCCGACCGCCGACGGGCGGACCGCGGTGCTCGGCACCACCAGCGACCGGGAATGGCGGCGCCTGGCAGCCGACCTTCTGGGCCGCCCGGATCTGGCCGAGGATCCGCGGTACGCCCGCAACGACGACCGGGTCCGGGAGCGCACCGCACTCGACGCGATCGTCGCCGCCTGGTGCGCGCAGCGCACCCTGGCCGAGATCCAGCAGGCCGCCGATGCGGCCGGGATCGGCAACGCCCGACTCAACGGGGTCCGCGGCCTCGCCGAGCACCCGCAACTGTCTGTCCGCGGCCGGTGGCGCAACGTCGACACCCCGGCCGGCCCGGTCCCTGCCCTGGTGCCGCCCGCCCTCGCACAGGGGTGGATGGTGTCAGCCGGCCGGGTCCCGGCGTTGGGCGCCGACACTGACGCCATCCGGACGGAGTTCGCGGCTACTGCACCGAACGCCGCGGACATCGGTGTGCGGCCGTAATCGCAAGGTTTGACACCAGATTTCACACACGTTGGGAGAAGACACCATGAGACCGCTTCGTTCGTTGTTGTTCGTGCCCGGGCATCGGGAGGGGTGGGCCGAGAAGGCCATCGCCGCCGGTGCCGACGGCCTGATCCTCGACCTCGAGGACTCTGTACCCGAGCACCTGAAGGACCAGGGACGCGCCACGGCCGCTCGGACCATCGCGCAACTACGGGACACCGGGGCGGATGTCGGACTGTACGTGCGGCTGAACGCACTGGACACCGGGATCACCGGCGACGACATCGCCGCCGTCGCCGTCCCCGGACTCGACGGCTTCGTCCTGCCGAAAACCTACGGACCCGAAGACATCGTCCGGTTCGACGCCCTCGTCACCCATTTCGAACGGGCCAACGGCGTCGACGCCGGCAAACTCGAATTCATCTGCTGCCTCGAAACTGCGGAGGCGTATGCGAACTGCGAAAAGATCGCCGTCGCCTCGCCTCGGGTGGCGACCCTGTTCGCCGGGACCGCCCGCGACGCGGACGTCTCCAGATCGATCGGGTTCCAGTTCACCCCGTCCGGCGAGGAGACCCTGTATATGCGCAGCCGGGCCCTGCTCGCCGCCCGCGCGAACGGTCTCGAATTCCCGTTGGTCGGGGTGTGGCAGGACCTCACCGACCACGACGGGGCGCGGAACTTCTCCGAACGCAACCGCGAACTCGGCTTCCGCGGCCAGGTATTGATCCACCCCTCGCACATCGCCCTCGCCAACGAGGTGTTCAGCCCGTCCGACGCCGAGATCGCGTTCTACTCGGGCATGATCGAGGCCTTCGAGGACGCCGAAGCCCAAGGACTCGCCGCCGTCCGCTACGAAGACATGCACGTCGACTACGCCCACATCAAAACCGCCCGCGAGATCCTCGCATACGCATACAGCCTGAGCCGAGTGACCGACTGACCCGACGTGATATCCGAGCCGGGTGGTGCTGATATCCGGCTCGGCCTTGCCAGCCAGATTCGACGAATCTCGATCTTGGAGCAATCGCGGCCGTTATCCGATACTTCTGCTTTCGAGGGCCTCCGCATGCTGCGGGGGCCCTGGAAGTCGTCGCCAGGTGCGTCAGGCCGGGAGCTCCGCGGCATCGGAGGCTGAGACTCTCTCTATTTCCATTCCGGAAGGTCGGTATTGCGCCGATTCACCGCTTTGGCTGAATACTGCAAAAGCGATGCAGGTCAATCTGTTTCGATCCCATTGCAGGTGTGGTCGACGAAAGCGAAGAGAAGCTCATCTACGTTGACATCGCATCATATATAACGCATAGTGCTGTGAGTCACACGTTGCATGGAAGAGAAGAGGCTCGACGTGACCCAGTCACCAACACCACCCACCGCTGCCGGTACTCCGCCAGGTCGGAAGCCGAAGTCCGTCGGCCCCGCCGTGGTGGTCGGCACCGCTCTCGAATTTTTCGACTTCTACCTCTACGCATCGATGGCCGCATTGGTGTTCGGCCCGATCTTCTTCCCGTCGGAGAGTTCAGCGGTGAGCACGCTCGCCGCATTCTCCACGTTCGCGGTGGGATTCCTGGTTCGCCCCCTGGGCGGCATCGTATTCGGAATCCTCGGCGACAAGATCGGGCGGAAGGCGGTGCTGACGTTCACCCTCCTGCTCATGGGCGTCGCGACCGGCCTCATTGGGCTGATCCCGTCTTACGAGACGATCGGAATCGCTGCACCGGTCCTGCTGATCGTGTTCCGCCTCCTGCAGGGATTCGGTGCAGGTGCTGAGTTCGGTAGTGCAGTCGCCATGTCCTACGAGCACGCCGACAGCAAGTCGCGCGGTCGGCAGGGCGCATGGCCGGCGCTGGGGGTCAACATCGGTCTGTTGGCTTCCTCCCTGGCGGTGACGGCCGTGACGAGCCTCAGCGACGAGGCTCTGCACAGTTGGGGGTGGCGAGTACCGTTCCTGTTCAGCTTCATCCTGGTCGGCCTGGGCTACTGGATGCGCCGAAACCTGCCCGAAACCCCCGAATTCGAACTGCTTGCAGCCGACGCCCAGACGCGGAAGAAGGTACAACCATTCCGCAATCTGCTCAAGAATCATTGGCGCGGACTGACCGTCGTCGCGGTTTCCACGATCGGGCTCAACAGCATCAGCTACATCTTCAAGACATTCTCGCTGTCGTATCTCGCCGAGTTCCGCGATGTCGCCGCCAATGTCGGAGCGTTCGGCATCAGCCTGGCCAGCGCCGTCGCGATCGTCATCGTCCCGTTGGCGGGACGGTTCTGTGACGCCGCCGGTGCCCGCCGGGTCATGCTAATCGGCGCCGGTGGCATCGCCGTCCTCGCGTTCCCGTTCTTCTGGCTCCTCGACACCGATCGCCCGATCTACATCTGGGCCGCGCTGATCTTGACTGTCGGCATCGTCCAACCCACACTGCTGGCAGCGTCCGGTGCCTTTCTTGCCCAGCAGTTCCCGGCGGATGTCCGCACGTCCGGTCTAGGCGCCGGGCGAGAAGTCAGCGGCGCCTTCGCCGGCGGCCTCGCTCCGCTTGCGGCACTGACAATGGTCACCCTCTCGCCTACCCACTCCACGTGGGGAGTTTCCATCATCTTCGTCGCGGGCGCCGTCTTCATTGCCGGCTCTGCTCTCGGCGACCAGTACCGCAATGTCGCGACCCACGGCGACCGCATCGACGATCCACAGCAACGACAGCACGCAACCACCCCGTAGTAAGCAAACCGAGCGCAACGCCCCCACTGCCCGCTGCGGACCCGACCGGGTTCGCAGCGGGCACGAAGCCGCGCACGAAGGTGTCGAGCACGGTGTATGAATCTCGTCCGGCCGGGACAGCGGCGATCGCAATCGAACAGGTGTCAGCGTCGTAGACGGCCACGTGGCACCCGGCATTCGGTTCTCGAGTGGTGGGAGCTTGCTTGGTGCGAGGTCGGGCTGTCGCAAGTGAATCACGGGTGATTGTCCGCGATTCGGCTTACACCGTCCGATCCGTGGTTTCGCCGTCGGCACCGAGCTGCATCCTCGACATCGGACCTCGGGCGGCCCAGGCGCTACGAACGATCTATGTGGCTGGCATTTGTCGCCCGGTGCGCTCGTATATGCCGTCGGCGGCCTGGTGCGGTCGAGTGGTGAGCTGCACCTGCCGCGGCAGTATCGATACGGTGACGATCAACCCTGATGCGGCGAGTGCGATGCATACGAACACCGGGTGTAGGGCGGCGTCCAGCTGGGCCGGTGATTGCGGGTTACCGCCGTGTGCTGCGACGAGGGCGCCGCACCCGGCTGCGCCGACAGCTCCGCCGATCGAGCGGGCGAAAGTGGTGCAGGACGTGACAACTCCACGTTCGTGCCGTTCGACGCTTGCCTGCGCGGCGATGATGGTGGGGCTGGTGATGAATCCGAGTCCGGCGCCGATGACGAAGCACGCTGCGGCGATCTGCCATTCGGCCGTGCCCTCACCGAACAAAACCGTCAAACCGGCGCCGACGATGGTGATCGCCGTTCCCGCCAACGCTGTGCGGCGGAATCCGATTCGCAGGTAGAGCCGCCCGGACTGACTCGAGGCCAGCGGCCACGCCAACGTCAGCGGGGTGAGGAGGAAGCCGCCGGTGAGGGCGGTCGTTGCGAGGACACTCTGTGAAAACAGCGGGATGTAGGAAGTGAGCCCTGTGACCACCGCACCGATGATCGCCGAGGTGAGAACCGTGCCCAGAAGGTCCGCCGGCCGAGAATCCAGGGCGGCATGATCGGGTTGCGTACCCGCCACTCGACGACCCCGAACAGCAGAAGACAGACCGCTCCGATCATGACGATCGCGATCCACGTCGTAGACCCCCACGCCCAGCTCCGGCCGCCCTCCAGGATTCCCAGCACCAGAAGCCCGGCGCCGAGGGACAGCAGCGCTGCACCCAGCACGTCGGGTCGCCTGTACCTCTTCCGTGGTTCCGTATCCTCCTCGTGGAAGTTCCGGATGAGCAGCAGCGCCGCCACCGCGCAGATCGGAGCGTTGACGAAGAAGATCCCACGCCAGAAGCCGTACTCTGCGAACAATCCCCCGACGGCTGGACCCAGGACGGATGCGGCAGCCCACACACTGGCGATGTATCCCTGCGCTCGTGGCCGCTCGCGCAAGGTGTAGATGTCGCCGGCGACCGTCAGGACCGTGGGCTGGACGGCCCCCGCACCGAGGCCCTGGAGGGCACGGAACGCGATCAGCCCGGTCATGGACTGGGCGAACCCGCACAGCATCGAACCGAGGAAGAAGACACCGATCCCGAGCAGCATGACAGGCTTGCGGCCCACGGTGTCGGACAGTTTGCCGAAGAGCGGTGTCGTGACGGCGTGGGACAGCAGGTACGCGGAGAACAACAAGGGAAACTGCTCGAAACCTCCGAGGTCCTCGACTATCGCGGAGACCGCGGTCGCGATGACCGTCGTGTCCAAGGCGACGAGAGCATTGCCGAGCATCAACGCGGTAAGGACTCGCCGCCGCCGTGACCGCTCTTGCGTCTGTGGTTCGTTTCGTGTCGGGGTCACCGCTCGGTACGGTGTCCGCCGGTCAGTTCGGTACGCAGCTGGTCGCGGTGCGCCGGTGCTGCGACGGCGACCAGTCGCGCCGCGCGCTGGGCTGCCGTGGTCGCGCGCAGGTCCGCGACCCCGTACTCCGTGGCGATGATGTCGACGTCGCTTTGCAGTGACGTCGTCGGCCCAGTGAGCTGCGCGACGATGGAGCTCTTGTCGCCGGCCGGATTGGTGGCCGGTAGCGCGATGACCGACAGGCCGGATTTCGCCATCCGGGTGGCGCGAAACGAGTCGACCTGCCCGCCGACTGCACCGACGTAGAGATCACCGAGTGATTCCGCGTTCACCTGTCCGAGCAGATCGACCTGCAGAGCGGAGTTGACGACGACGAACGGGTCGCAGGATGCGAGTGTGGCCGGTGCCAGAAGTTCGTCCAGGTGCACGAAGTCGATACCGGTGTTGCTGTCGACGAAGTCATACAGTCGCCGGCTCCCGAGTGCCATACCGGTGGTGCACGACCCGGCCACGCTGATGTCGACGGCACCGGAGTCCACGAGATCGAAAATCCAGTCGCCGATCAGGTTGGACCGGATCCGCAATCCTGATCGTTCGCGAATCACCTTGGTGATCTCGGCGGGTATAGCACCGACGCCCAGCTGCAGACTGGCACCGTCGGGAATCAGGGTTGCCACATTTGCCGCGATGGTCCGGTCGACCTCGGTGGCCGGTCGGGTCGGGGAACCGGGGAGCGGGATGTCGGACGTGACGGTCGCGGTGATCTGGGACTGGTGGATGCGTCGGGAACTGTTGGTTCGGGGCATGTTCGGGTTGATCTCGGCGAGAACCACGCGTGCCGAGTCGAGTGCGTCGACGAGATAGCCCACAGTCCCTCCCAGGCTGTGGAAGCCTTCCGCGTCCGCGGGCGGCAACTGGAGGAGGACCACGTCGACCGGAAGGGTGCCGTTGCGAATGAACCGGACCAGACTCGAGAGATGGCACGGCAGGATCTGGAGTTGGCCGGTGGCCGCCAGCTTCCGCAGGGACCCGTGCGCGGCGTAGGACATCACGGTGGGGTGCCCGTCAGGCACGCTGTGCCAGATGTCGTCGAGAGCGTATCCGCACAGCGCCGTGAGGTCGTCGATGTCGCGGGCGGCGTCGAGGAAGCGTGCGACGAGGGTGCGCGGCTCGGCAGTGGCCTCGCCGATGGCGACGAGATCACCGGGACGGAGGAACTCGGAGATTGGAAAGTCGGGCATGAGTGGGGTTGTCCTTGTCTGGCTAGTTGCTCACGATAGGCCGGAATCGACGGCGCATGAAGTAGCGCGGAAAATCGCCGCAGACTACGCATCATATATCATCCATGTTACGGTATTGAGGTTCGCAATCCACGACGAGAGTGCTGGAGGTAGTGAGATGGGTGCCGGTTCGGAGACCGACTTGGATGGAAAGGTTGCACTGATCACCGGAGCCACCAGTGGCGTGGGGCTCGAGACCGCCGTGCGGCTGGCCAGGCGCGGTGCGACGGTAGTGGTGAACGGTCGGTCAGCTGAGCGTGGCAAGGACGCGATGGATCGCCTGCGTGAGGTCTCGGATCAGGTGCGGTTCGAGGCGGGTGACTGTGCTGACTACGACAGCATCGCCGAGGTAGCCGGTCGAGTGGTGCGTGACTTCGGGGCCATCGACATCGTGGTCAGCGCCGGCGCACAGGGGGAGTTCGGACCCACGCCCTTCGCGGAGATGACGGGCGAACAGCTCCAGCGCGCCTTCGTATCGCGCTTCTTCCCCCGGATCTACCCCGTGCACGCTGCGGTGCCAGGCCTGCGCGTCCGTGGTGGCGCCGTGGTCATGTTGACGACAGATGCGGCCCGAACGCCGACCTCCGGTGAATCCATCATGGGGGCCGCGGGCGCTGGGGTGATCCTGCTGACGAAAACGCTCGCGAAGGAACTTTCGCGTTGGCAGATTCGGGTCAACGGCGTTGCCATGACGATTACCTCGGGTACGCCGTCTTGGGACCGGATCTTCGCCACCGAGAGCTTCCAGCAGAAGCTTTTCGACAAGGCATTGAAGCGATTCCCGGCAGGCCGGCCGCCGGCGGTCGAGGAAGTGGCCGACGCAGTCACATTCCTCGCTTCCGACGCGGCTGGCCAGATCACGGGACAGACACTCTCGGTGAATGGGGGACTGTCCTTCGGAGGTTGGTGAACCCGGGATTTTCTATTGGGACGGACTCTCCTCCGACGGGATGCACTGCCGGGGCAGGTCCGGTGAGAGGGGGCGTGCGGACCACACTGTGACAATGACCTTTCGACGACCGTCGTTGTGGTTGACCGGGTCAGCGGACACCACGCAGGGAAGATGATCCATAAGACCTGACATGTGGGAACCGGAGTCGCGGGAGGATGTAGATGATGAGCACATCGGGCCACTACCTCTGAAGCGTGATCCACGCGATCCGCGTGTCAGTCCCCTCGAGCTGTTCTTCGACCTCGTCTACGTTTTCGGGATCGGGCAGCTGGTGCACCATCTGGTCGAACATCTCACCTGGACGGGACTGGCGCAGACGCTGGTGCTGTACGCCGCGGTGTTCCTCGCGTGGTCCTACACCTCGTGGGCCGGCTCACTGACCGACCCCGACAGGTCACAGGTTCGCATGATGCTGTTGGTGATCATGGTGCTCGGATTGTTCATGAACGTCGCGGCGCCGGAGGCATTCGGCGAGGCGGGGTGGTTGTTCGTCGCGACGTACCTCACGATCCAGATCGGACGAACGCTCTGGCTGCTGACCACCGGGCTCGACGACGTCATGCGCCGGCACTTCCAGCGTGCCCTCGTGTGGCTCGTGACAACCGCACCCCTGTGGATCACGGGCGCGGTAGTCGACGGTCCCGCGCGACTGATTCTGTGGGGTATCGCGACGGTGATCGACCTCCTCGGCCTCTTGGCTGCGCACCCCCTACCGGGTAAGCGATTCCACTCCGAACGTGTCGACTTCGCGGCCGAACATCAATTCGAGCGAGCCCGGCTCTTCTTCATCATTGCGCTGGGGGAAACGGTGCTGACGACCGGATCTGCCGTTGCCAGTGCACCCCTGGGACCGATGACGCTTTTTACTGGTGCAGTCGCAGTGATCGGCACCATTGCCGTGTGGTGGGTGTACTTCCGTCGTTCCGAACCCCGCGCGGTGAGTCAGGCCATTGTCGGCCGGGACCCGGTGCGGACCAGCCGCTATGCCATCAATACTCTCTTGGTGATGGTCGCCGGACTACTTGCGATCGCGGTCGGGGATGAATTGGTGATCGCGCATCCGATTGGTCACACCGATGCCGTGACCAATGCGTTTCTCTTCGGCGGCCCGTTCCTCTTCTTCGCCGCGCAGACCTGGTACATGCGGGCGGTGATGCGCGAGGTGCCGATATCGCGGCCGATAGCACTGGTCACGTTGGTCGTGCTGGCAGTGGCAACACTGCCGACCCCGCCCTACCTGGCGGGATGCGCCGCCCTGGCCGTGGTGCTCGGTGTGGCGATCGCCGACGGACGACGCGCGACGGCCGAGGAAGCGCACGCCGCTTCCCTCGGCATCGGGGAATGACCGGGGGGGGGGGTGGAGATCTCCGGCCCGCTCGGTCCTCCCTGCGCCATGAGGTTTTCCGAAGGCGCGGGCATGACGGTCGATCCGCGATCAGGCGTTCCACGTGATCCTGACGCCCCATCTGTACTGGGCGCTCCGTTTTCCATAAATTCTGCTAACTCGGGCGTCGGTCCGGGTGCCAAACGCTCAGCCGCGCGGGCCTGGCAGGGCGCCTGCTGCCCAGGGCGCGGAGTTACTTGAGCAGTCCTGAAGTCTATGTTGCGCACCAACTTTCAACGAAACCGGGCGGCGTGCGAACCGGCTGCGCCCCACTCAATCAGCACGCCTGTTGTGATGGTTGACACACCCACTGCGGCTTGTTAGCGTCAACGCATCATATTTGATCCATGATGCGACATAAGGCACCCTCGTTCGCCGAGTCGCCATCGATTCGGAGGCACCTCCATTGACATCAGACCCGTCACGCTCTGTACGGCCGGGCGACGCCGACTCCGTGTTGGCCCGCGGTGAGTGGCTGCCGTGGATCGACGGCCGCGCGAGCAGCCGGGACGGCCGGAAACTGCTGCCCGTCCTGGACCCCGCGACCGACAGGGAACTCGGCATCGTTCATCTCGCCGACGAAGACGACGTCGACGCCGCCGTGACCGCCGCGACCCGGGCATTCGAAACCTGGAGCGAGACCCCCGGGCGCGAGCGCAGTCACCTGCTGTGGGCGTGGGCCGAGCTGATCGACCGCCACGCGTACGAACTCGCCGCACTCGACGTGCTCGAGAACGGGATGCCGGCGCGACAATCGCTCGCCTACGTCCGCTGGGCAGCGGACACCATCCGTGAAACAGCGGGATGGGCAACCAAACTCACCGGTCTGACCAGTGATCAGGGCCCCGGTTTCTTCGCACACACCCTGCGGGTTCCGGTGGGTGTGGTCGGCACCATCTGCCCGTGGAACGCCCCCGCAGCCGGGTTCCTGCGCCAGGTCACGCCTGCCCTCACCGCCGGCTGCACGGTTGTCGGTAAGCCCTCGGAACTGACCCCGTTCACGGCGCTGCGGGTAGCGGAACTGGCCGCAGAGGCCGGCTTGCCGCCCGGAGTTCTCAATGTCGTTCCCGGTGTCGGCTCCGTGGCCGGTGAGCATCTCGCTCGCCATCACGGGGTCGCGCGCATCAACTTCACCGGGTCCACCGCCACCGGGCGCCGCATCGTCGAGGCCTCGGCCACGAACATGAAGCGGATGACGTTGGAACTGGGTGGAAAGTCCCCCGACATCATCTTCGACGACGCGGACCTGTCGGCCGCGGTTCCGGGTGCGGCGGCGGGCATCTTCACAAACGCCGGTCAGGTCTGTGTCGCCGGGTCGCGGTTGTTCGTCCAGGCCGGATGCTACGACGAGGTGGTGGATCGGTTGCAGCAGGAGGCGCGGCGGTTCACCGTCGGACCGGGATTCGAACCGGGCAGCGACATCGGACCCCTGATCTCGACCAGTCAGCGCCTGCGGGTCCAGGGACACGTCGACGGTGCCGTCGAGGACGGCGCCACCGTGGTTCTCGGGGGTAGGTCGGCGGACGCGGACTGGAACGCCAACGAGAACTTCTATCAGCCGACGATCATCGCCGACGTCACGCCGGAGATGCGTATTGCCCGCGACGAGGTGTTCGGCCCGGTGGTGAACGTCGTCCGGTTCCAGGACGAGGAGGAGGCACTCGCGCTCGCCAACGGCACGGAGTTCGGTCTCGCCGGCGGTCTCTGGACGGAGAATCTCAGCCGCGCGCACCGTTTCACCCGCCGCATCCGGGCCGGAATGTTGTGGGTCAACTGCTATGGCGCGTGGGCCACTTCCCTTCCGCACTCCGGGCAGAAGCAGAGCGGGTACGGCGCCAAGTACGGATTCCAGGCTGTCGCCGAACACACCGAAGAACGAACCGTCCTGATGAAGCTCTGAAAAATACTTCCCCACTGACTCTTTCGATACGGAGACATCCATGAAGACCAAAGCTGCGGTGCTGCTGGAAAACAGCACCGAGTTCGAGATCCGCGAACTCGACATCGACGAACCCGGAGTCGGCGAGGTGCAGATCAAATTCGTCGCCTCCGGACTCTGCCACTCCGACCTGCACCTGCTCGACGGCGACCTCACGCCTAGATATCCCATCGTTGCAGGTCACGAAGGTTCCGGCATCATCGAGAAGGTCGGCCCCGGGGTGACCAAGGTCGGACCCGGCGACCACGTCGTCTGTAGCTTCATCCCGTCCTGCGGAAGCTGCCGTTACTGCTCCACCGGCCGGCAAAGCCTGTGCGACCTCGGAGCCAACGCTGTCCTCGGCACCTTCCCCGACAGCGGAACCCGCTACCACGGAGGCGGCCTCGACTTCGGCAGCCTCTGCATGCTCGGCACCTTCTCCGAACGCGCGACGCTCTCACAGCACTCCGTCGTCAAGGTCGACGACTGGCTGCCGCTCGAGACGGCAGTCCTGGTCGGATGCGGTGTGCCGACCGGCTGGGGCACCGCGGTCTACGCAGGCGGCGTGCGCGTCGGGGACACCACGGTCATCTACGGAATCGGCGGAATCGGCATCAATGCCGTCCAGGGCGCGGTCAGTGCCGGCGCGAAGTACGTGGTCGCCGTCGACCCGGTGGCGTTCAAGCGAGAAACCGCCCTAAAGTTCGGCGCCACCCACGCGTTCGCGACGGCCGACGAGGCGGCCGAGAAGATCAACGAAATCACCTGGGGTCAGGGCGCAGATCAGGCGCTGGTCACCGTGGGTGTCGTCGACGAAGAGGTCGTGCAGAACGCGTTCGACGCCGTCGGCAGGGGCGGCGTCGTCGTGGTCACCGGACTGGCCGCACCGGAAAAGCTCACCATTCACGTGTCGGGTGCCGTGCTGACGAAGTTCGAAAAGACCATCAAGGGAACCATGTTCGGCTCCGGAAACCCGCACTACGACATCGTCCGGCTGCTCCGCCTCTACGACAAGGGCGACCTGAAACTCGACGAACTCGCCACCAAAAACTACCGACTCGAAGACATCAACCAGGGATTCCGGGACCTGAAGGACGGCAAGCTGATTCGCGGCGTCATCCTTCACGACCAATAGATCCGAGCGTTGTTGACCTACCAACGACGACTTCCTCACAACCACAACCCGAGAAAGGGAACACATGCCTTCCGACCACAAGCAATTCCAGGCCCGGCGCGTCGTGACCGGCGTCAACGGAAACGGAAAATCCACGATCGTACTGGACGAGAACACCACCACCCGTGCCGTCACCGACGGATTCACCGTCGCCGACGTCTGGCAGGCCGCCACCATTCCGGCGTCGGTCGATGCGAAGGACACCCTCGACGGCACCGTCGCTCTCGCACCTCCGGCCGAGGGTGTCGTCGTACGGCTCGCGACGTTCCCGCCGGACAGCGAGTGGGATGCGGCCGCGGGCTACGAGAGCGCCCTCGGCGACCTGCAAGCCGGGGACGCCTACACCGCCGACGACGCCATCAGCGGACTGCACGTCACCGAAACCATCGACATCGTCACCATCGTGACCGGCGAACTGTATGCCGTACTCGAGGACTCCGAGACGCTCCTGCGACCCGGGGACACATTCGTCCAACGCGGAACCAAGCACACCTGGAGCAACCGGAGTGACCGTTCCGCCACATTCGTCGCCACCATGATTCCCGCGACTCGCGATTGACCAGCGCGGCGGTGGGACCGTCGCGTCCCACCCGGCCCCACGCCAGCACTCATGGCACCGAAACATCGATACGACGAAGGAAGATCATGACGGTATCGCGTGACGCCGAGAGTGCGAGCGGCGCAGTCGGCAGCAGCTCGACAGGACGACACCGAAGTTCGAACGTCATCGTGGCGCTCTGCTTCGCCGCGCTGATCTGCGACGGGTACGACCTGGTCGTCTACGGAGCGACGGTGCCGTCGCTGCTGGGGTACGAACCGTGGGGTGTCACCGCGATGGAGGCCGGTGCCATCGGCAGTTTCACCCTCGTCGGGATGCTCATCGGCGCACTCGCGTCGGGGGCCGCCTCGGGTCGATTCGGGCCGCGACGGCTCTTTCTCGGTTCGATGGTCTGGTTCGCGACCGCGATGGGGTTGTGTGCGGTCGCGCCAAGCCCCGAGGTATTCGGGGTCCTCCGATTCATCGGGGGTCTCGGTCTGGGCGGGTTCGTTCCGGTGTCCGTTGCGCTGATCATCGAGTTCTCACCCGCCGGCCGGCGCCAATTCAACAACGCGCTGTCCTGTTGCGGGTACTGCCTCGGCGGGATCGCCGCTGCGGTCGCAGGGATCGTCCTGCTGCCCGACCTCGGGTTCCGATGGATGTACGCACTGTGCCTTCTGCCGCTCATCACAGTGTTTCCGCTGGCGCTGCGGTACCTCCCGGAGTCGCCGGCGTATCTCGCGAGCCGTGGCCGGGTGGAGGACGCCGACGCGGTCGCCCGCGACTTCGGTGTGGGGCGGACCGGCCCGGCGTCGAGTGAGTCATCCGACTCCGCGTCGATGCGCGCTCTCCTGAAACCCGCGCACCGGCGTGCAGCTGCACTGTTCACGGTCGCAGCCTTCTGCGGTCTGCTCATGACCTACGGCATCAGCACGTGGCTGCCCCAAATCATGAAGCAAGCGGGCTACTCGCTCGGGAGCTCACTGATGTTTCTCCTCGTGCTCAACGCGGGCGCCATGGTCGGAGTCCTCATCGCCTCGACCCTCGCCGATCGACTGGGGTCACGACAGGTCACGGCAACGGTGCTGCTGCTCGCCGCGGTATCGATCCTGATGCTCAGCTTCCGGATGCCACTGCCGATGCTGTACGTCTTCGTGGCAATCGCCGGCCTGGGTACGATCGGCACCCAGATCCTGATCATGGGCTATGTGGGCACGGTTTTCACGGGAACCTCGAGGGCTCCCGCAATCGGTCTCACTATTGGAATCGGTCGCGCAGGCGCAGTGGTCGGTCCGATCCTCGGCGGGTGGATCGCGGCCGCCACGCTCGGTTACCAATGGAACTTTTACGCGTTCTCGGTTTTCGCGGTGATCGGGATGGGGGCGATCCTGCTGGTGTCGGTAGGAACGTCGCGCCGCGGCAATCGCGACGCCCACGAATCAGTCCGCTCGGCGATAACGCCGAATTGAGTGGTGGATTCAGTATCTGGGTCTCCACACCCGGCGGACTATACGGAATCATGGACCACGGAGCCGCGCAGCGAGGTACGTCATGAACCGAGCGGTAACGGTCAGCCGTTTCGGTGGACCGGAAGTCATCGAAATAGCAGAGATTCCGATGCCCCACCCAGGACCCGGCGGAGCCCGGGTCAGGGTGGAGGCGGCCAGCGTGCACCCGGTCGATCTCGCGACCAGGGCCGGGCACTACGGCGAGACCCCCGAGCCGGCCGGACGATTGGTCTTGGGCTGGGACTATGCCGGTCGCATTGATGCAGTAGGACCCCACGTCGATACCGGAATCATCGGTATTACCGTAACCGGCTGGCGGTACTGGTTCGACACCCGCGAGGGGACGCAGGCGGACTTCGTCGTCGTTCCAATCGAATCGGTAACACCCTGCCCGTCATCGCTATCACCGGCCGCGTTGACGACTCTGCCACTCAACGGGAACACCGCATTCCAAGCACTCGACCTGCTAGGACTTCAGCGTGGCCACACCCTTGCAATCCTGGGCGCTGCAGGAAATCTCGGAGGCTTTGCCATGGATCTGGCGGTACACCGCGGCATCGCCGTTGCGGGTGTTGCCGGTGATGGCGACCGCGAGTTCGTGGAGGGGCGGGGCGGACGTTTCATCTCACGCACCTCGCGTGATGTTGGCGGCGACCTGCGGCGGGCACTGGGCGGCCCGGCCGACGCGCTCTTCGCGACCGCCCCGGTCGACCGGTCGGTTTTCGGCGGCCTGCAGCCCGGAGGTGTCGCTGTGAGCGCGGTCGGGGAGCGTCCGGCGAACAGCGGGCTCGACTGGCGGTTCTTGAACGCCCGCCCGAACACCGAGCAGACAGTGGAGCTGGTCCGGATGGCCGAGCGCGGCGAGATCGCTCTGCGCGTCGCGGGCACGATTCCGTTCGAGGATGCGGCAGAGGCACACCGCGCCGCCGCGAGACCGGGAATGCGCGGCCGATACGTATTGACATCCACAGAGAGAAGGTAATGATGGCCACGGTGGCGCACATGCCGCGAGTGGGAATCGTCGGGGCGCGAGGTTCCGTCGTTCCGGAGTCGGGCGAGTACATCCCGATCGAGAACCCGGCAACAGGTCAGGTGTGGGCGGAGGCGTTCGAGTCGTCGGCCGGCCACGTCGACGAGGTCGTCACGACCGCCGGGCAGGTCTTTCGCGAGACGTGGCGAGACATGGCCCCCGACGAACGGGGTCGGCTCGTCCGCCGCTGGGCCGAGTTGATCGCCGAACGGCGTGACGAACTCGCCGACCTCGAGACCGACGACGTCGGTCACCTGCGACGAGAGGCACTCGGCGACGTCGACGGCGGAGCCCGCTGGCTGACGTACTACGCGGGAATGGCCGACAAGATCGAGGGCCGATCGTTCGCGCAGTATCCGGACCGCGTCGCATATCAGGCGCGGGAACCGTACGGCGTCGTGGCCGGGGTCAACCCGTTCAACGGCAACCCGATGATGTTCGGCTGGAAGGCCGGGCCGGCGCTGATTGCAGGAAACTGCTTCGTACTCAAAGCGCCGGAAGTTGCGCCGATATCATCATTCCGAATGGCGGAACTCGCGCTCGAGGCAGGGATTCCGCCGGGCGTGGTCAATGTGGTCACCGGGCGGGGGGAGGTGACCGGTCGCGCGCTGACCGAGCACCCGGAGATCGGAATGCTCGTGTTCACGGGTAGCCCGGAGGCATCCCGGACGGTGATCGCACAGTCCGCCGCGACCATCACGCCGCTGAGCCTCGAACTCGGCGGTAAGAGCGCCGTAATTCTGCTCGAGGATGCCGATCTCGACACGGCGATTCCGTCGATCCTGCATTCGAACTTCGTCAAGAGCGGGCAGAGTTGCGCAGCGGGATCGCGCATTTTCGTGCCCGACGCGTTGTATGACGAGGCGGTGAACCGGATCGAATCGCTCGCCCGGTCGATCCGGGTAGGCCCGCCGCGCGATCCAGCGTCGCAGATGGGCGCCCTGATCAGCGGACGGCAACTCGAGCGGGTGGACTCGATCGTCACGTCCGCTGTCGGCCAGGGCGCGACCCGGCTGGCGGGCGGCTGTCGAGCGGACGAGGTGGCACTGGGTGAGGGGTACTTCTATCGCCCCACCGTCCTCATAGACGTCACTGATGACAACATCGTCGCCAGCACAGAGGTATTCGGCCCGGTCGCCAGCGTGCTGCGGTACTCCGACATCGACGAGGTTCTCGCTCGGGCGAACGGAGCAAGGCTGGGGCTCACTGCCCAGATCTGGGGCAACGACGCGCGCGCCATCCAATATCTGGCACGGAACCTGGAAGCGGGCACCGTGTGGGTGAACACCTACCGAGCCATCCATCCGACCATTCCATTCGGTGGGATGAAGGAAAGCGGATACGGCCGCGAGAACGGATTCGACGCGATCGACCTCTACACGCGATCCAAAGCCGTGGTGTGGGACCTGAATGAGGAACGAACCCTCCCGTACGGCGCGCGTTGACAGAAACTTCGACGGAAGGAAACGAGTGGCTCACACACAGGGGCGAGTGTCCGGCAAAGTGGCGCTCGTGACCGGAGCAGCGCGGGGACAGGGCCGCAGCCATTGCGTGCGGCTGGCGCAGGAAGGGGCAGACATCATCGCGATCGACGTCTGCCGGAACATCGACACGATCCCGTATGCACTCGGCACCGAGGCCGATCTCGCCGAAACCGTCGCGCTCGTGGAGGAAAGTGGCGGACGAATCTTGGCTCGTCACGCGGACGTCCGGGACCGAGAAGGATTGACCACGGTCGTGGACGAGGGAGTGGCACGTTTCGGCGCCCTGGACATCGTCAGTGCCAACGCGGGGGTGATGTCACCGGCCAAAACGCTGGAGTTGAGCTCCGATATGTGGCAGGACCTGCTCGACGTCAATCTGGTCGGTGTCTACAACACCTGCGCCACCGCGATCCCTCATCTCATCGCCGGCAAGGGTGGATCCATCGTGCTCACCAGTTCATGCTCCGGCCTCCGTGGCACCCCAAATTTGGCCCACTATTCGGCGGCCAAGCACGGCGTCGTGGGATTGATGCGCACGCTCGCCATCGAGCTCGCTCCCGAATTCATCCGGGTAAACACCATCCACACCACAATCGTCCCGACAGGAATGGGATTGAGCGATGCCGTCCTGGAACTGTTCCGACCGGACCTCCCCCGGCCGACGGTGGACGATGCGCGGGCCGGGTTCGCCCAGCAGAACTTGATCCCCGTGCCCTGGGTGGAACTCGACGACGTCTCGAACGCGCTGCTCTTCCTTGCCTCGGACGAGTCCCGGTACATCACCGGGGTGGCGCTGCCGGTCGATGCCGGCTCCATGGAGAAATGAGGAATGGTCAGGCCTTCAACCGATGCCTGGCGTCTCGCGCCCCGCGAGACATGTAGAACATCTGAATCAGCGATGCCGGGATGGGTGCTACCACGACGCCACCGGTCCCGGCAACATAGGAGTGAACTCCCGTGACCGATAACAAATCGAACGAAGTGATCGACGGCCTGGCAGACTTCTTCGCCACGTCGTACAGAACGCCGATCTTCCGGCGCCCCGACGAGGTCGGCCTGGACTACGAAGATGTCTTTTTTCCCTCCCTCGACGGCGTTCCCCTCGAGGGCTGGTTCATACCAGCGAAGACTGATCGCCTCGTCATCTGCAACCACTTCATGCCAGGGAATCGATACGGCTATCCGGGCCACCTGGAACCGTGGACGAACTTCGGCGGCTTCGAAGTCAGCTTTTTGCCGCAGTACAAGTCTCTCCACGACGCCGGCTACAACGTCCTAGCGTACGACCTGCGCAACCACGGGCTCAGCGGAGCAGGGAACGGCGGCACCGTCGGCATCGGTCTCCTCGAATACCGAGACGTGATCGGATCTCTGCGATACGCGAGATCACGCAAGGACACGTCGAATATGAAAACCTCGCTTCTCAGCGTATGCCTCGGTTGCGACTCGACGATCGTCGCCATCGACAAACATCCCGACGAGTTCAGTCACGTCAAGTCACTGATCGCACTGCAGCCGGTTTCTGCACGCCCATTCATCGAACGCGCATCGGAGGACGCCGGAATCGACAATGGATCCGAGTTGTTCGACGCGGCGATCCACAAACGCACCGGCTTTCATATCGACGAGCTGTCGCCGATCGAGCATGCGAAAGCGGTACAGCTACCCACTCTCGTAGTGCAAGTACACGAGGACTCCCTTACAAAGCCATCCGACGTGCAGACCATCTACGACAACATCGCGGCGCAGGACAAGAAGCTGTTCTGGATCGAGGACACCACCGAGCGGTTCCGCGGATACAACTACTTCGGTGAGCATCCCGAACTTATGCTCGAGTGGTTCGATTCGCACATCGACTAGGTCAATGAGACAATCGCCAGCGATGTCGACGAATGCAGTGCTGACGACCTCACTCGCGCCTCACCTTCGCATCACAGTCCTCGTGCGCGCGCCGACTTCCCAGATTGCTCTTGGTGGCCGGCGCGTGCGGCGATCGCGGCGTCAGGTGCGCGAAGGGTCGGCTTGGGGCCATAGGAACGCGAGCAAAGGCTCGAATGACGGGCTTCGTAACAACAGCTAGCAAGGCCCGTAAGGGTTTCGTCGGCCTAGTCATGCGTGCGGTCCACCACCCAGGCCGCGACCTGTGTCCGGGAGGTGATGCCCAGTTTGGTCAGGATGTGCTCCACGTGCCCTTGCGCGGTGCGGAAGGGATCACCAGGCGGGCAGCGATGGCCTGATTTGGTCAGCCCTTCGGCAATCAGGGCAGCAACCTGGCGTTCCCGCTTGGTCAGTCGCGTCGATGCGCCAATCGCTTGGTCAGAGGTGCTTGGTGGCTGCGCGTGAAAGGGACCTATGGACCGCCGCTTGGTCACCGCGAATGAGCGGTGTGTAGGTGCCTGTCTTCCCTACGGAACGAACGTCGGTCACCTCGCCTGTTCTGCGAGCTCGATCACGAGTGGAATACCGGTGTCGAACCAATAGCGGTGGAGGTCCTTGATCTTGGACCGGGAGGGGCGCCCGCGCAGATGAAGCCGGCATTCGCCGTAGTCGATGAGGTGCACGGTCTCGCAGATCGCTTCTCTGGCCTGCTGCAGCTCGAACGGGTCGCTGATCTCGCGCGCGACACCGGCAAAGGTGTGGCGTCGCAGTCGCACATATACGTTCGGGTTGCTTCGGATGTTCCACACCCAGGATGAAACGGCCAGAGGTCGCTCGAGTGCCAGGGCGGGCGGGCGTAGCATCACGACGTACACCTTGTCTTGACGCCGGATCGCGCGAACGTAGTTGCGACGTTGCTTGCCGCTCCTGCGTCCGGTCGTGGTGAGTACTCCGTGCCCGGGGGGTGTCGAAACAGCGAACACCCGGAGCATGACCGCGCTGAGGATGCGTCCATCCCTGGCCGATTCCAGCAGCCGCCCGTGCTTCGGTGCTTCGCTTCTGGCCGCGGCCCGGATGGCGGCGGCACGGACGGACACCGCGTTGTCCCCTGAGGTGGAGCCGTCGCTCGGGGTCTCTGCCATCATGACCCTTCTGGTGTCGTCCGCGGTCGCTTCTGCCCAGCATCACAGATCGTCCTTGCCTCCCGCAGCCAATGTCCGTACTGGCCACTGTGTGGCGATCTCCGATGGGACTAGAACCAAGAGTCTCGCGACCCTGAACCCGCTCGGATCTTCGACGCGGTCGAGACGCGCGGGATCCCGGTGCACAGAACCGGGGCGTGGGCGAGGCGGCTGTCATCAGCGGCGACGGCCAAATATGCCCAATAGGAAATGTGGTTTGGGCAAACTTTGCCAATGTCCGAGTGTGATCGCCCTCATAGCGTGGGCGGCGTGAGAGTTCCGATCGCCACCGGCTGATCTCGACTACCCCGCAAGCCCCATACAGAGGAGATGTCAATGCCCGAAGCTATCGAGGTCCGCAAGGTTCCCCTGCACAGCGTGTCCGACGCCGGCGAGCTGGCCAAGCTCATCGACGACGGTGTGCTCGAAGCGGACCGCGTCGTTGCAGTCATCGGCAAGACCGAGGGCAACGGCGGCGTCAACGACTACACGCGCATCATCGCCGACCGGGCCTTTCGCGAGGTCCTCTCCGCCAAGGGCAGCCGAAGCACGGACGAGGTGGCCCAGGTGCCCATCGTCTGGTCCGGCGGCACCGACGGTGTGATCAGCCCGCACGCAACGATCTTCGCGACGGTGCCGGCAGAAAAAGCGACGAAGACCGAAGAGCCGCGACTGACCGTCGGTGTCGCGATGAGTGAGCAGCTCCTTCCCGAGGACATCGGCCGCACCGCGATGATCACCAAGGTGGCCGCAGCGGTGAAGATGGCGATGGACAACGCCGGCATCACCGACCCCGCCGACGTGCACTACGTGCAGACGAAGACGCCGTTGCTGACGATCCACACCATCCGAGACGCCAAGAGCCGCGGCGAGACGGTGTGGACCGAGCACACGCACGAGTCGATGGACCTGTCGAACGGTGTCACGGCGCTGGGGATTGCCGTCGCTCTCGGTGAGATCGACATGCCTGACGATGCCGATGTCATGCACCGCCGCGACCTCTACTCGTCGGTCGCCTCCTGTTCCTCGGGTGTCGAGTTGGACAGGGCTCAGATCGTGGTTGTGGGCAACGCGCGCGGTATCGGCGGCCGCTACCGGATCGGGCACAGCGTGATGACGGATCCGCTCGATCAGGACGGCATCTGGTCGGCGATCCGGGATGCGGGACTCGAACTGCCCGAGCGGCCGCACACGAGCGACCTCGACGACCGGCTCGTCAACGTCTTCCTCAAGTGTGAGGCGAGTCAGGACGGGACGGTGCGCGGCCGTCGCAATGCGATGCTCGACGACTCGGACGTGCACTGGCACCGCCAGATCAAGTCGTGCGTCGGCGGTGTCGCGTCCTCGGTCACCGGTGACCCGGCGGTGTTCGTGTCCGTGTCGGCGGCACACCAGGGTCCGGAGGGCGGCGGACCCGTCGCCGCCATCGTCGACCTCGGTCAATAGTCCTCGGTCACAACGTGAATGAGGTTGCGCCGCGTCCGGAAACCGGTCCGCGGCGCAACCTCGACCACAAGTATTCGTTCCGCAACCGTGGAGAGGTTCACACGTGTCACACGCCATCGACCTTGTCAACGCAGACGACTCCGGCAAAACTTTCGACGACCTCGTCATGTGCGATGCGTTGACCCTCAGTAGCTTGATCAAGAGTCGCGAAGTGTCGTGCGTCGACGTCATGACAGCCTATCTCGACCACATCGAACTGCACAATCGCAGCGTCAACGCCATTGTCGCCCTGCGCGATCGGGGCGAGTTGCTGGCCGAGGCGCGCGAGCGGGACCAACAGCTCGCCGACGGGCACTACCTCGGCTGGATGCACGGGTTCCCGCACGCCGTCAAGGACCTCTCCGCCGCCAAGGGGCTTCCGTTCACCTCCGGATCACCCATTTTCGCCGATCGGATCGCCGATGCGGACGAGCTGTTCGTCACGCGGATCAAGGCCGCGGGCGCCATTGTCATCGGCAAGACCAACACCCCCGAGTTCGGGCTCGGGTCCCAAACGTACAACCCGGTGTGGGGGACGACGGCGACACCGTACGACACGTCACGCACCGCGGGTGGAAGCAGTGGCGGTGCCGCCGCGGCCCTGGCACTGCGGATGCTCCCGGTCGCCGACGGCAGCGACTACATGGGTTCGCTGCGAAACCCGCCCGCCTTCAACAATGTCGTGGGATTTCGGCCGTCGTGGGGGCGCATTCCGGAGCCAGGCTTCATCGCGCAGGGCGCGGTTGTCGGCCCGATGGGTCGGTCGGTGGCCGATGTGGCGCAGCTCTTGTCGACGATGGCGGGGCCCGCCGCCAACGCCCCGCTCGGCATCGACGAGGACCCCGGGGTATTCACACGGAACCTCGAGCGGGACTTCCGCGGAACGCGGATCGCCTGGGTGGGGGACTGGGACGGGTACCTGGCGACGGAACCCGGAGTTCTCGAACTCTGCGAGTCCTCGTTCGACGCGTTCCGGACCATCGGTTGCCGCGTCGAGGCAGCGCTCCCCGACTACCGGCCCGAAGACATCTGGCAGCTCTTTCTGCGATGGCGCTGGTGGGCCCAGCTCGGCTTGGTCGACCTCTACGACGACCCTCGGACACGTGCGCAGATGAAGCCCGAATTCGTGTGGGAGATGGAGCACGGAATCGCACTGTCCGCACTCGACGTCACCAAGGCAGCGGCAGCCCGCAACGACTGGCAGGCGGCCCTCACGAAGATGTTCGAAACATATGACTACATCCTCGCGCCCAGTGCTCAGGTATTTCCGTTCGACAAGTCCACGCACTGGCCCACCGAGATCGCCGGCAGACCCATGGATACGTATCACCGATGGATGGAGACCGTCGCGCCGTGGACGATGACGAGCCTCCCGGTTGCGGCGATGCCGGTCGGGTTCGATGTCCGCGGGCTCCCGATGGGAATTCAGATAATCGGACGGCACGGCACTGACCGGGACGTTCTCCAACTCGCCCACGCGTACGAGCAGATGACGAAGTGGACGGAGCGTGTGCTTCCGCCGGTATTCCGTTCGAGCTGAGGTGTACGGGTGGACGCGGTCGATCTGCCGGCACCTGCCGGCTACGCATTGACGATTCGAGAGCTGCTGACCCTGCCCAGCCTGGCCGGTTCCAAGCTCATCGCGGGGGCGGGTGGCCTCGAGCAGATGGTTCTGCGAGTCAACGTCATGGAGGTGCCGGACATCCTGCCGTGGGTCAAACCGAACGAACTGCTGATCACCACGGGGTTCCCTCTGCGACATGCAGATTCGGGTGAGCCGTTCGACACCGGCGCGCTGGTCGAACTCGTCGAGGGCCTCGCCCGGCGTGGCGTGGCCGCGCTCGGGGTCAAGGAGGGCCGGTACCTCGACGACCTCCCCGCGGCGATGATCGAGGCATCCGACCGACTCGACGTTCCGCTGTTTCTCATCCCGCGCGACATCGGTTTCGACGAGGTGATGTCCGAGGTGTTCACCCACCTCGTCGATCGTCAGGCGTTCGCGCTCGACGTTGCCGATCGCATGCACCGCGCCCTGACGAAGATCGTCCTCGAGGGCGGCGACCTGCCGCAGATAGCGGACGAGGTCGCCGCGCTGTTCGACGCTGCGGTGCTGATCTGCACGCCCGACGGTCGGGTCAACGCGACAGCGGGTGCGACGGTCAATCTGGAGGCGTTAGAGGGGTTGCCGCTGGTCGACCCGTCCGGCCGACTTCGCACCGAGCGCCTGCACCCCGGCCTGCAGTCCGTGCCGGGCACGGAGGCCGGCCAGATCGCCGTCGCGCCGGTTCTTGCCGGCGGCACCGACCACGGCGTCATAGTCGCCTTCGCGGGAGATGGCGGATTGGGCCCCGTGGCGGTGCAGGCGCTGGAGCGCGCCGCAACCGTCGTCGCGCTGGCGGTGACCAAGCAACTCGCCGTGTCGGCGGTCGAATCGAAATTCCACGGCGACTTCCTGCGCGATGTACTCAACGGGGACGCCGGCACGGTTGCCCAGATCGCGGAGCACTGCGCGCAGCTCGAATGGGACGTGAACCGCGCCATGGTGGTTGTGGTCGCGGAGCTCGACCCGGACCTCGCTCGCTCGACCGCGGGCCCTGCAGCACGGCCGCCGGTTGCCGGACGGATGCCGCAACAGAGACTCACCGATGCCTGGAAACAAGTGGTCCGGCGCAGGGATCGGCACGCACCGGTGGTCGGCTTCAGTTCCGAGGTGGTGGTGTTGATGCCGGTGGGTGGCAACGACACGAGGCCTGTCATCGACGATCTGATTGCGGCCGTCACCGGTGACCGAGGAGGCGGCAGGCATTCGTTCTGCACCGGCGTGAGCCGGGTCATCGACTCGGCTACCGACATTCCGCAAGCGTACGACCAGGCGCGTAAAGCAGTGACGGTCGGGCGGCGCATGCGCGGGAACGGCTCCGTCGCACACTTCGACAGCCTGGGCGTCCACCGACTGCTCTCCCTGGTCGACGACAGCGCCGAGCTCCGAGCGTTCGCCACCGAGATCCTCGGCTCGCTGGCCGGCGACACAGACGAGGCGATCGACCTCCGCCAGACGATGCAGGCGCTCCTGGACACCAACTGCAACGTCGCCGAGACTGCACGCATCCTGCATTTCCATTACAACACGCTGCGTTACCGGATCGGCAAGTTGGAGAGCATCGTCGGCCCGTTCACGACGGATCCCATTCTGCGCCTGGACGTCGCGCTTGCATTGCGGGTAGTGGAGATGGAGGGGTTGTGACCGACCACCACGATATCCAAGTGGGGCGGCAGAAGCATCGGCGATACTTGCTCGAGTGGTTCGGGATCTTGGTAGTTGTCTACCATCCCCGCACCCGGGCATCGGTGGAAGACTGAGCGCAGCTTGCAGGAACAGCGCCAATGCAACGTCCCGCGGATGAATTCGCCCTCACCGTCCACAGCTCTGTGATTGGACAGAAATGAACGCTCTGCTCTACCTCGGCATCGTCCTTCTCGTTGTCTCCAACATGCTGATCCCCCCGTCGATTCTGCGATTCTACACCGGGGCCGGCAGCCAGCTTCTGAGCTGGAACGTCATTCTGTCCTTGACCGGATCGGCGACGATGCTGGCGAGCGCGCTGACGTCGACGGATGCATCGATCGGGCAGCGTTGGGCCACAGCGCTTGCCGGACTTCTGTGCGGCGGCGTCCTGGCCGTGACGATTGCGGTGGTGATCAAGCCGCGATCCACCTGATCGAACCGCGGCTCCGCTATTCGGCGCGTTCCGCGACGAGTGCGGCGAGGCCGTCGAAGATCCGGGCCAGGCCGAATTCGAGCGCATCGTCCTGCCCGGACGAGGAGCCGGCGGAGGCGAAGGCCGCCGCCGCTTCGGGGTAGCGTTCGGCGTTGTCGGTGAGGATTCCCGACATGATTGCGTTCAGGGACTTCTCGGGTGTGTCGGTTTCGGCGCCGGGTGCCGTCGACTGCTGAGCGAGGCTGCGGACGTGGCCGGTGATCAGGACGACCGAATCCAGTCGTTCCCCGCCGGTGAGGCCGGTATCGCTCAGTGCCCCGAGACCTGTTTCGAGCCAGTCCAATTCGTTCGGCCCCATCACGCGGGGGCCGACGGCGACGTCCACGACCCACGGATGCCGTCGCAGACCCGCCCACATGCGCAGTGCCCACTCGTGGAGCGCTGCACGCCAGTCGTCGAGGTCGGACAGGTCGGGTGCGGGTCCGAGAGCGGCATCGAGCATGAGGGCGGTCAGTTCGGCCTTCCCGGGGGTGTAGCGGTAGAGGGACATCTTGGTGAACCCGAGATCCTCCGCGAGGCGCTGCATCGACAACGTGGCGAGGCCCTCCGCATCGGCCATCGAGATGGCGGTGGCGACGATCTGCTCGAGGCTCAGCGCCGGCTTCGGGCCGCGCTTCGGCCGGTCCGGCGATCCCCAGAGAAGCTCGGCGGTACGGGGCTGGGTGACCATCGTGCGCTCCTCCGGCCGACTCTTGATCCGGAATAGTGTCTACCATACACTGAACTGTGTCCATCAGACACAATTCATTCCGGAGGCTCACATGCCGCACGACACCGTCCTGATCTCAGGTGCCGGCATCGCCGGGCCGGCCCTGGCGTTCTGGCTTGCTCGCAGCGGATACGCCGTCACCGTCGTCGAGAAGGCGCCGGCCCTTCGGCTCGGCGGCCAGGCAGTCGACTTCAAGGGGGAGGTGCACCGGAAGGTGCTGGAAAAGATGGGGATTCTCGACGAGGTGCACCGCAGGCAGACCGGGAAGACCGACCTCCGGATCGTCGACGAACACGACAGGCACCTGGCGACCATGCCCGGTGAATTCATCGGCGGGGACGTCGAGATCCTGCGGGGCGACCTGACCGAGATCCTCTACGAGCGGACCGCGGATTCGTGCGAGTACCTCTTCGGTGATTCCGTCACCGCAATGACCGACACGGAGTCCGGTGTCGAGGTCACGTTCGAGAAGTCGCACGCACGCCGCTTCGACCTGGTGTTCGGCGCCGACGGCATCCACTCGGCCGTGCGCCGGCACCGGTTCGGACCGGAGGAGGACTTCGTCCGATTCCTCGGGTACTACTACGCCGTCGTCGGCACGACGGACGCGGTGGGTGCGGCGTCGTTCGACAGGGAACGCGCGACGGGTTTGATGTACAACGAACCCGGAAGGATGGTCGTCGTCGGTGGGCCGAAGGCCCCCGAGTTGCTCGTCTTCGCCTCCGACCCGATCGACTACGACCGCGGCGACGTCACCGAGCAGAAGCAACTGCTGGCCACCGCGTATGCAGGCGCGGGCTGGCGCGTGCCAGGGTTGCTCGCGCACCTGGACGACGCGCCCGACTTCTACCTCGACTCGATCGCACGGGTCGAGACCGATACCTACACCGCCGGACGCGTGGCCCTGCTCGGTGATGCCGCGTACGGAAACACGCTCGGCGGCTTCGGAACCGGGCTCGCCCTCGTCGGTGCGTATGTACTGGCGGGCGAACTCGCCGCCGCCGCCGGTGGCGACCACCGCGTGGCCTTCGGACGCTACGACGAGCAGATGCACCGGTACGCGAAGGTTGCCCGCACAGGCAGCGCCGGACCGTTTCTCGCGCCGAAGTCGCCCACTCGAATCACGCTGCGCAATTGGATGTTCAAGTCCAAGATCCTGTTCGGCGCGATGATGAAACTGACCGACTTCTTCGCCACCGGCATCGACCTGCAGGACTACCCGGCGCTGCGATCAGCCGGGCGTCCCGGCAATGTTGACCATCCATGAGATGCCGAATTGGTCGGTACAGGCGCCGAATTCGTCTCCCCACATCTGCTTCTCGAGGGGCACCGACACGGAGCCGCCGCCCGAGAGCTTGGCCCAGTAACCGCGGAGCAGGTCGCCGTCGTCGCCGCTCAGGCTCACCGCGATGTTGGTTCCCGGGTTGTGTTCCATGCCGGGCGGCGTGTCTGCGCCCATGAGGGTGAACCCGTTGTCGGATTCGAGCATGGCGTGCATGATCTTGTCGGCTCCCTCGGCGTCCGGGGCGCCGAACTCACCGAAGGTGCTCACCGCCAGGGTGCCACCGAAGACGTCCTTGTAGAACTCCATTGCCTGCCGCGCGTTGCCGTCGAAGCTGATGTAAGGGTTGAGACGAGAGGTCATGGGGCATGCTCCTTCTAGGTGCCGGAACCGACAGGAACGACGGTACAACGACCGACCGACACGATGTGGGGAACGGACGGCAGACCCGGATCAGTGCGCCGCGACGGTCGCGAACGCCGCCCACAGCACCGGGGAATGCTCGATCCTCCGTTCGTCCCGCCAGGCGGCGACCCGGTCGCGTTGCCACACGCAGAGCGCGCCGACCGCGTCTGGCAGATCGTGCGCCGCGTCGATCGAGCAGATGGCGTCCTGCAGCGGGCGCGCGTGTGGTGCGGCGCCGGCGATGCGCTGGAACGCGAGGTCCGTGGGAAGTGCCCAGCGGCTCGCGGTGACGAGTTCCGCTCCGCCGGCGATCATCGCCGAGACCAGTCCGAGGGCCTCGCTGAACCGCAGGTCGCCGCCGCTCTCGCAGGCGATGAGCGCAACCCTGCTCGGGATCGGCCACAGGTCGGCGCCGCGGACCGGTTCCTCGGTGAGGGTGTGTGTGCCCAGGAGGAGGTCCTTCGCCGACAGCGGCCGGTGCGCGCGCGTCGGCTCCGCGAACCCGACGGCGTCGGCGGAGCAGGCGAGGTGCAGTTCGGCGTGCTCGCTCTGACCGGTTTCGGGTGCCGCCGCCGTGACGTGCCCGACGTACACCAGCCGGCCCGCGCCCTCCCTCAGCGCCGCGCCGAGCCATTCACGGTCGGCGTCTTCGCGGCGGAAACAGTCCAGCGGCCCGTCAACCGCGGGGAGGAGCCGTCCCTCGGCTGCGTACGTCGCGACCCGCCGCGACAGCGGACTGTCCTCGGCCATCCGTCCCAGGACGGAACCGAGAACCGAATCGGCGCGGAAGCCCGGAACGCGGGGGTCGAGGACCGCGACGACGGGGAGCCGGTGGCCGTCCGTCCAGGTTCGGATCGGGCGACCGGGGGAGTGCACGATGCTGAGCGGGGCCAGCAGGCTGACGTCCGCGATGTCGACGAGACGCAGCCCGGCGTCGGGGGCGATCAGCTCCCAGGGCACCTGCGCGACCCGGGGTGACGGCTGGATCCGGAGGTGTGGGCGCACACCCCGGGTGAACAGTTCGTGCAACTGCCGGGCGAGGCCGAAGGGGAGAAATGTTCGCGAGAGGAGTTGAGCCAGGTCGTGTTCGGACTCGTAGGCGGCGAATGCGCCCGTGGCCAGCGACTGGTGCAGTCCCTGCGGGTCCGTGAGGTCGGGCAACGCCCGGGCCAGCGCGGCGACGGCCTCATCCACCTGCGCGGCGGGTGCGACGCCGACCCCGCCGGGGTGGGAGTCGTGGGTCCACCGCCACGACGTGTACAGGTCGCCGGCGTCGGCCATCCGCACGATCGCGGTGGGCTGCTCGTCCGAGGTCGGCGGGTGGGGCAGGTGAGTCGGCACCGCCCCAGCATTCCCTACCCCCCCGGGCGGTGGCGTGCGTGCCACGCGCCCGGGGGGGTAGGGAGGTCAGCCGAGGACGACCGAACTATCCGACCGTTGCGGCCGCGGACTCCTCCGCAGGCACACCGGTCCGGATGAGCCGATCGAATGCGCTCAGCGCCGCCGTCGCGCCGGCTCCGGCGGCGATCACGATCTGCTTGTACGGAACGGTGGTGCAGTCGCCGGCGGCGAACACCCCGGGGACCGACGTCTGGCCGCGGTCGTCGATCGCGATCTCGCCGCGATCGGACAGCTCGACGCTCCCCGCCAGCCACTCGGTGTTGGGCAGCAGTCCGATCTGGACGAAGACACCCTCCACGTCGAGCGTGTGCGCGGTGTCGGTCGTGCGGTCCTGGTACGCCAGGCCGGTGACCTTGCCGCCGTCTCCGACGACCTCCGTCGTGAGCGTGCTCAGGAGGATGTCCGCGTTGGGGAGGCTGCGGAGTTTGCGCTGCAGCACCTCGTCGGCGCGGAGCACCGAGTCGAACTCGATGAGCGTGACGTGCTCGACCAGTCCGGCGAGGTCGATCGCGGCCTCCACTCCGGAGTTGCCCCCACCGATCACGGCGACGCGCTTGCCCTTGAACAGCGGTCCGTCGCAGTGCGGGCAGTAGGTGACACCCTTGTTCCGGTACGCGTCCTCGCCGGGCACGTTCATCGAGCGCCACCGTGCACCCGTCGACAGGATCACCGTGCGCGCGAGAAGGGAAGCACCGCTTTCCAGTTCGATCTCGACGAGACCGTTCTCGGTGGCGGCGGGCACGAGCTTCGCGGCCTTCTGCGTGTTCATGATGTCGACGCCGTACTGGCGGACGTGATTTTCGAGTGCAGACCCGAACTGGGGGCCCTCCGTGTAGGGAACGGAGATGAAGTTCTCGATCGCCATGGTGTCGAGCACCTGGCCGCCGAAGCGTTCGGCGGCGATGCCGGTGCGAATTCCCTTGCGCGCGGCGTACACCGCGGCGGCGGCACCGGACGGGCCACCTCCGACCACGAGGACGTCGAACGGATCCTTCTGCGCGATCGCGGTGGCCGCGCGGTCGGCTGCGCCGACGTCGAGCTTGCCGATGATCTCCTCGAGGCTCATCCGGCCGGAGCCGAAGAGTTCGCCGTTGACGAAGACCGTCGGCACGGCCATGATCTGGCGGCCGTCGACCTCGTCCTGGAAGAGGGCGCCGTCGATCGCCACGTGGCTGATGCGCGGATTGAGCACGGCCATGAGGTTCAGGGCCTGCACCACGTCGGGGCAGTTCTGGCAGGACAGCGAGAAGTAGGTCTCGAAGTGGAAGTCGCCGTCGAGGTTGCGGACCTGCTCGAGCAGTTCGGGGGACTCCTTCGACGGGTAGCCGCCGACCTGGAGTAAAGCGAGTGCGAGCGACGTGAATTCGTGGCCGAGCGGGATTCCGGCGAAGCGGACCTCGATGTCGGTGCCACTGCGGCGGACGGCGAAGGACGGGCGCCGCGCGTCGTCGTCACGGCGTTCGTAGGTGACCTTGTCCGACATCGCCGCGATCTCGGTGAGCAGTTCGGCGAGTTCGGTGGACTTGGGACCGTCGTCGAGCGAGGAGACGAGCTCGATCGGCAGGGTCAGCCGTTCGAGGAGGGACTTGAGTTGGCCGGCGAGCGAGGCTTCGAGCATGCGGATCTACTCCATCGATCGGGAGGAAAGGGATCGGAAACCGGAAACCAGCTCTGGGCGGTCCGGAAAGTGTTGGTGCGACACCGATTGCCCCCCACGGGAGCGGAGCACCGGGAACCGCGCGCACGGGCTCAGAGGATCTGAGCCCGTGCCTACGGTCGACTGGGCTACGTCAGATCTTGCCGACGAGGTCGAGCGACGGAGCGAGGGTCTCTTCGCCCTCTTCCCACTTGGCCGGGCAGACCTCGCCCGGGTGCGAGCGGACGTACTGGGCGGCCTTGACCTTGCGGACCAGCTCGGCGGCGTTGCGGCCGATGCCTTCCGCGGTGACCTCGGTGAACTGGATGACACCGTCGGGGTCGACGAGGAAGGTGCCGCGATCGGCCAGACCCTCGTTCTCGCGGAGGATCTCGAAGTTCTTGCTGATCTCCTGGGTCGGGTCGCCGATCATGGCGTACTTGATCTTGCCGATGGTGTCGGAGGAACCGTGCCACGCCTTGTGCGTGAAGTGAGTGTCGGTGGACACCGAGAAGACCTCGACGCCGAGACGCTGCAGTTCTTCGTAGTGGTCGGCGAGGTCGCCGAGTTCCGTCGGGCAGACGAAGGTGAAGTCGGCCGGGTAGAAGAAGAAGATCGCCCACTTGCCCGCGACGTCGTCAGCGGACACGGTCGTGAACGCGCCGTCCTTGAAAGCGGACGCCGCGAAGGGCTTGATCTGCGTGTTGATCAGGGCCATTGGAACCTCTATTCGTAAGACTGGAAGCCGACAGCGACGAGATTATCCAGCAGATTGGAATAGGTCCAATCTATGAGACCTATTCCATAGATTGGATGGGGCTATCAATGACGGTCGAATCGGACGCCGTGCAGGTCAGCGCGGACATTCACCCACGAGGCCCGAAGTGGTCGCCGGACGTGCGGTGTGACCACCGTGACACCTTCGGCCCTGAATCTCCGCGCAGGGAACGGAAAGCGGCGTCACCGGGCCGGCACCACGCGGCTGTCGCGGACGGCGCGCCCGTACCGTTCCTCGGCTGCCGCGATCGAGGAGCCCAGCACGATCCGGCCGTCCGGCGTCACGGTGAGCCGCGGGGGAAGGGGCACCGGCAGGCCGGCGCCGGCCGCGACTCCGGCGAGTGCGGCACCGAGCAGGAAGGAGCCGTCGGTGTCGGTCGCGCCGGCCGGCGGAGGGTCGGGCAACTGCAGGGGCAGCCGTGGCGCGGTGTCGTGTCCGGCGCGGCCGAGGTCCACCGTCGTCCCCGCGCACTGTGTTTCGACGAGATCGGCCACCAGCCGGGCATCGCCGGAGGCGTAGGCGAGACGGAACGCCAATTGCATCGCGGGATCGGCGATCTCGCGGTTCCACTGTTCGCGCTGTCGGCCGTTTGGGAGGGTGTACCGCACGGCGTCGATGGCGATCGCCGCGGGTACGGCGAGTGCGGTGGCCCGTGCCCGCGCCGCATCGTCCGGTGTGCCGGAGGCGATCAGCGTGGACTCGAGGAGGGTGGCGTGCCAGAAGTCGACCTGCGCGCAGTGCAGGCCGAGCCCCAGCTCGTGGTACGTGGCGAACGCGGCGGCGAGAAGTCTTTCGCCCTCGCTCGATCGGCCCTCGGCGAAGGCGACGGTGGCGAGGCGCGTCTCGACGTCCGCGACGTCGAGCATCGCTCCGGAACTGCGGAAGTAGTCGAGGCCGAGCCGGTACAGCGTCGTCGCGCGTTCGGTGTCACCGCGGCCCTCGGCGAGAAACGCCAGCACCTTCGATCCTATTCCCGCCCGGTGGCCGATGCCGGCCCGTTCGAAATACGTCTGGCTCGACAGCAGCAGCGGTTCCGCCTCGTCGAGGCGCCCCGCGCGGACACGCATGATGCCCAGGTTCTGTTGTGTTTCGGCGACCGCATTGACATCGCCCGCCGTCTCGAAAGCGGCGAGCGCCTGCCCGGCGAAGTCGTCGGAGAGATCGAAGCGCCCGGTCTCGAAGTGGATGGCGGCGAGGTTCATCAGCGGATGGCCTGCCAGACCCGGGGCGAAACGCACTGCCGCATCGAGGGACTCCGTGGCCACGTCGGCCGCGTGCGCCCACTGCTGCCGGTGCATCGCGACCGCGGTCAGCGACGAGAGGCACGCGACCCGCAGGTCACCCTGGTCTTCGCCGCCGGCCGCGAGCAGTTCGCGCGCCTGCTCGAGCGCGTCCTGGGCGCCGTCGAGGTCACCGACGTGCTGCAGTGCCTGCGACAGGTTGACCAGCGCCGCCGGACGCATCCGGATCGCGTCGACAGGCATCACCTCTAGTGCCTCCCGGTACAGGTCGACGGCCCTCGAATGTTCGCCGAGTTCGTCGGACATGCTGGCCGCGTTGACGATCGCGCTCGTCCGGAGATCTCCGGTGGCCCCGGAGGCGACCCGCTCGAACGTCCTGAGCGCCTCGGCGACGTCTCCCCGCGAGTAGGCCGCGGCTCCCGCGGCGAGAAGGTCGCGGCCCGTCTGATCGTCCACGTCAGAAGTCCGAATCCGAGGCCGCCGCCTCTATCTCGGCGAGCAGTGGCGCGTCCGGTCCGTCGTCCGGAGCCGGCTCCGCCGCACGGCGCAACCGCAGGCGTGCCAGAGCCCGAACCCGCTCCCGAACGTCCGGACCTCCCACGTCCGCGGAACCGTTCACTCCGAATCCGGGCAGGTACACGTCCACGGATACGCCCGCCTCTGATCCGCTCGGTGCGGCCGCCTCGCCCGACCAGACGTCTCCCGACAGTTGCAGCGCGACGTCGACGGCGCCCGCTGTGGTTCCGACCGTCGCCTGCGGTCGCAGGTGGTCCGGAAGGGGTGCAGAGAGACCTGGTGCCGCAACGACACTCACCCGAACGGTGGTGGTCCCGGACGTGCGCACCACTTCCCACGACACCGCGCGCTCGGACGCGTCGACGAGTCCGGGTGGGTACCGGCGCCAATCGGAACCCGTGATGCCCCGCGCCAGGACGAGGGTGCCCGGCAGCGTCGCGGTCGCGGCGCCCGCGGCGAGTGCGTAGTCCTCGGCCCGCCCGGGACGGTCGGCGAGCGTGGGTCCGGTCGGTGCGAGCGCGTCGTCCCCATCGACGAGCAGATCGCACTCCTCGACGAGTGTCGCGATCTCGCGGTCCAACAGTCCCGCGTCGAGTGCCGGGATGCCGTCGACCGTCGAGGCCGGCCACCACCGCGCCGCCCAGTGCGCGAACGCAAGCCGGCGAGCGGCGGTAACCACCCGTGGTCGTGCCGGTTCGGCCGTGACCTCGCGCCCCGAACCGGCTGCCACGGCGAGCGCCACCTCCTCGCCGAACACCGCCCACAGCCAGGTCTGTGCCGAGTCGACGTCGTCGATCACCGCGACCGGGACGGTGTCTTCGGCGAACACACTCCACGACAGGTGCCCGCCGAGCACCTCCAGCACGGTCGCGTCGATGTCCGCTGCGTCGTCCAGGACGCTCGGTGTGTTCTCGGGGGCGATGGTCCACACCCCGTCGGGGGTGCGGACCATCCGCACGGTGCCGGTGGTCAACTCGCCCTCGACTCGGGAGCATCCGCCGCGTCAGTGAGCGGAATTACGCTGAGCGCCTGCTTGACCCGCATGCGGTGGTCGAGGATAACCGACCGCGCCACCCCGTCCAGGAGATCCCAGAGTTCACCCGGTTCGTGGACGGAGAGCTCGCGGACGTCGCGGCCGTGGAGGCGGACCCACAGCCGCCGGAGATAGGGCCGCCAGGGTTCGCGGAGTTCGGCGGCGATGGCCGCCAGCGGATTCGTGTCGGGCAGCGTCGCCGCGTCGGGGCTCACGGTCAGGCGGCGCGCCTGCAGGACGTACGCCTCGCGTTGCCAGCGACCGTTGATCGCCCGAACGGCGGTCGTGTCCGTGGCTGCCGGAGCGGGCGGCGCCCCGATCGGGTGGAGACGGGTCGCGAGTGCGGCACCCGTCGTCGCCGCGACCCGCAGGGACTCGTCGAGAAGCGCCCAGGGCGAGCAACTTCGGGCAATCTCGGTGGTGACCAGTTCGGGGATCGGCGGCAGCTCCGCCCGGTCGGTCGACGCGCGGAGCACCGTGAAGACGCGTTCGTGGACGGACCGGTCGAACGGGAGCCCGAGCGCCGAGGTGGACGCCGACGTCCCCAGACGCGGAGGTCCGGGCACGGGATGCGCCGTCAGGCCGAGGCCGCGGGCCGAGACCTCGGTCGTCCAGAGCGCAATGCCGTGGTGGGTGCCCGCGTGCCCGGCGATCAGGGCGTCGAGCGGCTGCCGTCCGTCGTCACCGTCCTGCTCGAGTCGCGCTCCGGGACAGGCCTCGAGGACCGCGGCCACAGCGTCGGCGTGGTCGCCGGTCGCGGCGCCCGACAGCGGTCGCCGTCCCCACGCGAGGTCGATGAGAGCGGTCAGTTCCCGCGCCCGCGCCGGGTCGGTGACGTGGGACTTCAAGGCCTGCGTGGTGCGGCCCGCGGCGAAGTCGTGCACGTCGCGCAGCGTGTCCTCGGCGGCGGACTCGTCGCGGAGCGGGTCGGGCAGGCCGGAGCTGGTGGCGAGTTCGAAGCACCGTTGGAAGTAGAGGTCCTGCGGGTTGCCGTCCGTGATGCGCAGCGCCCGGCGGACCCGCTTGAGCAGCGTGAACCAGGCCGCGGTGGCGCGCAGAATGTCGGCGGAGGCGTGCACCCGGGCGGCGAGCAGTTGCGCCCCGTCAGCGGTGACGATCGGACCGGCGCACAGCGGGTTCTGCACCGGGCGGATGACCAGCGGATCGAGGATGAGTTTCACCGTGCGGCTCAGGGGCCCGCCGTCCGGGCCACTGAGCGGTTCGACGCCGTCCAGCTCGCGCCACACCTCGTCGAGGACCATCGCGCGCGGTCGCCGAGCAGCCTCTGAGCCCCTCGGTCCCGTCCGCATTCGAGCAGGCTACCGCAGGGATGCCGCGTCGACGCAGCGAGAAATCTGGGATCGGTAGGGCGCGAGAAGTTCCTACCTTTCTCACATCGGCTCCGGACCGCGGGCCGAAGGAATCGACGACGGGCGCCGAGCGCCCCTCACGAAACGTGAAGGACGGATCATGAACAAGGTCATTCGGACTCGGAAGCGCATCTTCACCACCGGCATCGTCGCGGCGGCCGCCGTCGCGCTGCTCGCCTCGGGCTGCAGTGATACCAGCGACAGCAGTTCGGGCGGAAGCTCCGAGCAGTCCGCGGCCACGGCGGCTCCGGCAGGGGCGTCGGCGGCCGCGGTCGACGGCAAGGCGCTGGACGCGAACTTCGACGCGACCTGCGCGAAGCAGGGCGACACCCTGGCGCTCGCGCTGGCGGACACCGGCAACGCGACGTACGGCGACCTGGCGGTCTCCGCGACGATCACCGGAACCGACACCGTGCAGGCGGTCGGGATCGCCGGTAGCAAGGGCGGGTCGAACGGTCTCCCGTACGCCCTCGGCTTCGGGCAGGGCATGCCCGGCGGCTCCGCGAAGGTCGTCAAGGACGGCGACACCTACACGGTCACCGGCGAAGGCGTCGGGGCGCCCGACATGAGCAACCCGACCGCGCCGAGTTCAGCGAAGTTCGACATCACGTTCGCATGCTCGACCATCGTGGGCGGCTGAGCCCATCACCCGGGACGCGCGCGGACGCGGACGTCCGCGCGCGTCCCCCCAGTTCAGGAACGGAAAGGACACCTCGTGAAGAAGATCGTGCGTACCGCCGCCCTGGCGTTTCTCGTCGGCTCGGTCGGCTACTACCTCTGGTACGGACTCGGCGATCGGGGCCGGACGAACTACGGAATCGACGCGCTGTCGTGGGTCGGCCCGCAGATGATCTGGCCGATCGTCGCGGTCAGCGTCGTCGTGGTGTGTTTCGTCGTCACCGGCGACAGCGTGCTGGCCGCGTTCACGGGGCGCAACAGTGCCGCGTTCCGCAACGGAGCCGTCGGGATCGGAACGGTGCGGTCGGTGCACCAGACCGGAATGACACTCAACGACCAACCGGAAGTGCGGATCGACCTCGCCGTGGAGGGTGACGACGGCAAGATGTTCGAGTCGCACGCCGAAATGATCGTGCCGCTCACCGAGTTGGCGCTCCTGCGCCCCGGTGTCGTGCTCCCCGTCCGCTACCTTCCCGGCCGCACCGACAAGGTCGAGATCGACCGCTCGGGCGACGCGACGACAGCGCAGGAGGCGTTGAACCGATCCATGATTCGGCAGGGAGTCACCACGCCGGGCAAGCTCGACATCGCGGCCCGCGGCGTCCCCGCGCAGGCGGTGGTGCAGTCGCTCAGCGTGCCGGGGGAGATCCGCAACGGGAATTCGAAGGTGGAACTCGGGCTGGCGGTCACCCGGCCCGACGGCACGACGTTCACCACCCGCGTCGAGAAGTTTCTGCCGCCGCGCAGCGTCGGTCACGTCCAGGTCGGCCGGGTGGTGACGGTCCACTATCTGCCGGGGAACGAGCGGGAGGTCGTCATCGCGCTGCCCGCGAACGTGTGATCAGGTCCGGGGCGGAAGACCCAGTGACCGGACGAGGAGGAGGAGTTGCTCGCGCAGCGGCCCCACGTCGCCGACCGCGGCGGTGAGGGCCGCGTCCTCCTTCTCGAGGGTCAGCAGGTTCTGGTAGATCGCGCGACCCGACTCGGTGATCGCGACCCGCTTGCGGCGCTCGTCGCTCGGATCGGTCTCCCGGGTGACGTACCCGGCGCGTTCGAGGCGGTCGATGGTGCGGCTGATGGTCTGGTCCGTCACCCGCGACGCCTTCGCGATGTCCCGTTGCGAGGCGGGGTGTTCGGCGATCGTGTGCAGTGAGATGAGTCCCGCATGGGTCATGTTCTGCGACCGCAGAATGTCCTCCCACGAGTGCTCTACCAGCCGCGCAGCCGTGGACAGCAGCCGTCCGGTGGGCCACTGGTCCATGCCGTCGCTCGTCATGTCTTCGCCTCCATTTGCAATTTGCTCAGCTTGCTGAACAAAATAGGAACGTCGCAATCCGGACATCCAGTCGTCGAACCGTCCAGCATTGGAGAGCACGTGACCACAACTGCCCACCCACGCCCGGTTCGTCGACTGCGGTGGATTCTGCCAGCCGTGCTGGTCATCGTCTGGCTGGCCGTCGGCGGGTTCGGCGGTCCGTTCGCCGGCAAGCTCTCGACGGTCCAGCAGAACGACAGCACGTCGTTCCTGCCCGCGTCGGCCGAGGCCACCGAGGTGTCCCAGCTGCAGAAGGGCTTCTCCGACACGCAGTTCGTGCCGGCGATCGTCGTCGCCGAACGGACGTCGGGGATCACCGCCGCCGACACCGAATTCCTCGCCGGCACCGCGGCCTCGTTCGCCGGGGCGGAAGGATTCGGCGACGAGGTGTCACCGCCGATCCCGTCCGCCGACGGGCAGGCGTTGCAGATGTTCGTGCCCGTCGACAGCACCGGGGAGGTCGGCGACAGCGTCACGGAACTCCGCGACGCGCTCGGTGCCGCGCCGGACGGCCTCACCGTCCTCGTCACCGGACCCGCCGGTCAGGTGGCGGACCTGTCCGCCGCGTTCGCCGGCATCGACGGCCTGCTGCTCCTGGTGGCGGGTGTCGTGGTGATCCTCATCCTCATCGTCGTCTACCGCAGTCCGATCCTTCCGTTCGCCGTGATCACGTCCGCGGTCTTCGCGCTCGGACTGTCGAGCCTGCTCGTGTACGTGCTGGCCGATGCCGGCGTGATCGCGCTGAACGGCCAGAGTCAGGGGATCCTGTTCATCCTGGTGTTCGGCGCCGCCACCGACTACGCCCTGCTGCTCGTGTCCCGCTACCGCGAGGAACTGCGGATCGAGCAGGACAAGTACCGTGCCATGCGGACCGCCTGGCGGGCGACGCTCGAGCCGGTCGCCGCCTCCGCGGGCACCGTCATCGCCGGTGTGCTCTGCCTCCTGCTGTCCGATCTCAACTCCAATCGCGGTCTCGGACCGGTCGCGGCCATCGGCATCGCGGCGTCGTTCGTCGCGTCCATGACGTACCTCCCCGCGGTGCTCGTCCTCCTCGGCCGGGCGGCGTACTGGCCGAGCAGGCCCGCCTTCGACGCACGGCACGCCGAGAAGGACGAGGCCGCCGACCACAAGTTCTGGGCCGCGCTCGCCGCGCGGATCGGCGCACATCCGCGCCGATTCTGGGTGGCGTCCAGCCTCGTGCTGCTGCTCTTCGCGCTCCTTCTCCCTCAGTTCAAGGCCAGCGGTGTCGCGGAGTCCGAGACGTTCCTTCTCGACGTCGATTCCGTTGCGGGCCAGCAGATCCTCGGCGACCACTTCGACGCCGGATCCGGTTCACCGGCCGTGATCATCGCGAACGAGGGCGCCCTCGACGCGGTACTCGACGCCGGCCGGGTCGGCGGCGTCGGCGACCTCACCGTGCTGACCGCGCCCGGCAGCCAGGACCCACTGGTGGTGGACGGCCGGGTGGCGATCGAAGCCACCCTGACCGACCCGGCCGACTCCCTCGCGGCCGAGGACACCATCGTCCGACTGCGCGACGCCGTCCATCCGATCGACGGCGCCGACGCACTGGTCGGCGGCACCACCGCCACGGACCTCGATACCAAGACGACCTCGACGCGGGACCGCACCCTGATCATCCCCGTCTTGATTCTCGTGGTGTTCGCGATCCTGTGCCTGCTGCTGCGGTCGCTGCTCGCTCCGCTGCTGCTGATGGGTACGGTGGTGCTGTCCTTCGCTGCGACGCTGGGCATCTCGTCCCTGGTCTTCGAGCACATCTTCGGATTCCCGGGCGCCGACCCCGTCGTCCCGCTGTTCGCGTTCGTATTCCTCGTCGCCCTCGGAATCGACTACAACATCTTCCTCATGACCCGCGTCCGGGAAGAGGCCCGGCGCATCGGCACCCGCCGCGGAGCGCTGCGCGGACTGACCGTCACCGGGGGAGTGATCACGTCGGCGGGAGTGGTTCTGGCGGCGACGTTCTCGGCGCTGGCCGTCATCCCGCTGATCTTCCTCGCGCAGATCGCCTTCATCGTCGCGTTCGGTGTGCTCCTCGACGCACTCCTCGTGCGGTCACTCCTCGTACCCGCCCTCACCGTCGACATCGGCCAGAAGATCTGGTGGCCGAGCAAGCTCGCGTCGGCCCCGGAGCCGGACGAGACCGTCAGCCCCGAGCCGGAATTGGATTCCAGTCGTAGGTGATTGCTTCTTTCGCTGGTCTGAGGGCGTCGACTGGCAGCCCGGGTGGCCGGACGTTCCCCGCGGCATCCTCGACTGCATGCACGACGCCGCCTCCGCCGAGCACGATGGAGAGGGGCGTGCGCCCGGCCCATGCCGGCCGGTCCGTCCGCTCTTGCGCCCGGATGCATGCCACCTCGACGTCCTGCGTGAGTCCGATCGGCAGGAACGGGCGGATGGCGGTCCTCTCGACCTGCACGACGATCTGGCCGACGCTCGACTCCGGTCCTTATAGCGGACCGGGTTGGTTGCGAAACCAACCATCCCGTGCGTACAATTTTTTGTACGTAACCTGTGGGAGGTGCACTCATGCGAACCATGACCTATTCGGAATCGCGCGCGAGGTACGCCGAGGTCCTCAACGCCGTCGTCGATGATCGCGAAGAAATCGTGATCACGCGAGCGGGGCACGAACCGGTGGTGATGGTCTCCCTCGATGACTACGAGTCCCTGAAGGAAGCGGCCTATCTGCTCAGGAATCCGGAGAACGCACGTCGGCTGTTGGCATCGATCGATCGTCTGGAAGCCGGCGGGGGAACTGTCCGGGATCTAGCTGAATGAAACTTGTCTGGGACGAGTCCGCGTGGGAGGACTACGTCTGGTGGCAGGCGCAGGATCGCAAAATCGTCAAGCGGATCAACACGCTGGTCAAGGACATCGAACGCAACGGAAACGACGGAATCGGCAAACCTGAGCCCCTCAAACACGGCTTCCAGGGCTACTGGTCCCGACGCATCACTGACGAGCACCGGCTGGTGTACAAGATCGTCGACGACCAGATCCGCATTGCGGCCTGTCGTTACCACTATTGACACTGATCGAATTCACGACAGCGACGGACAATACGGGGCCGGCGCATCGGAGACACACTTGCCGAGGTCTACTCTCTCGCCGAGAGCGATGACGGCGACACCGATCGTGCCGCGCGAATCCTGGCTCGCCGCCGGATCGAGTCGGCTGACTCTGCTCTGTGCGAGCCCGGGTGGCGTCATAGTGGAACGTGAGGTGAACACGACGAAAGGAAGATCGTGGACCATAGTGCGCTGTTGACCGACGCTTTCGATCGCATTCAAGAGACCGTGCATTCCACGCTGGCCGATCTCCCTGCCGACGCCCTCACGTTTCGGGTGGACGCGAAGGCGAACACCATCGCCTGGCTGATCTGGCATCTGACGCGCGTGCAGGACGACCACGTCGCCGGTGTCGCGGGCACCGAGCAGGTGTGGACGTCCGGCGGGTGGGTGGAGCGTTTCGGCCTTCCGTTCCCGGTTGCCGCGATCGGGTATGGGCACTCCTCGGACGAGGTGGCCCGGGTGCAGTCCGGGGCCGGCCTCCTCCGGGAGTATCACGACGCCGTGCACGACCGCACCGTCGATTACGTCCAGTCGATCGGTGCGGACGACCTCGACCGCGTCGTCGACGAGAATTGGGATCCGCCGGTGACGCTCGGTGTCCGGTTGATCAGCGTGGTCTCCGACGACCTCCAGCACGCAGGACAGGCCGCGTTCGTTCGCGGCATCTACGAGCGCCACTGAGCCGCGGCTACTTCTCGTTCGCGGCGAGCCACGCCTCCACCCGACGCCGGGACCGCCGGCCGACGCGGTCCCGGACTGCCGGACTCAGCCGCGCCGCCCCGTGCATCGTCCCGTTCCCGGCCAGTGCCAGCGGCACGAACCAGGCGGGCACGATCGGCAACCCGAGTTCGCGCATGCCCTTCTTGCCCGAGAACAGCCGCTGAATGCTGAGCAGACGCTGGCGGTTGAGCCGCCGGCGCAGGGACTCCGCATACGGGTAGTGGAACGTGGCCCACGACTTCTGCAGCGAGTCGGCCAGCACCCGGGAGTTCTCGTCCGGGCCGGGTGCGAACATCCCGATCTGGCACATGTTGCGGCGGCCGGTGTTCTCGTCGTCGACCAGCCAGTGCTCGTCGATGCCCATCAGCCAGCCGATGTACCGCCACAGGTGCATGACGTCTCTGCCCTCGTCGGCCGAGACCCACACGCCGAGTGAGCGGAGTCCGACGAGGAACGTCGTCGAGAAGAGGGCGAGGGTGCCGGCCTGGTCCGACTGGTTGATCGGCATGCCCCAGTCGGAGACGTCCCAGTCCTCGTCCTGCAACAGGGTGAGATTGACGAAGGCGTGCATCAACCGGACGTGCACCGACAGTTGCCAGCCGCGGCGGTCGCGGTCCATGCCACCGGGCAGGACGCACTCGTACCACCACCGGACGGTCTCGGCGACTCGCTGACCGGCGCCGTCGCCGACGAGCCTGCCGGTGGCCACGAGTTGGCGGGACGTGGCCGCGCTGCGGTACCCGTTCATCAGCGAACCGGTCGCGAGGAGGTCGAGTCCCGTCATTCCGCTGCGCAGGCACACGGCGGCACCGCGTTCGAGCCGCCGGTCGTCGACCCACGACGGCCGGTGGTCGACGGCGTGGAAGAACGCGGTCAGTGGGGGTGCGGCGTCGGGCACGCTGCCGATGCCTGCGGACAGGGCCTGGGAGAACTGGGCCATCGTGACGGTCTCGTCGACGAGGATCGCCCGCGCCAGTGCGGCGCCGGTCTCGTCCTGGCTGACGACCGCTCTGGCGTGGAGTTCCCGTTCCGCCGCGGTGGGCGTCGGGTCGCCGTGCACGAACTTCGACAGCGTCCGCATCGAGCGGCGGCCCCACTCCGAGTCCAGGTCGAACCGCCGCGGCGGCGTGAAGTCGGAGAAGCCGGGCGCGAACTCGCGAGACTGCGTGTCTGTCATTGCCGATGCACTCGATTCGGTCGTCGAAAACTGCTGTGAGTTACAGTTCACTCCACCGAATTGGACGGGTACAAGTCGCATTGCGGAACGAATCGTGGAGGCTGAGCGAATGGCCACTGGCCAGCGGAAAAACCCTTCTCAGCAGCGTTCGCAGGAGACGGTCGCGCGCATCCTGTCGGCAACTGGTCAGGTTTTGCGGACCAAGGGATACACCGCCTGCAGCACGAACGCGATCGCGGAAGCCGCGGGCATTTCGAAGGGTTCGTTGTATCAGTACTTCGCGAACAAGGACGAGATCATCGAGGTGCTGATCGACCAGATCATGGAGGAGGCCACCGCCTCCCTCGGGGCCAATCTCGAGGAGGCCGTCGCGCAGGGGACGTTCCTGAAAGACGCCGCCCTGCAGGTCCAGCTTCTCGCGGTCCTCGACCGCTATCGCGACATCCTCGCGTCGTTGCTCAACGACGCCCCGCACCTGACGCTGTCGGCTCACCGTTCCGTCCGGATCGAAGAACGGTCCCGCGACCTCCTCCGTACGTATGTGACGGTGAACCCGTCCGCGATCGGACCGGGTGTGGACCTCGACGCGCTGCTGCTGGTGCTCACCGTCAGCTATCGCGAAGTGGGTCTCGAATACCTCCGCCGGGACCTCCGTGACCGGCGAAACGAGCTGGCCACCGTCCTCTACGACATGACGATGGGCGGCCTCGCCGGGGGCGCGGCAAATAGGGTGTAACGCGGAGGGGCTCTCGAGAGAAATACAGGTTGAGCCCATGGCGCTGTCGGACCCCGACCCGGCAGCGCCAGGGCCCTTTTTCTTTCTCACCCGATCGCTACCGGCGCCGCCTGGACGGCGAACCCGGCACCTCCAGCCACACCACCCGCTCGAGCGCGCGCAGGTCGCTCTCGATCCGCCGGAACAACTGGTACACGCCGATGAAGGCCAAGATGCCTCCCAAGCACAGCACGCGCACCGTCGCGTTGACGGCGTCGCCGGTGTTTCCGCCGACGAAGCTGAGCCCGGCGACGCCGATCAGCGGGACGGACGCCGCGACCGCGAGGTACCGGGGGAGGCTCCGGCCGAGGGCGCGAATGCGGTAGCCGTCGCTCTTGCGCAACTCTCCGTGCGACAACAGGATCGGGGACAGGCACCGCACGGCGTAGAAGGTGAGGATGAAGAACGGGTAGGCGAGGGCGACCGCCCCGCACACGGCGAGCGATGCGAGGAGTTGCGTGTACGCGCGGAACGGGATTCCGCCGGCGGTCAGCTGCAGCGCGACCGGGTAGGCGACGCCGGCGACCACCCACAGTCCGAAGCTGACCACGACCGCCCGGTCGCCGAGGCCGAGCGTCGCGGCCCGGGCCTTGCCCAGCACCACCGGACTGTACGAGCGGCCGTGACGGAGACCGCGCGGCACCGTGAACGCGAGGCGACACCAATACACGATCAGGACCGCGCCCAGCGGAAACGCGACACCACCGATCACCAGATGGACGAACTCGAGGTCCTGCTGCGCCTCGACCGGCAGCGTGGCGATGATCAGCACCTTGTTGTAGTAGTAGTTGTAACCGGCGGCCAGCAGGTTCGGGATGCCGACGGCGGCGATCACGATCGGCAGCGCCCACCGCCACATCGTGGACCGCAGGCTTCCCGGCGGAGGGTCGACGAGCTCGCGGGCGTGCGGATCGAGGCAGAGCGCGAACTGACGGGTCAGCTTCCGGCCGCTCGACCATCGGTCGTTCCGGTCCGGGGCCAGCGACTTCACGAGGACGCGTCGCAGCGCGGCCGGACAGTCTTCGGGCAACGGCGACCGCCCCGGGTCCACTCCCCGGCAACGCGATTCGAGTAGTGCCCTCGGCGACGGCGGCGACCCGGTTCCGTCGTCGTCGGGGAACGGCCGCGCCCCGGTCAGGAGTTCCCACAGCATGACTCCCAGCGCGAAGATGTCGCTGCGGGTGTCGAGGTCGGAGGCGGTCCGCGGGGAGCCCGGGTCGACCGCTTCCAGTTGCTCGGGCGACATGTAGGCGACGGAGCCGCCGATGAATCCGCCGGCGCCGGGCGTCTCGACGCTGTCGCTCGAACTGACGTTGAAATCGGCCAGCTTGGGGATGCCTTCGAGGCCCAGGAGCACGTTCGCCGGCTTGATGTCGCGGTGCAGGACACCGTGGTCGCGCGCGTACTCGAGTGCGTCGGCCAGCCGGAGCCCGATCCACGCGACCGTCTCCGGCCACGACAGGGCGGCGATGTCGTCCCGCACACTCGAGTACTCGGGCCGGATCTCGCCTCTCGCCTCGAGGATGCGGTCGATCGAATCGAGGAGCAGCTTCCCCGACCGCTGCTCGGGTGGGGTCTTGCGGACCAGCCGCACCACGTCGAGGAGGGTGCCGCCGGGCACGTATTCCATGAACAGCACCCGCAGCTGGCGGTCCTCCAGCAGGCGCTGGTCGAAGACGCGGACGATGTAGGGATGGTCGAGCTGGGCCAGCATCTGCGGCTCGTTGCCGATGTTGCGGGAGATCTTGAGCGCCACCCACCGCTGCATCGACCGCTGCCGGGCGAGGAATACCCGGGCGAACGCGCCGCGGCCCAGCTCCACCATGAGATCGAAATCGTCGAGACGCTTCCCGACGTCGAGGTCGTCCCGCGGTCCGAGTTCGGCGGCGGCGGTGCGGCGGTCCAGGGTGCGCCGGTCGTGTTCGAGGAGACTCTCGAACTGGGCCGCCTGCTGCGGGTATTCGGCGAGGTACTCGTCGGGTTCGACCTCGACGCCACTCAGGCGCCGAACCCGGTACTCGAGGTAGACGAGTTCCGGCGGCAACGGCGCGGCGAGCAGTTCCGGGAAGTCGAGGCAGTAGTCGGCGATGCGCTTCGGGCGGCCCGAGCGCAGCCACCGGTATTCGAGGTCCACCTTGATCAGCTCGATCAGCGCGGCACGCCTGATCGCGGCGGTGTCGGGCAGATACTCGGTGAGTGCGGCGGGCGAACCGGAGGATTCCCAATCCGCGACGAGGCGCTCGACGCCGCTCTCGACGACGAACACCGGTTCGGCGCCCGACGTCGTCGCCGACGGTGGCAGCTGAGTGTCCTGGCCCAGTTCGGTGGGCGGCCCAGAGGCGACCGTCGAATCACTCGGCGGGCGATCGTTCATGGCGGGTCGATTCCGGGCGGGCGGATTCCAGGTGTGAAGGGCATGCACTTGCCAGGGTATTCCTGACCGCGGGTCACGGGGTACGGAAAGGCCGCGCCGTCACGCGGTACGCGACGGGAGTCCGACGGTTCCGGTGCGGGTGGGTTCGTCACGACCGAGGAGGTTGCGTGGTCAACTCCGCCGGAGTCCATGCAGGCCAGGTGATTTTACCGGCTTCGTGTCCGTCGACGTACCGTGCGACGATCCGCGTCACGTCCGGAGCGGTGTTGTCGTACACGGTTGCGTGGTCGGAGCGGTCGATCGCTTCGGCCACCAGCGGCCACAGCCGCTTGAATCGTTCGCGGATCTTGTCCTCGGGCACCGAGTGCCCACCCTCGGCCACCCGTTCGACCACACGGGCTACCGACAACTCGACCGGGACGAGGATCACGTGGAGCACCACGACATACCCGGCACGTCGCGCCCGGTCGATCAGTTCGAGTTTCGATGGATGCGAGAAGACCGTCTCCGCGATGAACGACTCGCCACGCTCGATCAACGTGTCGCGGATGGTTGCCGCGATCCGCGCGGCCTCGTACGAGTGTTGTTCGGCGCTGCCCGGCCACCGGTCCGCGGCGATCAAATCGGCATTGACGAACGCACTTCCGGGTAGGAGCGGTGCAAGGCGTTGTTCGGCGAAGGTCGTCTTGCCGGCGCCGTTGGGCCCGACGATGAGATCGAGACGCCTCACAGAAGAATCTGCGTACCGTCAGGCAGGTACTTGACGACGCGGCCTTGCTCGTCGAGCGCGACCGTTGACAGCCCCCGACCTGCGCGTTCAGCAACGTGATTGCCGGTGGCCAACGATTCTTCGAGCGCCGCCGAGATCTCGGCGTTGAACACTACCCCTTCCTCGACGGACAGCTCGCTCAACGGCACTCGTCCGGTGAGAGCGGCCTCCACGCGGCGACGTGCCACGTGACGCTGATTCGACACTTCGCGGCCCACGCGGGCCCAGTGTTCGAGCTGCTGGCGAGCGGAGCGATTCTCCCGCTCACCTTCGGTCGACGCGGCATCGACGAGGTCCGACGAGAATCTGGTTACCTTGTCGGCAATTTTCTTCATAATTCCTCCTCGAGGCGCCGCACAACCACCGACGCCAAGTGTAGCAATTTGCTACAAGTCGCGGTATGTGCTGGTCACGCAGACTCGCGGTAGTCGAGCAGAGCGGCGTCGTCCGGTGCCGGCGGCTCGGTCGCGACCGATGTCAGAACCGGCCGAGTCTGCGTGCGCCGGGTGACCATCCGGATCGCCGCGGCGAGGACCGGGACGTACACGAGCACATAGATGTTCTGTAGAAGTACCGCGACCGGCCATGACGGTGGAAACAGGAACAGTCCGACGACGGCGAAGTCCGCGCTCCACCAGTATGGCCACGCCGCCGTCGACGCGAACAGCGCGGCCCACGCAAACCACCAGCGTCCGCTCCCCGAGACCGCGCGGTGCACGATGTACACCAGCAGCGGCACCAGCCACACCCAGTGATGGCTCCACGAATAGGGCGACACCACGGCGGCGGTGAGGCCACCGAGCACCACCGACAGCAGTCGCTCGCCGCGTTCGTACAGGCGCACCGACACGACCACGCTGACGATCGCGACGCCTCCGGCAAGCAGCAGCCACAACCATGGAGGCGATTGACCGTCCGTGAGTCGCGCGAGCACTCCGCGCAGCGATTGGTTGGACGGATGCGCGTCGTCGGCGATGCGGGTCGAGTCGAAGAATGTGGCAGTCCAGTACCGGCGCGAGTCGCCCGGCACCAGCACCCACGCGAGGGCGACGGTGCCCGCGAAGACGGACGTTGCGACCGCCGCGGCTCGCCAGTGCCGCAGCGCGAGGAGCGGGATCACGAAGTAGGCGGGCGTCAGCTTGATCCCGGCGCCCAGTCCGATGCCCACCCCGCGCAGGATGCTGCGCTCGGGACGGGAGAAGTCCCACAGCACCCACAGCATCAGCGCGAGATTGATCTGACCGTAGAAGAGCGTTGTCCGCACCGGTTCGAGGAACGTGCACGCCGCCGTCATCAGGAACGTGACCAGCACCAGGTGCGGCGTGGTCCGGTAACCGAGGATGCGCCAGCACAGGAGGATGCATCCCGCCAGCACACCCAGGTTGGCGACCATCCAGATGTTGTCGACGTACGCGCCCGGTATCCGTTCGAGCGGCACGAACGCGATCGCCGAGAATGGGGTGTACGTGTACAGCAAACCCAGCACGACGGGACCGCTGTAGAGCGGCATGCCGTGCAGGACGCGCCAGCCGCCGTCGCGGTAGACGTGCAGGTCGGCGCCGCCGGCGAGCAATCCGATCTCCGGTGTCCGCGGGTCGACGGTGCCGAGCACCAGAACGACGGCCGCCGTCGCGCACACCGCCAGCGCCACCACGATCGCCGGACGGCGAGGGAACGTCGGTGTGTCCATCCCGCCCCCTCCGCGCCCGAAGTGTCTCGACGGATTCGACGCTAACGACGCGCTGGAGACGTCCATCGCACCGACTGGCGGGTCGTCCGGATTCGTTACCGATCCGTACCGGCTCCGAGATGCCGTGGGTGTGAAGTCGAAAACCGTTGACGGAGTCGTGGGCGCATGCAACACTGAACTAGATGGTTCAGCATTCCGCATTCGACGCCACGTTCGCTGCGCTGGCAGACCCCACCCGGCGTGGGATTCTCGACCGGCTCGGCGAAGGCGCGTGCACGATCAGCGACCTCGCCGAACTCTTCGAGATGACGCTCACCGGCATCAAGAAACATGTGCGGCTGCTCGAAGGGGCGGGGATGGTCGTGACCGAGAAACGGGGCCGGGTGCGGTACTGCATGTTGGGGTCCAATTCCCTCGAGCATGAGGTGGCCTGGATCCGTGACTATCAGCGGTCGCTCGACGGGCGGCTGAATCGTCTGGACGAATTCCTCAATCGAACGGAAGGCACGTCATGAGCACCTCGCAGAGTCCCACGACCGCCACCCTCTCGACGCCCACGGACCGGGAAATCCACGTCGAACGCGTCTTCAACGCCCCGCGCGACCGGGTGTGGGCGGCGTTCACGAAACCGGAACTGTTGGCGCAGTGGTGGGGTCGCGGCAACCGCCTCGACGTCGAGCGCTGGGAATTCGAGCGCGGCGGGCACTGGCGCGTCGTCGAACACGCGGACGGCGACTCCCACGGATTCGAGGGGCGCTTCCGGGAGATCACCCCGGAGGAGCGTCTGGTGTACACCTTCGAGTGGGACGGCATGCCCGGCCACGTCATCATCGAGAACAACACGTACACCGACCTCGGGGACGGGCGCACCCAGCTGTCCGTGGTCAGCCAGTTCCACACCCCGGAAGAGCGCGACGGCATGCTGCAGTCCGGCATGGAAGGCGGCATGAACGAGAGCTACGGGGCGCTGGATGCCGTTCTGGCGCAGACCAGCTGGTAGCCGCCGACTATTCGACGAGCACGCAGCGCGCGCCGCTGAAGATGGTGGGCATGCATTTGTTGCAGTGGATGCACAGTGACTGGGTGCGGGGTTCGGACCGGATGCGGTTCACCAGGTCGGGTTCGCGCAGTAGTGCCCGGGCCATGGCGACGAATTCGAAGCCCTCGGCCATGGCGGTGTCCATGCCCGCCCGGTCGGTGACGCCGCCGAGCAGGACGAGCGGCAACGTCACCGCCGCACGGATCTGGCGGGCGTGCTCGAGCATGAACAGGTCGCGGTAGGGGTAGGTGTGGATCATCGACTTCCCGACCAGTTGGACGCCGAGGCGAACTGGCTGCGGCATGGCGGCCGCGAACTCCCGTACCGGTGCGTCACCCTTGAACAGATACATCGGGTTGAGAAGTGAACTGCCCATGGTGAGTTCGAGGGCATCGACGCTGCCGTCGCGCTCGAGCAGCCGGGCCACCTGGATGGCCTCGTCGAGCCAGAAGCCGCCGGGCACGCCGTCGTCCATGTTGAGTTTGGCGAGGATCGCGACCCGGCCGCCGACGGCGTCGCGCACGGTCCGGGCGACGTCGCGCACCACCCGGGCCCGGTTCTCCAGTGATCCGCCGTAGGAATCGGTGCGGCGGTTCAGCTTCGGGCTGAGAAACGCACTGGCGAAGTAGTTGTGGCCGAAGTGGATCTCGACGGCGTCGAAACCGGACTCGACCGCGATCCGCGCCGCGGTGCCGTGGGCGGTGGTGATCCTGGCGATGTCGGCGGCCGTGGCGCTGCGGATCATCCGCATGCTCAACGGGTTGAACGACCGGGACGGTGCGAGCGCGGGCAGTCCGGTGGACTTCTCGTTCGCGACGGGTCCGGCGTGACCGAGCTGCGCACTCGCGGCGGCACCCTCGGCGTGGATGGCGTCGGTGAGCCTGCGCAGCCCGGGCACCGCGTCGGGGCGCATCCACAACTGCCCGCGTTCGGTGCGACCCTCGGGTGCCACGGCGCAATAGGCCACCGTCGACATCCCCACACCACCCGCAGCGGGTCGGCGGTGGAACTCGATCAGTTCGTCCGTGACGAGTGCGTCGGGCGTGCGCCCCTCGAACGTGGCGGATTTGATGATCCGGTTGCGCAACGTGAGGGGACCCAGGGTGGCCGGAGCGAAAACGTCTGGTGGTGTGGTCATTCCCGGCCCCTTCGTTCTGTGCGGTCGACGGTAGGGCAGCAGGTCATGCGACGATCGGAAAGTGTCCGCTGAGCGGGAGACCGCGCTGTCTCACGGACGACCCCTCGACGTCCGTGAGACCGCGGCGGCGTCCGGTCAGCCGACGGTCTCGGGTGTCTTCTCCGGTGTGCCGTCGGCGGCCGCGGCGCGCTGCCGACGCCCGAGCACCCAGCAGGCCAGGGTGATCGCGCAGGTGAACGTGAGCGTCGCGAACAGCTGGTTGCGTGCGGCGTCGTCGAACAACGCCAGCACCGCGACCGCGGCGAGCAGCGCGAGGGCAACATACGACAGATACGGGAAGCACCACATTTTCAGTGGCAGATCCGTTCGCCCCGACTTCTCGGCGCGCCGCCGCAACACGATCTGCGACACCGTGACGAACGTCCACAACACCAGGATCGTCGACCCGACCGCGTTGAGCAGCAGCGGGAGAACGCGATCGGGGGCCAGGTAGTTGAGGACGACGGTGACGAACCCGAACGCCACCGACGCCAGCACCGCCACCCGGGGAACGCCGTTGCCCGACACCCGGCCGAACACCTTCGCGGCCGCGCCGCGCTCGGACAGCGAGTAGATCATCCGGGAACCACTGAACAGCATGGCGTTCAGCGACGACAGCAGTGCGATGACCACGACGACCGTCATCACGGCGCCGGCGCCGGGCACGTGCGCGGCGTTGAGGACCGCGACGAACGGGCCCGTCGCGAGTTCGTCCGCGGTCCACGGCAGCACCGTCACCATGATCAGGACCGAACCGACGTAGAACACCAGGATCCGCCACACGATGGACCGCACCGCCCGGCTCACGTTGCGCTTGGGCTCCGACGTCTCGGCGGCGGCGATCGCCATCACCTCGGTGCCACCGAACGCGAACACGACGATCAGCAGGCCGGCCGCGATGCCGGTGACACCGTTGGGGGCGAACCCGCCGTGGCCGGTGAGATTCGACAGTCCGGGTGCGTCGAAGCTCGGGATCCAGCCCAGGATCATCGCGCAGCCGACCGCCAGGAACGCGACGATGGCGACGATCTTCAGTGCGGCGAACCAGAATTCGAACTCACCGAAGCGGGAGACACCCGCCAGGTTCACCGCGGTCAGCACGCTCATGTACGCCAGGGCCGCCACCCATTGGGGAACGGCGGGTATCGACGCGGCGGTGATCGCGGCCGCCGCGGTCGCTTCTGCGGCCACGACGATGACGACTTGCACCCAGTAGAGCCAGCCGATGGTCCGGCCGGCGATCGGGCCCATCGCGTTCTCGGCGTGGACGGAGAACGCGCCGCTGTCGGGGTCGGCGGCCACCATCTCGCCCATCATCCGCATCACGAGGACGACGAGGAATCCGGCGATGAGGAAGGAGACGAGCACGGCGGGCCCGGCGACGGCGATGCCCGCGCCGGAGCCGACGAACAGTCCGGCGCCGATCGCGCCGCCCAGACTCATCATCACCAACTGGCGCGGTTTCATCGCCTGCTGAAGGCGCGTGGTGGAGGCCGGTGGGTCGTGCACTGTGTTCATGGGTTCTCCCGGTCCGTCAGACGAGCTGATCGAGTGCGATCTCGAACGCGGTACCGGCGATTCCGGTCGGTTGCGGGGAACGGGCGAAGCAGCGCTCGAGCGCCGTCGCGATCGTGGCGGAGACGTCACCGAAGATCGCCTCGTCCGACACCTCGACGTCACCCTCCATCAGCAGCGCGAACGCGCGGGCCATGCCGCAGTTGGCGATGAAGTCGGGGACGACGGCGACGCTCTTGTCGGCGTACTCGTAGGTGGGGCCGTAGAAGATCTCGTCGTCCGCGAACGGCACGTTGGCGCCGCTCGCCACCACCTCGAGGCCGCCGGCGATCAGCCTGTCGACCTGCTCGCGGGTCACCAGACGTGAAGCGGCGCAGGGCAGGAACACCTCGGCGCCGGAACTCCAGATCGTCTCGTTGATCTCCTCGAACGGCACCGTGCCGGAGGCGCGCAGTTCGTTGCCCTCCTTCGCGAGGAACAGTGCGCGGATCTGCTCGAAGTCGTAGCCGTCGGTGTTCGACAGCCCGCCGTTGCGGTCGAGGATGCCGACGATCCGGGCACCGGACTGCGCGAGGTAGTACGCGGCGGCGGCGCCGACGTTGCCCCAGCCCTGCATGATCACCCGCTTGCCGGCCAGGTCGCCGCCGTAGACCCGGTAGTAGTGCCGCACCGATTCGGCGACACCCCAGCCGGTGATCAGATCGGACACCGTGTACTTCGCCTGCGGATCGGGGGTGAACCGCGCATCCTCGACGACCTTCGCGACGCCGAGTCGCAGCTGCCCGACCCGCTGCACCCGCTCCCGATCGCTGGCCGCGAAGTGCCCGTTGACGACGCCTTCCTGCGGATGCCACAGCCCGTAGCTCTCGGTGATCGGCACGACCTCGGCCATCTCGTCGACGTTCAGGTCGCCGCCGGTGCCGTAGTACGACTTGAGCAGCGGGGTCACGGTCTTGAACCAGCGTCGCAGCACCTCGTCCTTGCGTGGATCGGTCGGGTCGAAGTCGATGCCCGACTTCGCGCCGCCGATCGCCGGACCCGAGACGGTGAACTTCACTTCCATGGTCTTCGCGAGCGACTCCACCTCGCGGCGGTCGAGGCCGCGGCGCATCCGGGTTCCGCCGCCGGCCGCGCCGCCGCGCAGCGAGTTGATCACCGTCCACCCGCGTGCGGAGGTCTCCGTGTCGTGCCACTCGAAGACGATCTCGGGGGCCTTCTCTTCGAATCGGGTGAGCAGATTCTTCATCGCTTCTCTCGGTTTCTCGGCTGCCGGGATGGTGCTTCCCGCTGTTACGGCGATCACTGTGGTGGGCGCCACTCGTGCGTCGCAACCGAGCGGCCGACAGGTAGTCGCGGTGAACACCACCGAGAAAGAAGTTCCGGAATCTTCTATTCAGTTTGTGCAGCAGAACCGGTGATCGTGGTGCTAATCCGGATCCGCGGTCGCTGTGCGGTAGGCCGGAGCCTTCGCCGAGCGCGGTCGGTCCAGCGTCCGCAGCAGGGGCATCGACCGGTAGGGGACGATCACCGACAGCACCATCACGCTGGTGGATCGGGCGACGACGCTCGACTTGTTCAGATCGATCAGGGTCTGCTGCAGCCCGAGGTGCGAGCCGGCGGCGATGCGGCACAGGATGTCGCCGGAACCGGTGGTCGCGAAGGCCTCGAGCACCCCGGGGATCGATTCGAGTTCCGAAGTCACGGAGTCGAGTGCGCCCTGCGCTGTCTCCAGCGTGACGAAGGCCTGCACGTCGAACCCGGCGGCGGCGAGGTCGAGGCGCGGCTCGTATCCGGCGATCACGCCCGACTCCTCGAGTTTGCGCACCCGCGCCTGGACGGTGGCCCGCGCGACCTTGAGTCGGCGGGACAGTTCGAGTACGCCCGCCTTCGGGTCGTCGTGCATGGCGTCGAGGAGGGCGAAATCGAGTTCGTCCAACTGCACAGCGTCCTTCATGGCAGGGCCTCTCCGAAGCGATTCAACTAGTCCGACTGTATATGAAATGCCCCTCGCAGGTCGTCGAAGGTGGCACTGCGGCTAGCTGCTGCTGGCTCGGTTGCCTATGTGGGCGACGTGGGTTTTCGTAGTGACCCAGGCAACAGCCACACTCCGTCCCTCGAACCAGGAAGACAGCGATGACGATCGAGCAGACCCTCACCGACAAGGAACGCCTGGCAGGTCTCGACCTCGGCCAGCTCGAGCAACTGGTCGGGCTCGTCGAATACGACGGCACCCGCGACCCGTTCCCGGTCAGCGGCTGGGACGCCGTCGTCTGGGTGGTCGGCAACGCCACCCAGACCGCCCACTACTTCCAGTCCGCGTTCGGGATGACCCTCGTCGCCTACTCCGGGCCCACCACCGGCAACCGCGACCACCACAGCTTCGTCCTCGAATCCGGCGCCGTCCGCTTCGTCATCCAGGGCGCCGTCGACCCCCAGAGCCCGCTGATCGAGCACCACCGCGCCCACGGCGACGGCGTCGTCGACATCGCGTTGTCGGTGCCCGACGTCGACAAGTGCATCGCCCACGCCCGCGCCCAGGGCGCCGTCGTCCTCGACGAACCCCACGACATGACCGACGAGCACGGCACCGTCCGGCTCGCCGCGATCGCCACCTACGGCGACACCCGGCACACCCTCGTCGACCGCACCCACTACACCGGCCCCTACCTGCCCGGCTACATCGCACGCACCTCCACGCACACCAAGCGCGACGGCGCCCCCAAACGCCTGTTCCAGGCCCTCGACCACGTCGTCGGCAACGTCGAACTCGGCCGGATGGACCACTGGGTCGACTTCTACAACCGGGTCATGGGCTTTACGAACATGGCCGAGTTCGTCGGCGAGGACATCGCCACCGACTACTCCGCACTGATGTCCAAGGTCGTCTCCAACGGCAACCACCGGGTGAAGTTCCCGCTCAATGAACCCGCGATCGCGAAGAAGCGTTCGCAGATCGACGAGTACCTGGACTTCTACCAAGGTCCCGGCGCGCAGCACCTGGCGCTGGCCACCAACGACATCCTCACCGCCGTGGACCGGCTCACCGCCGAGGGCGTCGAATTCCTGGCCACCCCCGACTCCTACTACCAGGACCCGGAACTGCGGGCGCGGATCGGTAACGTCCGCGCCCCGATCGAGGAGTTGCAGAAACGCGGCATCCTCGTCGACCGCGACGAGGACGGCTACCTGCTGCAGATCTTCACCAAACCCCTCGTCGACCGGCCCACCGTGTTCTTCGAACTCATCGAACGCCACGGCTCCCTCGGCTTCGGCATCGGCAACTTCAAGGCCCTCTTCGAAGCCATCGAACGCGAACAGGCCGCCCGCGGAAACTTCTGAGCGAGAGCCGATGTGCGACGACTTTCCCGCGGGATCGGTGCCGTCGCGAATACGATGACGCCATGAGCCCTACCGAGGCAGTGGTGGCCGGGGCCGGGCCGACCGGTCTCACGCTCGCTCTGGAACTGGCGCGGCGTGGCGTCGAAGTGCGGATCCTCGACAAGTCGCCCGAGCCGTTCCCGGGTTCGCGCGGAAAGGGGTTGACCGCGCGCAGCCAGGAGGTGATGGACGATCTCGGCATCGTCGACGAGATCGTCGACGCCGGATTCCGTCACCTTCCCAGCCGGGTCGCGGTGCGCGGGCAGGTGGTGAGCGACGGCGACCCGCACGCGGACCTGAGCCCCACGCCCGATCGGCCCTACGACAGCGGTCTGATGATCCCGCAGTGGCAGACCGAGCGGATTCTGCGAGAAAGGCTCTCGGAGTTCGGAATCGACGTGGAGCGTGGCGTCGAGGTCGTCGGATTCGAGCAGACCACCGACAAGGTGACGGTCCGGCTCGCCGGCGGCGGGACCATCATGGCGCGCTACCTCGTCGGCTGCGACGGCGGGCGCAGCGCGGTGCGCAAGGCGCTCGGAGTGTCGTTCGAGGGCACGGGCGGCATCGAGGGCATGCTCCTCGGCGATGTGGCCGTCGACGGTCTGGTTCCCGATCGCTGGTACCAGTGGACGCACCCGGAGAAGGGATTCGTCGCGTTGTGCCCGTTCCGCGGAATCAATTCCTGGCAGTTCCAGGGAGTGCCGTTCGCGGACTTCGACGAGGAGGGCAACCTGCCCGCGCCGTCGCTGGAGTACTTCCAGCGGGTTCTGGACGACGTCGCCTGCGATCCCGGGGTGCGACTGTCCGAACCGACGTGGCTGTCCACCTGGCATGTGAACGTGCGCATGGTGGACCGCTTCCGCGACGGTCGGGTGTTCCTCGCCGGGGACGCCGCACACGTTCACCCGCCGGCCGGTGGGCTCGGGATGAACACCGGAATCCAGGACGCCTACAACCTCGGCTGGAAACTCGCGCTGGTCCTGGCCGGGTCGGCGGATCCGTCGCTTCTCGACACGTATCAGGAGGAGCGGTTGCCGCTCGCGCGCTGGACGCTCGGGGTGAGCAGCGAGGGGCTGCAGAAGGTGGCCGCGAGCCTCGGTCGGGAAGATTCGCAGGGCCTGGGGGTCGCGGTCACCGAGGACGGCCAGCAACTCGGTTTCGGCTATCAGTGGAGTTCGCTGTCGAGGGACGGGGACGTGACGACGGGCGTCCGCGCGGGGGACCGCGCACCCGACGCGCCGTGCCTGAGCCCGGACGGCACCCCGCTGCGGCTGTTCGACGTCTTCCGCGGCACGCACTTCACCATTCTCGGGTTCGGCGGCGGGTCCCGGCACACCCTGCAGATCCTGGCCGAGGACGCACCCGACGACGTGAAATACGTGGTGGTGGGCGATTCCCGCGGGCCCGGCATCGACGTCGTCGACGACCGCGGCCTCGCGCGCAGCGCGTACGGGGCACATGGTGGCACGCTGGTGGTGGTACGCCCCGACGGTTACGTGGCACTCACCGCCGCGGCCACCGCCACCGACGACGTCCTCGACTATCTCGGTCGTCTGGTGGGGAGATCGTCGTGACGGAAGGCTGAACGATGCGGCACCAGGACGAGGAACGCGACTACGACGAGGCCGACCTCCACGTCGAACCCCCGAAGGACCACGCGGCCGGGCCGACCGCGGTCGCGGTGTCGATGAAACGCGCGCTCGAGCACATGGGTGTGGTCCGGACGGCTGAGACGCTGCTGCGGCTGAACCAGGCCGAGGGATTCGACTGCATGAGCTGCGCGTGGCCCGATCCCGACCCGGGTCACCGTCATGCCGCGGAGTTCTGCGAGAACGGCGCCAAGGCCGTGGCGGAAGAGGCGACGCGGGACCGGGCGACACCCGAATTCTTCGCCCGGCACAGCATCGCCGACCTCGACTGCCACAGCGAGCACTGGCTCGGGCAGCAGGGTCGGATCACCCACCCGATGGTGAAACGGCCCGGCGGCACCCACTACGAACCCATCGACTGGGACGAGGCGTTCGCGCTGATCGGCGACCAGCTGAACGCCCTGGACAGTCCGGACGAGGCGATCTTCTACACGTCCGGCCGGGCGTCGAACGAGGCCGCGTTCGCGTACCAGTTGTTCGTCCGCGCTTTCGGGACCAACAACCTGCCCGACTGTTCCAACATGTGCCACGAATCGACCAGCATCGCGCTGCAGGAGTCGATCGGCATCGGCAAGGCCAGCGTCACGATGGACGACGTCTATCATGCGAAACTGATTGTCCTGCAAGGTCAGAATCCGGGCACCAATCATCCGCGGATGTTGTCGGCACTGGAGAAGGCCAAGCAGAACGGCGCGAAGATCCTGTCGATCAATCCACTGCGCGAGGCGGGTCTGGTCAACTTCAAGAATCCGCAGACGCCCCGCGGCATGGTCGGTCCGGGTACCGACCTGTCCGACCTGCATCTGCCGATCGCGCTCAACGGCGACCTCGCGCTGCTGCAGGCGTTCGGCTCCCTGCTCGTCGGATGGGACGCCCTCGACCACGAGTTCATCGAACAGCACACCATCGGGTTCGAGCTGTGGAAGCAGCACGTCACCGACATCGACTGGGACGTCGTCACCCGCACGACCGGACTGTCGCGGGAACAGATCACCGACGCGGCCCGGCTCCTGCGCGATTCCGACGCCACCGTGTTCTGTTGGGCGATGGGGCTCACCCAGCACCACAACTCGGTGGCGATCATCAAGGAAGTCACCAATCTCGCACTCGCCCAGGGAAACATCGGGAAGCCCGGTGCCGGGCTCTTCCCGGTGCGCGGACATTCGAACGTGCAGGGCGACCGCACGATGGGCATCTGGGAGCGTCCGCCGCGGCATTTCCTCGACGCCCTCGCGAAGGAATTCGACTTCGACCCTCCCCGCGAGAACGGCTATGACACCGTCGATTCCATCCGGGCGATGCGTGATGACAAGGCGCATTTCTTCCTCGGGCTCGGCGGGAACTTCGTCCAGGCGGCCCCGGACACCGACGTCACCGCCGCCGCGCTGCGCAGGACCCGGATGACCGTCCACATCTCCACGAAGATCAACCGCTCGCATCTCGTGTGCGGCGACACAGCCCTCATCCTGCCGACCCGCGGGCGCACCGAGCAGGACGTCCAGGCCGGCGGTCCCCAGTTCATCTCGGTCGAGGACTCGACGTGTTCCGTTCACGCGTCCCGGGGACCGCTGAAACCGGCCAGTCCGCATCTCGATTCGGAGGTGGGCATCGTCACCCGCATCGCCGAGGCCACGATCGGCGACCGGTACGGCATCGAGTGGAAGAAGATGCGGGACGACTACGCGAACATCCGCCTGCACATCTCGCGGGTCGTTCCCGGCTGCGAGGGGTACGAGGTGAATGTCCGGCGGCCCGGCGGGTTCGTGCTGCCGCACCCGCCGCGCGATTCCCGGACGTTTCCCACCCACTCCGGCCGGGCCGAATTCGCGGTGTCCCCGATCGAGGTGCTGCAGGTGCCGCCGGGGCACGTGATCCTGCAGACGATCCGCAGCCACGACCAGTTCAACACCACGATCTACGGGCTCAGCGACCGCTACCGCGGGATCGAGGGCGGACGCCGCGTGATCTTCCTGCACCACGACGACATCGCGGCCCTCGGATTCGACGACGGCGACATGGTCGACCTCTTCACCCACTGGGCCGAGGACGACCGGGTCCGCTGCGCCCACGACTTCCGGATCGTCGAATACGACATCCCCCGCGGGTCGGCCGCCGCCTACTACCCGGAGACCAACCCGCTCGTTCCCCTCGACTCCACGGCGGCGGGCAGCAACTGTCCCACCTCGAAGTCCGTCGTCGTGTCCCTCGAACACGCCGGCCGGTACAACGCCGACTGCCCGCCGGGATCGAGTCAGGACGAGGTCGGCGCGGACTGGGCCCACAAGTCGCACCCCCAGCCGAAGCACCTCTCCTGACGTGAGTGGCAAAGTGTGCCCCGGCACGCTTTGCCACTCACCTGCGCAGGTGAGTGGGAATGTGTGCGGGGGTGCGCATCGGCGCTCACGTCACCGGGCGGGGCTGCTCAGCCTCTGTCCCGGTCGCGCAGATAGTCGGCCAGCGGGGCGTGCCGCTGTATCCGTGACACCGCGATCCGCCGCGCCATCACCCACATGATCGCGGAGATGAGCACGGCGAGAACGACACACAGCGCGAAGTCGGCGGTGCCGATCCGGGAGTGCACGTCCGCCGGACGCACGAGGTGCCACAGCACGGCTGGGACGATGAAGATCGCCAGCGAGAACGCCGGGAACACGCCGTACGGGACCACCAGCAGGATCAGCCACCGGACCACGACGGTGCGCCACCGGGCACGGTGGTCCCACCGCCACCCCAGGGAACGCTGGTGGTACGGGAAGAACACCCCGACCAGACTCGTCCCGGCCAGCGCGCCGAACGGGCACAACGCCACCGCGACCACCACCACCGCGGTGTACAACCAGTCCTGCTCGACGAAACCCACGAGGATCGCGATGGTCGCGCACAGCGGGGCGATCAGCATCCACAACGCCACGGCCTTGGCTCCCAGTAACGCGCCCAGCGTGTCGCGGTCGTCGAGTGCGGCGAGAACACGCTCACGATCCGGTGCCAGCACATTGGTGGCGGTGACGTCGGCGTACATCCAGCCGGCGAGGGCCAGGGCGAAACCCGACGGTCCGGTCCACTCGAACAACCAGTTCCGAGGCAGGAGAAACCAGGCACCGATCATCAGGACGGCGTTGAACGCCACGGTCGCGAGCGTGTCTGCCGGGTTGCGCCAGATCCTGATCCACTCCGCACGAAGAGCGGCCATGCCGTTCAGCGTAAAGCGTCGGGCAGGCTCGAGGAGTCGGTCGGCAGGATCCCGGACCATCGGGACGCCGGTCCCTTCCCCCTGGGACACCGGGTCGGACACAGTGGTGCGATCCGAGAGAAAGGCCGGTCGTGACCATCGACGACGAGGAGACAGCCGGGTCGGCGACTCTGATGGACACCCTCCCCGCCCGCCACCGGACGGTCCTGCGACTCCGAATAGTGCACCGACTACCGGTCGTCGAGGTGGCGCGTCTCCTCGGCACGAACGTCGAGGCCGTCCTCCTCCTCCAGCACGCGGCCCTCGACCTCCTCAGGCGGCAGCTCGCCGCGGGTGCGGTGTTAGACGGCGACAATCCGGCGAACCGGCGGTACTGATCGCTGGCGGCGGGATCCTGCGGTGCAGCCTCTTACAGGTCGTCTCGACCGCGTGCCGCCGCATTCGTGGAGTTTGCCGCCCCACGGGTCCATTCTGAGAAGGGCCGGAAAGGAGAGCCAGAATGATGACAATCATCACGAGAGTTGTGCTTCGCGAGGAGGGCGCCGAGCAATGGGACCGCGCAATGCATGAGCGGGTTGCTGTGGCGCGCGACAAGCCAGGCTGGGTATCGGCGCAGCTTCTGAAAGGAGTCGATCAGCCACTCGAACGGGCCATTGTCGGCGTCTGGGAAACGAGAGAAGACTGGTCGGCCTGGCATCATGACGAAGCCTTCCGCTCGACTCGTGAAGAGCTCGCGGGACTTGAAGCCGGCCAGATGGATTCCACGTGGTTCGAGGTGGTCCAGAACACTGCGACCGAAGAAGGCTGATCGGGCTGTCGGCAGCCACCGGCTGGAATGGAGCACGTGTGGTCCGGGCGTGCTGATCGAGCCGCGCCCGGACCACCCAGGGGTCCGGTTGTGCCGGATTCCCGGTGCGGCGGTGCAGATCCGGATTCGTCGAAGCATGCCCCTTTGAATGCTCGACGAAGTGAAATGAGTTCCGTGCCTATCGAACTCGTATCCGGAATGTTACGCTGCAGCGCCGTTGTCCATGTGTTGGCATGCTCGAGGACACGGACGGCAATAGGTGCTCATATCGTCGACTGTCCGCCGCGCAGGTACACCGTGGTGGTGTGGGTGAAGAATTCGCGCGCCGAGCGGCCCTGCTCCTTCGGACCGTATCCGCTCTTCTTCGCGCCACCGAACGGGACGTGGGGGTCGGCGCCGGCGGATTCGGAGTTGACGTGCAGGATGCCGACGTCGATGTCGTCGATGGCGTCCAGTGCGCGGGTGAGATCCTGGGTGAAGACGGCGGCGGAGAGTCCGAACTCGCTGTCGTTCGCGAGGGCGAAGGCGTCGTCGACGCTTCCTGCTCGCCGGACCGCCAGAACGGGACCGAACAGTTCTTCACGCCAGGCATCGGGAGCTTGCGAGGGCAACTCGAGTATGGTCGGCGGAACGAAATACCCTGTTGCCAAGGCGCCCTCGGAGTACTCGTAGCCGCCGGCGACCCGCCGCGCCCCCTGCTTGATAGCACGCTCGATCCCGGCTCGTATCGAGGTGCGGGCGGCGGCGTTCACCACCGGTCCCATCTCGGTGCCGTCGTCGACGGGGTTGCCGACGTTCAGTGCGTCGGCGCGTTTGCCGAGTTCGGCGAGGAAGTCGTCGGCGATGTCGTCGGTGACGATCAACCGGGAGGTGGCGGTGCATTTCTGCCCGGTCGAGCGGAAGGCACCGAACATCACCTGTTCGGCGGCCAGCTCGAGGTCGGCGTCGCCGAGGACGACGGCGGCGTTCTTTCCGCCCATCTCGGCCTGCACCGGGACGCCGCGGGCGGCGCCGGACGCGGCGATCTTGCGGCCGACACCGGTGGAGCCGGTGAAGGTGATCGCGTCGATGCCGGGATGTTCGACGATGCCGTTGCCGACGGCGCCGTTCCCGATCACCAGGTTCAGCACCCCGTTCGGCAGTCCCGCGTCGGTGAGGGCCTGCGCCAGGCGCATCGCCAGGAGTGGCACGGTGCTGGCCGGTTTCCAGACCACGGTGTTGCCGTAGGTCAGGGCCGGTGCGATCTTCCAGGCCGGGATGGCGATCGGGAAGTTGAAGGGGGTGATGACACCGACCACGCCAATGGGTTTGCGGGTGACCAGGATGCGTTCACCCCGTCGCGGGGAGGAGAATACCTCGCCTGCGTCTCGGTCGGCGTCGTTGCCGTAGTAGCGCAGGATCTGGGCGGCGCGCAGGACTTCGCCGATGCCTTCGGGCTTGGTTTTGCCTTCTTCGCGGGCGAGTTCGGTGCCCCACTCGGAGGCTGCGTTCTCCACGATCGCCGCGGCACGGACCAGGATCGCCCCACGCTCGTGCGCGGGGGTGCGCGTCCACTCGCGCTTGACCCGTTGAGCTGCGGCGACGGCCCTGTCGAGTGCCGCGGTGTCTGCCAGTCGTCCCTGGGCGACGACGACGTCCGGCTGGGCCGGGCTGGCGCTGACGACGGTATCGCCGACGCCGGCGAGCCATTGTCCGTCGACGAGATGGAGCAGGTGCGCGGGTGTGGTCATGAGGGGGTCGTCCTTCTTCGGGGGCAGGGTATTACAGAGCGGCGAACGCGTTCCGGAGGACCGAGAAGCCTTCGAGGAGGAGTTCGTCCGAGATCGACAGTGGGGGAAGGAACCGCAGGACGTTGCCGAAGGTGCCCGCGGTCAGGGTGAGCAGGCCGTGCGTCAGGCAGTAGCGGTTTACCGCGGCGACGGCCTCGCGGTTGGGGGTCTTGGTGCCGGGTTGGACGAGTTCGATCGCCACCATGGCCCCGCGGCCGCGGATGTCTCCGATGAGGTCGGTGGTGGCGGCGATGTCGCGCAGTTCACGGAACATGAGGTCGCCGATTGTCTGTGCCCGCTCGAGCAGGCCGTCTTCCTCGATGGTCTCGAACACTCCGAGCGCTGCTTCGCAGGCGGCGGGGTTGCCGCTGTAGGTGCCACCGATCCCGCCGGCGTGCGCGGTGTCCATGATGTCGGCGCGACCGGTGACCGCCGCGAGCGGCATCCCGCCGGCCAGGCCCTTCGCGGTCACGACCAGGTCGGGCACGACGCCCTCGTGCTCGGAGGCGAACCAGGTCCCGGTGCGGGCGATGCCGGCCTGCACCTCGTCCGCGACGAACAGGATCCCGCGGTCCCGGCAGAAGTCCGCGATCTGCCGCAGGAAGCCCTCGGCAGGGACGATGAATCCGCCCTCGCCCTGGATCGGTTCGACCACGACGCAGGCAACCGCGTCGGCGCCGATCTGGGAATCGACCAGCATCTCGAACTGGGCGAACGCCTCGTCGGCCGCATTCTCGGCGCCGCTCGGCCACCGGTACGGGTAGGCCATCGGCGCACGGTACACCTCGGGGGCGAAGGGACCGAAGGTGCTCTTGTAGGGCTGGTTCTTCGCCGTCATCGTCATCGTCATCAGGGTCCGCCCGTGGAAGGCGTGATCGAACGTGACCACCGCGGGTCGTCCGGTCGCGGCCCGCGCGTACTTGACGGCGTTCTCCACCGCCTCACTGCCGGTGTTGAACAGCGCCGTCCGCTTCTCGTGATCACCGGGGGTGAGCCGGTTGAGCGCCTCGGCGACCGCGATGTACGGCTCGTACGGGGTGGCGAGGAAACAGGTGTGCGTGTATTTCGCCAGCTGCCGGGTTGCTCGCTCGACGACTCGCGGGGCGGCGTTGCCGACGGTGGTCACGGCGATACCGCTACCGAAGTCGATGAACGAGTTGTCGTCGACGTCGACGAGGACTCCGCCACCGGCGGCCGCGGTGTAGATGCCCGCGCCGCTGGTCAACCCCGCCGGCAGTGCGGCGGATCGGCGGGCGGCAAGTTCCTGGGATCGGGGTCCGGGTACCTCGGTGACGATGCGGCGTACCTGCTCGAGCTGCGGTCCGCCGACGGGTGTGTGCACAGCAGTCATGTCGTGTCCTCCAGTCGGGTCATCGAGGACTGTATGAGCTTCGGATCGCCACATATATGGCACTGAGGCACAAGAGACGACGAATCTATGGCCGGTTCGTCTAACTCGTTCCTTCCCGGTTCCGCGCACACTTACTGACAAGGACCACTCGGGAGGAAGCTGCGATGGGCAAGGGCGCCGCACCGGCAGACCACATGTCATCACCACTAGCTACGGACGTGGACGACGCCGTGATTCGGTTGGTCCACGCCAACGCACACGACGAAGACGTCCCGCGCATGAACTTTCTGTCCGGAACGACGAGCGACCGTGTCGAGGCTGCAATCCTCTGGCCGGGGACGAGCCCGCTGCTGGCCGACATCGCGATGGTGTTCGAGCACTTCGGATTGCGTGTCGCTGACCGGGACACGATTCCGCTTCCCGAAGATCTTTCCGCCCGAGGGACATTGCACAAGTTCACTTTTCAGGCGCCACCAGAGTGGCTCAGTCCATCGGTGATCCTGGTGTCGGAGGCGTTCGAAGCGCATGCGCTGCATGGTTTCGAGATCGACGGTTATGCGAAGCTGATTCTCTCCGGTGGGCTGTCCTGGCGCGACATCGTTCTCGTCCGAGCGGCGAGCCGGTTCGTCCGTCAGGCCGGGCTCGGGCTATCCGAGAGCTACGTCATCGACACCCTCCTGCGGCACAGCGAGTTCGCCGAGTCTCTCGTGCGCTACTTCGGTGCGCGGTTCGATCCCGCACTCGACGACCGGGGTACGGCTGTCGCGGAGGCCGTTTCGACCATGCGTGACCACCTGGATGCCGCGACGACCTTGGACGAAGACCGGATCATGCGGTCGCTGGAGTCGTTCGTCACCGCATGCGTTCGCACGAACTGGTACCAACTCGACGCCACCGGCGCACCGAAGCGCCACGTCTCGTTCAAACTCGACTCGAGCAAACTCTCACTCACCGGACCCGTTGTTCCCCATCGCGAGATCTACGTCTATTCCAACGACGTCGAGGGCATCCATCTGCGCAGCGGGGCCGTCGCGCGGGGTGGGTTGCGGTTCTCCGATCGCCCGGAGGACTACCGCACCGAGGTCCTGGGGCTGATGAAGACCCAGACGGTCAAGAACTCCCCGATCGTCCCGGTAGGCGCCAAGGGCGCCTTCGTCCGGAAGAACCCGGACATCACTCCTGCAGATGCGTATTCGACGTTCATCCGGGGTCTGCTGGACGTCACCGACAACATCGTCGACGGTCGCACCGTCGCTCCTGAAGAGACGGTCACGTACGACGGCCCGGACACCTACCTGGTCGTGGCCGCAGACAAGGGGACGGCGTCGTTCTCGGACCTGGCGAACACGATAGCCCTCGACGCCGGGTACTGGCTCGGCGACGCGTTCGCCTCGGGTGGCTCGAGCGGATACGACCACAAAGCCATGGGCATCACCGCCCGCGGCGCGTGGGTCTCGGTGCGCCGGCACTTCGACGAACTCGGAGTCGACGTCGACGCCGAGCCGTTCACCGTCGCCGGCATCGGCGACATGTCCGGGGACGTATTCGGCAACGGGATGCTGTTGTCCGAGTCGATCAAGCTGGTCGCAGCGTTCGACCATCGGCACATCTTCATCGATCCCGACCCCGATCCGGGCCTGTCGTTCGCCGAACGCGTACGCCTGTCCACGCTTCCGGGATCCACCTGGGATCACTACGACCGCACCACCCTGTCCGCCGGGGGCGGAATCTGGCCGCGCACCGCCAAGAGGATCGCACTCTCCACCGAGGTCCAGGAACTGCTCGGCGTGCGGCAGGATCTGATCTCACCTAACGAGCTGATCAAGGCGATCCTGACCGCCCGCGTCGACCTGCTGTGGAACGGTGGGGTCGGTACGTATGTCAAGGCATCGACCGAAACCCACGCCGACGCCGCCGATCCGGCCAACGATTCGGTGCGAGTGGATGCAGCGCAGCTGCAGTGCTCGGTGGTTGGGGAGGGCGGCAACCTCGGGCTGACCCAGCGGGCGCGCATCGACTACGCGCTGGGTGGCGGTCGGATCAATGCCGACTTCATCGACAACGCCGCCGGCGTCGCCACGTCGGACCTCGAGGTCAACCTCAAGGTCGCGCTCGATGTCGCCGTGCAGGCCGGACGGATCGGCCAGGACGAACGCAACACCCTCCTGGCCGCCTCTCGTCCGGATGTCGCCGACGCGGTGCTCCGCAACGGCGAAAGCCAAACGCTCGCAATCAGCCTCGCATCTTCCCAGGCTCCGAGATTGCTGAACCGTCACGAGCGACTCATCGACAACCTCGAACACAACAACGGAATCAACCGGACCACCGAGGTGCTGCCGACCAAGAAGGAATTGGTATCGCGAATGCAGGCCGGTCTCGGTCTCACCCGCCCCGAGATCGCGGTCCTTCTCGCCCAATCGAAGAACGTCGTGCAACAGGATCTGCTCGAATCCGCTGTTCCCGACGAACCGGTCTTCGCTTCCGCCTTGACCAATTACTTCCCGTCGCGGATCCGCCGGCTTCTCCACGAGGAGATCCGGCACCACCGCCTGGCACGGGAAATCGTGGCAACGAAGATCGCCGACGACCTGATCAACCATGTCGGTCCCGGACTGATCTATCAACTCGAGGAACGTCTCGGCGTCAAGACGCCGGCGGTTGCACGAGCCTATGCCGTGGTCCGGGCGGTCTTCGACATCGACGAGTTGTGGACGGACGCCGAGCGGCGCACCGACGTCACTCCAGTCGAGCGTTGGAACCTCCTGCACACCCTCCAGCACTTCATCGAGCGCGCCGCGTCGTGGATTTTGTGCCACCGGCCGGCGCCACTCGACGTCATCGAGGAGATTGCTCGGTACCGTCCCGGCGTCCGCGAATTGGTCGCCGGTCGTCCCCGCCCGGCGACGATCGTGCAGACCACGGAGCAACTTCGGTTCCTCGCCGAGGCGTTCGCCCTGATCGAGACCGCCCAAAGGCGGCATTGCCCGGTCGAGACCGCCGCGGCCGTTCACTCCCGCGTCGAGACCATGCTGGAACTGAACTGGGTGACCGGCCGTCTCGATGACCACGTCACCACGAACTGGTGGGACGCCATGGCCGCCGCGACCGTGCGCGACGATCTGGCCGAGCGGCATCATGCGCTGGTCGGGGCGATCCTCGATCTCGACAGCGACGACGAGGACCACGTCCGCGCGTGGGAGGACCGCGTCGCCGACGCCATCCACCGCTTCACCCGCATGATCGGCGAACTCCGCCGTGACGGCGTGGTCGATGTCGCCCGCGCCTGCACCGCTGGCGCCGAACTGAGACTACTCGTGAAAAGTACCCGGGAAGACACGCAGTCCGGCTGAATGTACGCACCGCGGCCCGCGGACGTGCGTCGATGCCAGGTCGACCTACCTCACCTGACAAAGAATCGGTTGCGATTGTCAGTCCTCGTCACAAGTCGGGAGGGCGACCTTTGGGCACAGTACTTGGGGAGGACGATTGAAGGAGGAGATGAGCGCAGTGAAGCTTCCCCCGTTACAGTATGTGGCCCCGCGTTCCCTTGCGCAGGCATGTGATCTGCTGGCCGCCGACGAGGATGCGAAGGTCTTGGCAGGGGGACAGAGTTTGATGCCGCTGCTGGCGATCAGGCTTTCCTCGCCGTCGACCCTGATCGATCTAGCGCACGTACCGGACCTGGTGGGCGTGGACGAGGCCGGCTCGTACGTTCACATCCGGGCGATGACCACTCATCAACAGGTCATCGCTTCACCGATCGTCCGTGAGTACCTGCCGTTCATGGCTGAGGCGGGTGCGCACATCGCGCACGCGCAGATACGGTCGCGAGGAACATTGGGCGGATCGATCGCCCACGGCGATGGGGCTGCGGAGTGGCCCTTGACGGTGCTCACGCTCGACGCGATGGTCGAGGTCGAGGGTGTCCGTGGTCGGCGCACCATCGAGTCCGACGACCTCTTCGTCGGCCCGTACATGACGTCGATCGCACCCGACGAGATCGTCACCGACGTCTGGATCCCGAAGAAGACCGAGGGCTGGAGTTTCCAGGAGATCGCGCGCCGAGCCGGCGACTACGGTTTGGCGCTGGTGGGTGTGTCGACGGAAACCGGTCCCGACGGAACGTGCACCTCGGCCCGCATCACGGTGGGTGCGGCAGCCGGAACAGTGCAGCGCGTGCCGGCCGCCGAAGACTCGGTGGTCGGGAATGTCCTGGACGAGCGCACCGCGCGCCGTGCGGGAGAAGCGGCGCGGGAGTCGTTGAGTTTCATCTCCGACATCCACGGCTCGAGCAACTACCGGGGACACCTGGTTCAAACACTTCTCACACGCGCACTCATCGAGGCAGGAGCTCGCCGATGACATCGAACCGACAACCGAGTGACGTCGTCACCGTCTCCATGACGGTCAACGGCCGATCGACCGAGGGGCAGGCGAAGGCCCGTGAGACACTCGCGGACTATCTTCGTGACGAACTCGGTTTGACGGGAACGAAACTCGGCTGCGAGCACGGGGTGTGTGGCGCGTGCACGATCTTGGTGGACGACAAACCTGCGCGGGCCTGTTTGATGCTCGCAGGGCAAGGCGACGGACGCGAGGTGCGAACCGTCGAGGGACTCGCCGTCGGCACCCGCCTGAACGAGCTGCAACAGTCGTTCCGCAAACACCACGGGCTTCAGTGTGGTTTCTGTACCGCGGGCTTCCTGATGTCGGCGACCGCCCTGCTGGCGGCGAATCCGAATCCGTCCGAGCACGAGGTCGTCGATGCTCTGTCGGGAAACATCTGCCGCTGCACCGGCTATCAGACGATCGTGCAAGCCGTTCTCGAAGTCGCCGGCAACACGCCCAAGGAAGAGTCATGAAGTTCCAGCACCACGAGTCGCCGCCGATCACCCGGAAACTGATCGGGCAGCGAGTACTGCGCAGTGAGGACGTTCGGCTCGTGACCGGCCGGGGCCACTATCTGGCCGACATCTCGCTTCCCGGCCAACTCCACGCCGCATTTGTCCGGTCCCCGGCAGCGCACGCGCGTATCGCCGCTATCGATCTGAGCGAAGCGGTGGCGGTGCCGGGTGTGCATCTGGTGTGGACCGGCCACGACGTCGAGGAATTCTGTTCCGGTATCGAGGCTCAGTTCACAGCCGAGGGCTGTGAACTGATCACGATGCCCCTGATGGCGCGCGATGTGGTCCGCTACGTCGGCGAGCCGATCGCCGTCGTGATCGCAGACTCGCGGGCGATAGCAGAAGATGCCTGTGATCTGGTATCCATCGACTTCGACGATCTCGAGGTCGTTCTGGACCCTCGCGTGTCCATCGAGGGCGGACCCGTCGCGAACGGGGAGCGCCCGGACAACGTCGGCCTCCGCGGGAGAGCAAGCTTCGGTGACGTCGACGCGGCGTTCGACACTGCGGAGCACGTCGTATCGGCGCTGTTCCACCCGGGCCGGGTCTCGGCGTCGCCCATGGAGACGCGCGGCTGTCTGGCCTCCTTCGACTGGTCGACGCAGAAGGTGAAGCTGTGGACCTCGACCCAGATGCCGCACTACGTGAAGCTGTGCCTCGGGCTCTATCTCGGTTTCTCGGAGGCCCGGTGCGAGGTTCTCTCACCCGACACGGGCGGCGGGTTCGGGCAGAAAGCGCATATCTACCCTGAAGAACTCATCATGCCCCTCGTGTCCCGAGAACTCGGTACTCCGGTCAAGTGGGTCGAGGATCGCCGCGAGAACCTGCTCGCGGGTGCACACGCCCACGAGCAGTACGTCACCATCTCCTATGCCCTCGATGCCAACGGTCGCATCTCTGCCGTGCGAACCCACGCGCTGGTCGACGGCGGGGCCTACCATGCACCGCCACAGACGATGGCGGTCGAGGCCTGGTGCACGGCAGCCGTGACACCGACAGGCGTGTACGACATTCCCGCCGCCGAGTACGTCTACGAAGGGGCAGTGACGAACAAATGCCCGGTGGGGGCCTACCGCGGCGTCGGGTACATGGCGGGAACACTGGCGCGCGAATGCTTGATCGATGAGGCCGCACGCACACTGGGACTGTCCCCGTTCGAGATTCGTCGCCGCAACGTCGTTCGCGACTTCCCCTGGGTCAACCCGCAAGGTATCGCCTACGAGGAAGGGTCCTGGGCGCGCTGCATCGACAAGCTCGAGGAGATGGTGGACTACCCGGCTTTCCTCGAGCGGCAGGCGAAAGCGCGCGACAGGGGGGTGTACCTGGGTCTCGGAATCAGTGTGTTCGTCGAGAGCAGCGGTGAAAGCACCGGGATGATTCAGGCGCACGGCATGAACGAGACCTATCACGACACGGCGACCGTCAAGATGGATCCGACCGGCTCGGTCCTGGTGACGACGGGAATCAATTCTCAAGGGCAGGGACAGGAAACGACCATCGCGCAGATCGCATCAGATGTATTGGGTGTCCCGTTCGAGGCGATCACCGTAGATGCAGGCACCTCCACGAAAGGTGCTTACGGCAGTGGCACTGTCGGAAGCCGCGGCGCGGTCATCGCCGGCGGCTGCGTGAATCGGGCTGCCGCCGAGGTGCGAGAACAATTGATCGCTGTCGCAGCGCAGATGCTGGGCGTCGCCAAGGAAGATATCGAGTTGTCCGATGGTCAGGTCACGAGCAAGAGCGATCCAGAGGCCAAGATGGAGATCGCTGATGTGGCGATGGCTGCGCACTACGACTCCAACGCGTGGCCGGACGGGTTCGACACTCGCCTCGAAGCGACCCGGGCATGGGACACGTCTCGCCCCATGTTCTCCAACGGCGGTCACGCGATGATCGTCGAACTCGACCCCGAAACCGGCATCGTCGATGTCGAACGCGTGTACTCCGTCGAAGATTGCGGAGTCATGATCAACCCCATGATCGTCGAGGGGCAGATCCGTGGCGGCGTAGTCCAGGGCATCGGCCTGAGTCTTCTGGAACAGCTGGTGTACGACAACGCCGGTAACCTCACCACGACATCGTTCCTCGACTATCAGGTACCGACGATGGATGTCTCACCACCCTTTGAAATCCAGCACCTCGAAACTCCGTCCGCGATCTCGGCCGCGGGTATCAAGGGAATGGGAGAGTCGGGGTTGATCGCTGCCCCTGCCGCCGTACTCAACGCGGTGAACGACGCTCTGGCCGCGTTCGGTGCCACACTTCACGACCTCCCGGCGACTCCGGAGCGGGTCTTCAACGCAATCCAGGGCATCTCCACACCCGAGAAACCCCAACCGTGGCAGCAACTGTGGGATCGGGCAGGCGTCGCCGCCGCGGACCCTGGTGACGCCACCGTCGTGTAATCGATTCGGGACGAAACCTTCGGGTGATCGCAGGGATCCCCGTCGGGCGAGGCTGTGGATCCACTGCGACCCCACTCGCCCTGTCGCACGTCATGTGCACGGCTGTGCACACTACTCCACTGAGGATGCCACATGGAAAACCCTGAAACTCAGATCAAGTCGCGCGCCGAAGACCTGCCGGCATCTATTTCCTCCGGCACACCGGACGGCGACCTCGATCGAGGGCATCTGTCCGGACTGCGGGCCGGCGGATTGGCCATCGCAACATTCGGACCCGGAGTCGGGATCGTCACCGTCCCTGCGTTCACCTGGATGGTGGCCGGATCCGGCTCGTGGCTCTCGGTCCTGCTCGCCGTCCTGGGCACCAGCCTCGTCGGAATCTCGATTGTGCTGTTCGCCCGCCGCTCCGTGGGCACCGGGTCGCTGTATTCGTACATAGGCGAGAGCTTCACACCCTGGGCAAGAATCGTGACGGCGTCGGGAGTGGTTGTCGGATACGTCTTCGCGGTCGCGGGCCTTCTCGCGGGGACCGGAACCTATCTGGTCAGCTTCCTCGTGTCGGAAGGAGTTGTCGGCGACGCCGGCGACGGCGTGTACATCGCCACATACGTCGTCAGCGCAGCCATCGCAGCGGTGTTCGCCATCCGGGGACTGGATGCGTCGGTTCGCGTGAGCGTCAGTCTCGCACTGGTCTCGGTTCCGGTCGCCGTCGTCGTGCTGGTAGGGGCGATCCGGAACAATGGAATCGACCTCACGTCGCAGCTTTCCCTCAGCGGCTCCAGCTTCGGAGGAGTCACACAGGGTGTCGCGACTGCGGCGGCCTTTCTCGTCATGTTCGAGAGCAGCGCCGCGCTCGCCGCCGAGACACGCTCACCGCGAAAGACCATTCCGCGGGTGGTCATGGCAGTACCGATCGGTCTCGGCACGATCTTTGCGCTGGCCACCGTCGTTCAGTATGCGGCACTGAACGCCCTGCCCGCAGATGCGCTCGTGAATGCCTCTCCTCCCGCCGCACTCGCACGGGCGGCGGGGTTCGACTTTCTCGCGGAAGTCGCCGACCCCGTTGTCGCTCTAGGCCTCTTCGTTGCAATCGTGGGCTTCTTCAACTACGCACCACGCGTGGCAATGACCATAGCCAACGAGGGGCTTCTGCCTCGCGGTCTTGCCGCCGTCCATCCACGATTTCGGACTCCTGCGCGCGCGATCGGCGCCTTGGCCGTGGTTTCGGCCGCGCTTCCGTCGGCCTTCCTCGCCGCGAGTGACGAATCGGCATTGACGGTGAATGTGGTCGTCACAACGATGGTCACCTACTTCTGGGTGGTGCCGTATCTCCTGATCAGCCTGGCCGGCGCCCGGCTCGTCATACGTGAGCGACGCCTTCGTTGGCTGCTGCTGCCTGCGATCGCGCTCGGCGCGGTGATCATCGTGTGGATTCTGGTGGCGGGGATCGCCAACACGAGACCAGACATTCTGGGGATGTCGGTGTGGATTGCGGTCGGCATCTACATTGCCGTCGCCGTCGGGTTCTACATAGCTTCTCGTCGAAACCCGTTGTTCTCCAACGGTGAAAGCGCGGGCCTGCACGAGACACACGACGCGTAGTTCACAGAGAGGGAGGCGAGGATGACACGCGACGTCATCGTCGTAGGGGCGGGACTTTCCGGGCTCCGTGCGGCTCGTGATCTTCGAGCCGCCGGGAGATCGGTCTTGGTGATCGAAGGTGGCAGCCGTCTGGGCGGCCGGCTGTATCGGCGGCCGTCGGTGGTCGATCCGGCGGTAGATGTCGAAGTCGGGGGTGCATACTTTGCACCACACCACCACAAACGAATGACCGAGGAAATCGCTCGGCACGGCCTGTCGACTCGACCGGCAGCGCTGAGCGATCGGCGCCGAGGGCTGTCGGTTCCCGAGCACGAGAAGACCGCAACGAGAGCCGCTCTGCACACCGTGCTCCGGGACGCGCACCGCATCACCGTCGGGGTGGGACTGGAGTATCAAGGGCTCGACGATCTCGACATCCCGGCCCAGGACTATCTCGACGCCCTGAAGCTCATGCCGACAACGAAACAGTGGGTGAAGGCGTGGTGCAGCACGATCGTCGGCAGTGAACTGAGCACCGTGTCGGCGTTGGGACTCCTCATGCCGATCGCGGCGCACCAGCACCGTGTGTCCGGAGCAGCGCTGTCGCACAGTGCGGAGATCGCGACCGGCACGTCGTCCCTCGTGCGCGCCCTGGCCGGTGACGTGGACGAGATCCGGTTCAATGGCGTGATCACAGCCCTGCACCAACGCCACGACGGCGTCGAAGTGTGTGTGGGCGACGGCGAGGTGATGACCGCCCGGCACGTCGTGTTGGCGACGCCGTTGAACAGTTGGCGCGGTATCGACTTCGACCCTGTGCTTCCTGCGCGTCGCGCGCAAGTGGTGATGGACAGTCGGGGGTGCCGGTGCGTACAACTTCACATCCATGCCCGAAATGTTCCGGTCGGTCTGTTCCGTTTCGGTGACGGTGCTATTCCTGTCCTTTTCGATACCGGTGCGGACTCCGGAGGCGGACGAATCCTCACCGGATACACCGATGGCACGGCCATCGACCCGAAGGATCCGGAGCACGTGCACGCCGCAGTGCGGTCCTATCTGCCGGACGCGGAGATCATGGGCGTGGACTATCACGACTGGTCGGCCGATCCGTTGCACCGCGGCGCGGGTATTCATGCTCGGGTCGGCCGGCCGACCATCATGCACGAGCGCCTCGGTGCTGATCACGGCCGCATCCATTTCGCAGGATCTGATGTTGCCCTGAACTATCCGGGCTATATGGAAGGCGCGCTGGAAGCAGCCGAGCGCGCCGTGGAGGCCGTTCTCGCGTCCGACCGATGACGGCCGGCCGCGTCAGAGGTAGCCGGCGGCCGGGGCGCGCTACCCGTCGTTGGACTCGGATGTCTCGGTGTCGGTCGAGTCTCGAGTGTGCAAGGCGCGGTCGACGGCTTCGACGATCTGCTGGTAGCCCGTGCACCGGCAGATGTTGCCGGAGATCGCCTCGCGGATCTCCGTCGCGTTCATCTCGATTCCGCTGTCGTAGAGCGGTTTGAGTGACATCAGGAACCCCGAGGTGCAGAACCCGCACTGCAGTCCGTGGCACGCCGAAAACGACTCCTGCAGGGGATGCATGTGTTCGGTGTTCTCGCCCAGCCCCTCGACCGTGTCGACGACCTCGCCGTCGGTCTGCACCGCGAGAGTCAGGCAGGCACGAACAGGCTCACCGGAAAGCAGTACCGTACACGAACCGCAGACGCCGTGCTCACACCCCACGCGCGTGCCACGGAGCCCGAGGTGGTGACGCAGGAAATCGGACAACAGAAGTCGCGCATCGACTTCGCGGGTGTGTGTCTCACCATTGACTTCGACAGTGACGCGGTGTGTGCTCACGAGTTACTCCTTGCGCGTCGCGCGGCCTCGGTGACCGTACGCGAAACCATGGTGGCGATGACTTGTCGGCGATAGTTCGAGTCGCCGTGCAGGTTGGGCATCGGGGTCAACCCCGTGATTGCCGCAAGCGCCGTTTCGGCGATGATCGGGTCTTCGACTACTTCGCCGGTGACGAGAGCCTCTGCCTCGTGGCACCGGAGAGCGGTGGCGCCGCCACCGAGGACGGTGATCCGAGCGCGCCTGCACACGCCACCTTCGTCGAGGGTGAGGACCGCGGCCGCGCCGCCGATGGCGTAATCGCCGTGGCGGCGCGCGAATTCCGCGAACGCCATGCCCGTGCCCGCAGGCAGTCGCGGCACGTGAATCTCGGTGATCATCTCGTCGGGTGCGAGTGAGCTGACGAAATGTCCGACGACGAGATCCGGGATCGTCAGGGTGCGCTCGCCCCGAAGCGATCGCACGAGTACCTCGGCGTCGAGGGCCATCAGCGCAACAGGGAGTTCCGCCGAGGCGTCGGAATGAGCGAGTGATCCGCCCATCGTCCCGCGGGTACGGATCTGTGGGTGTGCGATCCAGCCGGCGGCCTCGCGCAGGAGGGGCAACTGCTCGGCGACGGTAGGGGAGGTTTCGAGCTTGTGGTGGCGCACCAGCGCCCCGAACGTGATCCGGTCGGTCCCAACGGTGATGTCGGCCAACCGGGGGATGCGGTTGATGTCGATCAGGAGGGTCGGGCGGGCGAGCCGATAGTTCATCAGCGGCATGAGGCTTTGCCCACCGGCGATCAGCTTGGCGTCGTCACCGCCGTCACGGAGCCGGGTCAAGGCATCGTCGATGCTCTCGGCTACTTCGTAGTCGAATGGAGGCGGCTTCATCGCGAACAGGCCCCGACGTGAAGAGGAATCATTGACTCACTATCTCTCCCCGGGGGCCCTCTGCGCTGCGCAGCGATCGACAATTGAGGTGGCGGAGATTGTCAGACTGCCACAACTCGCGCTCAGGGACTGCGGGGGAGGTCGGTGAGCGCGTTCGCAGCGGTGATGGCGCGGAGGGCAGCGTGCAAGCGCAGTGCAACCACCAGTTCGTCACGTTTGTCCAGAACACTGATTCCCAGTTGGTCCTCGACCGAACGCAGACGGTAGGACACGGTGCGTTCGTGGACGGCCAGTTCGCCCGCTGCGCGCACCGCATTGCACCCTGCCGCGAAGTAGGCGCGAAGCGTCTCGAACAGCACATCCGTGCGAGGGTCGGCGGGATCGAGCGCTCCGAGCTGCTGGGTGACGAAATCGCGGGCCGCCTGGATGTCTTTCATGAACAACGACTCCAAGGCGATATCGGCGTACCAGGTCACCGGGGTGCTCGACCAGCGGCCGACCCGGTAGGCGCGCCAGGCCTGCTGGTGACTGGTACGGAATCCAGCGATCCCACGCCCGGGGTTGCCGAAGGCGTAGAACGCCCCTTCATGCCGATCGAGTTCGGCTTTGAGGCGATGCACGTCCTCGTCGGGGTTGCGCAGTGAATACCACACCAGCACGGTGCCCGATGTGCCCGCCAAATGCACCCTCTTGGCAGAACCGAGTATCTCCGCAACCTGATCGACCAAGTGGTCACGGCGGTCTCCCCACACGACCGCGGCGAGGTGATTCTGCGCGAAGGGGTAATCGATCGGCGGAGGATTATCTGTTCGTCCCGCGATCAGTTCGCGCAGGCTCGTCCGCAACTGACGGTCCCGGGAGTGGAAGAAGAACGAGTACTGCGCGTCTTGGTATGCCCGGATCACCGCTTCCAGGACAGCGTCGTTCCAGTCGAACTGGAAGCGGGAGATCTGTTGCTGAATCGCTAGTTGAATCTCAGGATCGTCGATGAGGTCGGTTGTCTCGGACAGTAAGACATCCAGCATCGCCGCTTGTGCGACCCGATATGTCCGAATGAGTAGGTTCAGGTCGATCCCGGCTTGTGCGACCGCCCGCGCCTCCGCAGTCGCTTCGTCCAACGGAGCGCTACTCGGCTCCGCCGCGCCCTCCAGTCCGTCGATGATCGATCGTAGTGCGGCCGCGATTCGCTCGGTCTCGCTGACCGCAAGCGCCGGGTCGACGTCCGCGGTGAACTCCGGGACATCGGATCGCAGGCGCCGGCGAACCAGATCCGTCAGTTCCCCGATCCGGCTCCGCAGCGAGTGGGTTACCCCCTCGAGTGCCATCCTGTCGACCACGAGGAAAACTGTAGATGACCGATTCGGTGCTGTCTGGCCCGGTAGCATGGCGTGGTGTTCATCGAGCAGGGTCTGCGGCAGCTCACGGATGCCACACGCGAGAGAATCCCTGAAATCTATGAAGAGATTCGGCGCAGGCTGCGTGCGGAGGCACATGCGGAAGGCGCCCCGGACAACCCGCAGCTGTCCTCGGCCGAGTCCGATACGATCCTTGCCTCGCTGAACGATGTCCTCACCCACATCTCTGACCCGAACAGCCCCCTCACCAGGGCGTCGAATGAGGCACTCCGCGAGGTACGGGTTTCCGTCCAGGCGGGAGTGGGGTTGCACGATCTGCTCCACGCGTCCCGAATCGGTCAGTCGGTGACGTGGTCGTTTCTCCTCGACGAGGCATATCGGAGCATTCCGGATACGCAGGAGAGAGCGGCCGTGCTCAGGCATGCAAGCGCACGTCAGTTCGCATGGAACGATGCGGTCTCCACGGCGATCGTCGAGGCGTTTCAGCAGCAAAGCGCCGCGTATGCGCTGCAGAGCCACGAGCGCCGGAAAATGGCGACCCTGAACTCGCTTCTTGCCGGGCTCCCTGTCGATACCGCGGTTCTCGACTACTCCCTGCGCGGTCAGCACCTGGCGGCGATAGTGTCGGGAGCGACCCCTGAATCGGTCGCTCGCACCATCGGTCAGCACATGAAGATGTCGTTGAGACCGCTTGTGGCGTCGACGCCGAACGGGATGGGTTTCCTGTGGATTCCGTGGCCCCGCAGATCCGGGCAGCCCAAGGACGAACTAGGGGGCATGTCCGTACTCGACGGTGCTCACCTCGCCTTCGGAACCGTCAACGAGGGACTGGAGGGTTTCCGGGTCAGCCACCGCCAAGCGAATGAGGCTCACAATGTCGGGAAGGCCCTCGGGCTCCCCGTAACCTGGTACGAGGACACTTCGCTCGAGGCTTTGGCGTTGCATGACACTGCCGCGGCCCGTGCTTTCGTTCACGAAGAACTCGAGCCCCTCGGCGATATCGACGACCCGAGCAATGTTCTGATCGAGACGTTGCGCGTGTACTTCACCAACGGGGAGAACGCGGTGCTCACCGCACAGAAACTGGATGTACATCCGCGCACGGTTGCCTACCGGCTGAGGTCGGCCGAGTCGAAGCTGGGTGCCGAGCGCCTCCGCCGCGGAGAGTTCGCCGTGGCACTTCGGCTCGGCCGACTCGTCTCGGCCCTGCCGAGTGAGGACGCCGGTCCGGAGACCAACCCAGGACTTCCCACACCGGCGCTGTGACAGGCCTCGGGGCCGGCCATCTCGGTGACAGCCGGCCCCGTACTTCGTGCATCGTCAGTCGACCAAGAACCACACCTCTTTGAAGGTGCTGTGGAATGTCCAGTGCGAGGTGTGCCCCTTGGGGAGAAACGCCAGATCACCGGTGCGGATCAGGACTGGTTCGGTGTCGTCGAGCGCAATGCTGACCGACCCCTCCAGGACGTAGATGATCTCGTTCGAGGTCAGCTCGTACGACGTCCGTGACGGCTCGCAGGTAAAGACACCCGTCCCGAATGCGCCCCGGGAGTCGCCTTCGGTCAGGGTGAACCCGTGGCCGTCCGGGTCACCCTGATGGACAGTGACTCCCTCCGGCTGCCATTTCTCCATCGGAGCGGAAGTCGCTGAGACAACCTTGATCTCACCCATCTGCGTGCTCCTTCGCCGGTGAATCGTCAGGGGTGACCAGATGGTCTGCAAGCCAGTCCGCCATCTGGAACCGGGGCCGCGGACCAAGATTGTGACAGCAGTGGTCGCCTTCGTCCTCGACCACGATCGTCAGCGGGGCATTGACGGCGTGCTGACGCAGGGTCTCGAGAAAAGCGGAAGGAATCTCGTCGAGCATCCCGTGAAGCACATAGGTCGGACACGTCAACTGCTCGAGGACGTCTCGAGTCTCCAAAGCCTGGTGGACGTGCACGTGCGCCTCGTCGAGGGTCTTCACCTTGCTGACGTAGCGCCAACTCTCCATTGTCATGGGAGTCTCGGTGTCCCACGAATCCATGTCCGCGAACCCACCCCAGCACACGCATGCGGCGACACGCTCGTCACACGCAGCGGACTTGAGCGCATAGTTTCCGCCCAAGCTGCGCCCGAGGACACCGACCGCGTCGGATTGCAGGTCGTCTCGCGAGACGAGGTAGTCGATCACGGTGGAGGTGTAGCGCTCGAAATCACCGGAAAGCTCTCGGTGTACGAACATTTCACCCTGCCCGGGGCCGTCGAACGTGGCGGTTGCCATTCCGCGTGAGAGGAGGAGGTCTTCCATCAAACGGCTCTCCTCCTTGGTGCTCTCGAGGCCGCCCAGCAACACCACCACCGGGTGCGGACCGGCGCCGTCCGGCACGCGGAGAAACACCGGCATCGGCGTCCCGTCCACCGACAATTCGACCAGCTCGGCCGCCGGCTTCAGGTACGGTGCCGCTTTCCGGTAGAGCTCGACCTTCCGCCGTTGGCCGTGCGCGCGCTTGTCGTCGAACCACAAGAATTGCGCGTACTGCACGCAGATGGCAGCGAGGTAGAAGTATTCGCCCGCAGAGAGGGTGTGCGCTGCGCTTACGCACTCGTCGCCGAGGCTCTCGTAGTCGTCCGCCCGTGACATCCAGTATTCGAACCAGCCCTGGTCCGATGGTCGGTCGCGAGCACCGACGATGTCGGCATAGGGGACACCATCCAGGATCAGACGGCCCCAGTTCAGCATCTCGTGTTCCGGCGTCAAGACCGGAGGCTGCGAGGACAAAGTTTCCTCCTCATAATCAAATGTCGTCGATTCGCGCATCAGCGCTCGATCAGTAATTGTCGGCGTCCATCGGCCACAAGTCGTGTGCATGAGAGACCGATCAGAGACGCAGATTTGTCCATTTCGGTAGATCGAAACCCCCCGACCCCTGCGCGATACTGAAGCTCACGCGCGACCAAGGAAGAGTGATGACGAACCTAACTGAGCCCGCGGTGTCAACTCGCAACAAGAGCTGGATCGGTGAATCCATCCGGCGCCGCGAGGACGAGCGCCTGCTCACCGGCAAGGCGCTGTTCGCAGCGGATATCGATCTCCCACACCAGCTGCATCTACGTATCGTGCGGTCGACCTACGCCCACGCACGCGTCCTCGCGGTCGATGTCGCGGACGCGAAGAGGCATCCGGGAGTGCGGCTCGTGCTCACCGGCGACGATCTCGCGCATCTCGGCACCATCCCACTCCAGGACCTGGGCTACCACGAGGACTATCCCCAAATCGAGACCTTCACCCAGCCTCCCCTGGCAACAGATCGAGTGCTGTACGTGGGCCAGCCGGTAGCCGCGGTGCTGGCGGAGGATCCCTACGTCGCCGAAGACGCTGCCGAACTCGTCACCGTCGACTACGAGGTTCTCCCCGCTGTGCTCGACCCGGTGGAGGCGCTCGCGACCGACATCGAACTCTATCCGGGGGTAGGGAACGAGGGAGTTCGGATCGAGAAAGGATACGGTGATGTCGACGCCGCCTTCCAGAAGGCGGCACACATCGTCTCTCATGAGTACCGCACCGGCCGGCACTCGGGGGCGCCGATGGAAACCCGCAACTGTGTGGTGCAGCCCGACCCTGGTCGCGACGTGCTGTTCGTATCGGGGATCGTGCATGTGCACGACTCCCAAAAAGTTCTCGCCCGGATTCTGGGTATGCCCGACACCAGCGTGCGGATGCGGCACAGCGAGATCGGCGGGAACTTCGGTGTCAAAGGTGACATCTTCCCGGAGTATGTCGTAGCGGCGTGGGCGGCGCGGCACCTCGGAAGACCTGTGAAATGGGTCGAGGACCGATCCGAGCATATGGTGGCGACGTCTCACGCACGCGAGCAAGTCCACCGCCTCGAGGCCGCACTCGATGCGGACGGCCGCATCCTGGGACTGCGGGACGAGATCTTCCACAACCACGGTGCGTACTTCCGCCAGGCCGAACCGCTGGTCAGTGATATCACCTCCGTCATCGTCGTCGGACCGTATCGGATCCCCTCGTACTCGGTGACACTGCACGCAGTGCTGACGAACAAGACACCGGTCGCGGCGTATCGCGGCCCCGGACGGTATGAATCGACGTTCGCGCGTGAACGCCTACTCGATCTCGCGTCGCAGACCGTGGGAATCAGCACCATCGAGATCCGGCGTCGCAACCTTCTCACCGCGTCCGACTTACCGTGGAATCCCGGCATCGAGATGGTGCACGAGCCATACCACTTCGTCTCGGGTGACCCCGCCGAGCATTTGGAGAAGGCGCTGACGCATATCGATTGGGATTCCTGGGTGACCGAGACCGAGCAACTTCGCAGTAAGGGGAAGAGCGTCGGCATCGGAGTCGGAGTCCTGATGGACAAGGCCGGCCTCGGACTGTACGAAACCGGTGCCGTGGAAGTCAGCGCAGTGGGACGCGTTCGCGTCCTGACCGGCGCGTCGTCGGTGGGTCAGGGTATCGAAACCGTGCTCTCTCAAATCGCCGCCGAAAACTTGCAGATCGATCCGGAACGAATTGACGTCGTACACAGCGACACCGACCTGGTGCCGGACGGCGTCGGGTCCTGGTCGAGCCGGTCGACCGTGCTCGCCGGCGGCGCAGTGCGTGAAGCCGCCCTCGCTGTCGTCGCGAAAGCCAAACGCCTCGCGAGCACGATGCTCGACGTCCCTGAAGAACGGCTCCGGCTCGTCGAGGGTGCCATCGCCGATTCGGAGTCCGAGGCATCGATCAGTCTCTACGAGATCGCGGGCCGACGAGACCCGTATACGGCGCGTCTCGAGGATGACGAACCCGGGCTCGCCGCCCACGCGGTCTATCGCAACAACGAGATGAACTATCCGTACGGGGTCACCATCGTCCAGATCGAGGTCGATCCGGCGACCGGCGGTCATACTTTCCGGCGATTCTTCACCACCACCGAGGCCGGTCGAATGATCAACCCGATGACGACGCGCGGGCAGATCATCGGCGCCGCCGTCCAAGGCATCGGTGGAGCGCTGTACGAGGAGTTCGCGTACGAGGAAGACGGAACGCCTATCGCGACCTCGTTCATGGATTATCTCCTGCCCGCCGCTCAGGAGATGCCGGACGTCGACATTTTCGTCACCGAGGACGCGCCTTCGCCCGATAACCCCCTGCGAGCCAAAGGATTGGGCGAGGTCGGCATCATCGCGGTCGGCGCGGCAGTTGCGGCAGCACTCGATGACGCAATCGGCGACGGGCTCCACACCGATCGGATCCCGGTGACCCCGCAGCGGATCTTCGAACGCTGTCGGTCGAGGAACAAAACTGCCGACTGAATTGTGTCTGAACACAATAGGAACCACCACGGAGAAACACGAGACTGAGAACACACCCCGCAGACGGCAGCCATGAAAGCGCAGCCTCGCCGGGACCGTTCAACGAAAGGACACCCATGTCGCAGGTTCGTCACGTGTTTCTCTGGCGTGTAGCCGAGGGAAGCTCCCAGCAGGAAATCGTCGAGATCCTGAACACCCTTTCCGAACGGCTCCCGTTCATCGAGTACTGGAGCCTCGGCAGCCATCAGGGTGATCCGGGAGAGAACGGAGCACCGTGGGACGGTGCCCTGATCACCGACTTCGCCACCTGGGAAGCCCTGGAGAAGTACTCCACCGATCCCTACCACCTCGAGGTGGTGGCCACCTTGATGCCGATGTTCTCGGAGCGTGCGGTCGTCGACTTCGAAGTCGAGGGCAAGTAGATGAGCCAGGACATCGACACCAAACCGTCCACCAGGGCAGGAATTACGGTCGGCACCAGCCCGTGGGGTCCGGACGACCAGCTGGGTGCACTGAACTACCTCAAAGAGGACGTGCGGGTGGACATGCTCGCGCGGGCGGACGCCTCCACCCTCTACGATCTCAGCGTCGACTACTTCGTCGGAATGCCCAGCTTCCAAGGCGCCGGCGATCCCGGCTACCAGATCTTCCTCAGCCACACCCCGCAGGGAACCCTGGTCGACAACCTCAATGGCGCCGGCGACGCGGTCAACCGCCACGTCTGCTACTCCGGTGATGTGGTCTTCATGTACACCCACACCGGAACGCACATCGATGCCCTGAATCACTTCGGTGTCGATGGCGAGATCTACAACAATTTCGGTGTCGAGGAGAACCTGGGCAGCCGCTCCTGGACCAAGGGCGGCGCTGAGCAGATCCCGCCGATCATCACCCGTGGAGTCCTCATCGACGTGGCGAAACTGCATGGTGTCGAATGCCTCCCGGACTCCTATCCCATCACCGTCGACGATCTGCAAGGAGCGCTCGGCGCGGCCGGCCTCCAGCTGAACGAGGGCGACGTGCCGTTCGTCCGCACCGGACGCATGCGGTATTGGCCGGATGGAGCGAAGACGCTGGGGAATCCGCCCGGGCTCAGCCTCGACGCGGCACGGTGGCTGACCGATCAGAAGATCGCGGCCGTCGGTTCCGACCAGGAATGCGTCGAGGTCGGGCCCTCCGAGCACGAGGACAATTGGTTGCCCGGACACTGCCACTTCCTGGCCGAAACCGGTGTGCCCATGATCGAGTTGCTCAACCTCGAGGAACTGTCCGCGGACGGGGTCGACGAATTCTGTCTGATGGCGGCGCCTATCCGGCTACGCGGAGCGAGCGGCGCACCGATGCGTCCCATCGCTATGGCCCTGCGAGACTGAGGAGTCAAGGTGGAGATCTCGCGTATTGCCGTCGTCGGCGGCTCGATCGGCGGATTGACAACCGCACTGCTGTTGCGGGACGCAGGATTCGAGGTAGACGTCTACGAACGCTCGACGAAGCCGTTGTCCGGATTCGGAACGGGCATCGTCGTGCAACCCGAACTCGTCAAGTACCTCGTCGAGCGGACCGACACGGAACTCGACGCCATCAGCGTGCCTTCCTCCACGATGCGCTACACCGACGCCCACACCGGCGATGAGCTCGGGACCATCGACGCCGCCTGGCGATTCACCAGCTACGACGGGATCTACCGCCGACTCCACGAGGTCTTCGGGAGCGAGCGATACCACCTGGGCAAGACCGTGGTGGGTATCGGTCAATCCGCCGACCACGTGGATCTGCGTTTCGCAGACGGTACCGATGCCGGCGCGGATTTCGTCGTCGCCGCTGACGGTGGAAGCTCCGTCATTCGGCAGCGACTCATCGGACGAAAATCCGACTACGCCGGGTACGTGACATGGCGAGGCCTCGTCTCACCCGGGGCGATCGACCAGTCGAGCTGGGACTACTTCGACGATGCCTTCACCTACGGGCTGCTGTCGGACGGGCACCTGATCGCCTACCCGATTCCTCCCCGAGATGGCGAGGAGGGGAGGCGCCTGAACTTTCAGTGGTACTGGAATGTGCCCGACGGTGCGCAGCTCGACGAACTCATGACGGACTGCAACGGCATCCGCCTCCCCACCTCCGTGCATGCGCACCAGTTGTGTGTGCGGCAGCGCAAGACTCTCGACACCCGCGCCGACGAGCTGGCGCAGCCGTTCGCCGAGCTTGTCCACGCCGCGGAGAACGCGTTCGTGACGATTGTGAGCGACGCAGACGTCGAGGCCACGGTGTACGGCAGGATCGCCCTGCTCGGCGACGCCGCCATCACTCCTCGGCCGCATGCCGCAGCCGGTGCCGCCAAGGCAGCCAACGACGCGTGGACATTGGCGGACGCTCTGTCCTCGGAACCGGGACAGCGGGTCGAGTCGCTCGCCGTGTGGGAGCGAGCCCAGCTCGCCGTCGGACGCGCATATCTGGCGAAGGTTCGACAGATGGCTGGACGGCTGCAGACCGGTGGCGATTTTCCGCCCGGGGAACCCGCATTCCGGTTCGGGCTCCCGAAGATCGGCGAACCTGTTTCAGCAGGCCAGCCATAAAATTGATTCGTTATCCATACCCCTGCGAATAGGTAGTCTGATGCAGATCTCCAATGAATTCATCGTCCCCCTGCCCCCCGACGAAGCGTGGCCGGTTCTCCTCGATCTCGAACGTGTGGCTCCATGCCTCCCGGGGGCCACGATCACCGCCATCGACGGTGACGACTTCGAAGGGAAGGCCAAGATCAAGGTCGGCCCCATCACCGCGGAGTACAAGGGAGCTGCCCGATTCGTCGAACGCGACGAGGCGGGACACCGCGCTACGCTGCGGGCCACCGGTAAGGACGCTCGTGGCCAGGGGAACGTGTCCGCGAACATCGGACTCCGCCTCGTCGCACACGAGGGCGGCTCGCGGGTCCTCGTCGACACGGAGATGGATATTTCCGGGAAGATCGCACAGTTCGGTCGCGGTGTCATCAACGATGCTGCCGCAGCCTTGCTGGGGGTGTTCGCGGAGCGTCTGAGCGAACTCATGATCGGCGGCGAGGCAGCCGCCGAAGCCACCGCCACCACAGGTGGAGCAGCCACCAACGGCGCCGCGCCACGGACCGCCGGTCGCGGTACACCCGCACACCAGGACGAAGCACTCGACCTCGTGAAGCTGGCACGCGAATCACGAGCAGGAAGCACACCGGCCGCCGGATTCGTGCAGCCGGCCTGGATCCCGGCGATCATCTCCGGCATCGCTGCGATTGTCAGCGTGTTCGCGGCCGGATACGCGGCGGGGAAGAACAAGAGCAAGTGAGCGTCTCCCGCCCCGACCCCGGACACGATTCGCTCGACGTCGTCGCGATCCAACTCGAGTACGACCGCTCCGAGCCGTACAGCTCACGCATCCGCCGCGTCGACGACCTCATCGACGATGCGGCGGGCGCAGACCTGGTTGTGCTGCCGGAACTGTGGGCGCACGGTGGGTTCGACTACGACACCTGGACCGATCGGGCCGAACCACTCGACGGCACATTCCTCGAGACGATGTCGCGCGCCGCGAAACGCAACAGCATCTGGCTCCACGCCGGCTCGATCATCGAGCGGGAGAACGACACTGCGAGTGCTCGGTTGTGGAATACGTCGGTAGTTTTCGATCCGGACGGGGAGATCCGCGCGACGTATCGGAAGATCCACCGGTTCGGCTTCAGCGACGGAGAGCCACGACTGCTCACGGCCGGAACCGAACCCGTCAGCACGGGGCTCGCAACCGCAGCGGGAGCGGAGACAGTCGTGGGGTTGTCGACGTGTTACGACCTCCGTTTTCCCGAGCTCTACCGTGAACTCGTCGGAGCAGGCACCGAGGTGCTCGTGATTCCCGCCGCCTGGCCGAGAGCACGAGTCGAACACTGGACAGCACTCGGTCGTGCACGTGCGATCGAGAACCAGACGTATGTCGTCCAGTGCAACGTGGCGGGTGTCGACGGCGATGTCGCGCTCGGCGGCCACAGCCAGATCGTGGCCCCCGATGGAACGGTGGTCGCCGCCGCCGGAGATTCGGCGGACATGATCAGCGCAACACTGGAATTGGGAAGTCTACGAGAGTTGCGGCGCACCTTCCCGGTGCTCGCCGACCGGCGGCTGGGATAAGGGAACAATTCGCGACCACGACCGCCACAGTGCCGGGAGCCGTCGAGACAGGAGAAACGAGAATGCGGGACATCCTCGACGACATCGTGCGCGTGTGGCGCACCGGTCAACCCGTTGGTCTGGCAACCGTGATATCCACGTTTAGTTCCGCGCCGAGACTTCCCGGCAGTGCAATGCTCACGACGGCGCAGGGTCAGGCCGTCGGTTCGGTCTCCGGGGGCTGCATCGACGGCGCCGTCTACGACTACTGCATCGACGCGATGGAGACGCGTCGTCCGGGCCTTGCCGAGTTCGGGGTCAGCGACGACTCGGCATTCGCCGTCGGCCTGACCTGCGGTGGGACCATCGAAATCTTCGTAGAGGCCATCTCGCAACACACCTTCCCGGAATTCGCGGGATTCTACGACGACGTCCGTGCCGGAACTTCGGTCGCCGTCGCAACCACGATCAGTCACCCAGACGCGCATGCGGTCGGGAAGAAGCTCGTTGTACGCGACGCTTGGACGGAGGGCGGACTCGGATCCGAACAGCTCGATCATGCGGTCGCCCGCGACGCCCGCGCCCTACTGGCATCAGGGCGCAACTCCGCGCTCGAGTTCGGCGTCGACGGTTCGTGCGACGCACACGATGTCCGGGTTTTCGTTTCCGTCTTTGCCCCCGCACCACGGATGGTCATATTCGGTGCCAATGCCTTTGCGTCCGCGCTGACCGATCAGGCTCGACTGCTCGGGTACTCCGTCACGCTCTGCGACGCCCGGCCGCTGTTCGCCACGGCAGAACGGTATCCGACCGCCGACGAGGTCGTCGTCGACTGGCCGCACCGTTATCTCGACGGCGAGATCCGCGCAGGGAGAATCGACGGCCGCACCGCTCTCTGCGTTCTCACCCACGATCCGAAATTCGACATCCCGCTTCTCGGGCGGGCACTTCGCGACTGTCCTGCCGGCTACATCGGCGCGATGGGATCACGCCGAACCCACGAGCAGCGGGTGGTGAGTTTGACGGAAACAGGATTGACCGACGAGGAGGTGAGCAGGCTCGCGAGCCCCATCGGACTCGACCTCGGAGCGAGTACCCCGGAGGAAACCGCTGTGTCGATCATGGCCGAGCTCATCCAACTGACGCGTGGTGGATCCGGAAGTCGATTAGCTCTGACAAGCAACAGAATTCACCCCGCGCAACCGGTCCGAATGTGAGATGGATGTCCGCGAACACAGGTAGTGGCCACGGAAACGAACGGGTGAGGCAATGACACCGGTGCGTGTAGGGGAGATCGACCGGCTGGTCGGTATCGCGGTCCATCGGCTCGGGGTGCGGGAGGTCCGCTTCACCGGCGGCGAACCTCTCATGCGTCGCGATCTCGAGCAGAAAAGTATGGGAGCCATCGGTGGGTGAAGATTGCGACCCGTATCCGCAGATCTCAGCCCGCAACGAACTCGATTCCATTGATCATGAGAGGAAGGGCGAATACCTATGCATCTGAACAGTTTCCCGACTGCCGCCAGCCAGTCTTCTCCCTGGCTGTCGGAAACCCTGGCCACCGATACGTCCCTCAGTTCACCGCTGATGTCGGCGACCACCGCTGACGTCTGCATCGTGGGTGGTGGGTACACCGGGCTATGGACCGCAATCGAACTCAAAAACCGCGACCCCTCCCTCGACGTCGTACTTCTCGAAGCCCGTGTGTGTGGCAGTGGCGCAAGCGGAACGAACGCGGGTTTCCTCATGAATCTGTGGCCGAAATTCCCGGCACTGGTCGCGCACGTCGGCAGAGCCGAGGCCATCCGCATCGCGCAGGCCACCTCCGACGCGATCGAACACATCATTGCCTTCTGCTCGGAACATCACATCGACGCGAAGATCAGCCGCAACGGATGGTTGTGGACGTCCACAACCGAGGATCAAGACGGCGCCTGGAACGATACGCTCGACGCAATCGCGGACGCCGAGGGCAACCCGCTGCGAACAGTCGATCGAGACGCGGCAACCGAACTGTCAGGGCAGGCAACACGGGGAGGCGTGCTCGATCCCACGGCTGCGACGCTGCAGCCCGCGGCTCTGGCACGAGGACTGCGGCGTGTCGCGATCGAAATGGGTGTCCGGGTTTTCGAGAACACGCCCGTGACGGGAATCGACAGCAGTGACCAAGTCTCCATCGAGACAATCGAGGGGAAGGTCACCTCCCGATCCGCAGTACTTGCCATCAACGCCTGGGCAAGCGCGATCCCCGAGATCCGTCGGCGACTAGTGCTCACCGCCAGTGACAACCTCGTCACGACACCACTCGCAGAAGCGCAACTGGGCGCCCTCGGAACCGATGGGGTCGGCACGTCCGACTCTCGAAGACTGCTGAACTACTGGCGTTCCACGAGCAACGGAGCCGCCCTCTTCGGGAAGGGCGGAGTCGGATTAGGTTACGGCCATCGCGGTGCCAGCGCACTCTACGGAGCAGCGCCGAGACCGCGTGACCTCGAACGTCAGTTTCGTGCGACTTTCCCCGACCTAGCCGATGTACCGATTGCCGCTACCTGGCGGGCCCCTGTCGAATACTCGATCAACTCCTTGCCCTTTTTCGTCCCGGTTTCTGGTCAACCGCGAGTTTTCGTGGGCAGCGGATACTCGGGAGACGGTGTCGGCCCCGCCTGCCTGGGCGGCAGGATCCTGGCCAGCTTGGCGCTCGGAACCGACGACGAGTGGAGCCGATCGGGATTGACCCGACTCCCGCGCGGGTGGCTTCCGCCCGAACCGATCCGATTCGTCTGCGGACAATTGGTCCGCGCGGCCTTGACCCGCGCAGACAACGCCAGATCATCGGGTAAGCAGGTCGACCTCGTAACTGCAGCCATCACCAAACTGGACCCGACATCATGGGTGTGAAGACACTCGAGGTACTTCGGCGCGCTGCGGTCGGACGCAATATCCACCGGATAGGGCAGCCGGCAGAATCGTTCGGATCAATAGAAGTCGTGACGGATTCGCTCCACGGGCAGACGACACCGCACACCCCGAACGCAATCCTTGTCTCAACCCTCGACGAGGCTCGTGCACGGTGGCTCGGCCAACGGATTCCGACGTCGTCAGGACGATTCATTCCAACCCGACTCGAAATCGACTACCGGACGGCGATACAGCCCGACGATCGTCGGTTTCGAGTGCGCTTCATCGTACTTCGGGCAGACCGCACCGGCGCCGTACTGCGTGAGATCGTGCAGGACAGCAATACCCAGCGAGTGATCGCCGAGGCAGTCTCCGAAGTGGAGCTGTGGGACGCGAGTATGTCCGGTCGGCTGAAGATGAGCGACGAGCAGCTCGCGGCCGTACGTCGACTGTCGGAATAGGCAAACGCGAAGTCTGCCTTTGTTGCGATCGGCATATCCGAGTCCAGCCGCAGCGGACCAAGATCATGACGCGGCTCACAGCACGTGGCCGCCGTCGTGCTGGACACGACAGCCACGGGCGCCGGTCGCCCAACACCGAGATGTGCCCCAACAACGGAAGTACGTGATCAGATGACGCCCACGAAGGCGAAAACAACGTTGCCCACCCCTGCCGGGGATCTCCGAGGAACACTCACCACCCCCAAGATCACCGTTATGGTGGTGGCTGCAGCGGCTCCGATCTCCTGCATCGCCGGCATCATCCCTCTCAGCTTCGCGATCGGCAGCGGCGCGTCCACGCCCGCTGCGTTCGTCATCGCGGGCGTGGTGCTGCTCCTCTTCTCGGTCGGCTACGCGGCGATGAGCAGGAGGATGAGCAGCGCAGGCGGCTTCTACCAGTACATCGCCCGCGGGCTGGGCAAGCCACCGGCGGTCGCGGCGTCGTTCGTCGCGATCGTCGCGTACAACGCCGTCGCCCTGACCTGTGTGGCCGGGATCGGCTACTTCGGAAGCGTCCTTCTGGACTCGACCTTCGGGTGGACGGTCAACTGGGCGGTCCTCTCCGTGGTCGCGGTGGTCCTGGTCGGGTTCCTCGGCTACCGCGAAATCGACATCGCCGCACGCGTCCTGGTGTTCCTGCTGGCCGCGGAGGTCGCGATGGTGGTCATCCTCGACGTCGCGATTGTGTTCGAGAAGGGTGCCGATGCGTTCCCGCTGTCGATCTTCTCGCCCGCCAACGTGGTCAACACCGGCTCCCTCGGCCTCGGGCTCATGTTCGCCCTGCTGTCCTTCATCGGTTTCGAGTCCGCCGCTCTGTACGGCGAGGAGACCCGGGACCCCAGGAAGACGGTGCCGCGCGCGACGTACCTCTCCGTCACCGTCATCTCGGTCTTCTACTTCCTGTCGTCCTGGATCGCCGTCGGCGCCATCGGGCCGGACCACGTCCAGGCGGTCGCGTCGGAGCAATTGGTGACCACGTTCTTCAACCTCAGCGACGCCTACGCATCCTCGATGCTCACGACCGTCTTGGAGTTCACCTACCTGACGAGCCTGTTGGCGTCGCTCCTCGCCCTCCACAATGCGTCCAACCGGTATCTGTTCGTGGCCGGCCGCGAGGGTCTGCTTCCGCGCTGGATCGGCACCGTGCACCCTGCCCACGGGACACCGTCCCGCGCCAGCTTGGTGCAGACGACGGTCAACCTGATCGCCGTGATCGTCGCGGTGAGCGGCGGGCTGGATCCCTACCTCGATGTGGTCACGGCGATGACCGGGCTCGGCACCCTGGGCGTCGTGCTGCTGCAGCTCGCAGCATCGGCGGCCATCGGTGCCTACTTCGTGCGTCGTGGGGAGCGACTGGTCGGCACCCTCGCTGCGACGGCCGCTGCGTTTGTGAGCCTGTCGCTGCTGGTGGTGCTGATCGTCAAGAACTTCGACACCCTCACCGGCGTCTCCTCGCCACTCATCGACGCGCTGCCCTGGGTCCTGGTCGGCATCGCGTTCATCGGTGTGATCTACGGGGTCTGGCTCAAGGTGAACCGGCCGCAGGTGTACGCCGGAATCGCGACCGACGCCGACAACGAGGAGGACCAGTGACCGAGGACGCAGGCGTCGGGTCGCTGAAGGGCACGGTCGCAGTCGTGACCGGGGGAGCCTCCCCTCACGGGATCGGGCGTGCCACCGCCCGGCTTCTCGTCGCCCGGGGTGCCCATGTAGTGGTGGGGGACGTCCAGGACGACGCCGGACAGGCGCTCGAGGCGGAGCTCGGTCACAGCCTCATCTATCGGCACCTCGACGTCAGCAGCGAAGCCGACTGGGCGTCCCTGATGGATGCGGTCATCGATCGGTTCGGCAACGTGACCGCCCTGGTCTCCTGCGCTGGGATCGCGCTTGATGGAACCATCGAGTCCACGCCGATGGCCGACCACGACCGGGTGATCGCCATCGACCAGACCGGCGTCTGGCTGGGGATCCGCGCCGTCGCACCCTCGATGCGGTCTGCCGGTGGTGGTTCGATCGTCAACATCTCCTCCGTGGCGGGCGCCGTGGGGCAGCCATGCCTGGGGTCGTACAGCGCGGCCAAGTGGGCCGTGCGGGGCATTACCCGACAGGCCGCGAGCGAGCTCGCCGACAGCGGCATCCGGGTGAACACCGTCCTGCCCGGGTTCATCGACACGATGATGGGCGGTCAGGGCGCGGATCAGCGAGAGAGCCTCCGGCTCAACAAGGGGCATTCGGGCGCCACGGTGCCGATGGGCAGGATCGGAGAACCGGAAGAGGTCGCGCGGCTGGTGGCCTTCCTCGTGTCCGCCGAGAGCAGCTACTGCACCGGCGCGGACTTCGTCATCGACGGCGGCCTGCTGGCGGGCCCGCTCGCCGAGGCTGCGGACTGGGGCTAGGTCGCGGCGCAGATCGACCTGGTGACGGGTTCGGCGCGAGGCAGCACCGCGATCGCGGTGCTGCCTCGCGCGTTCTACGATTTCGATCCACTCGGAGATCGCCGGTGTCCACATCGGCTGTCGAACCGTTGTCCAGCGCGCGCTCGAAACGACTCTGCAACTCACGGGACCGGACGGGTCTCTCCCCATTGCGCACGGCACGAGAAGTTGCCCGTCCAACGCAGTCCCCACCTCTACCTCGCCGATCATGCGCCCCGACAAGGGCGAGCGCATCGCGGGCGTGCGGTCAGGTCGTCTCCCGGGATCGAGGTCGGTCGTGCAGATGACAGGCGAAGCACGGTGAAGGTAGCACGAGAAGCCGGTGTCAGTGAGGGTGAATCATCAAGAGCGGAGCGGGGGTTGGTCCTTCTGGTGCGTCGGGCTCGCAGTGACACACTCGATGCCTGCAGTGCCGACGGTGTTCTGTTGCCGGGCGTCGAACGGCCGTAGCGACGTGCTCGACCCGTCCGGTTCTGAACCACGGCAACAGAACTGTCGCGCTTCCTGTACTACCGCACTCAGCTTGCCCGCTCGAAGCCGGCGCCGCGTCGCGCGGATCCACTACTCTTTCGCCCCGCCCGTGTCCGACGGAACACGACCATCCCTCCGAGCACGATGAGGATCGAGATCGGAGCCGCCCACGTCATGTAGTTCGCCACTCCGGACTGTGGATGGATGATCGCGTTCACGTACACCCACGTGAAACCTGCCGCTCCGACTGCCGCTGAAACGATGACTCCGACGGTCAATTCCTTGGTTCTCGCCAGGAAGATGGTGCCGCCGACGGCGATCAAGATGTACGGGAGGACCCACATGTAGGGGAAGAGTGTGGCTACCGCGGTATAGATCTGAAGTGTGCTTCCCCCGGTGACAGCTGCCAGGATCGCGGGGAACAGGAAGGTCAGGACCGCGATGGCGACGATCGCCGTCACGGGCGTGTGCGTGCGGGGACTCACCTTGCCGAGGGTGCTGGGAAGAAGACCGTCAGCTGCCATGGTCGCGAGCACGCGTGGCGCATAGTTCATGAAGCCGATGAGGACAGCCAGGCAGGTCAACACCAGCGCGAGGTCGGCGATGCCTCCGAGGAAACTGAGCCCTGCATGATCGGCCAGTGCCGCGATCGGTGACTCGCCGGCCGTCATCGCACTCTGAACCTCATCGGTTGCCAACGCCGGAACCGAAAGAATCGTCGCAATGAGGCCGATTCCACCCACGATCAGCGGAACAGCGATGATGACCCGGGGAACGGTCCGCTTGGGATCAGCAGTTTCGGCTGCGGTCGCGGCGCTCGCCTCGATACCTACCAGGAAGGTCGCGGTGAGAACCACACCCATCGCGAAGCCGGTGAAGGTGAAATCGTCGAACGAGAATTGACTCTTCACATCGAAGTCCCCGCTGAAGAGGTTCGCCAGCAGGATCAACGCGACGACAGGTGCGGTGATGGCCATCAGGCCGATGCTGAGGCGCGCGGAGGTGTCCAGTCCCCGGTAGGCGAGAACTGCCGCTCCGAGAAGAGCCACCGCGAAGATCACGATCTGTCCGGGCAGTTCATTCGCTGCGGAGATTCCGAATGTCGTGCTGAGCAAGCTACCGGTGTACAACGCGAGCGCACCCAGTGCAGCCATCATTCCGACGACATAGCCCACCGCGAGCGAGGCGCCCGAGACGAGTTTCGGGAAGGGGCCGAGCGCGTGCCCGATGTACGAGTAGAGGGCACCGGATACGACGAACCGGGATGCGAACGGCGCGATAGTCACAGAAACACACGCCATGATCACTGCACCGACCAGGACCGAGAGCCACGCAGACGAGCCTGACACGCTCATCACGAACGCCCCCACAGTCGCAGCAGTCAAAACCGGACTGAAAACAACTACTGCGAGCCCGAGAGCTTTTCTTCCGCTCAGGGTTCCCTCTTCAAGTCCTGTCACTTCATGGACTGGGTGGTCTCCGGGAATCATCTCGGTCATTTGTTCTCCCGTTCGGGGTAGCTGGGGTGGGTGGTCCAACTATCGGCCTCGGCGGGACGTTGCACCATATACATCAGTTGAGAAAGCGCTCGCGATTCTTGTCTCTCGGTGAACAATTCGACGTGGCCACGTGCTTCGGCATCCCGGGCAGGCCTATCGCCGCGACTCGGCCCGGCTATCCATGCCTGATGCTGTGGAACGCGTCGGCACACCGATCCTGCGGGCTCTTCACCGTCGCGGTGGTGTGCGATGAAACCTCGAGCGGCAACGTGTGCGTGAGTTCGCTGTCGTATGCGTCGGCGTCCCAACCGAGTATTCGTTGCTCACGAATGAACGGAAGAGGAATCGCGGGGTTGCTGGTGTCGATCTCGCGTGCAAGCCGGTGGCCGTCGAAGACGGATTCCGCGATTACGCGGGGCTCGAGGCAGTCACCGATTCGCAGAACACGCGTGATTCCGTTCTCTTCGAGCAGCTCCGGACTTCGGGTCAGTTCATCGTAAAGCGATGAGCGGGACAGGCGTTGGGTGACCAGGACGACGCTGTCTACGGGCCATTCGCTCACCTTGCCCGAGTGGTAGCTGTTGTGCCCCCGCACCAGTCCACGTTCGATCGACGTGACGACGTGGCTCGGAACCAATTCGACATCCAACTTCAGGAGGTTGTGGTGGACGTGGCCACCTTCATCGGTGAAGAACAGGTAGCTGCCGATTTGGTCACTAGGCGAGACCAGCGTGACCGTCTTTCCCTCGGAAGCAAGTTTCTCCGCAATGCTCGATCCCATGAAATAGCCGTCGCAGTCGTAGACCAGAACACGGTCACCCGGTACCTCGATGCCGTCAAGCATGATCTGCTCAGGTGTGTAGACGAAGTCGGCGTCGGCTCCAGGAATCGGTGCGTGTGTGATTGGGTTCGCGCCGCTCGGATCCCACTCGGCGCCGGTCGCCACGATCACCGTTGATGCGCCGTAGTCGAGAACATCGTCGGCTGACAGATTCTGTCCGGTCAGCACTGCCACGTTCGTGAGCTTGTGAAGCTGGGACTCGCGGTACTCGACCACGCGTCTCCACGTGCGCAGTCCTGGGAGCTCGGAAATCCAGCTGACGTGTCCGCCGATGTGGTCGTCACGTTCGACCAAGTGGACATTCGCGAACCCTCGCTCGCCGAGGACCCGGGCACATTCCATTCCAGCCGGCCCGGCGCCGATGATCAGGATCGGCTCCTCCGTCATCTCGGATTCGTTGAATTGTTCGGGATGCCAACCTCGCCGGTATTCCTCACCGACGGTTGCGTTCTGAGTGCAGACGATCCGACCCCCGCCATTGTTGAATCGCGACACGCAGATATTGCATCCAATGCATTCGCGAATATCGTCACCATGACCTTCGAAGATCTTTGTCGGGATGAAGGGATCGGCAATCGCCGGCCGCGCGGCCCCGATGATGTCGATGACACCGTCCTTGATCGCCCGAGCCATCAGTTCAGGATCCGTGAAGCGTCCGACCGCAGCGATTGGCTTCTTCGCGTACGGCCTGACCTGCTCGATGTATGACCGCTGCCAAAACGGCTCGAAGAATCGTGACGAGCTGACGTCGTCCTCGAGGTGCCCCACCTGCATATCCCAGAGGTCCACCATATCGTCGAGAAGCTCGACGACGGCAATGCCGTCATCGCTTACCTTGAATGCGCGGTCGGACTCGTCGTTGAATGAATCGAGACAGAATCCGGCGACGATTGCGCAATTGTCGCCGACTGCTTCGCGCACCTGCTCGATCGTTTCACGCCAGAATCGGGTGCGGTTCTCGATCGAACCACCATATTCGTCTGTTCTGTGATTCCAGTACTTCCACAGAAATTGCAAGGGGAGTGAGAAACCTTCACGAGCTGCGATCTGCACGAGATCGAAACCGATATCACGTGCCCGGATTGCTGCCTCGACATAGGATCGCTGAATCCGCCGAATGTCCTGTTTGTCCAATGCGTAACACGAATGTCCAGACATTGAGCTGGTGACCTGTGATGGGCCACCAGCAGGAAGTCGCGTGACGAAGCCGGTGTGGTCGGCTCCCATGTAGACCAGCTGAACACCCGCGAGTGCATCGAACTGATGTACCCGCTCGACCATGAGCCTGAGATTGGCCTGGTCGCGCTGGTCGATCAGTCTCGCCTGCACCCAGGGGGCGTCGTCGCTCTCCGCGTCGACGGCGCAGTATTCGGTGTTGACCGCGGCCCAACCTCCCTCGGCTCGCATTCCCCGCAAGTAGGCCTGTGCGCCGGGGTACTCGACCCCGAGACCTGAGCAATGGGGCGCGACGTAGAAACGATTGCGGAATATTTTGTTGCCGACACGGATGGGCTCGAAGAGCGGGGCATGTCGTGGATCGGGAGCCATAGGGCCAAACATAGGAGCTCATGGAGGCGTAGTGGTCTACGCACAGCACCAAAGCTGAGCGTCGAACTTGTGCTCCAGGGCTAATGCCACGATGCGGGTGGTTCGTCCAAGCTCGGTGTGTCGGGTGAAACGGTCGTCCGCAGAGCTCGGGACCGCTCGTCTGCCGACCTCCTCGGTGATACTTCGGAATATTCGAAAGGACTTCATGCGCCTGATGAGAATTGGTGCGAGCGGGCAGGAACGTCCGGTTGTGCGCACCGACGAAGAACATTACGTCGACGTCTCTGACGTCTTCGAGGACTTCAACGAAGCATTTTTCGCAGACGACGGACTCGCCAAGCTTCGCGCGCTCGTCGACGATCGCGGCGGCCGACTCACCCGCTTTGCGGGGGAACGCATCGGTCCGCCAATTGCCCGACCTCATCAAATCCTCTGCATCGGCCTGAATTACCGTGACCACGCAGCCGAGGCCGGCAATGCGGTGCCGTCGGAACCTGTTCTGTTCACCAAGGCCCCGAATACCCTCGTTGGTCCTTGCGACCACGTCCGGGCTCCTCGCGGGTCATCCAAGCTGGATTGGGAAGTCGAACTCGGCGTCGTAATCGGAAAACGCACCAGCTATCTGGATTCGATCGACGACGCGCATGACGCGATTGCCGGCTATGTGCTGGTCAACGATGTCAGCGAACGGGGCTTCCAGATGGATCGGGGAGGCCAATGGAGTAAAGGAAAGTCTGCTGAAACCTTCAACCCCGCGGGCCCCTGGTTGGTGACACCGGATGAGATCCCCGACGTGAGAAACCTGGATATGTGGCTGGATGTCAACAATACTCGTCGTCAGCGTGGGTCCACCTCGAGAATGGTGTTCGACCCATGCCACATCGTTCACCATCTGAGCCAATTCATGGTGCTCGAGCCCGGCGACCTGATCAATACGGGTACGCCCGCCGGGGTGGGTATGGGATTCACCCCGCCGATCTGGTTACAGCCGGGCGACGTAATGGAACTGGGTATGACCCACCTGGGTGAACAGCGTCAAACCGTGTTATCACCGCGATAAAAAGGCTACAGGTCCTGACGCTGCTCACACTGCCGGCATCGCGAATCAGTTAGGGGAGATGGAAATGCGTTACTCAGTTCTGGGTACAGGCCTCATGGGAACGGCGGTCGCACACGCGCTGGCGAAGTCCGGCCGTGATACGGCCGTGTGGAATCGAACGATTTCCCGTGCAGAGCCACTCGCGAAGGTTGGTGTGTCGGTCCACGCCGACGTCGGCTCGGTATTCGACGCTGCCGACGCCGTGGTCCTCACGGTTTTGGATCTCGACTCCGCCCTGGAGACCCTCGATGGACACTTCGCCGCCCTCGAGGACAAAGCGGTCATCAATCTGATGTCGGGTACGCCCGCGCTCGCCCGGGAGATGGCCCAGCGTCTCGAGAAGGTCGGTGCTCGCTACCTCGACGGCACCATCCAGTGCTACCCGTCCGATATCGGCGCTGCCGAAGCGCTGATCAACCTCTCAGGAGACCGCGCGGTATGGGACGCCCACAGGGATGCTCTCGTGGCAGTTGCGGGCCGGAGTACCTATGTCGGAGAGGACCCGGGAGCGGCAAGCATTCTGGACGCCGCACTCGCCGGCACGTTCTACACCGCCGGACTGGGGGCGTTCTGTGAAGCGCTCGCCTTCCTTCGGGACAGCAACATCGACCCCACACGCCCCGAGGTCGCGCTCGACTACTGGTTCGACCTCTTCAGGGCGCAAGCGATGCAACTCGCGGACTGTGTTGCCAAGGAAGACTTCGCCACGTCGGAGGCGACACTTGCCGTGTACCTTGCCGCAGTACGACAGTGGCGAGACACCATGCTGGCCGCTGGTCAGCGCGGCAGCATCATGGCTGCGGCGCAGCAGAACCTGGAGACCGCCGATGCTGCCGGGTACGGGAGTTCCAGCTTCGCCGCGCAGGTGCTGACGATGTCGTCCCGGCCAGAGTGAGCGACACGAACGAACCAGCGCGGAAGCTTTTCGCGCTTTGACCTTCTCGATTAGATGTGTGAATTCCCATGAACTCTCGTGAGTATCGCCAATTTCGGCAGCGACGTCACGCTGCTCGGCGCCACGCCCACCGAGACCGCGTCCATCCCGACACCGAGGCGGAGCACCTCATCGAGTTCGCCAGTATGTGGGTGCCATTCGGGGGCGCTACCGAAGAGGACATCCTCGTGCGCTTCGGAATGTCGAGGCGCCGGTTCATCGAGCGGTTGTGGCAGGTCCTCGCGGAGTCGAACTGTGGGCAAGACGAGATACGCAATTTGGCGAGCGCATACCGAACCGGCGGTCCGGGCGGCTGACGGCGGAACGGATCCGCACTCGGCAGAAATGCCGGGCGAGTGGATTGCCGAATCCCATGGCGCTCCCAGCGAACCTGAGGCCAGCGCATGCGCGGGCGCAGGTGCGTCGGTGTGCGGTCGCGCTCGATGACGATCCCTGCTCCGGGCCTGGCCAACATCCACGTGCCGACGACAATCACCGTTCCGGCTCGCCGGATCTGGCTGCAGCGAAGGGCCGCCGCTCGAGCGCGGCCTCCTATTCTGCAACTGTGAGGGGGCGGGCATCCACGTGAGATGCGTCGGCTTCGCCGGCGCGGGTGACGCGCACGAGGGCGACTGCCACGCGGGCCGCGAGTAGGAGGGGCACGATGACCGCCAGGTACATTGCGCGCGGCGTCATCGCGCTGAGCGCGTATCCCGCGACGATGGGCGAGAGGATCGCTCCAGCACGCCCGATACCCATCATCGCGCCGTACCCCTTGGCCCGCGCGAGCACCGGGTACACCGCAGTCGAGGTGGAGGTGTAGCCCGAAAGGCCCGCGAAGATGCCACCGCCGAGCAGTGCGGCCGCAGACCGAACGCGCCGAAGAGGCTTGCTCCAACAACCGAACCGACGCCGACCATGATGCTTGCCAAGGCGCCACTGCCGGCGTCCCCGCTGGTCGCCTTGATGAGCTGCGGTCTCCAGGTGCTCACGAAGTAGTACCCGGCGGTGAGCATCGAGCAGTCGAAGACCAGTAGGAGCGTGCGCGCTCGCAGATTCCGGCCGAGGAGGCGGATCGGGCCTCGGGCTCAGCCACCACGTGGTCACCTGCCCGAGGTGCATTCTCACGTGCAAGGAATTCGGGGGATTCGCGGAGAAAGGCGACGGTCACGATCAACGACACAATCCCCAGCCCGGCGCCGATCCAGAACATGCCTTGCCAAGCCCCGTCCGCCAGGGCCGAAACACTCAACGGCCGGCCGTGGTCTCGGCGAGCCGCCTGGCCTGGGCGAATTGCGTGGCGGCTAGACTCGACCGGTGGACATCCGGGACGCCGAGTACCTCGTCGCCGTGGCGGATCATGGCAGTGTCACGAAGGCGGCGCGGGCGCTGTTCATCGCACAGCCTTCGCTGTCGCAGGCGATTCGCACGCTCGAGCGTGATCTGGGTGTCGAACTCTTCGAACGCACGGGGCGGGAGTTGCGCATCACCGCGGCGGGTGTGTCGTTCGCGGAGGCGGCGCGCCGGGTGCTCGCCGATGTCGAACGGGCCCGGGCGGTCGTCGACGACGTCACCGGCTTGCGGTCCGGCACCCTCACCATCTCGGTCCTCAATTCACTGGCTGCCGAGCCTCTTCCGCTACTCGCCGGTGAGTTTCATCGCCGCTTCCCGCACGTGGTGCTGTCCGCGGTGTCGGCGGATTTTCCCGACGGCGTGGGCAGGGCGGTCCGGTCGGGGGAGTGTGATATCGGGCTCACCGCATTGCCCGTCGACGAGCAGGGGCTGGAGTCGCGGGTGCTGGGGGAGCAGGAGATCGTACTCGCGCTGCACCCCGACCTCGCTATCGAACTCCCCGACCCGGTGCCGGTCGATCTGCTCGGTGATATTCCGATGATCGTCGAGATCGGCTTGCGTCCACTGTTGTCGGTGAACAACATCGCGGTCGAATGCGCGCACCGGCAGGCGGTCTGGGCGCTGGTGGTGCAGGGCGCCGGGGCGACCCTGCTCCCGCGGGGTGTCGCCGAGCGTGAACTTCCGGGGGTGGTGGTCCGCTCGCTCGTGCCTGCGGTGGTCCGCGAGATCGGGATCGTGCGGCGGCCGGATCCGCTGCCTCCCGCGGCGGCGGCGTTCGTCACCGTGCTCGACGCTCTTCAGGTCGTGAGTGTGTCGAGGAATGCGCGCCCGGCCGGCGACAACCGGGCGTCGTCGTAGATCACGCCGTACTCCACCGTGATCGGCGGTTCGAGGGGCGAGATCCGGGCCCCGCCGAGCGCCGCCCGCTCGGCGAGGGTGCGCTCGAGGAACGACATGCCGACACCCTCGACCACGAACGAGCCGACCGCTTCCCGCTGCTCGACGACGGCGGAGATGACGGTACGACTCCCCGACGCCTGCAGCGCCTTCTCGATCGCCGTGCGCGACGACGACTCCTTGGGCAAACCCACGACGGGCAGATCGGGAAGGTCGTTCAGCGGGAACGGGTTCCGCCAGGAGACGTCGGAGCCCGGCGGGACGGCCAGCCAGTATTCGTGGCGACCGACTGCCCGGGTCGTCAATCCGGGTGCGACGACCGGGAAATGGCTGAAGGCGATCTCGCAGTGCCCGTCCCGGATGAGGGATGCGACGACGTCGGAGGAACGCAGGTCGGCGATCCGGACGATCACACCGGGATTCTGTTTGCGAAACGCACCGATCTTTTCGGTGACCTGACCTTCCGCGACCTGCGCGGACGCACAGATGTCGAGTCGTCCGCGCGGTAGACCGGAAATGTCGACGAACGAACCCTCGGCGGCCACCAGGTCGCGCACGATCTGCCGGGCCGGACCGACGAACGCCTTGCCCGCCGCGCTGAGCACCAGGCCGCGGCCCACCCGGTGGAACAGTTCGACGCCGAGGTCACGCTCGAGATTGCGCAGCCCCTTCGACAACGACGGCTTGGTGACGCCCAGGGCCTCGGCCGCGAGCGCGAGGCCGTCGTTGTCGACGGTGGCGAGAAAATACTCGACGTGTCGCGACTCCACCAGTGCAGACTACTGCCTCAGATGTGACGCCCGCCGGTGACTTCGAGGACGGTGCCCGTCATGTAGCTGGACATGTCCGACGCGAGGAACAGCGCGACGTTCGCGATCTCCTCGGGCTCGGCTCCGCGGCCCATCGGGACCTCTTTGAGCTTCGCCTCGATGATGTCGGCGCGCAGGGCACGAATCATGTCGGTGTTCACCACGCCGGGCTGGATCGCGTTGACCCGGACCCCGAGGTGGGCGACCTCCTTCGCGGCCGCCTTCGTGAGGCCCACCATGCCGGCCTTCGCGGCGCTGTAGTTGGTCTGCCCGACCATGCCGACCTTGCCCGAGATCGACGAGATGTTCACGATCGAACCCTTGCCTGCCTCCCGCATCGCGATCGACGCGATCTGGGTGCCCAGCCACGCGCCCTGCAGGTGCACGTCGATGACGGAGCGGAAATCGGCGAGGGACATCTTGCGCAGCGTCGCGTCGCGGGTGATGCCGGCGTTGTTGACCCACACGTCCATGGCGCCGAAACTGTCGAGCGCCGTCTTCCCCAGGTTCTGCATCTGGTCCGCATCGGTCACGTCGCAGGCAACGCCGACGGCCTGGAAGCCGTCGGCCTCGAGTTTCGCCGCGGCGGTCTTGACGTTCTCGGCGTGCATGTCGCCGAGCACGACGGACGCGCCCTCACTCGCGAACTTCCGGGCCATCTCCAAACCGATGCCCTGGGCTGCGCCCGTGACGACGGCGACCCGTCCCTCGAGAAGTGTCATGAATTCTTCCTTCCTCAGTTGTCCGAAACGCGTCAGTTGTACGACCGCAGCACTCCGCGGCTGATGATCTGCTTCTGAATGTCGCTGGTGCCCTCACCGATGAGGAGGAACGGGGCCTCCCGCATCAGGCGTTCGATCTCGTATTCCTTGGAATAGCCGTAACCGCCGTGGATCCGGAAGCTGTCCTGCGTCACCTCCGAGCAGAACTCACTCGCGAGGTACTTGGCCATCCCGGCCGCGACGTCGTTGCGTTCCCCGGAGTCCTTGAGCCGCGCGGCATTCACCATCATCAGGTGTGCGGCCTCCACCTTGGTGGCCATCTCCGCGATCCGGAACGCGATGGCCTGGTGTTCGGCGATCGGCGAGCCGAACGTCTCCCGCGCCTTCGCGTACTTCACGCCGAGTTCGAACGCGCGCTGCGCGATCCCGCACGCGCGGGCGGCGACGTTGACGCGACCGACCTCGACGCCGTCCATCATCTGCCGGAAACCGCGGCCCGGGGCGCCGCCGAGAATCGTGTCGGCCGCGGCCCGATAGCCGTCGAACACCATCTCGGTGGTGTCGATGCCCTTGTAGCCCATCTTCTCGATCTTCCCGGGGATCGTGAGCCCGGGCAGGACCTCGCCGAAGCCGGCGGGCTTCTCGATGAGGAACGCGGTGAGATTGTCGTGGGCCTTCGGGGCACCCTCCTCGGTGCGGACCAGCACGGCCACCAGCGTCGACGACCCGCCGTTGGTCAGCCACATTTTCTGGCCGTCGATCACGTAGTCGCCGTCCGCGGCCCGGGTGGCCTTGGTCCGGATGGCGGCGACATCGGATCCCAGTCCGGGTTCGGACATCGAGAACGCGCCGCGCAGTTCACCCGTCGCCATGCGCGGCAGGTAGTGGGCCTTCTGCTCGGGTGTGCCGTGATGCGCGATCATGTGCGCCACGATGAAATGGGTGTTGATCACCCCGGACACACTCATCCAGCCCCGTGCGAGCTCCTCGACGCACAGCGCGTAGGTGAGCAGGGATTCCCCGATGCCGCCGAACTCCTCCGGGATGGTGAGCCCGAACAGGCCCATCTCCTTCATCTGCTCGACGATGGCCGTCGGGTAGCTGTCCGAGTGTTCGAGCTCCTGCGCCTGCGGAATGACGGCCTTGTCCACGAACTCTCGTACCGCCGACACGATCTCGTCCTGCGTGTCCGTGAGTCCTGCGGTCTGCGCCAGTCGTGTCATCGTTCCACCCGTCCCATGTTCATCATTTCTCCGTACTCTGTTCGGGGTGCGCCTCGTTCAGACGGTCGCGCAACGCGGACCGTAGGACCGTGCCCCGCGGGGACAGCGGCAACTCGTCGACGAAGACCACTTCGCGCACCTTCTTGTACGGCGGCACCGCGGCCGCCACGAACGCGATCAGTTCCTCGGCCGTGACGGACTCTGCCGCGTCTGCCACCACGAAGGCGACCGGCATCTCTCCGACCCCGAGGACGGAGCGGCCGACCACCACCGCATCGAGGATCCCCCGCCGGGACAGCAGCAACTGTTCGAGTTCCTGCGGATCGACGGTGTAGCCCTTGTAGAGGAGTGCGTCCTCGGGTCTGCCAACCATGTCGAATATCGAGTTCCATCTCGCCGGGAAATTTCATTGTTCGTGAATATGCCCGGACAATTCCTCCGGACACTGACACCTATTGAAGTGCCTCGGACCGCCGGGGTCAAAGACGCTGTAGGAAACCGACAGTTTCCCTCTTCCTATGGGTCATAAATGCCGTCTGTGCTGCGCGTTCTCGTTCGCGGGGCTCGCTTGACAGCGAGGCTGGGTTGCTGGATATTCACCTTCATGGCTGAACGCGAAGTGAGTGACGAAGACTTCAAGGACATTCTCGCGCAGACGAGAGTCTTTATTCAGAAGGAAGTAATTCCGAGGGAAAATGAAATCGCGGAAAAGGATCTGATTCCGGACGACATTCGCCGCAAGGCGGCGGAGATGGGTCTGTTCGGGTACGCCATCCCGCAGCAGTGGGGCGGGCTCGGACTCGACCTCACGCAGGACGTGGAACTGGCCATGGAGTTCGGGTACACGAGCCTGGCGTTGCGGTCGATGTTCGGCACCAACAACGGGATCGCCGGCCAGGTGCTGGTGAATTTCGGTACGGACGAACAGAAGTCGGAATGGCTCGAGCGCATCGCGTCCGGTGACGTGGTCGCGTCGTTCGCGCTGACCGAGCCGGAGGCCGGGTCGAACCCGGCGGGCCTGACCACCCGCGCCGTCCTGAAGGACGGCAAGTGGACGATCAACGGCACCAAGCGGTTCATCACCAACGCACCGTTGGCCGATCTGTTCGTGGTGTTCGCCCGCACCCGTCCCGCCGACGAGACCGGCACCGGCATCGCGGTGTTCCTCGTTCCCGCCGACACCGCCGGTGTCGTGGTCGGTCCGAAGGACAAGAAGATGGGCCAGGAGGGCGCCTGGACGGCGGAGGTCGCGTTCGACGACGTCACCGTCCCCGGATCCGCCCTGGTCGGCGGCAGTGAAGAGGCCGGCTACCGCGCCGCCATGACGTCGCTCGCCCGGGGCCGCGTGCACATCGCCGCCCTCGCCGTCGGCAGCGCGCAGCGTGCGCTCGACGAGTCCGTCGCCTTCGCGGCGGTCACGAAGCAGGGCGGCACCCCGATCGGTGACTTCCAGCTGGTGCAGGCCATGCTCGCCGATCAGCAGGTGGGCGTGTCCGCGGGCCGCGCGCTGGTGCGGGACGCGGCGCAGAAGTACGTCAGCGGTGAGGACCGCCGGATCGCCCCGTCCGTGGCGAAGCTGTACTGCACGGAGATGGCCGGCAAGGTCGCCGACCTCGCGGTGCAGGTGCACGGCGGCACCGGATACATGAGAGACGTTCCGGTGGAACGGATCTACCGCGAGGTCCGCCTGCTGCGTCTGTACGAGGGGACCAGCGAGATCCAGCGTCTGATCATCGGCGGCGGCCTCGTCCGCGAAGCCAAGAAAGCGCTCTGAACCCATGTACGAAGCAGTGATCTGTGAACCCGTCCGCACCCCCGTCGGGGGATTCGGCGGCATGTACCGCGACGTCCCTGTCACCACCCTCGCGTCGACGGTGTTGAAAGGTCTGATCGAACGAACGTCGCTCACGTCCGACGACATCGACGACGTCATCTTCGGTCAGGGCTACGCCAACGGCGAGGCGGCGGCCATCGGCCGGATCGCTGCGCTCGACGCCGGCCTCGACGTCACCGTGCCCGGCATCCAGCTCGACCGCCGCTGCGGCTCCGGGCTCCAAGCGGTGATCTACGCGGCTATGCAGGTGCAGACCGGGATGAGCGATCTGGTGATCGCGGGCGGCGCCGAGTCGATGAGCCAGACCGAGTTCTACAGCACCGGTATGCGCTGGGGCGTCAAGGGCGCCTCGGTGGAGTTCCACGACCGCTTGGCCAAGCCCCGCACCAACTCCGGTGGCGTGAACTTCCCCGTCGAGGGCGGCATGATCGAGACCGCGGAGAACCTGCGCCGGGAGTATTCGATCAGCCGCGAGGAGCAGGACGCGTACGCCGCCGAATCGCATGCGCGTGCCATCCGGGCCCAGGACGGCGGCCTGTTCGACGCCGAGACGATCCCGGTGACCGTGCCGGGCAAGCGCGGCAAGGACCCCGTCGTCCACACCACCGACGAGCACCCGCGCCGCGACGTGACGGCCGAGTCGCTGGCGGCGCTGCGGCCCATCCGCTCCCGCGTCGACCCGGACGCCACCGTGACCGCGGGCAACGCGTGTGGCCAGAACGACGCCGCCGCCGCCGCGATCGTCACCACCCCCGACAACGCGGAACGTCTGGGCCTGCGCCCGTTCGCCCGGCTCGTCAGCTGGGGCGTTGCCGGAGTGGAGCCGAACCGGATGGGCATCGGCCCGGTCCCGGCCGTGGACAAGGCCCTGAGCCGGGCAAAGCTCACCCTCAACGACGTAGACCTCCTCGAGATCAACGAGGCGTTCGCCGCACAGGTGCTGGCGTGCGCGAGAGAGTGGAAGTTCGACGAGTCCGACATGCGGGACCGGTTCAACGTCAACGGCTCCGGAATCTCGCTCGGACATCCGGTCGGCGCCACCGGCGGTCGCATCCTGGCCAACCTGCTCCGCGAACTGGACCGCCGCCAGGCCCGCTACGGCATCGAGACGATGTGCATCGGCGGCGGGCAGGGCATCGCGGCCGTGTTCGAGAACGTCAACCTCTAGCCGTTTCCACTTCGCCCGGTACCGGGCCGACCCGAAAAGAGTGTCATGCGCGTATTCCAGGGGATCGACGACGTCGAATCCGCAGTCGGCGAACATCTCGGCCACAGCGACTGGCTCGAGATCACGCAGGACCGCGTGAATCTGTTCGCCGACGCCACCGGCGACCATCAGTGGATCCACGTCGATCCCGAGCGGGCCGCCCAGGGTCCGTTCGGCGCCCCCATCGCCCACGGCTACCTCACGCTGTCGCTGTTGCCGAAACTCGGCGCCGAGCTCATGCGTGTCGACGGTGTAAATCTGGTGATCAACTACGGCCTCAACAAGGTTCGCTTCCCCCAGCCGGTGAAGGTCGGGGCGAAGGTGCGGGTCGGTGGCGAGATCGTATCGGTCGAACACACGAAGCAGGGCGCCCAGGTAGTCGTCAAGTACACCATCGAGATCGAGGGTGCGGACAAGCCGGCGTGTGTCGCCGAGACCGTCCGCGTCCTGGTCTCCTGAGAACGAGGAACAACATGCGTAGAGCAGCACTGGTCGCCCCCGTCCGCACAGCCGTCGGCCGCTTCGGCGGCGGACTGCGCGACGTGCCCGCCGAGATCCTGGCGGCGGCGGTCATCAAGGAGACCGTCGCGCGGTCGGGCATCGACCCCGAACTCATCGAGGACGTCGCGATGGGGCAGTCGTACGCCAACTCCGAGGCCCCCTGCATCGGACGGTGGGCGGCACTCGAGGCGGGACTTCCGATCTCGGTCGCCGGACTGCAGACCGACCGCCGCTGCGGCACCGGGCTTCAGGCCCTCGTGACGGCGTCGATGATGGTGCAGACCGGTGCGGCCGACGTCGTGCTCGCCGGCGGCGTCGAGTCGATGAGCAACATCGAGCACTACACCACCGGGGCCCGGTGGGGCACCCGCGCCGGATCGCTCAACCTCTACGACCGTCTCGACCGCGGCCGTGAGCGCTCCCAGCCGGAATGGCGGTTCGGGAAGATCAGCGGAATGATCGAGACCGCGGAAAACGTCGCGGCGCGGTGCGGAATCAGCCGCGAAGAATCCGACGCGTTCGCCGCCGACAGTCACGCCAAGGCCCATGCGGCCTGGGAGGCAGGCAAGTTCGACGACGAGGTGATCGAGGTCAAGATCACCGACCGCAAAGGCAACGTCTCCGTCGTGGCGCGGGACGAGGGCATCCGTCCCGATACCACCGCCGAGTCGCTGGCGCGGCTGCGCAGTGTCGTCAAGGACGGAGTCGTCACGGCCGGTAACGCGTCTCAGCAGAATGATGCGGCGTCGTCGATGCTCGTCGTCGCCGAGGACAGGCTGGACGAACTCGGGCTGGAGCCGATGGGCTTCCTCACCGGGTGGGCCGCCGCCGGCTGCGAGCCGGGACTGATGGGGCTCGGCCCGGTCGCGGCCACGTCCAAGCTGTTCAGCAGGACGGGTGCGAGCTTCGACGACTTCACGCTGGTCGAGCTGAACGAGGCATTCGCGTGCCAGGTGCTCGGCGTCTTGAAGGAATGGGGATTCGACGACCGGGACCGCCTGAACGTCAACGGTTCCGGGATCTCGCTCGGACACCCGATCGGCGCGACCGGCGCCCGAATGACGACCACCGCGCTGCATGAATTGCGGCGACGTGGCGGCGGCAAGGCGCTTCTCACGATGTGCATCGGTGGCGGGCAGGGAATGGCCGCCATCGTCGAAGGTGCCTAGCCCCGACTGATACGCGCGTCCGCCGGCTCCGACATCGGGTCGGCGGACGCGACTTCACGGTTCGATCTGACCGGTCGGCCATCTCTACGCAGACCCGCCATTGTTCGAGCGCCGAGGCAGGGTGGGCGAGTCCTACCGCCGACGCTCACCGCAGTTCCCGCGCGATCGCTCGGGCCGCGCGGCGAGCCTGCTTCGCCGCGAACCCGATCTGCGACGGCCTGGGCACGAACCCGATGAAACGCAACCTCTCGGCGGCCGGCTTTTCACCGGTGGCGTGCGGCCAACCTCGCTCGTCCAGTACGCCGAGGTGCCCGACCAGCTTGTCGAGTTGCTGGCGGAACCCTGTCGCGCAGACCATCGCCTCCGGGTCGATTCGCACACCGTCCACCAGCCACACGCCGTCCGCGTCGAGTGACTCGATTCCGCGAACGACCTCGATGGACCTGTCTCGGATCGCGGCGATGAGCTCCTTGTCGACGATCGCCGGTGCCACGCCGAGGCGGGCGCTGCGGGCGAAGATCCCCTCGTCGGGGATCGGCAATCCGAACTCGCGCAGGTCGCCGATGCTCCTCTCCCGGCCGAACCGAGCGATTGCGTCCGCGAGAGGGACCGGGGCATGGTAGAGCGGCGTCGCGATGAAGTCTCCCGGTATGCCACCAGGTCCCTGGCGGAGCATGATGTTCGGCGGTGTGCGAGCCGAAAGCCAGACCTTTGCCGCGCCTCCGGTGGCGAGGTCGTAGGCAATTTCCATGCCCGAGCAGCCCGCTCCCACCACGAGGACCCGTTTCCCGTTGTACTGCGAGGGATTCCGGTACTGCGAGGAATGAACCAGTGCACCCCGCCAGTCCCCGCGTCCGGGCCAGTCCGGGACGAAGGGCTCATGATCGAAGCCGGTCGCGACCACCACCTCGGCAGCGTCGAACGAACCGGCAGCGGTGGTCAACCGCCAGTGCCCGTCCGTCAGGTCGAGCCGTTCCACCGGGCAGCCCAGGCGCAGCTCGATCCCGTCCGCACGTGCGTGCCGCTCGAGATGCTCGATCACCTGTTCCCGCGTGGGAAAGGTCGGTGTGCCCTTGGGGTAGGGGCGGTTCGGCAGGTGGGAGAACTGCCTGCCGGTGTTCAGTCGCAGCCGGTCATAACGAGAGCGCCACGACGAACCGACTTGGTCGGCTCGGTCGATCAGCAACGGGTTGATGCCACGGTCGGCGAGGGCCACCGCCGCCGCGACCCCGGAGGTGCCGGCACCGACGATTGCGACTTGATGCTCGCTCATCGTGTGCTCCTTGGGTGTTGTCTTGTTTCATGCGGTTTCGGCGACAATGACGTTCATCGGGCCGGTGAGCGCGCGATGGTCGCGGTAGCGCCAGCCAGTGTCCTGCAGCCAGGCGATGCCTTCTCCGACGCTGTAGACGTCGCCGTGTTCGAGGTGGACCGCGAATTCGCCCGCCATCAGGGCGGCCGCGACCGGCTGGGTGTGGGTGGGGTCGGTCCAGAAGTCGGCAATCAGCAGTGTGGCGCCGGGTGCGGCGACGTCGCGAATATGTTGTAGCAGAGCACGATTCTGCTCCGGCGACCAGTAATGCACCAGATTCGCGACCAGGAAGGCGTCGTATCCGGCGGGCAGCGGGTCAGCCATCGCGTCGCCGGCGCATACGTCGACTCGCCCCTGAAGCCCGACCGACGCGATGCGGTCCTGCGCGGTCTGGGCAACCGCCGGCAGCTCGAACACGGTCGCGCTCAATTGCGGGCAGTGGCGCGCCACCGCGATGGACCAGGAGCCGGTGCCGCCGCCGATGTCGAGGAGTCGATGACTGCCGGACAGATCGACAGTGTCCGGCAGGGCGAGCGAGGGGCCGGCCGAGAACGCCTCGATACCGATCGAGGCGATGGGTTGCAGGGCGGCGTCGAGGTCGAAGATCTGGCGTTTCGGCCCGCGGGCGAGTGCGCCGGCCAGGTCTTCCCACGCCGGGAAGCTGATCTTGTCCCAGAACCGCAGCAGCGGACGCAGGTCGGCGGGCGATCCGCCGGCGAGGTACGCGGCCGCCGTCTCGGTATTGACATACTGTTCGCCTCGGCGTTCGAGCATACCCAGCGCGACCATGGCGTCGGCGCTGATCCGGGTGGCTCGGGCCGTAAGCCCGGTGCGGGCGGCCAGGCCGTGCAGGTCGGTGGGGCCCTCGCCCAACGCCTCGAACAAACCGAGTTCGCTGGCGGCGAAGAGGTGTTTGGCGGCCATGAACCCGGACGCCAGCTGCATGATCGGCTCCGGGTTAGGCAGGTCGTGGTCGGTTTCGGCGGAGGTATGGGCTGTCATCGTCATGAAACCAGCGTCGTCGTTGTCGGTTCTGCGTCATATCCCTGAATCCTGGGGAATTCACCCAGATTTCTGGGGTAGGCAGCCCTGACCTGCTGCGATACACTTCGGACATGGCGGAGAGCCTTCGCGTCCGCGATCAAATCTCGCGTGCCGCCGCCGACCAGCTGGACTGGGTGGGGTACAGCGCGCGAATGAGCGAGGCCCTGCGCACGGTGATTCCACATGACCGCTGCTGCTGGCACACCGTCGACCCGGGCACCATCCTGTTCACCGGCAGCGTCAACCGGAACGTGGGGTGTTCCGGATCCTGGTTGGCGCATTACGAATACGAGGTCGAGGATGTCGACAAGTGGGCGTTTCTTGCGCACAGTGGCCGCCTGGCGGGTGCACTCAGTCTGGATACCCACGGAGATTTGTCCCGCAGTGCACGGCACCGTTCGCACGAGGCGTACGGAATCGGCGACGAGCTGCGGGTCTCCCTGGTGTCGGACGGGGTCTATTGGGGTGCAGCGGCCTTCCTGCGCGATGCGGGCGCGCCGTGGTACACCGCCGAGCACGTCCGCGCGATCGCCGCGCTGGCGCCCGCGCTCGCGACCGGTCTGCGACGTTCGATGCTCCACGAGGTCGAGGCCGCCGTGACGACCGTGGACTACGGCCCCGGTGTGGTGGTCTTCGACGCCGCGGGCAACCCGGAATCGGTCTCACCCGCCGCGGAACGCTGGATCGACGAAATTGTCGAGGTCCCGGCGCCGTCGACGCCGTTCGAATCGAAGGTCGTGCAGGCCATTGCGGCCCGGGCGCGGGCGATCGAACCGGGCACCGATCCGCTGGAACTTGCCGCGCGCTCGCGGGTACGCACGCGATCCGGCGCCTGGCTGTTGCTGTACGGGACCAGGCTTTCCGGCGTCGAAGACGGACGCACCGCCGTCATCATCCAACCCGCGACGCCACATGAGATCGCGCCCGTCATTGCCATGGCCTACGGACTGTCCCAACGCGAATGCCATCTCACTGCGCTGTGCGTCCAAGGGCGATCGACAAGGGAGATGGCGCAGGCAATGTCGTTATCCGTCTACACGATTCAAGACCACATGAAGTCGATCTTCGACAAGACCGGGGTGCGCAGCCGCGGGGAACTTGTGGGGCAGATATTCCTCGAGCACTATGCGCCACGCTGGGAGCTTGCGGCATCCCCGCCATCCGGATGGTGGGCGAAGGGCATCAACTGAATTCGCCGAACTCTCTGCGGTGCGTATCTGCTTCACGGCCAGCGAACGGAGGTGGCCCCGATTCCCTCCGTTCGTCGCTCCGGCGACGGTAGGCGGGACTTCACGTAGTTGACGAGTAATGCGGCGAAGACGATCGCGCATCCGATGGCACCCACGGCGAGAGCGAGCCTGATCCCGCTTTCGGTGGGAAGTAGGTCCGGTGCCAGATTCGCCGCGAGCACCGCACCCGCGAGGGCGCTGCCGAACGAACCACCGACAGTGCGCAGCACCTGGTTGAAGCTCACTGCGCTACCGAGTTCGGTGTCGGCGACGCTTCGGGCGATCAGGGCCGGCATCGCCGCATATGTCATGCCCATTCCTGCCCCGAACCCCAGCATTCCGATCAGGATTTCCCACAGCGCGTTGTGGGCGACCCAGAGCAGCGCGCTCGAGGCCGTCACGAGGCCCGCGCCGATGAGCAGCAGAGTCCTCATGCGGATCCGGTGCGAGACCGCGCGGACGAGTCGGTTCGCGCCGAAACTGGCCACCGACAGGGGAAGCATCACGAATCCGGCCCAGAACAGGGGCAGCGCGATGCCGTATCCGGTGGAGGCGGGCGCCTGGGCGATGAGGCTGCCGATCGAGAGTCCGATGTACATCGCGGCGCCGAGGCCGATCGCGGTGCTGTTCGCGACCAGCACGTCACCGTTGCGCAGTACCCGCAGGTTGATCAGTGGGTACGGGGTGCGCAGTTCGACGAGTGACCACGCCGTCAGCAGTGTGGCCGCCCCGGCGAAGAATCCGATGGTCCACGGTGAGCCCCAGCCCCACCGGGAGCCTTCGCTGACGGCGACGAGTAGGGACGCGAGTCCGGTGCCGACCAGCAGTGCGCCCGGGACGTCGAGTGTGTTGCGCGGTGCCTGCTCGTCGGGACCTGCGGGAACGACACGCCAGACGACGAGGATGGTGGTGATCAGGAACAGCGCCGCGAACCAGAAGGCGAATCGGAACCCGAGAAGGTCGGCGAGGATGCCGGTCAGCGGGTATCCGAGTCCCAGGCCCGTCGTCACCGTCACCGACAGGCTGGAAATGCCGATCCGGGCCTGGTTCTCGGGGAGATAGCGGCGGGCCAGGGCGATCGTCACCGGAACGATTCCGTAGGTGAGTCCCTGCAACGCGCGGCCGATCAGGAAGACGGTGAAGTTGGGAGCGGCGGCGGCGACGATCGAACCGACGAGGATCGTGGTCAGGGAGCACAGGAGCAGGCGCTTCTTGTGGGGGCCGTCGCTCAGCCGGCCCATGATCGGTGTTGCGACCGCCCCGACCAGGAGGTTGACGGTGAGCATCCACTGGCCGGTGCTCACCTCGACGTGCATGTCGTGGGAGATCGTGGGCACCAGCAGCATGCCGAGTGAACTGACGATCGCGGTCGTCAGGGCGGCATACGCCAGGGCCGGCAGTAACCGGGGTCGCGTGGTGGACTCAGTCGACTGGGGCATCGTCCACCAACTTGTGCAGAATCGGGACGACGGAGTCGAGAGTCTTCTTCTCCTCGGCCGTCAGCCGCTCCGCGATGGCCTGTTCCAGCCAGTCCAGGCCTTTCGACCGCTCCTGCGCCAGCCTCTCCCGGCCGGCATCGGTGAGCTCGATCCAGATCCGGCGTCGATCCTGCTCATCGGGTGTCCGCGCAACCAAGCCGAGACTTTCGAGTTCGCGCACCGCGTTGGCGATCGCCTGGGGACTGATCTTCTCGGCCGTCGCGAGGGTCGAAGCGGACGTAGGGCCGTGCTTCGACAGGTACGCGAGCACGCCTATTTTGCCGACGGAGATCGTCCTGCCTGCGGTGAGCTGTCGCCAGATCGGGCGCAGCGCTTCCCGCAGGACCTGCGCGGTGGCCTGTTCGGTGATCATGCGCAAAGCGTACAACCAAATTGATCAATCTAATTGACTAAATGGGGAGGCTCACACCGGCTGGGACAAGGATCGCCCGCACCGATCACCGACAGCGATATCCTCGAGAAGACGCCGTCGAGAGGTGAGTCCACGGTTGTATCCGCGCTGGTCGCGCCGTCGGGACCAATGCGCCGGAACCACGAGCCGACGGGGTGAGTAGACCGTCCGATGGGTGAAGGTGATCCGCTCGACACTCAGCGGTACCCGCCGTCCCCGGCTGCCGAACTCGGTGGATCTGGTTTCGCTGACGTTCAGGAGATCGGACGCGGCGGTTTCGGTGTCGTCTACCGCTGCACCCAGTCGGAACTGGATCGCACGGTGGCGGTGAAGGTGCTCACCGTCGACCTCGACGAGGAGAACCGGGCCCGATTCTTCCGGGAGCAGCAGGCGATGGGGCGGCTGACCGGGCACCCGAACATCGTCAACATTTTGCAGGTCGGCGCCACCGACAGCGGCCTTCCGTACATCGTGATGCCGTATCACCCGCAGGATTCGTTGGAGGCCCGGGTCCGGGAGGGTGGTCCGCTCGCGCTGGAGCAGGTTCTGCGGGTGGGGGTGAAGATGGCCGGTGCGGTGGAATCGGCGCATCGGCTCGGGATTTTGCACCGGGACGTCAAACCGGCGAATATTCTGCTTTCCGAGTACGGGGAGCCGGAGTTGGCGGATTTCGGTATCGCGCACATCGCCGGGGGTTTCGAGACGGCCACCGGTGCGGTCACCGGGTCGCCGGCGTATACCGCGCCGGAGGTGCTCGGCGGTGATCCGCCGAGTCCAGCCGCGGACGTCTACGGCCTGGGCGCGACCCTGTTCAGTGCGTTGACCGGGCATGCCGCGTTCGAGCGTCGTAGCGGTGAGCAGGTGGTGGCGCAGTTTCTGCGGATCACCACGCAGGAGGTGCCCGATCTGCGTGAGCACGGGATCCCGGACGATGTGTCCGACGCGATTGCGCGGGCGATGTCCCGCGAGCCCGGTGCGCGCCCGGTCACCGCCGCCGACTTCGGGGAACAGCTGCGAGGTCTGCAACGCGACCACGGCTTTCCGGTCGACGAGATGGCGCTCCGTGCCGAACCCGATGTGCAGGTGAACCGAAAGCCATCGACCTCGCGCAGCGGACGAGGCTCGCCGGCGCACTCCACGCTGGGCGCGACGGGAAGTCTCCCTCTGGAATTGACCAGTTTCGTCGGCCGCCGACACGAGCTCACCGAGGCGAAGAACCTGCTGGCCGGGTCGAGGCTGGTGACGTTGACCGGGATCGGCGGTGTCGGGAAGACGCGGCTGGCGATGCGGGTCGCGTCCGCCGTGCAGCGCGAATACGCCGACGGTGTGCGGCTGGTCGAGTTGGGCGAACTGCGTGACGCGTCGTCACTGGTCGATGCGGTGGCCGGCGCCGTGGGGGTGCGGGATCACTCGGCGAGGCCGCTGCGGGAGGTCCTGATCGAGTTCCTCACCCCGCGTGAGGTGTTGATGGTGCTCGACAACTGCGAGCAGGTGGTGGACGCGGTCGCGGAACTCGTCGGCCCCTTGCTGCGGGTGTGTCCGCGGTTGCGGATTCTGGCCACCAGCCGCGAACCTCTGGTCATCGGCGGGGAGGCGGTGCTGCGGGTCCCGCCACTGGCTGCCCCCGATCCGGAACGGCGGCCCTCCCTGCGCGGGTTACCCAAATACGATGCGGTGACGTTGTTTACCGAACGCGCCAATGCTGCCGTTCCGGGGTTCGCGCTCACCGACGACAACGCGGCGACGGTGGTGGGGATCTGCCACCGGCTCGACGGGTTGCCGCTGCCGATCGAGTTGGCGGCGGCGCGGTTGCGGGCGATGTCACCCGAGCAGATCCTCGGTCGCCTCACCGACCGCTACACCCTGCTGACCCGCGGCAGCCGGGGTGCGCCGACGCGGCAACAGACGCTGCGGCTGTGTATCGACTGGAGTTTCGAATTGTGCTCCGCCGGTGAACAACTGGTGTGGGGGCGGGTGGCGGTGTTCGCGGGAAGCTTCGAACTCGACGCCGCGGAGCGGGTGTGCGGCGAGGGCCTCGACCCGGACGAGTTGTTGGACACGCTGACGTCCCTGGTGGAGAAATCGATCCTGATCCGCGAGGAGCGCGGGTCGGTGGTGCGGTTCCGGATGCTCGAGACTCTCCGCGAATACGGCTACGAGAAACTCGAGCAGACCGGTGAGGCTGTGGCGTTTCGGCGCCGGCACCGGGACTGGTACGAGGCGTTGGCGCTGGATGCGGAAGTCGAGTGGATCAGCGCCCGCCAACTCGACTGGATCGCCCGGCTGAAGCGGGAACAGCCGAATCTGCGGGAGGCCCTCGAATTCAGCGCCGAGGACGATCCCGCCGCCGGCCTGCGCACCGCGGCCGCGCTGTTCTTGTTCTGGAGCTCCCAGGGTCTCTACAACGAGGGGCGGCGCTGGCTCGACCAACTGCTCGCCCGCCGCAGTGGCCCACCCACCTTGGATTCGATCAAGGCGATCTACGGCTGCAGCGTGATGACCTTCGCTCAGGGCGACCTCGAGGCCGGAACAGCGCTCGTCGAGGAGGCGCGGACCCTCACCGCGCACACGAGCGACCCCGTGATGCGTGCTTACGTCGACTGTTCCGACGGCATGCTGGCCCTCTACAGAGGGGATCTCGCGCGAGCATGCTCGCAACTGGAAACCGCACTCGCGGAGTTCACCGCACGCAAGGATCGCACACTCGAAGTCAGCATCCTGTACCCGTTGGGTGTGGCCTACGGACTGTCCGGCCTGACGGACCAGGCGATCGAATGCCACGAACGTGCACTCTCGATCACGGAACGATACGGCGAGAAAATGTATCGGTCCCACTCGCTGTGGGCTCTGGGCATCGCCATGTGGCGACAGGGGGATGCCGATCGTTCGGTCCGGCTCCTCGAACAATCCCTGGAGCTGACGCGGCAGGTGCGCAGTCCCCGCGTCGTCGCGGCCGGACTCGAGGCGCTGGCCTGGATCGCCTCCGAGCGGCGCGACCCGACTCGGGCCGCAGTGCTGATGGGAGCCGCGGAAGGGCTGGCGCGGTCGGTGGGCAGCGCTGTGATCATACATTCCAATCTGCTTGTCTACCATCAGGACTGCGAAAATGAATCCCGGAAGGAGATCGGGGACAAAGCATTCGGAGCGGCCCACCGCAAAGGTGAACAGCTCGGCTTCGACGCGGCAATCGCCTACGCCCTCCACGAGCAACAGTCCGGCACCACCACACGAGACGCCGACGCGTCGACGCGACTGACCAAGCGGGAACGCCAGGTCGCCGATCTGATCGCCGAAGGCCTGACCAATCAGGCCATCGCCGACCGCCTGGTGATATCACCGCGCACCGCATAAGGTCATGTGGAGCACATCCTGGCGAAACTGGGTTTCACCTCCCGGACCCAGGTCGCGGCCTGGGTTGTGGAGCGGGCACACGATTAGGGCTGGGGCGGCGACGCCCGGTCACCGTAGTGCCGCTGCCGCGGTGGTGATGGTGACCGCGACGAGGAGGAGCACATAGCTGACCGCGTGGACACGGTCGGGCAGGCACGGTGGGCGCCGCCGCAGGACGACGATCACGGGAAGCGCGCCGAGAAGCAGTGCGAGCGCCGCGGCCACGTCGACCGATCCGACGAGTGCGGTCCCAGACGTCGACTCGGGTCCGCCGGCGGCGAGGAAGGTGAGGGCCGCCGGGAGGCTGATCGCGAGGGTCAGCGGGTTCGCGAGGGTCGTGGCCACACCCATTCCCTCGCCGGCGCGGCGCGGGAGTGGCACCGTCATGACGCTGCCGCCGACTCCGAGGAACGCCGCGGTCGCGCCGATCGGCAGTCCGAGCGGGGTCGGGATCGCGAACTGCTGCTGCGGATGCGTCGTCGGCGGCGCTTTCGGACGGACGAATCCCGGTCGCAGCAGGACGTCGACGATCGTCGCGACCAGGTAGATCACGAACCCCCACTGGATGACGGCACCCGGCACGTCGCGCGCGAGTAGTGCGCCCGCAATACCCCCGAGTCCGAGAAGCAAGGGGAGTCCGCGCGACCGCTGTAACCGCCGGAGCACCGTGCGGGGTGTCGCAGCGGTGGCGACGGCGGCGTTGATCAGCATGACCGCGGCGGACGTGGCGACTGCGACCTGCGCCGCCGTGTCACCCAGCCCTGCCTCGGCCCAGAGGATGACGGGGACCGTCACGAACCCGCCACCGAAACCGAACAGCACGGTGGTCACCCCGGTGACGAGGCCGATGAGAAGCAGGACGAACAGACTCACACCGTCCAGTCCACCGCAGGGAAGCCGGGACAACAATCGAATGCTGGTCGGGTTCTTTCGAGAGTCAGCCGGTAGGTTCGGATATGTGAGGAATGTTCCGCTCAGCGAGGTCGACGGTGTCGAGCGGGATGTGCTGGCGATCGCGACCGACTACTCGCCCGGATTCCTGCTGGACTGGCACGAGCACCGCCGGGCACAGTTCCTGTACGGCGCTACCGGAACGATGATCGTCGACACGGGCGACGGCACCTGGACGGTGCCCACCGCTCAGGGGGTGATGATTCCGCCCGCCACTCGGCATCGGGTGCGGATGCTCGACGCGACCACATCCAGCCTGTACATCGAGCCGGTCGCGGTGCCGTGGTGGCCCCCGTCGTGCGTGGTGGTCGAGGTGTCGTCGTTGCTCCGCGAATTGCTGCTCGTCGCGGCGGATCTGCCCGCCGCGTACGACCGCGCAGGCCGCGACGGCGCCGTCGCGTCGCTGTTGCTGTTGCTGTCGACCCTCGGAACATTGCCGCTGCATCTGACACTGCCGGCGTCGGCCGACCTGGTCGCGCTGTGCAGGGACTACCTCGACACACCAGAGGCCGGCGTGACGAACGCCGACTGGGCCGGCCGGGTGGCGATGAGCGAACGTGCCTTCACGCGAAGATTCGTCCGCGAGGTGGGTATCAGTCCCGCAGCGTGGCGGCTGCGGGCCCGTTTGCTGGCCTCGATCCCGATGTTGCGCTCGCAACCGGTGACCCGGGTCGCATCGACCCTCGGGTACGCGTCGCCGGCTGCGTTCTCGTACGCGTTCAGCCACGAATTCGGCATGTCGCCGTCCGCCGTGCGCCGCGACGGCATGTCTCGACATCAGTGAATTGCTTTGTCATGAAACGCTTTCCAGAGCACCTCAGCACCGCCGTCGGAAGTCGGTGAGGATGCGGTCCCGCAGCGCCGGGTCGAGTTCCTCGATCGACAGTTCGCCGAGGGTGTGCACCGTCTGCTTCATCTGGTCGACGTAATTGGCGCATCCGCCGCACTCACCCACGTGCGTTTCGAACCGGGCCTTGGACTGCGCCGCGAACGCATCCTCGAGGTAGACGGTGACGAGTTCGACGAGTTCCTGACAGTCCATCGTGGGTATCGGTTTCTTCAAAAGAGAGCGCCTCCTGCAGTCCCGCCGACCCAGCGTCTGCGGCTATTGCCACAGTGTCCGGAAGTGCCCGGATCGTTACACCGCATGGATCGGCGTGCGGATGCGGGGTGGTGACAGACGGCGTGGGCGTACGGTCGAGACCATGACCGAGGACAACCAGGTTGCGCCGTGGGACGACATCTACCGAGGCGACGCGAAGGAATTCGCGGGGCCGGTGCCGTGGAACATCGGTGAGCCGCAGCCCGAGATCGCCGCACTGATCGCGGAAGGCAAGTTCCGCAGCGACGTGCTGGACGCGGGCTGCGGACACGCCGAGACGTCCCTGCGGTTGGCGGCGCAGGGATACACCGTGGTCGGTCTGGACCTGTCGCCGACGGCCATCGCGGCAGCTCAGGCGGCCGCGGCCGATCGCGGTCTGACGACGGCGACGTATCAGGTGGCGGACATCAGTACGTTCACGGGCTTCGACGGCCGCTTCGCCACGATCGTCGACAGCACCCTCTTTCATTCGCTGCCCGTGGACCGGCGGCGCGACTACCTGCAGGCCGTCGCCCGGGCAGCCGCGCCGGGCGCGTCCTACTACATCCTGGTGTTCGCGAAGGGCGCCTTTCCCGAGGGGCAGGGACCGAATCCGGTGACCGACGAGGAGCTACGGGAGGCCGTCGCCGAATACTGGATCATCGACGACCTTCGCCCGGCGTTCATTCACGCGCTGCTCGGGCCGGAGGAGGCCGCGAACTGGCAGCGCGACGACAAGGGCCGGGCCATGCTGCCGGCGTGGCTGCTGTCGGCTCACCGCGACTGAGGCATCGAGCGGGAACGCATAGTGATGTGGGAAGGGTGAGCGCGTTCAGCCTTCCGATGGATGGCGTTGTCATTCCGGAACTTTCAGGACGATCTTGCCGATGTGCCGACCGCTCTCCATCATCCGGTGGGCGTCCGCAGCTCGCGCCAAGGGGAACACGTCGTGGATGATCGGACGGCAGCGGCCTGCGGCGAGCGCAGGCCACACCTTCGCCTGCAAGTCGGTCGCGATTACCGCCTTCTCGTGCGCGGTTCGTGACCGCATCGTCGAGCCGGTCAGGGTCGCGCGCTTGAGCGCGATGGTGAGCAGGTTCACCTGGGGCGCCACCTCACCGCCGAGGAAGCCGATCGACAGTAATCGCCCGTCCGTTGCCAACGATGCGATGTTGCGTTCGAGGTAGGCACCGCCCACGATGTCGAGGATGAGGTCGATGCCCCGGCCGTCGGTCAGGTCGAGGACGGCTTCGGCGAAGTCTTGTTCGCGGAAGTCGATGGCGAACTCGGCGCCGAGTTCTAGTATCGCCTTGCACTTTTCGGGGCCGTCGTCGGTGGCGATGGTCCGGATCCCGAATTCCGTGGCGAGCATGAGTGCGGTCGATCCGATGCCGCTGGTGCCGCCGTGGACGAGAAGCGTGTCGCCGGCTGCCGCTCGACCGATGTGGAAAACGTTGGCCCAGACGGTGAAGAAGGTCTCCGGAATGGCCGCCGCCTCGCTCGCCGTCATGCCATGAGGTACCGGGAGGGTCTGCGATGCCGATAGGAGGCAGTACTCGGCGTACCCGCCGCCTTCGGTGAGCCCACACACGGTATCTCCCACCGCGAAGCGGGTGACGCTGCTGCCCACGGCGACTATCTCGCCGGCGATCTCGAGACCAGGCGTCTGATTGACCACGGGCGGCATCGGATACTCGCCCCTGCGCTGCATGACGTCAGGCCTGTTGACCCCCGCGGCCTTCACGCGCACGAGTACCTCGTCGCCATGAGGAGTGGGGACCGGGGCCCGCCGTGGCTGTAGCACGTCGGGTCCTCCGGGCTCGGTGATCACTACTTCGGTCATGTGCCCGGGAATCAGTGGGTTGCTCACGGTTGCTCCAGTTCTGGTGAAAGGCGGGCCGCCCAGCGCGTCCGAGCGGCCCACCTGCGATCGAGGGGTCGGGTGGTGCAGGTCAGGCATTGCTGTCGGCGTCGATCGCGACGTCCTTCGTCTCCTTCAGGAGCAGCAGACAGGCTGTGCTGACCACGCCGAGGGCGGAGAGGAAGTAGGCCACGCCCATTCCTCCGTGGGCCTTGATCAACGGATCGGCGACAACGAGCGGGAGAGCACCGCCGAGGATGCCGGCCAGGTTGTAGCTCATTCCGGCGCCGGTGTAGCGGTATCGGGTTTTGAAGAGTTCGGGGAGATAGGCGGCGGCAGGGCCGTAGGGAATACCGAGCGCCAGCATCAGCAGGCTCATCGCGAGGAAGAAGGAGACTGTGCCTCCGGGCTCCATGACGGCGAAGGCGAGCGGGCCTGCGGCAATTCCGAAAACGGTTCCCGTGAGCAGCACTCGCCGCCTGCCGATCCGGTCGGACCAGATCGCAGAGCCGATGACAGCTGCGGAGAGGATTCCGGCGGCGAGGATGTCGACGACGAGAACTGTCTCCCGCGACAGACCGAGCACACCGGCCTCGCCCTGGCCGGCGTAGCTGGTGAGGAAGACAATCGCGATGTAGAAGGAGCCGAACGTCATCGACAGCATGCCGCCACCCAAGAGGATCTGGCGCCATTGGTCGTGCAGCGCGTCCGCGAAGGGCAGCTTGGCTTGCTCCTCGGCGGCGATGGTCTTCGCGAACGCGGGGGTCTCCGCAATGTTCAACCGCACCCAGAGGCCGACCGCGACGAGTACGGCGCTGGCCAGGAACGGGACGCGCCAGCCCCAGTCGGTGAAGCTCTCGGGGCTCATCCCCAGCCCGGTAACCAGGAAGGTTCCGCTGGAGAGTGCCATGCCGAGGCCCGGCCCGAGCTGTGGGTACATGCTGTAGCGGCCTCGCTTGCCGTGGTCGGCGTATTCCGACGTCAGGAGCGCGGCGCCCGCCCACTCGCCACCGAGAGCCAGCCCCTGTAGCGCCCTGAGCACCACCAACAAGATCGGGGCTGCCGCCCCGATCGCGTCGGCGGTCGGCATGAGGCCGATCGCGAAGGTAGAGCCTCCCATGATCAGGAGCGTGGTCACGAGAGTCTTCTTGCGTCCGAGACGATCGCCGTAGTGGCCGAACAGGGTTGCACCGAGGGGGCGGACTACGAATGCCACGCCGAACGTGGCGATGGCTGCCAGTGTGGCTGCGCCCGCACCGAGGGATGGGAAGAAGAGCGGGCCGAAGACGAGCGCCGCTGCGGTCCCGTAGATCAAGAAGTCGTAGAACTCGATGGTCGTCCCCACGAGCGATGCGGTAGCGATCCTGAACATCGATCGAGGCTGATTCTCTGAGGTGCTGCGCTCGGGCACAGGAAGTTTCGTGGTCATTGGGCCTCACGGTTGGGAGCTTCGCCGAGGAATCTGGCGATGTGGGGTGTGGCACGGACTGCGGGCTCGCCGCATCCGTTCCGTCTGCCCCTCGACTATCCCTGCATGTGACGGCCAACACACGATGACCGCCCCACAACATATTGGGTGGAGCCCTGTTGTTCGATCACAACCCTCGCTGGATTGGTGGGTTCGCTGCGAGTTCTCGCAGCGCGTCACGCACTGTGCGGGCGTACAAACGGGTCTGTGACCAATTCCCTGGTGATGCGGAAGGTCTGTTCCTACAGTTCGTTTCATGGTCAATTCATCGGGGCAGCCGCAACCGATTGCTCCAGACCGTGTTGTGCAAGGAAATGTCCACCCAACTCGGTCTGGCCGACTACCTCGGAATCGATCGCACGGTCCTCCCGTACGTGATCGATGCACCGGTGGACACGGGTCTCGTCGAGCGAGTGCAGCGTCCGGTCGACCGTCGCGCCCGGAAGATCGTTCCGAGGGTCTCGGAACTGCGCACTACACAGTTCTCGAACGGAATGTGCGCGTCGCCGAAGCGTCGGTTCTCCGCGTGCTCGACGGCAATGAGCGCGTTGTATTCCGCTCGCTACTCAGCAGAGTTGCACGTGGTTCCCGCGACGACCTGACCTGACACCGAACAACTCACGACACGAAGAGGTAGAGTGCACATGGCTACTCGTTCGAAGGTTCTCGTCATCGTCACCAGCATCGGCGAGTACGAGAAAGTTGGTTACCGAACCGGTTTGTGGCTCGGCGAACTTACGCATTTCTGGGATGTGGCCGAGGAGGCAGGGCTGGATTTGAGAATCGCCAGCATTGCGGGTGGCCGCGTTCCCATCGATCCGGAGAGTTTGTCTCACGACTTCCTGGGTGATCTCGGAACCGGGAAACGGTACGCGGATCGCGATTTCATGGACCTTCTCGAAGAGACTGTGTCCGTCGCGGACATAGATGCGGCGGACTTCGACGCGATCTACCTGACCGGTGGACACGGCGTGATGTTCGACTTCCCGCAGAGCCGTACGCTCGCCGAGCTGATCGCCCAGTTCTACGAGACGGGGAAGATCGTGTCCGCGGTGTGCCATGGTCCCACCGGGTTGCTCGAGGTCAAGCTCGGCGACGGCGAATACCTCGTGAAGGATCGCTCGGTTACCGGATTCACCTGGAAGGAGGAGGAACTCGCGCAGCGCAGCGACGCGGTCCCGTTCAGCCTGGAAGACGAACTTCGACACCGGGGAGCACGCTTCACCCTCGCACCGAACCCGTTCGATCCGTTCGTCGTCGAGGACGGCCGACTGATCACCGGGCAGAATCCGAGCAGTGCGCGCAAGGTCGGCGAGGCCGTGGTCCGGCAGCTCGGTTGAGTGCGACAGCCGGCCGGGAGTCCACGGGGCTCCCGGCCGATCGTGGGAACTACCGGGAACGATGTCTGAGCAGGTACGTTGACCACACCGAGTCTCGACGAACCGGGAGGCGCTCCGTTTCCGGCACTTCGATAGGGGTGACACCCGTGGTCGACCGACCGCACTCCGATGCACAGAATCTCACGCGAGAGCTTGCACGCCACGTCGAGGACGCCGTGCATGATGTGGCCGCACTGGCCGCAACCCGGATCTGCCAGCAGGTACCGAGCTATCGGAACAATTCGGATCCCGGTCTGCGTGAGGACGTTGCCGCTCACTGCCGAGATGTCTTCGACACATTCGCGCACAGCCTGGCGCGGGACGAGTTTCCTTCGCGCGACGACTACCGGGTCACCGGAAACCACGCCCTGCGCAGAGTGACGCAGTCGATTCCTCTCGCCGACTTCCTCCAGGCGTTCCGGATCAGCCAGTTGACTCTTTGGGAGAGCGTCCTCGACATTGCACGGAAGCACCCCGACCTTCAAGCCGCGGCGACCGACTCCGTCAGATTCATCATGGGGGTGATCGAAGCGGGCAGCACGATCGCCGCCGAAGGGTATCTGGAAGCACAGCAGTTCCTGCTCGCGGACGCTGCCAGGGCGGCCCGGGACCTCGTCGACGATCTGCTTGCCGGCAGAACTCCCACGGTGGCGTCGCGGCAAGCGACCCTACGGACAGCTGGACTCGACCTCGGCTCGAAGGTTGTCGTCGCGTCCGGTTTCGCCACCCAGGACGGCGGCAGCCGGCAAGCAATCGTTCGCGCGTTGGGAGCGGCGGGCGCGGACCACACGCGCGCCCGGGGCCTGATCGCCTTCCGGCACGGAGAATTCATCGGCATCTTCCCCGCAGAGGAGGGCAACAGCGAAGCAGTCACACGCAGTTTGACGCATGCCTTCGATACCCTTCGCGCAGAGCGAATCGAGCTCACGATCGGGATCAGCACGGTGCACCTCGGTCTCGAGGCGGTACCGCTGGCCTACTCCGAAGCCGTCACCGCTCGCGAGCAGTTGTCCGATCAACCGGGGGTCAAGCCGTTGAGCGACCTGACGACGTTCGAATACCTCCTCACCAAGCGGGACGAGACCGCGCGCCGGCTCATCGATCCCGCGGTCCGGCGTTTCGTGGAGGACGACCTCGCCGCGGATCGGGTGTATATCGACACGCTGGAGGCATACGCCAAGGCCAACCTCAACGCGAAGGCGGCTGCCGAGACGCTGTATGTCCACGGCAACACCGCCTACCACCGGCTGGACCGTATCGCGGAGCGAACCGGAAAGGATCTCCGGCGCTTCGACGACGTCCTGGATCTCCTCGTCGCCGTCAAGTTGCTCACCCCGCACGCACAGCGGCACCCGTCGGCGTAGATGATGCTCACGGACCGGATCCGTAGGGCCCGTGTGTTTCACCGAGGGGCAAAGGAGTATCTCGATGACCAGCATCCCGATCACCACCACGTCGCCCAGTTCGGGCGGAGACGGTACTCAGGACAGCTGTGATGCCGCCGCGCTCGGCGACCCGGTGGGCGAATCTCTGCGATCGCACCACGCACATTTCGCCAGCCGGCACGGCCGGGCCGCCACCTACCCGCCGGAGGTGGCGACCTTCTCCGCGGTCGCCGCCGGTCCGGGACCGCAGGGGTAGGCCGACCCGGCGCGGTTGCTCGGTGGGGGCGAGCTGGCCGACATGTTCAGCTGCGCGGCGACGCCGCCACCGGACTGGGAGCCGGTGTTCGCTCTGGAGGGGCGCCAGATGATCTGGGCCGGGACCACGCCGGTCGATATTTCGGAAGCCGAAGCAGGTGTCGTCGACCTCGGCGCGGACAGTGGGCCCGCGATGCGCGACTTGGTCGCGCGGACCCGACCGGGACCGTTCTGGCCACGCACTCATGAACTCGGTTGTCATCTCGGAATCCGGGAGAACGGCAGGCTGGTGGCGATGGCGGGCGAGCGGCTCCGGCCACCGGGATGGACCGAGATCAGCGCCGTCTGCACCGCACCCGAGGCACGCGGGCGAGGCCATTCCGCCCTCCTCATCCGTGCGCTGGCAGCGCGGATTATCGGTCGGGGCGAACGCCCGTTCCTGCACGTGGCCGAGACGAACACCGGCGCGATCGCCCTGTACGAGCGGCTCGGTTTCCGCACCCGCACGCAGGTGACCTTCCGCGGATTCCGGACCCCATGACCCGTCCGGGAGGGGGCATCACGACCTCGCACGTTTAGTGTTGCTACATGACGTGGGCGGTGCAGGACGGCGGCGAGGACGAGTTCGCGTACGTGTTCACCGGCGAACTCGCGCAGCGCGTGGTGGACGAGGTAAGCCCCCGGCTGGACTACAACATCAATCTGATGGATCGCAACGGCCGCATCATCGGTTCGGTCGACAGGACCCGTATCGGCACCGTGCACGCCGGTGCGCTCCACGCCATCAGGGACGGCCGGCGGGTTCTCGTGGACGCCGACGAACAGTCTGCGGATGTCCGAGCCGGGATCAATATTCCGCTGACGCTCGACGGGCGGATCGTCGGTGCCGTGGGGATCACGGGCGATCCGGCGGAGGTCGAATCGGTGTGCAGCGTCCTCGCGCTCACCGTGGAACTGTTGTTGCGGAATGAACAGCACCGGGACAGTTCGCGATGGCGGGAAGCGGCGGTGCGCGAACTGCTCCTCGGACTGGTGAACGGAACCGTCGGCGAGAACGGCCTGCTGGAAGCGTTACGCCACATCGGTTCACCGATGACCCCGCCGTGGAACATCACTGCGGCCGTTCCCGCATCGGGCAGCGGATCGTGGTCCCTTCCCTCCTCCACGTCCGTGGCGCTGCTTCGACGGATCCAGGGGGAGCCCGGCGTCGTCGCGGCCGAATTGCAGGGTGCGGTGTGGGTTTTGAGCAGTTCGGTGACAGACCGCACACTTGCCGCGACCTGGCGGCGGCTGCGCACCGGCGACGTCCGTCTCGTCACGGGCAGGCACGCCGCCTCGTCGCGTGAATTGTCCGTGGACGCCGCCAGGCTGGGCATGCTCCTGACCCGGGCGGCCCTGCTGCCGACGGGGGAGGTGACAGAACTCTCTGCACTGGTGCCCGAAATAGCTGTCGCACAGCAGTCCCGGGACATTTCACACGACACCGTGGAGCGGGTCCTCACGCCGCTGTCGACGACTCTGCGCGAGACCGCTCGCGCATTCCTCGAACACAATCTGTCGATCGCGTCGACGGCGACTGCTCTCCAGGTGCACCGCAATACGCTGGTTCAGCGCCTCGACCGGATCGAGCACGTGACCGGATTGAACCTGCGCACGTTCGACCACGCCGTCGCCATGCGTCTGACGCTCCTCGCGGCCGCGGCGCTCGAGGATCCATATCGCGGCGAGTAACGCTGCCGATTACGCCACGACCCGCCGGCAGGAGCAAACTGCACATAATTTTAAGCAAGAAACCGGCGATAATCTGTGCAGAACGCACATATGACGCCGGCCGTAGGTGGCCTACGCTCAGTTCATGCGAAAGCGCACACCTACCGTTGTCCTCGCTCCCGACTCGTTCAAGGGGAGCCTCTCCGCCGTCGACGTCGCAGCCGCGATGGCCGCCGGTGTCCGGTCAGCGCTCGGCGCCGACGTCCGGATCGTGCAGTGCCCACTCGCGGACGGCGGCGAGGGCACGTTGCAGACGTTCCTCTCAGCGGGTAATGCGGCACCCCGGCTGATCCGCGCTCACGACGCCCTCGGACGTCCGCGGAGCGCCCGCTACGGGCTGTCGAACGACGGCACGGTCGCGATCATCGAGGCTGCGGAGGCGAATGGTCTGCCGCACGTGGCGGACGTTCCACCGTCACCGTTGCGGGCGGACACCTTCGGCGTCGGCGAAATCGCGGCGAGCGCACTGGAAGACGGCGTCGACGAAATTCTTCTGTGCATCGGAGGCAGCGCCACCACAGACGGGGGCACCGGGATGCTCCGCGCGCTCGGAGTCCGATTCCTCGACGAAGACGGGCACGACGTGGAACCCGGCGGTGCGGGGCTCGGTGACATCGTTGCCATCGACGAGTCGCATCTGCATCCGCGGGCACGGTCGGTGCGCTGGCGCGTCGCGACCGATGTCGACAATCCCCTCTGCGGGGAGAACGGGGCGGCCGCGGTCTTCGGGCCACAGAAGGGCGCGACCGCCGACCAGGTCCGTGAATTGGATTCCGGACTCGAACAATTGGCGATCACTCTCCGCGATGCGTACGGGACCGACGTCCTGACACTGCGCGGAGCAGGCGCGGCCGGCGGCATGCCCGCCTGCCTGAGCGCACTCCTCGCCGCGGAACTCGTGCCCGGGAGCGACCTCGTCTCGGAAACGGTGGGACTGCGGTCCCTGTGCGCCGATGCAGACCTGGTGATCACAGGCGAAGGGGCTTTCGACGCGCAGTCGCTGCAGGGGAAGGTGGTGCAGGGCGTCGTTCGTCAGACACCGGCGGACTGCCCCGTGGTCGTGATTGCCGGTACGGTCCGCTTGTCCGCGGCCGAGATTCGCGCCGCCCGGATCGCGGCGGCGTTCTCCATCGCCCGTGGCCCGGCGGAACTCCACGAATTGCTCGACAACACCGCCGAACTCCTTCAGGAGGCAACCGCTCAGGTCGTCGGACTGATCGACAGTCAATGGAGCCGCCCCGCGTCGATGCCGACGCACCTGCGGGCGAGCTCGGACTGCGCGTCGTGACGAACATGTCGCGTCACACAACCACTCTCAACTCAGCCGCGAGGAGTCACATGCCCACCATCGATATCGAACGGTCCGCAGCACACACCGCACAGCCCGGTCTGCTCAGCACGTCCCGGCGCACGAAGATCGTATGCACACTTGGACCTGCTACCGCCACCGGTGACCGTATTCGCGAGCTCGTCGAGAGCGGTATGGATGTGGCGCGGCTGAATTTCAGCCACGGCGAGCACGCCGATCACGAGGAGAACTACAAACGTGTGAGGGCGGCCTCGGACGCGACGGGTAAGGCGGTCGGTGTCCTGGCCGACCTGCAGGGGCCGAAGATCCGGTTGGGCCGGTTCGCGGAGGGGCGCACCACGTGGGCGAACGGTGAGGAGGTGCGGATCACCGTCGAGGAGTGTGAGGGCACCCACGACCGGGTCTCGACCACGTACAAGCAGCTGGCCGAGGACGCCAAGCCGGGGGACCGGTTGCTGGTGGACGACGGCAAGGTCGGTCTGGTGGTCTCCGGGGTGGAGGGCAATGACGTGATCTGCCGGGTCACCGAGGGCGGCCCGGTGTCGAACAACAAGGGTGTGTCGCTGCCGGGGATGAATGTGTCGGTTCCGGCGCTGTCGGAGAAGGACATCGCGGATCTGGAGTTCGCGCTCGGGTTGGGTGTCGATTTCATCGCGTTGTCGTTCGTGCGGTCGCCGGCGGATGTGGAGTTGGTGCATGCGGTGATGGACCGGGTGGGTCGGCGGATTCCGGTGATCGCGAAGTTGGAGAAGCCGGAGGCGATCGACAATCTCGAGGCGATCGTGCTGGCGTTCGATGCGGTGATGGTGGCGCGGGGTGATCTGGGTGTGGAGTTGCCGCTCGAGCAGGTGCCGTTGGTGCAGAAGCGGGCGATTCAGATTGCGCGGGAGAACGCGAAGCCGGTGATCGTGGCGACGCAGATGCTGGAGTCGATGATCGAGAACTCGCGGCCGACCCGGGCGGAGGCCTCGGATGTGGCGAACGCGGTCCTCGACGGGGCGGATGCGGTGATGCTGTCCGGGGAGACGTCGGTGGGTAAGTACGTGATGGAGACGGTGCGCACGATGGCGCGGATCGTGGAGGCGGTGGAGAACGAGTCCACGCAGGTGCCGCCGCTGACGCATGTGCCGCGGACCAAGCGGGGGGTGATCTCGTACGCGGCCCGCGACATCGGGGAGCGCCTGGATGCGAAGGCGTTGGTGGCGTTCACGCAGTCGGGGGACACGGTGCGCCGGTTGGCGCGGTTGCATACGCCGTTGCCGTTGCTGGCGTTCACGCCGTTGCCGGAGGTGCGCAGCCAGTTGTCGTTGACGTGGGGGACGGAGACGTTCACCGTCGACCCGGTCGACAGCACGGATGCGATGGTGCGGCAGGTCGACAACGCGCTGCTCGGGTTGGGCCGGTACCAGAAGGGTGAACTCGTGGTGATCGTGGCGGGGTCGCCGCCGGGCACCGTAGGCTCGACCAACCTGATCCACGTCCACAGAATCGGCGAAGAAGACCACTAGGCGTCGGAAACGACTATCCCATGCCATCTTTGACGCTCACCGTTCGTCTGCTGACTCCCCACTCCGATCTCTGGGACTGGCAGACCCGCGCGCTGTGCCGAACCACCCGGTCGGATCTCTTCTTCGGGCCGGACAGCGAAAGCAGAGCAACGCGAATTCGCCGGGAGAGGCAGGCGCAGGAACTCTGCCAGGGTTGCCCGGTCCGACACGAATGCCAACGCCACGCACTCGAGGTCGGCGAACCCTACGGCGTCTGGGGCGGGCTGACCGAATCGGATCGGCGCTTCGGGCACGATCGGGCCCGACAGCACCTACCGGCGAACAGCAAGCCGAACAAGCGACTTCGCATCTCACCCCGACACCCCCGCCCCGGACGGCAGTGACGGGCTGAGTACGTCGGGCGCCCGCTCGGGCCATACCGGCCGAGTTGCGGCGCCTTGACGGCATGTATCTGGATATTTAGTATCTAGGTTATGCGGATGTCGCGAGGTGTCGAGTGGGCGATGCACGTTGTGCTGTCGCTGGCGTGGGTGGATGATGATCGTCCGGTGTCGACTGCTGCGCTCGCGCGCAGTTACGATCTGCCTGCGCCGTATCTGAACAAACAGTTGCAGGCGCTCGTGCGTGCAGGGATCTTGACCTCCGTTCCTGGTGCCGCGGGAGGGTTCGTGTTGACCCGCTCGGCCAAGCACATCAGCGTCCTGGACGTCGTCACCGCTATCGAGGGTGCCGAGGAGGCGTTTCGGTGCACCGAGATCCGCGCCCAGGGCGTCGGCGCAGACATGCCCGCCGGCCAGTTGTCGATGCCGTGCGCGGTGTCGATGGCGATGCGGAAGGCAGATTTGGCGTGGCGGCGGGAGTTGGCCGGTCAGAGCGTCGACGACGTCCGGATCGAGGCTGAACGACATGCGCCGGGACTCGCCGACCGGATGCGCCAGGCGTACGACCGGGGCTGATCGCAGGCGACACCCGTAGTTCTCAATCGTCCGTCCGAGGTTGGCTGCTCACGCGTAAGGAGAATCTAGATGTCAAATGTCCTGATTATTGGAGGCGGTTTCGCAGGGGTCTGGGCGGCGGCCAGCGCCGCGCGGCTGCGGCGCGATGCGGGCGTGCCGCGGACCGACCTCACGATCACACTGGTCGATGCCGGTGACGACCACGTCCTCCGGCCCCGCCTCTACGAGCGGGAGCCGGAGAACAAACGCTGCTCCCTCGACGGGCTGCTCGGCCCCATCGGAGTGGAGCGGGTCGCGGCCACGATCACCGCCATCGATACCACCACCAATCAGGCTCACGGGATCACCCGGACCGGTGATGCCACGTCGCTGAGCTACGACCGTCTGGTGCTGGCCACGGGGAGCCAACTCGTCACCCCCACCATTCCCGGTGCCCAGCATCTCTTCGACATCGACACGCTCGGTTCCGCCACCTACCTCGACGGGCACCTGCGCAGTCTGCCCGCGCGCCCGGACTCGGAGGGCCGGTACACGGTGGTCGTGATCGGGGCAGGATTCACCGGACTCGAGATCGCAACCGAACTCACCGATCGACTCCGCGAGATCGCCGGGGATGCGCCGATCCGGGTGATCCTGCTCGATCGCGGTGACGTCGTCGGATCCGGGCTCGGTGAGGGACCGCGTCCGGCGATCCTCGAAGCACTCGACACGCTCGGCGTCGAAGTCCTTCTCGGCGTGGACGTGACCTCGATTGACGAGCACGGAGTGCAGCTCGCCGACGGCACCCGAATCGCCGCGAACACCGTGATCTGGACGGCGGGCATGCAGGCCAGCCCGCTGACAGCGCACATCCCCGGCGAACGAGATCGCCTCGGCCGCCTCACCGTCGACGCGCATTTGAAGGTGGCAGGTCTTGCGGACGTGTTCGCCGCGGGAGATACCGCCGCCGCGTATGCCGAACCCGGCCACGTCGTAATGCAGAGCTGCCAGCACGCGCTACCGCAGGGAAAGTTCGTCGGGCACAACGCCGTCGCCGATCTGCTCGGCCGCGATCTCGTGCCGTTCGCTCCCGCCTCCTACGTCACGTGCCTGGCACTCGGACCGGCCGGGGCGGTCTTCGCCTCCGGGTGGGACCGAGAGGTGCAGATGACAGGCGAGGAGGGCGCGGTGGTGAAGAAGTCGATCAACACCGTGGCGATCTATCCGCCGGTCGGTGATCCGGAGGCCCTGCTGTCGCTGGCGGTCCCGGACGGTACCTGGCGCTCGGCCGAACTTGCGGCTCTCACCTGAGAATTGTCCAGGCGCTCGAGAGTACTCGCCGTGCTCGTGCGTCACAGTCCGACGGCGGTTTCGAGGAGGTCGAGTTCGGCGTCGAGTTGGTCGAGCATGGGGTGCAGATCCGGGACGGTGCGGCGGCAGCCGGTGAGGCCGAAGACGATCTGGTCGTCGCTGCTGGTGCAGGTGATGTTGAGTGCCTGCCCGGTGGTGGGGATCGAGAGCGGGTAGAGGGATTCGAGGCGGGCGCCGTTCCAGTACAACGGGGTTCGGGGTCCGGCGACGTTGGAGATGACGACGTTGAACGGCGGACGCAGCGGTCCCCGCCGGCCGAGGAACATCTCGACTCCGAGTGGAGCCGCGCCGAGAGCGCTCATCGCGAGCACCTGGGCGGGGCTCATCGCCTGCAATGCGGCCTTGCCCTCGTTCATGCAGTTGCGCACGGTCTCGAGGCGGTGCGCGGGGTCGGGAAGGTGGGTGGCCAGGTTGCACATGAGCACCCCGACCCGGTTGCCTCCGGGCGCGCGGTCACCGGTTCCGGTCTCCGGCGCGCGCAGGGACACCGGGACCATTGCGATCAGGGGGTTGTCCGGCAACGCGTCGCGGGTGTGCAGGTAGGCCCGCAGGGTGCCCGCGCACATCGTCAGCACGATGTCGTTGATGGTGGCGTCGGCGTGCTTGGCCAGCAGCCGGATCCGTTCGATCGGGAACGAGCGGGCGGCGACGTGACGGGCCCCGCTGATCGGCACGTTGAACAGGGTGTGCGGTGCGGTGAGCGACAACGCACCACCCTTGCCGTGCAGGGCACGGTCCACGGTGCCCAGCGCCGCGGGCAGCAGTCCGGCCACCTCGCCCGCCGCGGAGCGGGCCGCATCCCATGCCATGGCCGGAAGCGCGGACCCGGGACCCGGCGTGACGGCCACGCCCGCATCCGGCACGGCCGACAGCGGGTTGCGGGGCTGCCAGGGTGTGGGCATGTTCCGTCGGTGCGGGTCCTCGCTCATGCTGTCGCGGAGCAGTCGCATCGCGGACGCACCGTCGGCGAGGGCGTGGTGGATCTTGGTGTAGACGGCATACCGGCCGTCGGCGAGCCCCTCGATCAGGTGCATTTCCCACAGCGGACGGCTGCGGTCGAGCAAGGTGCCGTGCAACCGCGACACCAGGGTCATCAGCTCAGCCATTCCGCCCGGCTGGGGCAGCGCGTCACGGCGGACGTGATGTTCCAGATCGACCTCGTCGTCCCGGAGGGTGTCCCAGCCCCACTGGCCGAGCGAGGTCACCGAGCGGCGAGCCCGTTTACGGAAGGGCGCCGCCACCCGGTCGCCGACCAGCGCCGCATCGAACATCGCGCGCACGTCGGCCGCGGACGATCCCTCGGCCGGGGTGAACACCGCGAGGCCGCCGACGTGCATCGGATGCTCGCGGGACTCGCCGAGCAGAAACAGTGAATCGGTCGGCGCCATCGGGAACAGCATGTGGTGTCCTTACCGTTCCCGAAACGGATCTGCCTGCGCGGATCCGTTCCCCCCGGAACTGTTGTCCATATCAATGTTGCCGTGTGTAAAAGTAACGTTTAGGTGTGGTTCATGTCACAAACCGGTCTCGCTGTTTTAGTTGTACAGCACAGCCACCGTTTCCGCCACACACACAAAAAGGACATCCGCGATCAGACGCCGGTGTACACGGTCTTCCCCCAGGTGTAGAAGTCCACGGCGCTGCGGCCCTGCTCCCGGAACGTATTCGTGGACGAGTCCTTCACCCCGCCGAACGGCACGTTCAGGTCCAACCCGGCCGTCGGGCGGTTGATCTTGACGACGCCGGCCTGCGCCCGGGCGGCGAAGTCTGTCGAGCGCGTCAAGCTGTCGGTGCAGATGCCCGCGGTGAGTCCGTAACGGGAATCGTTGACGGCGGCGAGCCCGGCCTCGTAATCGGCGACCTCCAGGACCGCGACGACCGGCCCGAAGATCTCGTCCGTGACCGCCGGGTCGTCGAGCGGAAGATCGGTGAGCACGGTGGCCGGGAAGAAGAACCCGGCGGACGTGTCTCCGGCGTAGTCGCCATGCCGCAATGTGGCGCCCCGGAGAACGGCCGAACGCACTGCCTCCTGATCCTGCTCGAACTGCGCGCGGCTCACCACCGCGCCCATGCGGGTCGTGTCTGCCGAACCGTCGCCAGGAACGTACCGTGCGGCCTCCTCGACCAGCGCCTCGAGGAACGCATCGCGGATGCCCGGGGTGACGTACACGCGGGACGTCGCCGTGCAGGCCTGCCCGGTGAGCCCGAACGCGCCCGCGGCCACCACCTGTGCGGCGTTCCGGGCGTCGTCGAGCACCAGCACGGCGTTCTTGCCGCCCATCTCCAGTTGGACCCGGGCCCGGCGGGAGTTCAGGATGTCCTGCAGCCCCAACCCGACGGTGGTGGAGCCGGTGAAGGACAGCCCGGCGACGCGGGGGTCGCGGGCCAGGGCGTCGCCGACCACCCGTCCCTTGCCGTGGACCACGTTGAAGACCCCGGCGGGGAGACCGGCGTCCTGGAGGGCGCGGGCGAGGTGGGTGGCCGACAGGGGCGTCAGTTCGGCGGGCTTGAGAACCACGGTGTTGCCCGAGATCAGTGCGGGTGCGGTCTTCCACGCCGGGATGGCGATGGGAAAGTTCCACGGCGTGATGAGGGCGAAGACGCCCAGGGGCTCGCGGCGAGTCGTGATGCTGGTCCCGGGCAGCCCGCTGGGGAGCACCTCGCCGGTGGCCGCCCATCCCAGGGACCCGAAGAACCGCAGTACGTCCACGGCGCGCGTGACTTCGCCCCGGGCCTCGGCCAGGGTCTTGCCTTCTTCCCGGACGAGGTCCGCCGCCACCGCGGATCCCCGTTCCTGCAACAGGTTTGCCGCCTTGATCAGGATGGCGCCGCGGGCCGGTGCGGGGAGCGCGGCCCAGGCCGGCTGCGCCGCGGCGGCCGCCGCGACGGCGGCGTCCACCTCGGCGGTACCACCACTCGGTGAGTAGGCGGCGAGTTCGTTCGGGCGGGCCGGGTTCCAGCGCGCGGTGTCCGCTTCGCCCAGCCATTCGCCGTTCACGAGGTGCTGCGCGGTCGGGACTTCGTTCCGGATGTGTGAGCCGGTGGGCTCGGTGACGGTCGTGGTCATGGTGTCTCCTGGAGAGGTGGAGGGCTGAGCCCTAGAGGCTGCGGATCAGGCCGCCGTCGCAGCGGAGTGCGACGCCGGTGATGTACGACGCCGGGGCGCTGCACAGGAACGCGGCGGCGGCGCCGAATTCGTCGGGGGCGCCGTACCGGCGGGCCGGGATCGTCTTGCGCGATTCGATTTCGATGTCGGTGACGGTGACACCGCGGCGCTTGGCGGCGGCCGCATCCAACTCGGCCACCCGGTCGGTGGCGATCCGCCCCGGCAGCAACAGGTTGACGGTGACGCAGTCGAGGGCGACCTCGGCGGCGAGGGTCTTGAGGTACCCCGCCAGAGCCGCGCGGCCCGTGTTGGACATCGCCAGATTGGGCAGGGGCGCGGCAACTCCGGAGGATCCGATGGCCAGAATCCGGCCCCAGCGACGTTCCCGCATGCCGGGGAGGACGGTCGAGACGAGTGCGTGGTGCGGGCGGAGCAGGATGTCGAAGGCGGCCGCGAGATCGTCCGAGCCCAGGGTCGCCGCCGCGCCAGGTCTGGGCCCGGGACCGTTGAGGACCACGATGTCGACCGGCCCGAGTTCCGCTTCGGTGCGCTCGACGGCGGTCGCCGTGCCTTCCGGGGTGCTGAGGTCGGCCTCGATCGCGATGGCACCGCCCAGCGACGACGCGATCTGCTCGGCGCGCTCGCGCCGCCGTCCGGTGATCGCCACGCGTGCGCCCTCGGCCGCGAGGGCCCGGGCGACGGCGAGGCCGAGGCCGCCGGTGGATGCGGCGACGAGCGCCGTCTTGCCGCCGATTCCGAGATCCATCAGATCCTCCCGGCGGTGAGTGCGTCGAAGGCCTGCGCGGCCTCGGCCAGATGCGTTGTCAGACTGTCGCGGAGCACCTCCGGGAACGGTGCGGCCGGGGCACGCACCGCCGAGTCCCGGATCAGTCCGCGCTGTAGCAGCAGCTCCTTGCGGACGGAGAGGGCGATCCTGGCCTGCTGCTCGAAGTTGACGAGGGGCAGGAACGGTTGCAGCACTTCGCGTGCGGCCTCGTATCCGCCCGACTGCCAGGCCCGGACACAGGCCACCAGCGCTTCGGGGTAGGAGAATCCGGTCATGGCGCCTGCGGCGCCGGAGTTCAGTTCGTCCAGGAGGCCCTGCCCGCCGAGTCCGCCGAACACCGAGACCTCAACGGCAGCGGTGAGTTCGGCGATGGCCACGGACGTCGGTGGCGCCTCCGCCTTGACCGCCGCCACGAACTCGCAACGCCGCACGACGGCGGCCAGCGAGGCCGGGCGGATGGCGACCCCGCTGGCGGCGGGGTAGTCCTGCACCACGATCGGGGCGCCGGTCACGCGGTGCACGGCCTGCAGATGGTCGGTGACGACGTCGGCGTCGGCCGAGTTGGCCTGCACCATGAACGCCCGGATCCGCTCGCCGGCCGCGGCCCGGGCGGCACGGATCTCGTCGACGACGGGGCGGGTGGCAAGAGCGGTGACACCCACCACCAGCGGGAGATCGGAAGCCTCGGTGACCGTTTCGAGCACGAGGGCTCGCTCATCCGTGGACAGTGCCGCGGCTTCACCGAACACCCCGAGCACCGTCAATCCGATGGCGCCGATCCGCTCGTAGTGTTCTGCCAGATTCGCGAGGCTGTCGGTGTCGACATCCTGGGTGCTGCCGATGAACGGTGTGGCGACGACGCCCCACACCCCGTGTTCCAATGATTCGCGCATGATTCTTCCTTTCCGTTCGAGCTACGCGCCGGACCACACGGGCGCGCGCTTTTCCTGGAACGCCAGCACGCCTTCGGCGGAGTCCTTGCTGTCCAAGGCGGCCATGAGTGCCGGAAGTCGCAGTCCCCGAGCCTCGGCGGCGGTGAGATGGGCGGTACGCGTGACCATCTGCTTGACCGCCCGCAGCGAGGTGGGCGCGCACGCCCGGATCTGGTCGAGCCAGCGATCCACGGCGGCGTCCAGCTCCCCGGCCGGGACCACCTCGTTGACGAGACCCATGGCCTGCATCTCGGCGGCGTCGGCCTTGCGTCCGGTCAGGAGCATCCCCATCGCCTGGGTGTGGGGAACCCGGCGCACCAGTTGATGGATGCCGCCGTCGAGCGCCAGTCGACCGACACGCGGCTCCGTCAGACCGAACCGGGCGCTGTCGGCGGCTACCACGATGTCCGCGCCCAGAACGATTTCCATGCCACCGCCCAGTGCGTAGCCGTTCACCTTGGCGATCACCGGCACGTCCAGGGTGGTGCGCAGACTCAGTCCGCCGAAGCCGTTGGCGTCCAGTTCGGCCCAGTACTCCAGCCCGGTCCTGTTCACCGCGGAGGCCGTCATGTCGGCCCCGGTGCAGAAGGCCTTCGGCCCGGCGCCGGTGACGACGACCGCACGAATGCGGTTGTCCCGCTCCAACTGTTCCCAGATGTCGTTCAGGCGCGCCGTGGTGGGACCGTCGACGGCGTTCAGCACGTGCGGACGGTTGATCGTCACGGTGGCCACACCGTCGTCGATGGTGAGGATGACGCCGTCACCGTTCGTGGTCATGCGAGGACTCCCAGCGCCACGAGACGCGCGATCACGTCGTCGTCGAAGCCGTGTTCCCGCAACACCTCGGTATTGTGTTCGCCGAGGCGAGGTGCGCTGTGCCGGATCGACGGCGGGGTCGCCGAGAGCCGGATGGGGGCGTTCAGCATCTTCACCGTGCCGACAGAGGGATGTTCGGCTTCCACGATCATGCCGTTGATGCGGGTCTGCTCGTCGGCCAGCGTCTGCTCGAGCGTGTTCACCGGGGCGTTCAGCAGACCCTCCTCCTCGAGTCTTGCCGTCCAGTATTCCGTGGTGTTGGTCGCGAACCGTTCCCGGAAGATCGCCTGCAGTGCGGGCTTGTTGTCGAACTGGAGTTCCTTCGTGGAGAACTCCGGCCGGAGCGTGAGGTCCTCGTCCAGGCCCAGAGCGCGCGAGATGTGCAGGAGCGGGTCGGCCGTGAATCCGCCGACCATGCAGACGGCACCGTCCGTCGTCGGGAAGACTCCGGTGAAAGGCATTGCGCCCCAATTGACCTCGTAGCCCCGGTTGAGCTGCATGCACGCCTCCTGCATCTGCATGTGCAGCATGGAGTCGTACATGGTCACCTCCACCTTCTGGCCGGTGCCGTACTGTTCCCGGGCCCGGAGCGCCAGCAGGATCCCCTGCATCAGGTGCATGCCGGTGGTGTAGTCGCACAGTGTGGTCGGGTAGACGACGGGGGGCGCATCGTCCGACTCCCGCCGCCACATCACGCCGGAGTAGGCCTGCGCGATGGCGTCCTGGCCGCCCTTGTGGGAGTACGGACCTTCGGTGCCGAAACCGGTGCCGGACGCCCAGATGATCCCGGGGTTGTCCTTCTTCAGCTCGTCGTATCCGAAGCCCATGCGTTCCATGACGCCGGCCCGGAAGTTACTGACCACCACGTCCGCGTCGCTCATGAGCGTGCGCAGCACGGCCCGGCCGTCCTCGGTGCGCGTGTCCACGCTGATGCTGCGCTTGTTGCGGTTGATGGCCAGGAAGATCGGATTGTCCTGCCCGTCCGGATCCGGGAACGAGTTCCGGGCGATGTCACCGGCACCGGGGCGTTCGACCTTGATGATGTCCGCGCCGTAGTCGCCCAGCATCTGTGTGGCGCTCGGGCCCATGTAGACCTGGGTGAAGTCGACGATCTTGACGCCGGTCAGCGGAAGTTTCGGGCCGGCCGGGGCCGGGTCGTCGGCGAACGTCCGCGTCGAATGGTCTGCGCTGGTGACGTTCAGTTCTTCGGTGGTAATGCTCATGCCGGGACCGTCGCTTCCTGGTCGAGGGTGGCGTTGGCGGAGGGAATGTCGCCGGGATCTGCGCCGTGGCTGCGCATGCCTGCCTGGATGTCGACGGCGGCCACGCTGCGGACGGTCACGTCGTCCCGGACCGCGATGGCCGCCGCGACGCCGACCGCCTGGCCCATGGCCATGCAGGGCGGGATCTCGCGGGACATCTTCTGGGCGTCCGGTGTCGCCGAGTAGTGGCGGCCGGCAACGAGGAGCTGGTCGACGTCCTTGGGGAGCAGTGAGCGGTACGGGTAGTAGTAGTCGCGTCCGCGGGCGACGGAGTCGGCGAAGTGCCGTCGCGTGGTCACGTCTTCCTTGGTCATGACGTACTCGCCCTCGAGGAGGCGCGTCTGCCGGACCCCGAGCTGGGATGCGACGTCCACGATGTAGCAGTCGGCGAATCCGGGGAGGTGCTCCTTGACGTACTCCACCGCCTCGGTGATCCGGTCGCGGGCGGCGAACTCGGCGGCCGTGAGGTCGCCCGGGTCCGTGCCGTCGAAACCGCTCATGTGCGGGGCGTTGCACCAGACGACGCCGTCGAGCGGGGTCTTGAGCCACCACAGCTCCCAGGCGCCGCCGAGCAGGCGCTTGATCTTGCGGTTGACGGCCCGTGCCTCCTTGGGGTTCTCCTGTTCGAAGCGCTCGGCCGCGGCCGTGTCGACGCCGCCCAACCGGAAGACGAGGGTGGTGATGTAGCTGTCCTTGACATGGGCGGCACCGGCACGGGAAGCGACGTCGATGTCTCCGGTCGTGTCGATGACCACGTCCGCCAGGAACGCCTGCGGACCGGACTTGGTTTCGCACACCACGCCTTTGACGACGCCGTCGTCGACGATGGGCCGCGAGAACCAGGTGTGCAGCCGGAGGGTGACGCCGGCCTCGCGGACGAGGTCGTTGGAGACGCGCTTCCAGCCGTCGGGATCGAATGCGGCGGCGTAGCAGATGGGTTTCGGGTTGGTGTGGGAGTGGAAGTCGAAGGTCCCGTAGCGTCCCCATTTGTTCCACAGTTCCGTGGAGGCCGTGCGGTCTTCCCGGGGCGGGACGACGGCGAGGCCCAGGGCCTGGAGCCGCTCCACGTATTCGGAGACGATTCCGGTGACGGTGATGTCCTGGCCGTTGATCATGTCGTCGAGGACCAGCACCATGCCGCCGGACGCCAGGCCTCCGAGCGACGAGTAGCGTTCCAGCAGGGTGACATCGGCCCCGGAACGGGCCGCGGTGACCGCGGCGGCCACACCGGCGGGTCCACCGCCGACCACGAGGACCTGGGAGCGGTTGACGACGGGCGCCGCGAGGTCACGGCTGGTGACGCGCAGATCGAGAGTGGTCATGGGAGTCCTTATTTTCCGACGAAGATGCCGTTGACGCGGCGGGCAAGTAGGTAGAAGACGATGCTGAGGACGGAGAGAACGGCCACGTAGACCGGGAAGATCCAGTTGGCGTTCACGGATTGGAACCAGACGAGCAGGTAGGAGGCGGTGCCGCCGAAGAGCGCCACGCCGACCCCGTACCCCAGTGACACTCCGGCGCCACGGCAGTTCTTGGGCATGAGCGACGTGCTGACCACGTTGTACAGCGTCATGTTCAGCACCAGGACGATCGAGCCGCCCAGCAGCACGACCGCGAAGCCGCCGATCCCGGGTTGCACGTACATCAGCATCAGGAAGACTGCCGGGACGGCGAGGGCGCGGGTCCAGAGGAACCAGCGTGACATGGACTTGCCGTCCGTCAGCTTGCCGATCACCCAGCTCCCGATGACGAGGACGACACCGAGTGCCGTCGTCAGGGCGAACACGGCGGTGGGATCTTCCTTGAAGTTGCTGCGCGCGGCGGCGGGCAGTCCGACGTTCCACGCGTAGTTGTAGGCCTGGGCGGCGCCGACCACGAAGATGATGGCGAGGACGCTGAGCCAATGCTTGCGGACCCCGGTCCAGACTGTGCGGGTCGTGTTGTCCGACAGTTCTTCCGGACGCATGGTCTCGGGCAGTGCACGTCGCAGGTACACGACGACGATGCCGAAGACGGCGCCGATGACGAAGGGGATCCGCCAGCCCCACTCACCCATGGCGGCCCCGCCGATGACCAGACTGCACAGGAAGCTGACGAGGGATGCCAGGAGCACACCGAGGTTGACGTAGAACGACATGACGCCGGCGACGAGGCCTTCTCGTCCGGCGGGGACGAGTTCGACCGCGTGGGCGGTGGAGAGCGGCGCCTCGATACCGGTGGAGACGCCCTGCACGATGCGGCAGGCGACGAGGATGACACCTGCCCACGCCCCGATATGAGCGTAGCCAGGGGTGATCGCGATGATCAGGGTGGTCACGGCCATCGTGCTGATGGAGATCAACATGACCCGGCGGCGGCCGATCCGGTCCGCGAGCGTTCCGAGCATGACGCCGCCGAGCGGCCGGAAGGCGAAGCCGACGGCGAAGACGGCCAGGGTGTTCAGCGTCGCGCTGAGGGGGTCGGTGGAGGGGAAGAAATTCGGGCCGATGAACGCCGACAGGAGGCCGAAGACCATCCAGTCGTACCATTCGAGGGCGTTGCCGAGGCCGAGGCCGAGGAGGCCTTTGCGGACCTCGGGGGTAAGTTGTCGACGCGTATTCGGTGCTGTCACAGTGGTGTCTAGCAATGGACTTGTCCTTACGCTGGCACCCGGGGGTGCAAGAGGGTATGACGCATCATGAGAACGAGACGCGTTGTGTCCGGCCGGGGAGGCGGCCTGACGGTAAGGAGGTTGGGTTGACGGCAGGCGGTGGTCGCCGGGGTCACCACGGTGTGGTGTGTCAACCCAATTCGCTACGCATACCTCTTCGTAGCTGTCTGGTACCGGTGCGGGTGTGCGCCGCGGTCACCACGCGTGTGGTGCGTTGACCCAGATCGCTACGCATACCTCTTCGTAGCTGTTCTTGTACCAGTGCGGAATGTCCGAGGAGAAGGTGATCGAGTCACCTGCTTCCAGGGAATGGCATTCCCCGTCCAGATAGATGTCCTTGCGGCCGGAGATGATGATGCCGAACTCTTCGCCGCTGTGCCGGAACGGGGTGGCGCTGGTGTCGTGCCCGGGCGGGGTCTCGATCCATTGCGCTTCCAGGGCACCGCCGCCCTGTTCGGGGGTGAGCAGTTCGTAGACGGCTTCCCCCATCGACTTCTTGGTGACGCCGACGAGATTGCGCCGCTCGTGTTTTCGCACGACGGGCGACGTGGTGTCCGGTTGGCCGATGAAGAACCTGCCGACCGGGATGTCCAGCCCATGGGCCAGCTGGGCGAGTGTGGTGAAGGACGGATTGGCCAGACCGCGCTCGATCTGGCTGACGATCGCCGGGCTGAGTCCGGTGATGTCCGAAAGCTGCGCGAGGGTCAGGCCCTTCTCCTTGCGCATGGTGCGAATCTTGTTGCCGACGGTCGTCAACAGGGCACTCGTGGCGGGGGGAGTGGGTGTGGCACTCTCGGCCGTCATTGGCTTTTTCCTCCCGCTGGGTGACCTGACTCACAGAACTATAGTGAAGATCTTCAGCGAGTCAATGGCTCTTCTTAAATATTCTGAAAAACTTCACCGAATCCGCGATTTTCCAGGTCGACGCAGGGGTTCTCCCGACCGCGGGCGGTCAGAGTTCGAGGTACAGGAAGTTGTCGGCCCAGTTCGTCTCGCCGGCCGTCGTGGCGAAGTAGAAGATGCGCTCGGAGAATCCGCAGTCGAAGTACTGGGCGATCTTCGAGTCGCCGGGGGCGAGCGTGCCGAGGTGCGTGCTCGGATAGACGAGCGGAGTATGGACTGTCACGCCGGGGGCGGTGCCGTCGCCCTCGTTGGTGACGCGCACGGCGCACGCACTGACGCCTGAGATATTTGCCTGCGTGATCACGAGATCGGGTCCGTCTCCCAGAGAGCCGAACGGGGCGGCCGACGCCGTCGCGGTTCCGGCGGTCAGCAGTCCCGCGATCATGGCCCCCGCCACTGCGGTACGTCGAAGGTTGCGCATGTTGTGCCCTTTCCTCGGTGGTCCGGTCGATACTCGGCAACTCAGTAGACGTTGATCTCCGTGGCGCTGGCGAGGTGCGGGCGGTCGGTGGTCAGTGTGACCTCGACGCGACCGGATCCCGTCTCGAGGTGTGTCCACGGCTCCGCCGGGAAGTCGAGCACGCCGCCACTGACGTCGGCGGACCACGATCCCTCAGCGCCGGTACCCAGGTTGCGCCAGTGCAGTGTCGCGAATACCGAGCACAGCACTCCCGGCGTCGTCGACACACCGACGAACGTCGCGTTCAGCCGAACGTAGACCAGGCCGGGCAGCGCGTCGGTGGACACGGTGACCCCTCCGATTCGGCCGCCACAGGCAACGCCGTGCGCGACCGTCACGGTGTCCGGAATGTTCACCCACCTGTCCCTGGTTTGATCCGCCGCGGCCGGGGCGGCGGCACCGAGCAATCCAGCCAGCGCCAGTCCGGTCAACGCGATCGACTTGCCGAGCGTGAGAAGAGACATGGTGCTCCAGATCGCCGACGGTCAGTGGTCCCGACGGTACCTCGGAAAACGGCCTGCATCTCGTGGTTTGATCGAGTCATGACCGAGGAGAACGGGATTCCCACCGTCGTCACCGCCAGCCGCGTCATCGCTGCCCCTGCACGGGTGATCTTCGAATTGATCGCAGACCCGGCGCAACAGCCGCGCTGGGACGGCAACGGCAACCTGGCCGAGGCCGCCCCGGGGCAGCGCGTGCGCGCCGTGGGTGACGTGTTCACCATGACGCTGACCAACGCAGGCATCCGCGACAACCACGTGGTGGAATTCGAAGAGGGGAGTCTGATCGCCTGGACGCCGTCGGAGCAGGGCCATCCACCGCCGGGGCATCTGTGGCGCTGGGAGCTGGACCCACTCGACGAGAACCACGTCCGGGTCACGCATACCTATGATTGGTCGCGCCTGACCGACCCGAAACGCCTCCAGCGTGCCCGCGTCACCACGTCCGACTGGCTGCTGGCTTCGGCGGACCGGCTTGCCGAACTCGCCGAAGCGACCGACGGGCCTCCCGCCTGACACTCGACGACTGTCGGCGGCGGGCACTGTGCGCCACGCCGCCGACGACTCCGAGTTACCGCCCGGGTACGACGGAGATCGTTCCCTGGCACACGGCGTTCTGCGAATTGACGAACCACCATCCCGCGCCGGTCTGGACGGTGACGGTGAACGACACCGTTCCGGTTCCCGTCCAGGTCCGGTTGATCGGGATTCCCGGCTTCTGCTGCCACGCCGCCTCATCGCTGACGCTGTGGCCGGTCGCGCCCGTGGTCGTGTTGTGCCAGTCGACCGACACCCGCGTGCCGTACCAGTTGACTCCGATGCTCGGAATCAGACCGCCGGGCGGCGTGGGCAGTTCGTTTCCGCCGCTGAGCAGGATCGCCGGCTCCAGCGCCGACCCACCCGGCCGGAGCGACTCCCCGGACGAGGCATTGACGGTCCACGTGAACGGCGGCGCCCAGACCAGGGGATTCGCACTCGAGCACGTCATTGTCGTCGACGTCGGTGGTGCGGGCTGAGCATGTGCGACCGCACCCCCTCCTACCGCCACAGCGGTTCCCAACCCGACAGCAGTGAGTGCCGCAGCGCATGCGCGGCGCCCCAACTGGTTGCTCATGAGCCCTCCCATTTTCTTCATCCCCGAGACTCGAGACGTACCTCGCCCCCTGGAATTTCGGCAGCAGAGAAGAATTCGTTACAGATCGTGCGAGTGGGAGGTCCCGTCACCGTGGGCTTCCGGTTCAGTCAGTTGGATGCTGATGCAAGATCGTTCGCTGTCAGCGCGAGGATGTCGTCGGCGTGGCTGACGGCGATGAAATGACCACCACCGCTGATCGGGTGCCAGACGGCGCCCGGAGTCCTGTCGGCCACCGTCTTGTTGATGACCTCGGGGACCAGCGTGTCTGCGCTGCCCTGCCAGAAATGCACCGGGCGTGTCACTTTGGTCATATCGAACGGCCAGGCCTCGTAGAGCATCGTGGCGTCGACGACGAGTCCGTCTGCGCCGTGGTGAAAACACTCTCGCCCTGCCGCCAGGAACGCTGTGAGGACGTCTTCGTCGGCCAGTACCTCCTGGTCTGCCGCACACGCCGACTTCTTGATCGCCTGCCCGTAACGATCCTCGAAATGTGTGGCACTCATGCCGAGTAGCTCGTACATGAGCGTGAAACCGGGGTGGAAGTGAAGTGCCAGGCGACCGCCCAGTGCGTCCACACTGCTGAGATACTTCGCGGCCCAGTTCGGGCCGAATGTTCCGTAGTTGCCGCCGGCAATGCACACGACGTTGACGAGGCGCATCGGGTCCAGATACGCGGCCGCCGCCAGTGCCCACGGTCCGCCCTCGGACCATCCGGTCACCGCGAACTTGTCGGCGTCGAACGAGTCGGCCAGAAGCAGGAGGTCGTCGGTCCAGCTCTCGAAGGTGCGGCCCGGTTGCAGGTCGGACCCGCCGATGCCCGGCCGATCCGCGCAGACGAACCGCAATCCGTTGGCCTTCGCGTACGGATCGAACAGCTCGGCTTCCAATCGGCTCGACGGTCCGCCGTGGTTGTGCAGCACGAGCGGTCCATTCGGGTCGCCGGCTTCGAGATACGTGATGGTCCGGCTGCCGATCCGGATGCTTCCCTCGCTCGTCACGTGGACTCCTCACAGTGTTGGCCGGACGCCGAAACGCGGTTGGCGGCGTCGAGGTCCGCCGATCACCGGCGAGTGTCGAAACTGCAGGTACTCGGATCGCCTCCATATTAGGCTTGCGGGGTCGCTCGTCTGTCCGGTTCGGGCGATCGCCAAGCGCTTTCGAGCGGTGAGGGGTGTCCAGCGTGGTGCAGTCACGGGAGCGGCGCGATGTGCGCAGGCGCGGCGGTCGCAGATCTCTCGCCTTCCTCTCGATCGTCCTGGCCGGGGTCCTGCTCGCGGCCGGGTGTGGGCAGCAGGACACCGAGTCCGGCGGCGAATCGCAGCAGGACCAGACGACGTCGGAGACGAACCTGTTGCCCGAGGGCGTGGTGGTCGCGTTGGACGGGGTGCAGACCTACTTTCCGGAGATCGAGCGGCAGACCGCGACGAGTGAGAACTCCACCGCGGCCGGTGCCCCCGACGCGACGAGGATGGTCATCTACGAAGGCGGCGACGGGCGACGGGTCACGATCTCCGTCGATCGGTATCCCAGCCCCGACGCGGCGTCCGCCGCATTCGAGCAGGCGATCGACAAGAGTGAAGTCGTGCCGGGATTCGTGGCGCTGCCTGCGCCGGCCGGTGTCGGCGACAAGGCGTTCGCCGGTTCCGTCACGCAGGGCGTGGACACACACATCGGGTACGGCGCACTCGCCGGCGCATACGTCGTCGGGGTGACCTCGGCCGGTTATCCGGCAACCCCCGAGAATGCCGACAAGCTGGCCGGTCTCACCCGGGATGCGGTCGAGAAGGCCACCGCGGCATAGGGCTCGCGCCAACACCGCGTCAGGATTGCGGTCGCCGGAGTCAGATCGGCGTCAAGACCGGTCGAAGCCCCGCGCGACGGGAGTAGATCTGGAACTGAGATCCCCTAGTCGGCCCACCCACGGCCGTCGACGGATCCAGGAGGTTCCGATGACGCTTCATCTTCCCCACCTGTTCCCTCACGAGGAGCCGCGGCAGAACACGCTGCTCGACCTGTCGGCGCTCGGCGCGGACGGTTCGGGCCTAGAGGACGCGCTGCGTGCGGTGATGGACCAGCCGCAACTGCGGCTGGTCGGTATCCGGTGCCCCGCCGGCCCGGGGGTCGTCTACGACGCGATCGGGCTGATGGAACGAGTCCGCCGCGACTACGGGGTGATCCTGACGGAGCTGGTTGTGGCGGACGCGGACCGGGTCGATCTGCGCGAAGCAGTCGACGAGGCCCTGGACGAGGCCTGCGCCCGGAACCGGTTCCCTCGCCCGAGCGTCGTGTTCACCGGTCGCCCGGCTGTTTCCGCCTTGATGAAATCTTGACACCCGCACCTCTTGCGCCCGGTTGAACGCGCGTTTAGCGTATTAAACATGCGTTCAACCAGTGCAGCTTCCGGGGTCCCGCAACCCGACATGACCACCCGCGCCCGCGTGCGCGACGCGGCCATCACGGTGTTCGGCAACCACGGGTTCGGAACCGGAGTGCGCGCGATCGCCACCGCTGCCGGGGTGTCACCCGGCCTGGTGATCCACCACTTCGGTTCGAAGGACGGTCTGCGCGCCGAATGCGACGAGCACGTCCTACGGATCATCCGGGAGCAGAAGGCGGAGGCCATATCCACGCCCGGGCCGGCGGGAGCAATGCAGGCCCTCGCCGACATCGAGCAGTACGCCCCGCTCGTCGCGTACATCGTGCGGAGTTTCCAGGCGGGCGGAGGTCTCGGCGAATCCCTCTTCGAGCACATGGTGGAAGACACCGAGCAGTATCTCGCGCTCGGAGTGGCAGCCGGACGTGTCCGGCCCAGCCGCAACCCGAAGGCGCGGGCGCGCTACCTCACCCTCTACAACGTGGGCGCGATGCTGCTCTACCTGCAGATGCGCGCCGACAAGGAAGCTCCGCTCGACTACGCCACGGCCATCCGCGACCTCGCCACCGATGTCACGCTGCCCGCCCTCGAGATGTACACCGAGGGCCTGCTGCCGGATTCGTCGACGCTCGAGGCATATCTGGCCACCGAAGACGGCGCCGCGCAGGCGGGCGCGGCTCCCGCAGAACATACCGACTCCCCGGACTAGGAGCAGCTATGAGTGCGATCATCGAAGTGCGCAACCTGGTGAAGACGTTCGGACGAACCCGGGCGTTGGACGGACTCGATCTCGAGGTCGGCGAGGGGGAGGTGCACGGGTTCCTCGGGCCGAACGGCGCAGGCAAATCCACCACCATCCGCGTCCTCCTCGGCAGCCTGCACTCCGACAGCGGTGAGGCCACCGTGTTCGGCCGCGATCCCTGGCGCGACGCCGTGGCCCTGCATCTCGACATGGCGTACGTCCCCGGCGACGTGACGCTGTGGCCGTCGCTGTCCGGCGGCGAGACCATCGACCTCCTCGCGCGGATGCGCGGCGGACTGGACGAGACCCGCAAGCAGGATCTGATCGGGCGCTTCGACCTCGACCCGCGGAAGAAGGGGCGGGCGTATTCGAAGGGCAATCGTCAGAAGGTGGCCCTGGTGTCGGCGTTCTCGTCCGAGGCTCGCCTGCTGTTGCTCGACGAACCGACATCGGGCCTGGATCCGTTGATGGAACAGGTTTTCCGTGAATGCGTCGCCGAGGCCCGCGAGCGGGGTGTGACGGTGCTGCTGTCCAGTCACATCCTGTCCGAGGTGGAGGCGCTGTGCGAGCGGGTCACCATCATTCGGTCGGGACGCACGGTCGAATCCGGGACACTGGCGTCGATGCGGCATCTCAGTCGTACGTCGATCACCGCCGAACTGCTCGGCGATCCCGGTGATCTGAGCCGCATCGACGGCGTGGCAGACATCCAGTTCGACGGGTCGACGCTGCACTGCCAAGTCGACAGCGAACATCTCGGCGAGCTCATCCGGGTGCTCGGCGACACCGGGGTTCGCAGCCTCGTCAGCAAGCCCCCGACCCTCGAAGAACTCTTCCTGCGGCACTACGAGATCGACGACGGAACGACGACGTCGTCCGACACGGTGGAGAAGGTGCGGGCATGAGTACCGCAACGGTGTCCCGGTACCGGCCCGTGGAGCCGGCGCCGGTATCATCCTCGGATTTCAAGGGGACGCTGCACTTTCTGCGGTTGTTCCTGCGCCGGGATCGGATCGCGCTGCCACTGTGGATCCTGATCTTCGCGTTCGCGCCGGCGCTGTACGTCGCGAGCATCGCCGACATCTACACCTCCGACGCCCAGCTGGCGGAGTTCGCGGCCACCACGGCGGCCAGCCCCGCGCAGATCGCCATGTACGGGCCGATCTTCAACTCCAGCCTCGGCTCGGTGGGTGTCTGGAAGGCCGGCATCTACTACACGCTGATCGGGCTGGTGGTGATCCTGACGGTCATCCGGCACACCCGAGCCGAGGAGGAGACCGGCCGGGCGGAGCTTCTCGACTCCACCTCCGTCGGACGGTATTCGGGCCTGACCGCGGCGCTGCTCCTCGCCGGCGGCGCCTCCGTCGTCACCGGAATTCTCTGTGCGGCAGCGCTGCTCGCCCGCAACCTTCCGGTGGGTGGATCGGTCGCGTTCGGGACGTCGCTGGCCTGCTCCGGCCTGGTGTTCACGGCGGTCGCGGCCGTTGCGGCGCAGGTGAGTACCGGCGCCCGCGTCGCGCGCGGGGTCGCGTTGACGGTGCTCGGTGTGGCATTCGCGGTGCGCGCGGTCGGTGATGCCGGGTCCGGCACCCTGTCGTGGTTCTCACCGCTCGGCTGGGACCTGCAGATCCGTCCGTATGCCGACGAACGCTGGTGGGTCGTCGTTCCCAGCCTCGTCACGGCAGTCGTCCTCACCTGGGCGGCATACGCTCTCCTGCGCCGACGCGATGTGGGTGCCGGTCTGATCGCCGAACGCCCCGGCCCCACCGACGCGTCGCCGGCGCTCGCCGGAACTCTGGGACTGGCGTGGCGGATGCACCGCGGCACGCTCGCGGCCTGGACCGCCGGGCTCGGACTCTACGGCCTGCTCATCGGAAGCGCCGCAAAGGGAATCGGTGGCCAGGTCGGCGACAGCGAGACGATCCGGGACATCATCACGCGGATGGGCGGGTCGCAGTCGCTGGAGGAATCGTTCATCGGCTACGCGTTCACCATGCTCGCGATCGCCGCCGCGGCCTACGCGATCTCCGCGTCGCTGCGGCTGTACTCCGAGGAGAACGCCCAGCGTCTCGAACCCGTGACGGCCGGTTCCGTCGGCCGCGTCCGGTGGGCGTCGAGCCACATCCTGTTCGCGTTGCTCGGACCTGCGGTCGCGATGATTGTGGCCGGAGTGGCCGCCGGACTCACGTACGGTGCATCCATCGGCGACGTGGGGGGAGCCCTGCCCGACGTGATCGGGACGGCGCTCGTGCAGCTTCCCGCGATCTGGATGCTCGCCGGAGTGACGGTTCTCCTGTTCGGTACCGTCCCGAGGTTCACGCCGGTGGCGTGGGGCGTGCTCGTCGCGTTCCTCCTGATCTTCATGGTCGGGTCGATCGCGCAGTTCCCGCAGACGGTGCTCGATCTCGAGCCGTTCAGCCACGCGCCGAAGCTGCCGGGCGGCCAGTTCGCGGCCACCCCGATCCTGTGGCTGCTGCTCATTACGGCCGCGCTGATCGTGGTGGGTGTGGCGGCGTTCCGGCGGCGCGACCTGCGCTGAGCGTCGGCCGGTGTGCACACTGAAGAGATGGCACGTGTGCACACCGGCGAGTCCGTCCTGGCCCGAGCGGTGCGGATAGTCGAATCGTTCCGCTCGGACGATTCGCTGCTCACCGTGTCCGAGATCGCCCGGCGGTCCGGGCTCCACATCTCCACGACGTCCCGGCTGATCGACGAATTGGTGGGATGCGGCTGGCTCGAGCGGGAGAACCGGCAGGTGCGGATCGGGGTGCGCCTGTGGGAGGTCGCGTCGCGGGCGTCCCCGACCCTCGGGCTCAGGGAAGCGGCGATGCCGTTCATGGAGGACCTGCACGCCGTCGTCGGGCAGCACACTCAGCTCGGTGTCCTCGAAGGTGACGAGGTGTTGTTCGTCGAGCGACTCACCGCGCCGGGTGCGGTGGTCAACTACACGCGCATCGCAGGCCGGATGCCGCTGCACGTCTCTTCGTCCGGGCTGATCCTGCTCGCGCACGGGCCGTCGGAGCTGCAGGAGCGGATCCTGGGGGAGCCGTTGAAGGTTTTCACCGACAAGACGATTCGCACCCCGCGACAGTTGCGCGGGGTGCTGGCCGACGTGCGCAGGAACGGGTACATCCTCTGCGCCGGTCACCTGTACCCGGACACCACGGGCGTCGCGGTTCCGGTGCGGGACGGCACCGGCAGGGTGATCGCCGCGCTGTCGGTGGTCGTGCCGAACGACGAGAAGGCGTACGCGCAGATCCCCGTGCTGCAGGCGGCCGCGAAGGGCATCACCCGCGTCATGGCCGCGGCGTCGAAGTAGCGGTGGACTATCCGACCCGCCCGTGCCACGGTGGAATCGGAACCCCTTCTCCCGGAAAGCGCAGCGCCATGGAAAGCACCGCACAACCAGCCCCCTGGAATGCCCGGACTGCCACGCCCTCACCGCGGATCTCGAGGCCCACAAACACTGGCACTCCCGACTCGTGCACGACATCGCCACCGCGGTCGACAAGGATATCAGCCGACGGGCACACACCTCCTGACTCAGCCGGCCGTCACGGTGAGCACGACCTTTCCGCGTGCCTGCCCGTCGACGAGGCGACGGAGGGCCGTGCCGGCCTCGGCCAGCGGGTACGTCCGGTCGATGACCGGTGCGATGTCGCCGGACTCGACGAGGTCGCGGAGCACGCGAATGTCTTCGCCTTTCTCCTTCGAGATGAACACGCACAGTGTCTGACTCACGAAGGGGGACAGTGCGAGTGCGCGCAGTTGGCGATCGGTGCCGCCGAGCCACCGGCCGTCCGTTTCGCCGCCGACGATGACGAGTCGCCCGCGGGGAGCGAGGGCGTTACGTAGGCGCGTCAGGGACGCGTTGCCGCCGATGTCGAGGATGACGTCGTATCGCCGCCCGAGCCGGGCGAAGTCTTCGCGCGTGTAGTCGACCACATTGTCGGCACGGATCGAGCGCACCAGGTCGACCTTCGCCGTGCTGCACACCCCGGTGACCTCCGCGCCGTTCGCCTTGGCGATCTGAACGGCGAACGTGCCCACGCCACCGGACGCCCCGATGATCAACACCGACTGTCCCGGCTCGACGCGCCCGTGGTCGCGCACACTCTGCAACGCCGGGAGCCCCGAGATCGCGACCGCGGCGGCCTCCTCGAACGTCAGACCGGCCGGCTTGTGCGCGAGCTTGCCCGCCGGTGCGCACGCGTACTCCGCGAACGTTCCGGTGCCGATGCCGAAGACTTCGTCGCCCGGACGGAATCCGGTGACGCCGCGGCCGACCGCCTCGACGCGGCCGGCCAGGTCGGTCCCGGGGACGGCGCCCTTGGGTCGCCGGATCCCGTAGCCCGCGAGACGCACCGGGTACGGCAGGCCGGTCACGAGGTGCCAGACGCCGCGATCGACACCGGCGGCGTGCACCCGGACCAGCACCTCGTCGTCGGCGGGGACCGGTGTGGCGACGTCTCGCAGTTCGAGGATCTCGGGCGGGCCGTAGACGTCGTGAGCGATGGCCTTCATGGTGTCTCCACGCTCGGACTCCGTTTCTGGAAGGTCGACCTGATTACGTTGTAAGCTTACGCTGTAAGTAAAGCCTTACAACGTAAGCTGCGCGAGTGGAGACTGTGCGATGACAGCTGAGACCGATCCGGCGGAAGGCCGTCGAATGCCCCTGAGTAGGGAGCGTGTCCTGCGTGCCGCCGTCACCCTCGCCGACGACGGCGGTGTCCAGGCGCTCACCATGCGGCGGGTCGCGGAAACGCTCGGGGTGGAGGCGATGTCGCTGTATCGCCACGTGGCGAACAAGGACGACCTCCTCGACGGCCTGGTGGACATCGTCTTCGGTGAGATCGACCTGCCCTCGGACGGTTCAGACTGGAAATCCGCCATGCGCCGACGGGCCATCTCGGCGCGGGACGTGCTCACGCGTCATCGCTGGGCGACCACTCTGATGGAATCGCGGGCGACTCCAGGCCCCGCGACGCTGCGACACCATGACGCGGTGCTGGGGATTCTGAGGGCGGCCGGATTCTCCATCGAGTCTGCCGCCCATGCATTCTCGGTTCTGGACAGCTACATCTACGGCTTCGCGCTGCAGGAGACGAGCCTGCCGTTCGGCTCCACCGACGAACTCACCGAGGTGGCGGAATCCATCCTGGGCAGGGTGCGGCCGGACGAGTACCCGCACCTCACCGAGTTCGTTGCGCAACACGCCATGAAGCCCGGCTACGACTTCGGCGACGAATACGCGTACGGACTCGACCTGATCCTGGACGGGCTCGAGCGTGTGACGTCGCTCGGCATTCATCCAGCTGAGTGACCCCGATAACAGCATTACTTTCAACTATTGAAAATGGTCTGGTGACTCGTCTCCTGCTCGGACGATCCTCGAACAAACGCGAGATCGAGGAGTCGAGATGTCACAGAACCCGGTTTCTTCCGGCACGCCGGCGGACGCTGCCTTGCGGGTGGACGCCAAAGTGGTTGTCGCGGAGGGTGTTGTCGCGCTCACGCTGCGTCACCCGACGGGGCGGCGCCTGCCGGACTGGGCGCCCGGAGCGCACATCGACCTGGTGCTCCCCAACGGGCTGACACGTCAGTATTCGCTGTGCGGTGACCGATGGGACGCGCACAGCTACCGAGTTGGGGTGCTGCGCGAACCGTCCGGCCGTGGCGGGTCGGCGTACGTTCACGACGAACTCGCGGTGGGCGATCTCGTCGGGGTCGGCGGTCCGCGCAACAACTTTCCCCTCGTCCCGTCGCAGAAGTATCTGTTCGTCGCGGGTGGTATCGGGATCACCCCGCTGCTGCCGATGATCCGGCAGGCGGAACTGATCGGGGCCGACTGGCGGCTCGTGTACGGCGGCCGCACCCGCACGTCGATGGCGTTCCGAGAGGAACTCGCGGCGTACGGCGACCGCGTCGTCTTTCTGCCCCGGGATGAACGCGGCCTTCCTGACCTACCCGCGTATCTCGCCGAGGCCACGGATGCCAAGGTGTACGTCTGCGGACCCGGTGCGCTGCTCGCTGCCGTCGAAAAGTGTTGCGCGGACTGGGCTGTCGGGAGATTGCGGACCGAGCGCTTCGTGCCGAAGGATCGTGGTGCACCGCTGCGTAACGAACCGTTCGAGGTGGAACTCGCACGTTCCGGCCTCGCGGTGACCGTGAACCCTGGCGCCACCGTCCTCGACGCAGTGCAGGCGGCGGGGGTGAACGTCCTGTCCTCGTGCCGCGGGGGCACGTGTGGGACATGTGAGACCACCGTCCTTGCCGGCGCCCCCGACCACCGCGATTCCGTCCTCGACGACGACGAGCGGTCCGCCGGCGACTGCATGCTCATCTGCGTCTCACGGTCTTGCTCCGACCGTCTTGTGCTCGACCTCTGACACTCACCCCGAAGGGATCTCCCGTGACGATGTTCGCCCCCGCTCCGACCCTGCCCGTCAGCGACGCCGACCCGTTCGCCCTCGACGTCCTGCAAGACCCGCTGCAATTCCAGGCCGCCCTGCGGGACGCCGGTCCCGTCGTGTACCTGCGGCGGTACGACGTGTTCGCGCTAAGCCGCTACGAACAGGTTCATGCCGCGCTGACCGACTGGCAGTCGTTCCAATCGGCCGCCGGAGTGGGGCTGAGCAACTTCCGGTACGAGACGCCGTGGCGTCCGCCGAGCATCCTGCTCGAGGCGGACCCGCCGCACCACGACGCTCCGCGGGCGGTGCTGAGCAAGATTCTGGGCCCCCGCGCGCTGCAGAAGCTCCGGGCATCGTGGGTTCTGGACGCAGATGTCCTCGTCGACCAGTTGCTTTCGAACACAACCGAATTCGATGCGGTCACCGCCCTCACCGCCGCGTTTCCGCTGCGCGTCTTTCCCGACGCCGTCGGCATCCCCGACGCCGGACGCGAGAACCTGCTGCCGTACGGGGATCACGCATTCAACGCGTTCGGTCCGGCCAACAGTCTGGTGGAGAAGGGGGCGCCGCGGGTGGCCGAGCTGTCCGGGTGGGTCAACGAACAGTGCGCGCGCGAGGTCCTCACCGGTGACGGCTTCGGCGCGCAGATCTGGGCGGCCGCCGACCGCGGCGACATCACGCACGAGCAGGCCCCGCTGGTGGTTCGCTCGCTGTTGACGGCCGGTGTGGACACGACCGTCAACGGGCTCGCGGCCGTGCTGTACGCGTTCGCGCGGTATCCGGAGCAGTGGGCGCGGCTGCGGGAGAACCGCACGCTGGCCCGGACCGCGTTCGACGAGGCGGTCCGATGGGAGTCGCCGGTGCAGACGTTCTTCCGCACCGCCACCCGCGACACCGAGATCGGCGGGACCGTGATCCCAGACGGCAAGAAGATCCTGATGTTCCTCGGCGCCGCGAACCGCGACCCCCGCCGGTGGGAGAATCCGGACGTCTTCGATCTCGGCCGCAACCCCTCCGGGCACGTGGGATACGGAATGGGAATCCACCAGTGCGTCGGCCAGCACGTCGCCCGCCTCGAATCGGAGGCACTGCTCACAGCCCTGGCGTCGAGGGTGGAGTCCTTGGAAATCGCCGGGCCGGTGCGTCGCCACCTCAACAACACCCTGCGGTCGTGGGAATCCGTGCCGGTGAGGGTCCAGTTGTCGTAGCCGCATCACCATACGTACGTATGTATGGACTCAAAGAGGGGGTGTGAAGTGCGGAGTCAGGCTGGCAGGGGTAGTCACTGCTTCGGCTTCGACTCCGACCAGTCGCTGTCACGGGTGACGAGCAACTCCGCGGCCCGCACGGCGAGCCAGAGTTCGGACAGTGAATTCGTGTCTGCCAGATCGCGCGACGTGAGCGCCTCGACCTTCCGGATCCGGTACATGACCGTCTGCCGGTGAATGTGCATCGCCTGCGCGGTCTGCTGCCACGACCGCTGGTTCTGCAGGAACGCGTCGAGCGTGTCGACGAGCCTCGAATTGTGCTGCTCGTCGTAGTCGAGAACCGGGCGCAGGATCCGGTCGACCAGGGTTTGAGCGTCCGCCACGCTCGACAGCCCGACCCACGGGACGGCACTGCCGTAGCGCGAGACGATCGACCCCCGTCGTTCGGCGATCGACAGCGCCCAGGCGGCCTCCCTGGCGGCATCCTGAAACCGTGCCAGGGAACCGATGTGCCTGCTGATGCCGATGCGTGCGGTCGGGCCCAGCGCGCGGGACAGCACCGCGTCGGTCTCCGGGCCGTCCGGAACCATGACGTGTGCCGTGCCCATCCGCAGCAGACACAGATAGGGCATGGCGTGCCGCCACAGCGAGTTGTGGAGTTCGAGCATCCTGTCCGGCTCTTCGCTGCGTGCCGCGACCAGCACGGCGCACTCGGGTTTCAGTCCGAGTTCCGCCAGCTGAGCAGTGACCCCGGCGATGTCCATCCGGCCCTCGAGCATCTGGGTGAGAAGCCCTGAACCGTAACGCCGTTCGTGTTCGAGCATGAGCTGTGTCTGGGACAGTTCGATCGCGACGACGGTGGCGGCGTGCTGGAGCTGGATCGGATCGACGCCGACCTTCGGGTCGCTGAGCGTGACCAGCGCGGCGCCGGAGTGGCGGGGGATGTCGGTGAGCATCGCGGCCCGGTCGCCGACGGACGGAAGTCCGTACGCGCCGCCGGCCACGTTCTTCGACGCCTCTGACAACGCGACCACCGCCTCGCTGATCGTCGGATCCAGGGGCGGGGTGCCGGGAAACCAGGGTTCACCGGTGGCGCGATCGCACACTTGGATCTCGCAGCCCAGTTCGCGGGCCAACGCCGACAGCAGCTCGGCGGGCGCGGCGCCGCGCGCAGTGTGCCGGCGGATCAGGTCGTAGATCCGGACGGTGCGGCCGAGGCGTTGCGACTGATCGACGAGCGTGGCCTCGGCCACCGACCGGGAGATGGCGACGAAGGGGAGTGGATACCGGATCCACAGGACCGGAAATCCCAGCTCGTCGCTGGTGCGGGTGAATGCCGCCGTCAGCCGCGGGCAGTACATGTTCTCGCCGATGCCCAGCCCCGCTACCCCGGAGTCGGCGAGATGCCGCACCAGATCTGCCTGGTCTTTCGCCGACTTCGGGAACGACATGCCGTTGGTCATCAGGAACTCGCCGCCGGTGACCCAACGCCACGGTTCGGGGAGGTCGGACGTGTGGGTCCACGTGACCTCACGGCCGAGACCGGACGCCCCGGAGTACACGTCGAGACGCAGATGCGGAATCTCGACGAGCTCACCGACGGTGATTGTCACGGGCCCTCCTTCTGCGCCAAAGCCACATCCACTTTGTGCGATCGAATAAAGCGTAGCCACCGGTTTTGCGCATTGGCTACTCGTGTTCCGGCCGAATGAGCAGGCAGTCTGTGTTGGACGTCACAACCGGCAACACCCGTACTTGATCCAGTCCAGGAGCCCCAATGACTAGTTCCGGTCATCTCATAGACGATGCGCCGCTGACCTCCTTCCACAAGAAACTGACAGCGTTCTCCTCCGGCGGGCCGTTCATCGACGGCTTCGCGTTGTCGATCATCGGCGTCGCCCTGATCACCCTCGAACCGGCCATGGACCTCAGCGCCACCGAGATCGGTCTCATCGGCGCGGCCAGTCTGATCGGCATCTTCGTCGGGGGCGGTGTGTTCGGGTACGTGACCGACAAGATCGGCCGGCACTTCATGTACATCGCAGACCTCGTCGCGCTCGCGGTGTTCTCGGTCCTCTCCGCCTTCTGCGGGGAGGCCTGGCAGGTGATCCTGCTGCGCTTCCTGCTCGGCGTGGCCATCGGCGCCGACTACCCGATCGCCACGTCACTGCTCGCCGAATTCCTCCCGAAACGGCAGCGCGGACGACTGCTCGGAGCCATGTTCGTGGTGTGGGCCGTCGGCGCCGCCGCGGCGTATGTGGTCGGGTTCCTCGCACGGGGTCTCGGTCCCGACGCGTGGCGTTTCCTGCTCGCGAGCCCCGCGATCTTCGCGGTCGTCACGTTGCTGGCCCGGATGGGCACCCCGGAATCTCCGCGCTGGCTGATGAGCAAGGGGCGCATGGAGGAGGCCGACGCGTCCATCAAACTCGTGTACGGCGAGCAGTACGGTGTCGCGGACCTTCCGGAGGAACCCGTCGTCACCACCTCCTTCCTCCGGGTGTTCCAGAAGCCCTACCTGCGGCGCACCATCTTCGTGGCGATCTTCTGGACGGCCCAGGTGATCCCGCTGTTCGCGGTGTACACGTTCGCCCCCGACCTCCTCGAATCCTTCGGCCTGTACGGCGACGCCAACCTCTACGGCGGTTCGCTGCTCATCGCGGTCCTGTTCGTGGTCGGCGGCATACCCGGACTGTGGCTGGTCGAGAAGATCGGCCGGCGGAAGCTGCTGATCTGGTCGTTCGCGATCATCGTCGTCGCCCTGGCCGTGCCCGCGCTGATTCCCGACGTCTCGGCGAAGATCTTCTTCCTGGCCCTCGCGGTGTTCGCGATCGCCTCCGGTGCGTCGAGCTTCCTCGAAGTCGTCTACCCGAACGAACTCTTTCCCACCGAGGTGCGTGCCACCGCGGTCGGCGTGGGCACCGCGATCAGCCGGATCGGTTCTGCCGCAGGCACGTACCTGATGCCGGTGGCGCTGGTGTCGTTCGGCGCCGGCGGTGCCCTCATGATCGGCGCGGCGGTCACCCTGGTCGGACTCGTCGCGTCCCTCTTCCTCGCACCGGAGACACGCGGCGTGTCGCTGGCCGCCACGGCCTCGAAAAGCGAACCGGAGCAGGAGAAGTCCCCCGACCCCGTCACACACCTCTGACGCAACGTCACCCCACCCTTCCCGAGTGCAGGAGATACACGACATGCCACAACCCCGCGAAACCCTCGTCGGCGCACTGCCCGCAACCCAGGTTCCCCGTTATGCCGGCAAGGGCACCTTCGCCCGCATCGCCGACATCCACGAGGTCGACGACTACGACATCGCGATCCTCGGTGTCCCTTTCGACGGCGGTACCTCGTACCGTCCCGGTGCCCGCTTCGGTCCGATGGCGGTCCGGCAGGCCGCGCGCGCACTCCGGCCCGGCTACCACGTCGAACTCGGCGTCGCACCGCTCGAAGAGGTGCAGGTGGTCGACGCCGGAGACGTGACGGTGACGCCGTACGACATTGGCGAGGCCTGCCGGCAGATCGAGGCGCACGCATCCGAGATCCTCGGCGGCCGCGACCGGAAGATCGTCTCCATCGGCGGCGACCACACGATCGCCCTGCCGAATCTGCGCGCACTGCACGCCAAACACGGACCGATTGCCCTGGTGCACTTCGACGCCCACCTCGACACGTGGGACACGTACTTCAGCCAGCCCGTCACCCACGGGACCATCTTCCGCCGCGCGTTCGAGGAAGGCCTGCTGGTGGAGGACCACTCCATTCACGTCGGAATCCGCGGTCCGATCTACGACCAGGCCGACCTGAACGACGACGCCCGGATGGGATTCCGGATTATCCGCGCGGGCGATCTGGACGTGATGGGCATCGAGGCGGCCGTCGACGTGGTCCGCCGGCGCGTCGGGGACGTCCCGGTGTACGTGTCGATCGACATCGACGTCCTCGACCCCGCGTTCGCCCCCGGGACCGGCACCCCGGAAGCGGGTGGTCTGACGTCCCGGGAACTGCTGCGGATGCTGCGCCAACTCACCGGGCTCAACGTGGTGGGCGCCGACGTCGTCGAAGTGGCACCGGCCTACGACCACGCCGAGATCACCTGCGTCGCAGCGGCTACCGTGGTATTCGACCTCGTCTCACTCATGGTCGCGGGTGCGCAGCGCGACACCGTCGCCGCGGCCGCCGAATCCATCGGCACCTCGGCTCTCAGATACTGAACACCCGGACCGAGCGGTGCCCCGGCGACGGGGCACCGCCTTCTGTGCTCAGCTGTGCCGGTCGTGTCTCGAGCGGTCGGCTTCTTCCGTCGAGTAGGCGCATCGGCCTCGGCTCCCGGGTACCGAAGCGTGGCGCTATCCGCGTCGGCGATCGCCTGCTATCTCCTCGAGGAGCTCGGTGACGGGTTCGCCGCCGTCGGCGAGTAGGCGGGGCAGACCGCACTGTGCGCAGGTCGCCGCGACGGGGATGAGGACCTGCTTCGCGACGGTGGTCCTGCCCGCGGCGGCGAGGCACCGGGCGTACAGCACACTGGCCTCGAGGAGGGCCCGCGGTCGCCGGGCGGTTTCGAGTGTCCGTACCACCGCCTCCATCCGGGCACAGGCACTGTCATAGGAGCCGGCGGACAAGAGTAGCCGGATGTGGGAGTCTTCGTCGGTTTCGGTTGTGCGAGTGCGGATGCCGTCCGGTTGCTGTTCAGATTCCGATCGCTGCTGGAACCGGGCGCGGAAGTCGATGCCCGGGTCCAATCCGCAGCGAATCCGCTCGTTGTCGATCCTTGCCGCCAGCCGTGGCAGTGACAACGTCCGGGCCGTGGCGGCGCCCTCGTCCAACCGCTGCACGGCCGCGGACATGTCTCCGCGCAGCGCCTTGATCCGGGCCCCGGTGCCGTAACTGGCGAGCATGAAATCCACGACGCCGCCCTCGGCGCCGAGGCGGTAACTGGCGTCGAGCAGGCGCTCGGCCTCATCGATCATGCCCTGCTGATACAGCAGGTCGCCGAGCAGAGCCCCGGACAGTTGCGCCGCGTACGAGTGGACGCCGACGGAGGCGACAGCGAGGTCCCAGGCAGCCCGGAAGTGGTTCTCGGCGGCGGTGATGTCGAGGAGTTCGTGGGCGGCGATACCGGCGAAACAGTGCCCGATCATCCCGAAGTGCGGGCCGTGGGTCTGCTGGTAGAGAACCCGTGCCCAGTCCTGCTGTCGCCGGGCGGCATCGAAGTCGAAGGCGCAGATGTCGGCGAAGGAGGTGACGTCCGCTGCGCCGACGACGACGAATGGCGGAAGCGTGTCGGGACGTCTGAGGCATTCGCGGACCTCCTCGCCGACTTCGTCGATGGCATCGGCGTGGCACCGGGCGACATCGGCGACGACTGCCGCCTCAACTCGTAGATCGACCGTCTGCGCCTCGGTCAGGGTGTGCTCGTCGAGGGCGGCCTCGACGAGCACCAAGGCGCCCCGCATCGGCTCGAGCCGGTGCAGCAGGACGTTGGCCCACGCGACGATCAGCTGGAGCCGGGCGCGGCTCTGCGCGAGCGGTGCGGGAAGTTTCGCGACCAGCGCGAGAACCGTTCCCATCTTCGAACTTTCGATCAGACGCATCGCGTGCGACTCGACCAGGTCGACGGCACGGTCGTCATCGCCGGCGGCCAGGGCATGATCGACCGCCTCACCGAGCGCGTTGTGGTCGGCGAACCAGTCCGACGCTCTCCGGTGCAACCGTGCGAGCCGCTCGGGTGCGTCGCGCTCCAGTCGGCGTCGGAGAAAATCGGCGAACAGATGGTGATAGCGGAACCAGTCCCGGTCGTCGTCGAGGCTGCGCAGGAACAGATCCCGCTCTTCGACCTCCTCGAGCAGGGCCTGCCCGCGCGGCGTGTCCGCGAGGACTCCCGCGAGGTCGCCGCAGATTCGTTCCGGAATCGAGGTGGCCATCAGGAAGTCGAGAAGGTCGGGTTCGAGTGCGCTCAGCACATTCTCGGCGAGGAACTCACCGATGGCGTGATGTCGCCCCGACAGGTGGGCGATCAATTCTCCTGCATCGGGTCGATCGCGGAGCGACAGGGACGCGAGCTGCAGAGCGGCGACCCACCCGTCCGTGGACCGTGTCAGCGACGCAAGTTCGGATTCGGCCAGCGCGAGTCCGTTCACGTCGACGAGGAAGCGGGTGGACTCGTCGAGGTCGAAACGCAGGTCCGTGTCGGTGACCTCGACCAGTTCGTCGCGAACCTTCATCCGGCCGAGCGGCAGTCCTGATCGAGTCCGGCTGGTGACGATGAGCTGAAGGTGATGGCAGCCGTTGTCGAGCAGGTAGCTCAGGGCGGCGACGGTCGCGGAATCGGTGACCCGGTGCCAGTCGTCGATCACGACCGCCACCGGCAGCCCGCGGTCGTGGACCTCGTCGACCAGTGAAGTCAGCACGTAACGGTCGGCGTCGGCGCCGCGGTCCTCGAGTACCTGACCGAGATCGTGGCCCAGAGCGGGCTCGGCACGCCGGATCGCCTCGATCAGATGCGCGAGAAACCACACGAGATTGTTGTCGTCGTTGTCGACGGACAGCCACGCCACCGCCGTGCCTCCGGCGAGGAGCACGTCACGCCACTGGGCGGCGAGGGTGGACTTGCCGTACCCGGCGGGCGCGTGAATGAGCACCAGACGGCGCCGTCGCGCGGCCCGCAGAGTCTCGAGCAGCCGAGCCCGGCGCACCAGGGACTTCGGTGCAGTGGGTGGCCGGAACTTCGTCGCGGGAGTCGGCGGTGCACGTCGGCGACGTGGCGTGCCGACGGGTGTGTCCGCTGGCATGAGCACCGATTCCGGCGCGGGCCGGGTCAATGCGCCCCGCAGTTCGGCCTCGAGCTCCGCCGCTGTGCCCGGCCGGGCCGTGGGTTCGGCAGCCATGGCGTGTCCGATCACCGCGCTCACCGCACCGGGAATGGCCGGATCCCGCAGATCCGGCACCGGCTGCGTGGTGATCCGCACGAACTGGGCGACGAGGTCTTCGCCGCTGCGGCGCTCGAACGCGGCGTGCCCCGTCAGTGCGCAGAACAGGCTCGCGCCCAGGCTGTAGATGTCCGACGCCGGGGTGGGGCTCTGCCCTGCCAGCACCTCGGGGGCGGTGAACGCGGGCGAACCGGTGATGACGCCGGTACCGGTCTCGAAGCCCCCGGAAATCCGGGCGATCCCGAAATCGGCCAGCTGCGGGTCGCCATACTCGGTGAGCAGGATGTTCGCGGGCTTGACGTCGCGGTGCACGATTCCGGCCTGGTGGGCGGTCTCGAGCGCCCCGGCCAGCGCAACCCCCAGATGCAGCGTGTCGGCCCAGCTGAGGGGGCCGGTGCGGCGGATCGCGGCGTCGAGCGAGCCGTGCCGGTGATACGGCATCACGAGGTACGGTCGGCCCGCGGGGGTGGTGCCGACCTGCAGAATGGTGACGATGTGAGGGTGCCCGGACAGCCGGCCCATTGCCCGCTGCTCGCGCAGGAATCGTTCCAGGTCCTCGGCGGCCGGGTCCGCGGCGAGGACCTTGACCGCGACCGTGCGATCCAACTGCGGCTGACGGCAGCGATAGACGACCCCGAAGCCGCCACGCCCGATCTCTCGGATATCGGAGAAGCCGTCGGCTTCCAACTCCGCGGTGATGTTCCCGGCGTTGTCACGCTGGGTGGCCAACGGATCGAATTCGGCCATCGCACATCCCATCCCGGCCATTTCACCACGCCGATGGCCGGTTCGAGTCATCCCGCTCTTGGAGGGTTGTGATCCCAGAGTATCCCGCGGCTGATACCGGTGACGGGGAGTTGAATCGTGCACAGGCCCGATCACCGTGGCAGGGGTGTTTCACATCGGAACACAGACCGTTCGGCACCCGCTTTTATCTTTGACTCGACCACCGTGGCGGTCATCACATTGCGCAGGGGCGGCGACAAGGACCACAACGTGGACACTCGCCGGCCGGTCCGAATTCAGCCAACGCCGGCGGGGAAGAACAGCACATTGAAGACCAGAGCGGCCGCGGCCCCGTACACGAAGAAGTCGTAGTACTCCAGAGCCTGCCGAGGAGCGCGGCCGTCGCGGCGCGACCGGGCGTCATCGCGGGCGGCGACGATGTTGCAGTTGTCATGGGTTTCTCCTGAAACAGGCTCAGTGGTAGCAGGAACTATGTTGCGGCCGAGCCGCCGAGCGGCTTCACCTCGCGCAGCCGTGCCGGCCGCCGATCGCGGGGAGGCGGGGACGGTCACGTTCGCCTATGCCGGTGCATCGACCCGCGTAGTCGTGGGGGTGCTCGCTCGGGAGGTCAGGATGGCTCTCCCGGGGATTGAATTTCTGCTCTACAGTCAGGATTTCGCGCTCCCGGCCCTCGCCTGGGTTCTCGGGGGTGAGGTCGATGTGAGCCGGGCCGGCCCTGAGGGTGCAGGGGAGGGGTCACGCATCGATGTGGCCCACATCCCCGATCGCCTCGCGCAGTACGCGGGTAACCGTCTGCACCGCGGGTGACGGATTGGAGTCCTGCCAGGCCATGGCGATGGGGAGGGTGGGGACGTCGCCCGCGATGGGGCGGTATTCCACACCGTCCATCGTGAGGTGCGCCGTCGAATCCACGACCACAGCCACTCCGACCCCGGCGCCGACCATCGCGAGGAGGCTGTACGGGTCGGGCGCCTCGTGCGCGACGACGGGGGCGAATCCTGCTGCTGCACAGAGTGCGAGCGTGGCATCGCGAACCACCGAGCCGTGTTCGGCGGGATAGATGACGAACCGTTCGCTCGCCAGTTCCTGCGGTGCCACCGCACCGGCGTCCGCGAGGCGGTGCCCGGCGGGGACGGCGAGCATCAGTGCCTCTTCGCGGACGGTGTGGGTGGCGAAGCCTCGCGGGACCGGCAGTCCTACGATGCCCATGTCCAGGGTCCCGCGGGCGAGGGCGTCGAGCACCTCCCCGGAGTACATCTGGGGGCGCAGTCCCAGTTCGATTCCGGGGTAGGTGTCGGCGAGGGACCGGGCGAGGACCGAGAGCACCGTGTAGCCGCCGGCGCCGCCGAAGCCGACGGTGACGCGTCCGGTCTCCCCGGCGGACGCCGCCTGCGCGATGCCGCGCACGATCCCGAGCTGTGCCTCGATGACCCTGGCCGGGGCCACCAGCGCCTCGCCCGCGGCCGTGAGCCGCACCGAACGGGTGGTGCGGACGAACAGGTCGGTGCCCAGCTCCCGTTCGAGCGCTCGCACCGTCTGGCTGAGCGGCGACTGCGCGACGTGGAGACGCTCGGCGGCCCGTCCGAAGTGCAGTTCCTCGGCCACCGCGAGGAAGGCGTGCAGGTGACGGAGTTCCATGACGCTCCTCGGGGACTATGTGTCTGGATCACCTAAACAAGCTGAATTAAGTCTTGGACTCTACACGGAATCCGGACCATAGTGATGCACACCACCTCTACCTCGGTGTGACGAGCACGAAAGTCAGGGAGAACCGTGAATCCGAATCCCGGCCGCGACGCGGCACCGCCCGAATACAGCACCCGGCAGGCCCGTAAGGCGGGGGTCACCGCCTTCGTCGGCACGACCATCGAATGGTTCGACTTCTACATCTACGGCACCGCGTCGGCACTCGTGCTGGGCCGACTGTTCTTCCCCGACGCCTCGCCCGCCGTGGGCACCCTCGCCGCGTTCGCGACGTTCGCGATCGGGTTCGTGGCCCGTCCGCTCGGCGGGATCGTGTTCGGTCACTTCGGCGACAAGTTCGGCCGCAAGAACGCCGTGATCATCACGCTGATCCTGATGGGAATCGGAACGGTCGGCGTCGGCTGTCTCCCCACCTACTCGCAGATCGGGATCTGGGCGCCCATCCTCCTCGTCGCGCTCCGGGTGGTCCAGGGCGTCGCCATGGGCGGCGAATGGGGCGGCGCCGTACTCATCGCCACCGAATTCGCGCCACCGAACAAGAAGGTGCTGTACGGCGCGTTCGCGCAGCAGGGTTCGCCGGTCGGCAACCTGCTGGCGACCCTGGCATTCCTCGCGCTGACGTTGTTGTCGGACAGCGTGTTCGAGTCCTGGGGCTGGCGTCTGCCGTTCCTCGCGTCCGCCGCACTCGTCGTCGTCGCGCTGTACATCCGGCTGCGCATCTCGGAGACCCCGGAGATGAAGAAGGCCGTCGTCGCGCAGGAACGCACCCGGATGCCGCTCGTCGAGGTGCTGCGTTCGCACCCCGTCGAACTCGTCCTCGGCGTGGGTGCGGTGGTCGCGGGTGTCGCCATCACCTACGTGAAGACCACGTTCGCGCTCGCCTGGGCCACCGCAGATCTCGGCTTCGACCGCGGCGACTTCCTGTTCGTGATCACCATCGCGCTCGTCGCGCAGGTACTCGTCCAGCCGTTCGGCGCAGTACTGGCCACGAAGATCGATCCGTCGCGGGCGATCCGGTGGATGTTACTGCCCGAACTCGCGTTGCTGCCGTTGATGTTCCTCCTCGTCCAGACCGGTTCGGTGCCGCTGGCCGTGCTCGGCATGGTGCTGGCCACCGCGCCGCACGCGATGTACTACGCGGCGCTCGCCGGCATCCTCGCCCAGGTCTTTCCCACCGCCGTCCGCTACACCGGAATCTCGCTGTCGTACCAGCTGTCCACGGCGATCTTCGCCGGAACCGCCCCGATGCTCTGCCAGTTCCTGCTCACCCGCACCGACTCGATCTGGCCGGTGGTCGCCCTCGGACTCGGCTACGTCGTGCTGTCCCTCGCCTGCATGACGCTGCTGCTCCGCAGGGGCGAAGCCCGGCGAAACTCGGAAACCGGGCCTCTCCCCGTCCACACCTCGACCCGGAAAGATGCTGCTCACTCATGAATTTCGCTCACACCGATCCCGCCCTGCGCGCCGTCGTCGACCGCTGGACCGCGGCGTCGGAGCGCGACAAGCTGAACGCCCTGCTCGGCCGGCTTGGCGCCGACGCCGCCGGACGGCTCGACGCCCTCGCCGCCACCGCCGACAAGAACCCGCCCGTGCTCGAGCAGTTCGACCGGGACGGTGACCGCATCGACCGGATCTCGTACCACCCGGCCTACCAGGAGCTGTGCCGCGCCGCGTACAGCGAATACGGACTGTCGGCGCTCTCGCACCGCCGGGGCCTGCACGGCTGGGACGCGGTCCCGCCGCACCTGGTGAAGTACCTCGCGTCGTACGTCTTCGTGCAGGCCGAGTTCGGGCTCGCGTGCCCGGTGTCGATGACGGACGCCGCCGCCCGCACGCTGCGCATGTTCGGTAACCCCGACGTGTTCGGGCCGTGGATCGACGCGCTGACCTCCACGGAACCCGAGGGTGCGATGACCGGCGCGATGTTCATGACCGAACCGCAGGCCGGCACGGACATCGCGCGCACGGAGACCGTCGCGGAGCGCGACGGCGACGGGTGGCGGCTGACCGGGAAGAAGTGGTTCGCGTCCAATCCCGACGCCGACGTCGTCATCACGCTGGCCCGGTTCCCCGGCGGCGAAAACCACACGACGCGCGGCGTCGGAATGTTCATGGTGCCCAAGGTTCTGCCGAACGGTGAGCGCAACAGCTACACGATCGACCGGCTGAAGGACAAGCTCGGCACCCGGTCGATGCCCAGCGGTGAGGTGTCGCTGATCGGTGCGTACGCCCTGCAGGTGGGCGAACTCGACCGCGGGTTCCGGCAGATGGCCGAAATGGTGAACACGTCGCGGCTGTCGAACGCGATGCGGTCGAGCGCGCTCATGCGCCGGGCCGTGCGCGACGCCGTCGACCACACCCGGCAGCGAGAAGTGTTCGGCAAGAAGCTGTTCGATCAGCCCCTCATGCGCGCCACCCTGCTGCCGCTCGCCCTCGACGCCGAGGCGGCGCTCGCCCTCGTGGCGTACAGCGCGCAGTGTCTGCAGGCAGCAGACGCCGACGACGACTCCGCGCGCGGGTTGATCCGGGTCCTCACCCCGCTCGCGAAGCACTACATCTGCAAGCGGGCGCGGGTGGTCACCGGCGAGTCCATGGAGGTTCGGGGCGGCAACGGTTACATCGAGGAATGGGCGCACGCCCGCCTGGTCCGCGACGCCCACCTGGGCTCGATCTGGGAGGGGTCGAGCAACGTCATCGCCCTGGACGTGCTGCGGTGCATGCGCAAATTCGGTGCGCACCGCCAACTCGCGGACACGATGCGCGCCATCCTCGCCGGGCTCGGACCCGACTGCGCCGCCGGTGTCGAGATGCTCGTCCGGCGGTGGGACGACCTGGTCGAGGAAGGCGACGTGCTCGTCGCCGGCGACGACGACACCGCGCAGGCCGGATGCGCACGCTACGCGAACGAACTGGCCCGCGCGGCGATGTCGACCCTGCTCTACGACCTCGCCGACTTCGCGATCACCTCGGGCAGCGGCTACCGGTCGCTGCTCGTCGCCAACGCCTATCTCTCCGACGACGTCCCGGTGGCAGCCCTCCGCCACCTCGCGGCCGTCGTCGACGGCACCGACGTCAACGCGGCCGCCGCGCGGGTTGCCGCACCCCGATCCGACTCTGCGACAGGAGCTCTCCTGTGAACACCACCCAAGCCGGACCGGCGCCCCTCGCGGGTGTCCGGGTGCTGGACCTGTCCAAGATCCTCGCCGGACCGTACGCCACCATGTCGCTCGCGGATCTCGGCGCCGACGTCACCAAGGTCGAGCACCCCGACGGCGGCGACCCGACCCGGTCGTGGGGTCCGCCGTTCGTCGGCCCCGACGCCACGTACTACCTCGCGATCAACCGGGGCAAGAAGTCGGTGACGGTCGACCTCAAATCGGAAGAGGGACGAGACGTCATCCACCGGATTCTGGAGGAGACCGACGTCGTCGTCGAGAACTTCAAGCCCGGCAGTGGATTACAGCGGATCTTCGACTACCGGACGCTGTCCGAGCGGTACCCGCATCTGGTCGTGCTGCACATCTCCGCGTTCGGGGAGCAGGGTCCGCTGCGCGACGAACCGGGCTACGACATGATCGCGCAGGCCGCAGGCGGACTGATGTCACTCACCGGTGAGCCGGGCGGGGCGCCGATGAAGGCCGGATTCGCGATGGGCGACCTGGGGGCCGCGCTGTTCGGACTGATCGGCGTGCTCGCGGCTCTCGTGGAGCGGTCGCGGACCGGCCGGGGGCAGTACGTGACGACGTCCCTGTTCGAATGTCAGCTCGCGCTGCACGTGAACTGGGCGACCAACTACTTCGCGACCGGGGAGCGTCCCGGTGCGCTGGGATCCGGACATCCGAATCTCGCTCCGTATCAAGCGTTTCCCGCGAGCGACGGGTACTTCGTCGTCGCCGTGGGCAACGACACCCAGTGGGGGAGCCTGTGCGCGGCGATCGCGCGGGAACACCTGGCGACCGATCCGCGGTTCGTGCGCAACCGGGACAGGGTGGCGAACCGCGGTGATCTGGAACGAGAACTGTCCGCGGCGTTCGCATCGGGCACCGTCGAGCAGTGGTGCGACACGCTTACCGCGCACGCCGTGCCCGTGTCACCGATCCGGCACCTCGACGAGATCTACGCCGATCCGCACACCGCGGCGCTCGGAATGATCGGCACGGTCGACCACCCGACACTCGGCAGCCTGCAGCAGATCGCGTTCCCGGTCAGCTTCGCCGGCGAACGCCCGCACCTGACGTCCGCGCCACCCGTGCTCGGCGCCGATACCGACGCAGTCCTCGGTGCCCACCGGCCGCAGTCGGTGGTCGGCGGGTAACCCCGTTACCCGCCCTCGCGCAGCAGCGCGACGTCGGACACCATCCGGATGTGGTCGGCCATCGCCCGGGAAGCGCCCGCGGAGTCCTGGTCTCGAATCGCCGTCGCAATGCGCCGGTGCCCTTCGAGCGAGGCCCGCGGGCGTTCGGCTTGAGAGAGCGACTCGATGCGAGTCTCCCGGATCAGCCCCGAGATCTCGTGCATCAGCTTGGCCAGCAGCGACGAGTGCGCGGCGACGGTGATGGCCTCGTGGAACTGCTCGTCGCCGACGACGCCGCGATCACCCGCGGCGATCTCGGACTCCATCGTCGCCAGCGCGGAATCGATGGCCGCCATCTCCGCGTCGGTGCGGCGCTCGGCGGCGAGCCCGGCGAGTTTGACCTCGAGTGCCTCGCGGGCCTCGATGACCTCGGGGAGCCGGTCGGCGTGTTCCCGCAGCGCCTTGACCGCGCGTTCCTCGATGGGTTGCCGGACGAGTACGGCGCCGTCACCGTGCCGCACCGACACCACGCCCTGCACCTCGAGGGCGACGAGCGCCTGACTCAGGGACGCGCGGCTCACACCGAGCTGAGCTGCGAGTTCGCGCTCGGCGGGGAGGCGGTCTCCCGGCGTCATCCCGTGGTCGGCGATATGGGCGCACAGCTGCTCGACGATTACCTCGTACAGCCGCGGTCGCGCTACCGGACGCAGTTGCTCAGCCACTGGGCCACCCACTCTCCATTCCACTGAAACTACTCCACGGTATCTCGCACAGTCATGTAACCGCACCCACACTTCCGGTTGACAGTGATCCACAACACTGATTCGATGAAGTGGCTAGGCCAATCTGCCACTGAGTCAATTCGCTCGTCGGCGCCGGCCGAGACCAGTTGCCACTGCCACAGAACCGGAGACGTTCATGTCGACCGAGTTGATTCCCATAATCGCGCTTGCCGTCATGTTCCTGGCGGCGACCGTGCTGCCCGTGAACATGGGCGCCCTCGGCTTCGTTGCCGCCTTCTTCGTCGGAACCCTGTCGCTGCACATGAGCAGCGACGACATCATCGCCGGATTCCCCAGCAGCCTGTTCCTGACGCTGGTCGGCATCACCTACCTCTTCGCGATCGCCCAGAACAACGGCACCGTCGACCTCATGGTCCGCGGGGCGGTCCGGCTGGTCCGCGGTCGTGTCGCGCTGATCCCCTGGGTGATGTTCGGGATCACCGCGGTGCTCACCGCGATCGGTGCGCTCGGTCCCGCCGCGGTGGCGATTGTCGCGCCGATCGCTCTCGGCTTCGCCGCGCGCTACAAGATCAACGCTCTCCTGATGGGCATGATGGTCGTGCACGGGGCCCAGGCCGGCGGATTCTCGCCGATCAGCATCTACGGCGTCACGGTCAACGACATCGCGTCCAAGGCGGGATTGACCAACAGCCCGCTCACCCTCTTCCTCGGAAGCCTCCTGTTCAACGCCGCGATCGGGGTGCTCCTTTTCGTCTTCCTCGGCGGACGGGACCTCATCGGGCGCAGCGTGCACGACGACGGCCCCGAGGAAACTGCAGAAGCCGGTGGCGGCGCGTCGGGTGGAGGAGTGCCCGCAACCGGAGGCGCGCCGGGTTCGGGAGGCGCCACCGCGACCAAGGTGCGCCCGACGCAGACCGTCCCGGACGCACCGGCGCGATCCGGTGTCACGTTCGACCAGGCCCTCACTCTCGTCGGCCTCGCGGCGCTCGCCGTGTTCTCGCTGATCCTCGACCTGGACGTCGGATTCATCTCGATGACGGTGGCGGTCGTCCTGGCGCTCGCCTCGCCGAAGGCGCAGAAGGGCGCGATCGCGCAGATCAGCTGGTCGACGGTTCTGCTCATCGGCGGCGTCCTCACGTTCGTCGGAGTGCTGCAGGAGGCGGGCACCGTCGAGTACGTCGGCAACGCGGTGGCAAGCCTGGGCATGCCTCTCCTCGTCGCCCTGCTCCTCTGCTACATCGGGGCCATCGTGTCCGCCTTCGCCTCGTCGACGGCGATCCTCGGAGCGACGATTCCGCTCGCGGTGCCGTTCCTGCTCGCCGGTGAGGTGGGGGCGGTGGGCGTCATCGTCGCCCTCGCCATCTCCTCGACCATCGTGGACGTCAGCCCGTTCTCGACGAACGGAGCGCTGGTCCTCGCGAACGCCCAGAACGTCGATCGAGACCGCTTCTACAAGCAGATCCTGAAGTACAGCGCCCTCGTCGTGGCCATCGGGCCACTCGCGGCCTGGGCGATTCTCGTGGTGCCCGGCTGGCTCTGACCGCTGTCGGGTAGACCCCCGTCGACTTTTCATCCTTGACATCGGCGGGATCAGATGTTTCATTTAATTGGCTAGTCCACTAGGTCACTGAACCAACAATCCAGATATCGCGGCTCTCGCCAGGAAGTAACGGTGGTTGCACATGTCCTCGAAAACGATGGAGCGAACCGGTCCGCTGCAAGGCGTGGTCGTCGTCGATCTGACCCGCGCACTCGCCGGCCCGCACGCGGCGATGATGCTCGGTGACCTCGGCGCGGACGTCATCAAGGTCGAAACCCCGCACGGCGGCGACGACACCCGCGGGTGGGGCCCGCCCTTCGTGGACCCGGCCGACGGCGAGCGGGAATCCACCTACTTCCTGTCCGCGAACCGGAACAAGAAGTCGATCACCCTCGACCTCAAGGCGGACGACGGACGGGCCACCCTCGAGGCCCTCGTCCGGCGCGCCGACGTCCTCATGGAGAACTTCCGCACCGGTGTCCTCGACCGGCTGGGATTCACCACCGAACGCCTCGCCGAACTGAACCCGCGCCTGGTGGTCCTGTCCATCAGCGGTTTCGGTCACGACGGACCCGAAGGCGGACGCGCCGGCTACGACCAGATCGCGCAGGGCGAGGCCGGGCTGATGTCACTGACCGGACCGAATCCCGACGACGTCCAGCGCGTCGGCGTGCCCATCGCGGATCTGCTCGCCGGCATGTACGGGGCGTTCGGTGTCGTCGCCGCGCTGCAGGAACGCGAACGCACCGGACGGGGCCGCGTCGTGCGAACGTCGTTGCTGGCCAGCGTCGTCGGCGTGCACGCCTTCCAGGGGACGAAGTGGACCGTCGCCGGCGAGGTCGGCGAGGCGCAGGGCAACCACCATCCGTCGATCTCGCCGTACGGGTTGTTCCGCACCGCCGACGGCGCCGTGCAGATCTCGGTCGGCAGTGAGGGACTGTGGAAGCGATTCTGCGCGGGCTTCCACCTCGACCCCGACGCCCCCGGCATGGCCACCAATCCCGAACGCGTCGAGAACCACAAGCAGGTCCTGGAAATGGTCGAGGACGCGTTCGGCGCATACACGAGCGACGAACTCCTCATCGAACTCGACCGGATCGGGGTGCCTGCCGGACGCGTCCGGACCATCTCCGAGGTCTACGAATGGGAGCAGACCAGGTCTCAGGGACTGCTCGTCGACGTCGACCACCGCACGCTCGGCAACATCACGCTGCCCGGCCCGCCGCTGCGGTTCTTCGAGCCGGACGGCACCGAGGTCACCGAGACCCGGCACACCGCACCGCCGGTCCTCGGCGCGGACAACGACACCGTGATGTCGTGGCTGAAGGAGTGCATCTGATGGCCCGCCTGACCGCTCCCGAACTGCTCGACCTCGTGGTCGACGCCGGCACCTGGGAGTCCTGGGACACCGCGCCGATACCGGTCGCGGCGGACTCCGAGTACGCGGACGAGCTTCTCCGCGCGCAGGAGAAGACCGGCCTCGACGAGGCGGTGCTGACCGGCCTCGCCACCATCCGCGGCCGCCGAACCGCAATCCTCGTCTGCGAGTTCGGCTTTCTCGGCGGCTCCATCGGCGTGGCGGCGGGGGAGCGTCTGGTCGCCGCGATCCGCCGCGCCACCCACGAGCGGCTTCCGCTGCTGGCCCTCCCCACATCGGGCGGGACACGCATGCAGGAAGGGACGACCGCGTTCCTGCAGATGGTCAAGATCACGGCGGCGGTGATCAAGCACAAGGAGGCGCACCTGCCGTATCTCGTCTACCTCCGGAGCCCCACTACCGGCGGGGTGTTCGCGTCCTGGGGATCACTGGGCCACGTCACCATCGCGGAACCGGGAGCGCTCGTCGGGTTCCTCGGGCCGCGCGTGTACGAGGCGCTGTACGACGCGCCGTTCCCCAGCGGTGTCCAGACCGCCGAGAACCTGCACGCGCACGGTCTCATCGACGCGGTGCGACCGCCGGACCAGCTCGCCGAGATCGTCGACCGCGCGCTGCGCATCATCACCTCCAGCCGTGGTGGCCGGCCGGCGCCCGCCGAACCCGCCGTGCGCGAGAGTCTGCGGGACGTTCCCGCGTGGGAGTCGGTGCTCGCATCGCGACGCGAGGACCGGCCCGGAGTGCGCGACGTGATGTTCCATTCCGCCTCGGATGTCCTTCCGCTCAACGGAACCGGTCAGGGGGAGATCGACCCGGGTCTGATCCTCGCCCTCGTCCGGTTCGGTGACATGCCCTGCGTCCTGCTCGGGCAGGACCGTCGCGGGCAGACCACGCGGTCGCCGCTCGGCCCGGCCGCCCTGCGGGAAGCACGCAGGGGAATGCGGCTGGCGGCGGAACTGAACCTGCCGCTGGTGACCGTCATCGACACCGCGGGAGCGGCATTGTCGAAGGAGGCCGAGGAGGGCGGGCTCGCAGGCGAGATCGCGCGCTGCATCGCCGACATGGTGTCGCTCGACGTTCCCACGATCTCGCTTCTACTCGGGCAGGGCACCGGCGGCGGCGCGCTCGCGCTGATTCCGGCCGACCGGGTGCTCGCGGCCGAACACGGCTGGCTGTCGCCCCTCCCGCCCGAGGGCGCGAGCGCGATCCTGCACCACGACATCGAGCACGCGCCGGACATGGCCGCCAGGCAGGGGATCCGGTCTTCCGATCTCCTCATGAGCGGCATCGTGGACGAGGTGATCCCCGAATTCCCGGACGCAGCGGAGGAATCCACGGCATTCTGTACCCGGGTCGGTGCGGTGCTCCACCGCGAGCTGGCGCTCCTCGATGCGGCGGACACCACCCAGCGACTCTCCGAACGTGCGGCGCGATTCGACCGGATCGGTCTCTTGCAACCCGCACCTGCATGACCACGGTGCCGGGGATCCCGATCGGATCCCCGGCACCGTGTCCGTGCACCGATTGTGCGTCAGCATTCGACGAGGTTCACCGACACGTTCACGGCGAGACCGCCGGTGGACGTCTCCTTGTACTTCGAGCTCATGTCGGCGCCGGTGGCCCGCATCGTCTCGATCACCTGATCGAGGCTGACGCGGTGGGTGCCGTCGCCGCGCAGCGCCATCCGGGCGGCGTTGATCGCCTTGCCCGCCGAGATGGCGTTCCGCTCGATGCACGGGATCTGCACCAGGCCCCCGATGGGATCGCACGTCAGACCCAGACTGTGTTCCATCGCGATCTCCGCCGAGTTCTCCACCTGCGCGGGGCTGCCGTCGAGGATCTCGGCGAGACCGGCGGCGGCCATCGACGCGGCGGAGCCGACCTCGCCCTGGCAGCCCACCTCGGCCCCGGAGATCGAGGCCCGCTCCTTGTACAGGGATCCGATTGCGCCTGCCGCCAACAGGAATCGCACCGAGGTGCCGTCCGGATCCGCCTTCCCCGCCGGGGTGTAGTGCAGCGCGTAGTGCAGCACCGCCGGGATGATGCCGGCCGCGCCGTTGGTGGGGGCGGTGACGATCCGCCCACCGGACGCGTTCTCCTCGTTGACGGCGAGAGCCACCAGGTTCACCCAGTCCTCGGCGAACGCGGGATCACGGTCGGGGTCTTCGACGTTCAACCGCTCGTACCAGCCGCGAGCGCGTCGGCGCACCCGCAGAGTGCCGGGCAGATACCCGTCCCGGCCGATTCCGCGTCGCTGGCACTCGACCATCACGTCCCGGATGTGCAGGAGTCGCGCCCGGACCTCTGACTCGGGACGGAGAGCCCGCTCGTGTTCGAGCATCACCTCGCTGATCGTGAGCCCGTAGTGTTCGGTGAGGTCCAGCAACTCGCGCGCCGACCCGAACGACAGCGAGTTCGCGACGGTGCCGACGGCCACGTCCGGCTCGTCGCCGGTGACGACGAACCCGCCGCCGATCGAATAGTACGTCTGCGCGTGCAGTTCTGGTCCGTCCGCGCCGATTGCGGTGAGGGTCATGGCATTCGGGTGGAAGTCGAGGACGGTCAGCGGATGCAGCACCATCTCGTCCTCCGCGAGCGCGATGCTCACCTCGCCGCCGAGGCGAATCCGCCTGCTTGCCCGCACCGCGTCCAGCCGCGTTTCCATCTCCTCGGTGGCGATGGTCTCCGGCCGGTACCCCTCGAGGCCGAGGAGGATCGCGGACATGGTCCCGTGCCCGGCGCCGGTCGCCGCGAGCGAACCGAACAGGTCGACGCGGACACCCGCGACGTCGCGGAGAACGCCCAGTGCGGCGAGGTCGTCGACGAACGCGCCCGCCGCCCGCATCGGCCCGACCGTGTGCGAACTGGACGGGCCGATGCCGACGGAGAACAGGTCGAACACACTGATTGTCATTACAGTGCGGGGTAGAGGGGGTATTTGTCGGCGAGGGCGCGGACCTGGGCTGCCAGTCCGGTCGTGTCCGCGTCGGCGGGGGCGACGAGAGCCTGGGCGATCAGGTCGGCGACCGTCACGAAGTCGTCCCGGCCGAAGCCGCGCGCGGCGAGTGCCGGCGTGCCGATCCGCAGGCCGGACGTCACCATCGGCGGCCGCGGGTCGAACGGGACGGCGTTGCGGTTGACGGTGATGCCGATCGCGTCGAGGCGGTCCTCGGCCTGCTGTCCGTCGATGTCGGCGTCGCGGAGGTCGACGAGGACGAGGTGCACGTCTGTGCCGCCGGTGAGGACGCTGATTCCGGCTTCCTTGACGTCGGGGCGGCTGAGGCGCTCGGCGAGAACCTTCGCGCCCTCGAGGCAGCGTTCCTGACGTTCCGCGAAGTCGGGTTCGGCGGCCATCTTGAATGCCGTTGCCTTGCCCGCGATCACATGCTCGAGCGGCCCGCCCTGCTGGCCGGGGAAGACCGCCGAGTTGATCTTCTTCGCGATGGCCGCGTCGTTGGTCAGGATGATCCCGCCGCGGGGCCCGCCGAGCGTCTTGTGCGTCGTCGATGTGACGACGTGCGCGTGCGGGACCGGGGACGGGTGGAATCCGGTGGCCACGAGGCCGGCGAAGTGGGCCATGTCGACCATCAGGTAGGCGCCGACCTCGTCCGCGATCTCCCGGAACCGGGCGAAGTCCAGCTGGCGCGGGTAGGCCGACCAGCCGGCGATGATCAGTTGCGGCCGGTGTTCGCGGGCCGCCTTCGCGACCTCGTCCATGTCGATGAGGTAGTCCTGCTCGGACACCCCGTACGCCGCCACGTTGTAGAGCTTGCCGGAGAAGTTCAGCCGCATGCCGTGGGTGAGGTGGCCGCCGTCGGCGAGGGAGAGACCGAGGATGGTGTCGCCCGGCTTGATCAGCGCGTGCATCACCGACGCGTTCGCGGTGGCGCCGGAATGCGGTTGCACGTTGGCGTATTCCGCGGCGAACAGGGCCTTGACGCGGTCGAGGGCGAGCTGCTCGATGGAGTCGACGTGCTCGCAGCCACCGTAGTAGCGGCGGCCCGGATACCCCTCGGCGTATTTGTTGGTCAGCACCGAGCCCTGCGCCTGCATCACGGCGAGCGGCGCGTGGTTCTCCGACGCGATCATCTCCAGGCCGGTGCGCTGACGCTCGAGTTCCTTGCCGATCAGTGCGGCGACGTCCGGATCGAAATCCGCGAGGTCACGGTTCAGGACGCTCATGCGTTCACTCCGTTCTTCTCGGCGTACTCGGCGGCGGTGAGGAGCTCCCCGGCGCCGGACGGCTGGACGGCGAACAGCCAGCCCTCGCCGAACGGGTCGGAGGTGACCAGTCCCGGGTCGTCGACGGCGGCGGAGTTGACGAGGGTCACCCGGCCGCTCACCGGCGGGTACAGCTCGGAGACGGTCTTCGTGGACTCGACCTCGCCGCACGCCTCACCGGCGACGATGGTCGTCCCGACCTCGGGCAGATCGACGAAGACGAGTTCGCCGAGCGAGTCGACGGCGAGGGAGGTGATGCCGACGCGGACGGGCTCGTCGGGTAGAGCGGCGCCCGGCGCGATCAGGACCCACTCGTGGTCGTCGGTGTAGCTGCGGTCGTCGGGGAAGGCTGCTGGAGACATGGCTGTACCTTTTCGGGGCCGAAGGGAGTGGGAGGGTTCAGGAACGGCGGTAGAACGGCGACGGGGTGACGACGAACGGTTCCTTCTTGCCGCGGATGTCGACGGTCAGCTCGGTGCCGGGTTCACGGAACGCGATGTCGACGAACGCCAGCGCGATCGGATGCCCGAGCGTCGGGGACAGGGCGCCGGACGTGATCGTGCCGACGGCCGTTCCGCTGGTCGTGTCGTGGACGGTGTAGTCGGCGCGGGCGGCCCGGCGTCCGGTGCCCGCGAGACCGACGAGGACCCGCTGCGGGGCCTGCTCCGACAACGCCTGCAGCGCATCGCGTCCGACGAACTCCTTGTTCAGCCGGACCACCTTGCCGAGACCGGCCTCGTACGGGTCCGTGTCGAGGGTCAGCTCGTGCCCGTACAGCGCCATCCCGGCCTCGAGGCGCAGGGTGTCGCGGCAGGCGAGACCCGCGGGGACGCCGTCATGGGCCGTGGTGGCGTCGAGGAGCGCGCGCCACAACTGCACGGCCTGTGCGTTCGGCACGTACAACTCGAAGCCGTCCTCACCGGTGTAGCCGGTGCGGGCCAGGAGGACGTCGATGCCGGCGACGGCCGCGCGGGTGACCGCGTAGTACTTCAGTTCCGCGACGGTCTCCACCTGCGGGGCGGGGACGAGGGACCGCACGATGTCCTGGGCGGCCGGTCCCTGTACCGCGATCAGCGCGGTCTCCGCGGACTGGTCGTCGACGGTTGCCGAGAAACCTTCGGCGCGTGCCGCGAGTTCGCGGTACACGGCCGGGGCGTTCGAGGCGTTGGCGACCACGAGGAAGTGCTCGTTGGCGAGACGGTAGACGACGAGATCGTCGATCACGCCGCCGTCGGCGTTGCAGAGCAGCGAGTACTTGGCCCGGCCGACGCCGATCTTCGACAACTCGCCTGCCAGTGCGTAGTCGAGCAGTGCGCCGGATTCAGTTCCGGTAACGGCGATCTCACCCATGTGCGAGAGGTCGAAGAGTCCGGCGGTCTTGCGAACGGCGTGGTGTTCGGCGAGTTCGCTGTCGTATTTCAGCGGCATCTGCCAGCCGGCGAAGTCGGTGAAATGGGCGCCGAGCGCGGTGTGTTCGCCGAGCAGCGGGGACGCGGGTGTCGTGGTGACGGTCATGCGAAAGCCTCCTCGGGGGTCTCGGCAAGCGCCGAGGAATTTGCTCCTGCGGTCTTGATTGGCGGTTCGATATCGGTGGTGTTCTCGAAGGCTTCGGGCGCGGGGCACGAGCACACGAGGTTGCGGTCGCCGTGCACGCCGTCGATGCGGCGCACCGGAGGCCAGTACTTGCCGGCCCGCAGCGACGCGACCGGGAAGGCGGCCAGGTGCCGCGGGTAGGGCAGATCCCAGGTGTCCGCGGTGACCTGATCCGCGGTGTGCGGGGCCTGACGCAGCGGGCTGCGTTCGAGCGGCCACACGCCGTCGCCGACCAGATCGATTTCGCGGCGGATCGAGATCATTGCCTCGATGAAGCGGTCGAGTTCGGCCAGATCCTCGGACTCGGTGGGCTCGACCATCAGGGTGCCGCTGACGGGGAACGACAGGGTGGGAGCGTGGAAACCGTAGTCGATCAACCGCTTTGCCACGTCCTCGGCGGTCACGCCGGTCGCCTTCGTGACCGGTCGCAGGTCCAGGATGCACTCGTGCGCCACCAGACCCGAGGGCCCGGTGTACAGGACGGGGAAGTGCGCGTCGAGCGATTTCGCGACGTAGTTGGCGGCGAGCACCGCGGACTTGGTGGCGTCCGTCAGCCCGTCCGGGCCCATCAGGGCGATGTACGCCCACGTGATCGGCAGGATCCCGGCGGAGCCGTAGTTCGCCGCCGACACAGGAGTGCCGAGTTGGTCGCCGCCGAGCGGGTTGCCGGGCAGGAACGGGGCCAGGTGCTTGCGCACAGCGACCGGTCCGACACCGGGGCCGCCGCCGCCGTGCGGGATGCAGAACGTCTTGTGCAGGTTCAGGTGTGACACGTCGCCGCCGAACTTGCCTGGCTGGGCCAGGCCGACGAGCGCGTTGAGGTTGGCGCCGTCGACGTACACCTGACCGCCGGCCTCGTGCACCAGGTCGCACACCGTCCGCACGTCGGTCTCGTACACACCGTGGGTGGACGGGTAGGTCAGCATGATCGCGGCGATCGTGCCCTCGTGCGCCGCGATCTTCGCGCGCAGGTCGTCCAAGTCGATGTTGCCGTTCGACGCCGTCGCGACCACCACCACCCGCATGCCGGCCAGCACCGCGGAGGCGGCGTTGGTGCCGTGCGCAGACTGCGGGATGAGGCAGATGTCGCGTCCGTGGTCGCCGCGGGACTCGTGGTAGCCGTTGATGGCCAGCAGCCCGGCGAGTTCGCCCTGCGATCCGGCGTTGGGCTGCAACGACACCCGGTCGTATCCGGTGATCTCACCGAGCCACCGCTCGAGCCCGCGGATGAGCTGCAGGTAGCCGCTGGTCTGTTCGACCGGGGCGTACGGGTGGATGGACGCGAACCCGGGCCAGCTGATCGGCTCCATCTCCACTGCGGAGTTGAGCTTCATCGTGCACGAGCCGAGCGGGATCATGGTGCGGTCCAGCGCGAGGTCCTTGTCCGACAGCGCGCGCAGGAAGCGGAGCATCGACGTCTCGGACCGGTGCTCGTGGAACACGGGGTGCCGCAGGTAGTTCGACGTGCGCAGCAGCGACGGCGGCAGTTGCGAGACCGTGCCCGCCTGGACTCCGGCGCCGAACGCGGACAGGACCCGGTCCACGATCTCGTCGGTGGTGCATTCGTCGCAGGCGATCGCCACGTGGTCCGCGTCGACCAGTCGCAGGTTGATGCCGGCGCGGTCGGCGCGGTCGACGATGCCGCGGGCCCCGGCCGGAACGTGCACCAGCACGGTGTCGAAGAAGCTGTCGTGGACCACCGAGTGTCCGGCCGTGCGGAGGCTGCCCGCGACGGCGGAGGCGTACCCGTGCACCCGAGTGGCGATGGCACGCAACCCTTCCGGTCCGTGGTACGCGGCGTACATGGCGGCGACGTTGGCGAGGAGCGCCTGCGCCGTACAGATGTTGCTGGTCGCCTTGTCGCGGCGGATGTGCTGCTCGCGGGTCTGCAGTGCCAGCCGGTAGGCGGTCTTCCCGTCGACGTCGACGGACACCCCGACGAGGCGGCCGGGCAGCATGCGCTCGAGCCCACTGCGCACGGCCATGTAACCGGCGTGCGGTCCACCGAAGAACAGCGGAACACCGAAACGCTGCGCGGATCCCACCGCGATGTCGGCGCCCTGCTCACCGGGCGGGGTGAGGAGCGTCAGCGACAGCAGGTCGGCGGCGACCGTGGTCAGTGCGCCCCGCTCCTGGGCGGCGGCGATGAGCGGAGCCAGATCGCGCACGTGCCCGCTGGCCCCCGGCGCCTGGAACACGACGCCGAACAGGTCACCGTCCGGGAGTCCGCCGGTCAGGTCGGCGACCTCGACGTCGATGCCCACCGACCTGGCCCGGCCGCACACCACCGCGAGGGTCTGCGGCAGGCAGTCGGCGTCGACGACCACGCGGGGCGTCCCCGACTTCGCCTTGTTCGCGCGCCGCATCAGCAGCACCGCCTCCATCACCGCGGTCGCCTCGTCCAGCAGGGAGGCACCGGCGAGGGGGAGGGCCGTCAGGTCCTCGATGACCGTCTGGAACGTCAGCAGCGCCTCGAGCCTGCCCTGGGAGATCTCCGGCTGATACGGCGTGTAGGCGGTGTACCAGGCCGGCGACTCCAGCATGTTGCGGCGCAGTACCGCGGGGGTGATGGTGTCGGAATAGCCGAGGCCGATCATCTGCACACGGGTCTCGTTGCGCTCCGACAGCGTCCGCAGGTCGGACAGCACCTGCTGCTCGGACCGCGCCGCAGGCAGGTCCAGAGGTTCCGAGCTGCGGATCTGGTCGGGTACGGCGGCATCGATGAGCTGATCGAGCGTGTCGTACCCGAGGGCGCCGAGCATGCGCTCGGTGGCGGAAGCGTCGGGACCGATGTGGCGTGACGGAAAATCGCTGGCAGGCGGGGTGACGCGAGGTATCTCAGACAAGAGGTGACTCCGGTTTCGTTGAGTCCGGACCGCACCGGACATCGACAAGGGGGCACCTCCCCGCTCTGTCCTGAAACCTGAGAGTTTGGGCGCACCGCATGCGCGGCGTGCTCTTCACCTTCGGTAAGTACCGGCCGTGCGGCCGATTCTTTCTCCAGAGTTGCCTCTGCGCTGCGGTACTGGGGCCTGAGAGATTCCCGGGGAGGAAGTTGCTCCTACGGCGCCTCCGACAAGGAGGTTCTCCCGCTGCGCGTCAACGGCGTATTCAGTTGTGGTCGGCCAAACAGTACACAGACGGGGCGGGTTTGTCTCCCCAGGCTCCTTCGCGGTCGCCGAGCGGCGACGATCCCTGTTGCCTCGAGTCAAGATGCGCGCGAAGTCTGATTCGTTGACTCATGTGAGAGTGCGCGCGTGGAGGGGCGGGGTTTGGCCGGCCCGGCCTTGCTGGTGGTGATCGTGAGCAGTTCGGTGGTCAGTGCCTGGATCCGGCGCTGGAGGGCTGCAGGGTTCAGCTGGGCGTAGGTGTCGGCAAGGATCTCCTTGTCTTGTTTCCCGACCGCTTCGTGGTGTTCGGCGCGGCGGTGTGGGGTGGTCGCCGTGTCGTACTTCTTGGCGACCTTCGCGCCGCTGCGGACCTTCGAGACGAGTTTCTGCTGCGGGCAGAAGTAGTTCGCCAGCTGCGACTGCAGCACCCAGATCTTGCCCCGCAACACCAGTTCTGCTTCGGTGTCGTAGCGGTGGTAGCCGACGACGGTGCGCACGATCGCCCAGTTCTTCTGCTCCACGTGGCAGCCGTCGTTGGAGTTGCCGGGCCGCGACCGGGTGAAGGTGATCTTCCGTTTCTCGCACCACGCCAGGAGGTGATGATTGATGAATTCCGAACCGTTGTCGCTGTCCACGCCCAGGATCTTCGAATGGCATGATCTTCGCGATCTCGTCCAGGGCGGCGATCACCCATTTGCGGGCCTTGTTGCGCACGCTGCGGTTCTCGGTCCACCCGGTGGCAATGTCGGTCACCGTCAGCGTGTAGGCATGCTCACCTTCGGCGTTGCCGCCTTCGTGGCCGACCAGGTCGATCTCGGGCGTTCCCCGGTTTCGCGTCGTCCCAGTCCGCCCATGTGCGGATCGGGATCTGCGACTTGAGCAGCGACCCCGGCTTGGTGTGGGCTGCGGCCCCTCAGCTCGTGCTTTTTCCGTTCGGTGGCCAGGCGCCTGTCGATGGTGGCCGCCGACATCCCCATCAGCAACGCTGCGGTAGCGTCGTCGATGTCGAGTTCGTCGAAGCGGCGCAGCACTCCCACCAGCTCGGGCAGGATCGGGGCCAGACGCTTCCCGGCGGGCATACGCAGCACTGCCCAGCAGAAGATCAGCGCCGCCACCACTTTCGGCCCGTACTTCGGCGGCCGCGGGACGCGCGGCCTGACGATCCGCGGTGTGCACGCCTGGGCGAGTGCCTTACGGGCATGATTGCGATGCCACCCGGTCGTGGCGCACAGCTCGTCGAGGATCCGGCCCTTCCCGGACTTGTCGGCCCGCCGATAACGCGTCGCGACCGCCTTCGTCACAGCCTTGCGTTGACTCATCGTCAGTCCCATCGTCCGGGCCTATCCGACAATCCATCCTCGGGCCGGGTAGGCGCGCCGCACGCGCGCATTCCTCGATGAGGCAACCAACAGGGTTACGCGCGCATTTTCGATGAGTCAACGCGCGATCTTGCCAAAACGCCTCGTCATTTGGCATCCTCGACTGATCCTCGCTCGGACGTGACCGCACACGCCGATCGATGAGAGCCCAGATAGCCGTAATTGCAACGGTTGTCGTCGTGCGCTCGCCTTCCCCTCACTTTCCTCGTCGAGCGGTGCCGCCCGCGCGCCGCCCGACATTCCATACCGATCGGTCTCAGTCGATCGAAGGAGCTCCCCATGACCACATCTCCGCTCGCCCCGGCCACCCGCCGCCTGCTCCGTCTCGAAGTCCGCAATGCCCAGACCCCGGTCGAACGCAAACCGTCGTGGATGAAGGTACAGATGCGGACCGGCCTCGAATACCGGGACCTCGCCGCCCTCGTCGAACGCGAGAACCTGAACACCGTGTGTCAGGAAGCCGGATGTCCCAACATCTTCGAATGCTGGGAGGACCGGGAGGCCACGTTCCTCATCGGCGGGAGCCAATGCACCCGGCGGTGCGACTTCTGCCAGATCGACACCGGTAAGCCGGCCGACCTGGATCGGGGAGAACCCCGGCGGGTCGCGGAATCGGTGCAGACCATGGGCCTCCGGTACGCCACCGTCACCGGAGTGGCACGCGACGACCTGCCCGACGGCGGCGCCTGGCTGTACGCCGAGACGGTCCGGCAGATTCACGAACTGTGCCCGGGCACCGGCGTCGAACTGCTGATCCCCGACTTCAATGCCGACGCCGCGCAGCTACGCGAAGTGTTCGACACTCGCCCCGAAGTACTGGCGCACAATGTGGAGACCGTTCCCCGGATCTTCCGTCGTATCCGGCCTGCCTTCACCTACGAGCGGTCCCTCGAGGTGATCACGCGCGCCCGGCAGGACGGTCTGATCACCAAGTCGAACCTGATCCTCGGGATGGGGGAGACCACGGACGAGGTGATCCAGGCCCTCCGGGACCTCCACACCGCCGGCTGCCAGCTGATCACGATCACGCAGTATCTGCGGCCCTCGGCCCGGCACCATCCGGTGGAGCGGTGGGCGAAACCCGCGGAGTTCGTGATGCTCGACGGGATCGCCCGCGAGATCGGATTCCTCGGTGTCCTGTCCGGTCCGCTCGTGCGTTCCTCCTATCGGGCGGGCCGCCTGCACGCCGAAGCCGTCGCCGCGACCTCCGCGCACTGATGTCGATTCCCTTTCCGTTCCAGCAAGGAGTTCCCATGTCCCACCGAACTGCAGATGTCGTCATCCTCGGCGGCGGTTCCGGCGGCTATGCGGCCGCGATCCGCTCGGCCGAACTGGGCCGATCGGTCATTCTGATCGAAGAGAACGAACTCGGCGGCACGTGCCTGCACCAGGGGTGCATTCCGACCAAGGCGCTGCTGCATTCCGCCGAGGTCGCCGACAGCGCCCGCACGGCTTCGCAGTTCGGTGTCGACGTCACGTTCGGCGGGGTCGACCTCGAGAAAGTGCTGAGCTACCAGAACACGATCATCACCCGGCTGCACAAGGGGCTGCAGGGCCTCGTCGACTCGTACGGCATCACCGTCGTCAACGGCCGTGGACGGCTGGTCGGGCCCAACGGTGTCGAGGTGGACGGCGAGCTGATCACCGGCGCCGCCGTCGTCCTGGCGACGGGCTCGTCACCGAAGACGCTGCCGGGCATCAGCATCGGCGGCAGGGTCGTCACCAGTGACGAGGCGTTGGTGCTGCCGTCGGTCCCGAAGAAGGCGATCATCCTCGGCGGGGGCGTCATCGGCGTCGAATTCGCCAGTGTGTGGGCGTCGTTCGGTACGTCGGTCACGATCGTCGAGGCGATGTCCAGGCTGGTGCCGAACGAGGACGAGACGGTGTCCAAGTATCTCGAGCGGGCGTTCCGTCGTCGCAAGATCGCCGCGAAGACAGGCGTGCGGGTGACCGACGTGACGCAGGACGACAACTCGGTGTCCGTCACCCTCGACTCCGGCGACGTGCTCGATGCCGACGTCGTACTGGTCGCGGTCGGTCGTGGTCCGAACACCTCCTCGATGGGTTACGAGGAGACCGGAGTGGTCCTCGATCGGGGATTCGTGGTCACCAGCGACCGACTGCGCACCACGGTGCCGAACGTCTACGCGGTCGGCGACATCGTGCCCGGCCTCCAGCTCGCGCACCGCGGCTTCCAGCAGGGCATCTTCGTGGCGGAGGAAATCGCTGGGCTCCGTCCGGACGTCATCGACGAGACCGGCATCCCCCGCGTCACGTACTCCCACCCGGAGGTCGCGTCGGTCGGGTTGACCGAGACCGCGGCGCGGGAGAAGTTCGGCGACGAGATCCGGACGGTCGTCCACGATCTCGCCGGCAACGGCAAGAGTCAGATCCTCAAGACGTCGGGGGCGGTCAAGCTGGTGGTCGCGCCGGACGGTGTCGTGGTCGGTGTGCACATGGTCGGCGACCGCGTCGGCGAGCTGATCGGTGAGGCGCAGCTGCTGTACAACTTCGAGGTCGACGCCGCCCAGGCGGCGAAATACGTGCACGCCCACCCCACCCAGGGCGAGGCACTCGGGGAGGCGCTGATGGCGGTGGCCGGCAAACCGCTCCACGTCCACGGCTGACCCCCATGTGAGTGGCAAAGTGTGCTTGCGCACGCTTTGCCACTCACATGAGGTGTTCGGCATGCGAACGCGCAGTATGGGATTCATCAACTGACTGTGTTTACACTTCGGAACGGTTCGGTCATCGTTTCGTAACACGTCTGCGGAACAGTACGTCCCGAGTCAGTTCGATTCGGAACCATCTCGATGGTTTCTCCCTATGAACCTGGCTGGAGAGTTCCGGGACCGCGTCCCGGGCGCCGAAGGAGCAAGTACCCACAAACTCTCAGGCACCAGGACAGTCAGGGTCGGGAACTCTGGAGAGCAGCGTGTCGCCTGTAACGGCACGCTCACCGACGGGGCACGATGACCACTCGCACGAGTGTGTCTCCAAACTCTCAGGTTACGGAACAGAGCGGGTGTCAGCCGAGGCGATCCACCGGATCACCCTCACATCGCTCGAGCAATCGGCTCACCGGTTGCTCACTCTCCCTGGGAGATCCATGAATGTGACTGCTAGTGGGACATCCACGAACATCATGGCTGTCGCCAACTCGCCTGTTCTCTGGGTGGCCGTTGCCGGCATCTTCGTCGTCATCGTCGTGCAGTCGGCGATCTACATGACCGCGGTTCGCAAGGTGGCACCCGTCGCGGACATGTCGCCGGAAGACATGAAGGTGTCGTTCCGCTCCGGGGCCGTGTCGGCGATCGGACCGTCCCTGGCGGTCTGTCTCGTCGCGATCGCCCTCCTCGCCCTCTTCGGCACGCCCGCCGTTCTGGCCCGCATCGGTTTGATCGGCTCCGCCGCGTACGACGTGTCCGCGGCCAGCATCGCCGCCGAGTCGATGGGTGCGAAACTCGGCGCCGACACCTACACACAGAACGTGTTCGTCGTCGCCTTCTTCGCCATGAGCATCGGCGGCGTGATGTGGATGCTGTCCGCGCTCATCCTCACTCCACTGCTCAAGCGGGGCGACGCGAAGATCCGCACGGTGAATCCGGCGTTGATGGCGGTCGTCCCCTCAGCCGCTCTGATCGGCGCGTTCGCCTCGCTGGGCTTTCAGGAACTGACGAAATCCAGCTACCACATCGTCGCGTTCGCCGCCTCCGCCGTCGCGATGGGGATCTGCCTCTTCGTCGCCCGCACGTTCGGCAAGAGCTGGCTCCGCGAATGGGGACTGGGCATTTCGATCCTCGTCGCACTCACCGTCACCTACCTGGTCACCTCCTGATTCACGACTCGCACGGAAAGGACTTTCGATGACTACCGACGAAGCCGTAACAGTGTCCGGCACGCGTGAACTCGCCGAATTCGACAAGACCACGTCCCGCTGGGGTCGCCTCACGATGATCGTCGGGTTGCTCCTGTCGATCGGTGCGCCTCTGTACCTGGTGTTCTCGGGTGAGGTGGACGTCACGGCGGGCCAGTTGTGGACCGCGTTCGCAGCGGTCGCCGGGACCTTCTTCATCATCTGGCTGGTCGAACCCCTGACCTATTTTCCCATCCTCGGGCCGGCCGCGATGTACCAGGCGTTCATGATCGGCAACATCGCGAACAAGCTGTTGCCGGCCGCGCTGATCGCGCAGACGAACATCGGCGCGAAGCCGGGAACCAAGCGGGCCGAACTGGCTGCGGTCCTGGCTATCTGCGGTGCCGCGATGGTGCACCTCGTGTCGCTGGCGGTGTTCGTCGGGCTGCTCGGCACGTGGCTGATCAGTGTGATTCCCGCCGATATCGTGACCGTCACCCGTTCCTACATCCTTCCCTCGGTCCTGGGGGCGGTCCTCGTGCAGGCGATCGTGTCGATGAAGCAGCCCCGGGCCACTGTGGTCGCGCTGCTGGTGGCCGCGATCATCACGTTCGTCGTGGTTCCGGCGATGCCGAGCCTCGCGCTGTCGTCCACCGCCATCGCGGTGATCGTGACGGCGGTCCTCGCCTGGTTCCTCAGGAACAAGAACGACCAGAGCCCTGCCGGTCTCGCGACCATCGAGTAAGAATCGATGCGCGGAAATACCTCACCTTCACCTGATTCGAAAGTAGGCTCCATGACCGACCTGCCGATCGCGCTCACCGACGAGCTGCGGACGAAGATGCACGACCTCTACCGCCACCTGCATGCGAACCCGGAACTGTCGATGCAGGAACACAAGACCGCCGAGCTGATCCAGAGTTCCCTCGTCGCCCTGGGGATCGACACGTTCGTCTGCGGCGGCACCGGAGTGGTCGGTGTCCTGACCAACGGCGAGGGCCCCACGGTGGCGTTCCGCGCCGATTCGGATGGGCTGCCGATCGCGGAGGACACCGGCGTCGACTACTCCAGCACCGCCACCGGACACCTCGACGACGGCACCGAGGTGCCCGTGATGCACGGCTGCGGCCACGACACGCACGTCGCCACCCTGCTCACCGTCGCCGAATTGCTGGCCGGCGCGCGTGAGGCCTGGGCCGGAACGATCGTGTTCCTCTTCCAACCGGGCGAGGAAACGGCTGCAGGCGCCAGGGCGATGATCGAGGATGGCCTGTGGGATCGGGCACCCAAGCCGGAAATCGTCTTCGGGCAGCACGTCGGACCGATGCTGGCCGGCACCGTGCACGTCACGAGTGGCGATGCGATGGCCATGGCCGATTCGTTGAAGGTCACCGTCTACGGTCAGGGCTCACACGGCTCCCAGCCTCAGGATTCGATCGACCCGATCATCCAGGGCGTCAACATGATCAACCGCATCCAGACCATCGTGTCCCGCGAGGTGCACCCTCTGAAGCCGGCGGTCGTCACGGTCGCGACGTTCCATGCGGGACTGAAGGAGAACATCATCGCGGACCGGGCCGAGTTCACGATTAACGTGCGCACCCTCGACCCCGGGGTCCGTGAGAAGGTCAACGCCGCGCTGCGCCGCATCATCTACGCCGAGGCCGACGCGTCCGGGGCACCGAAGCCCCTGATCGAGGAGCTGTACACGTTCCCGCGCAACTACAACGATCCCGACGCCACCGCCGATCTCGTCGCCGAGCTGCGGAAGGTGTTGGGCGAGAACAACGTCACACTGTCGTCGCCGATGATGGGTTCGGAAGACTTCGGCCTGCTCGCCGAGGTGATCGGCGTGCCGTCGGTGTTCTGGATGTTCGGCGGTCACACCACCGACACGCTCGAGAGCGGAAAGCCTGTGCCGGTGAACCACTCACCGTTCTTCGCGCCGGTCGCGGAGCCCACCCTGTCCACCGGCGTCCGGGCGGCGATGACGGCAATCCTGTCGAAGGTCGGGATCTAGGCCCTCCGGGCCCGTGAGTGGTTGACGAGTCTCTGCACTCGTCAACCACTCACGGGCGGCGGAGCCGCCTCAGTGGGTGGTCAGCGGTGCGTCCGCGGTGGCGTCCACGGCGGTCTTCTCGAACCGCAACCGCGACACGGCGAGTCCGGCGAGGGCGAAGGAGGCGGCGACCAGGATGTACAGCTGCGTGGGCGACCAGTCCCGGTCGAGGAGGGCGCCCGCGACGATCGGGGACGCGATGGCGCCGACGCGACCGATGCCGATGCCCCAGCCGACTCCGGTGGCCCGGACTGCCGGGGAGTAGACCGACGGCGTGATCGCGTACAGCCCGGCGATGCAGCCGTTGGCGAACACGCCGATCAGGGCACCGAGCCCGAACGCGATGACGATCGATGCGGTGGCGGGGACGAAGACGACGAGCAGCACCCCCGCGATTGCCAGGTAGGCGATGAGCACCCGCTTCAGGGCGAACCGTGCCGACAGTGCGCCGAGCAGGGTGGCGCCGAAGATGCCGCCGAGGTTGAGGAGGACACCGCCGGTGACGCCCTGGTTCGCGGACATGCCCGCCTCGACCAGCAGTTTCGGCGTCCAACTGGTGACGAAGTAGAAGCCGAACATCGCCATGAAGAACGCGAACCACACCAGGAGGGTGCTGCGGCGCCGCTCCGGGGAGAGGAGCACGCGCACGGCGAATCCGGCGTCCGCTGTTGCGGCGGTGCGCGGTGCGGGCAGTTCGTCGAGGGGCGGCTGACCGGCCCGCTGCGCGAACGCGTTGATCCGGGCGAGGGCGTTGGCCGGGCGACGGACGAGCAGGAAGTCGATCGACTCGGGGAGCCGCGCGTAGACGACGGGGATGATCACGGCCGTGCACAGGCCACCGAACAGGAACACCGATCGCCAGCCGAGCGAGTTCTGCAGCACGACGGCGATGATGCCGCCGAGGGTGGCGCCGACGGCGTACCCGGTGGAATTGAGGCTCACGGCCAGCCCGCGCCAGCGGTTCGACGCGTACTCACTGGCAATCACGTTGCTGCTGGCGAGGATTCCGCCGATCCCGACCCCGGTGAGAGCGCGGAGCAGGCCGAGTTGCATCGCGTTCTGGCTGACCGCCGACAGCAGCATTCCCGACGACGCCAGCGCCAGGCACAGCAGGATCATGGCGCGGCGACCGATGGTGTCTGCCCACGGCGCCAGGAACAGCGACCCCGCGGCCATGCCGAACAGTCCGGCGCTGAGAAGGAGGCCGACGACGGAACCGGACAGGTCCCACTCCTGCGACACCGACTGCGCGGTGAATGCCATGACGAGGACGTCGAAGCCGTCGAGCACGTTGAGTAGACCGCAGATGGCGATGGCGCCCCATTGGTAGCGCGTCATCGGACTGTTGTCGATGCGTTCGCGTAGGTCTAATTGCATGCGCGGAACCTGCTCTTCCTCGGAGGTGGGCTGTGATGTGGCTCACGACTTCACCTACCGTGGCGGACAGGCCGCCCGTTTCCAACTCCGATTCCGAATGTCGGAATGGCTCCGCCCCGTGAGTACTTGTTAACCGCCGGCGGTTAACAAGTACTCACGGGTGCGAAGCGCATAGCGTCGTCGACGACCTTGCCGTGCCGCAGTGCCACCAGGTCGCGGAAGTAGTTCATCCGCAGGCGCCACGGTGCTTTCGACCCCTGCTTGGGGAACGACTCCACCGACCGCAGCACGTAGCCGGCGGCGAAGTCGAGGAACGGCTCCTCCTCGACCGCGCTGTCCCGCTCCGGGGCGCACTGCGCGAATCCGTTTGCGTCCATGTGCGCGAGCAGGCGGCAGACGTATTCGCACACCAGGTCGGCCTTGAGCGTCCAGGATGCGTTGGTGTAGCCGAGGACGAACGCGAAGTTGGGCACCCCGCTGAGCATCATCCCCTTGTACGCCATGGTCTCGGTGAGGTCGATGTCGTGGCCGTCGACGGCGAGTGTCATCCCGCCGAACGCGAGCAGGTTCAAACCCGTTGCGGTGACGACGACGTCGGCACGTAACTCGTCGCCGGACTTCAGCGTGATCCCGGTGTCGGTGAACGTGTCGATGTGATCGGTCACGATCGAGACCTCGTCGTTGCGGATGGAGCGGAACAGATCCCCGTTGGGCACGAGGCACAGTCGCTGATCCCACGGGTTGTACCGGGGCGTGAAGTGGGTGTCGATGTCGTAGCCCTTCGGCAGCCACTTCTCCTGCAGTTGCCGGATACGCCCCTTCATGAACTCCGGGTACCGCCGGCACAGTTGGTAGATCGCCGTCGCCACCGACGCGTTCTTCAACCGTGTCAGCGCGTAGGCGAGCCGCGTGGGCAGGTGGCGTCGCAGTTTGTTGGCCAGCTTGTCCTTGGCCGGCATCGAGATGATGTACGTGGGCGAGCGCTGCAGCATGGTCACGTGCGCGGCCTCGGCGGCCATCGACGGTGCCAGCGTCACGGCGGTGGCCCCGCTCCCGATGATGACGACGCGCTTGCCCGCGTAGTCGAGGTCCTCGGGCCACTTCTGCGGGTGCACGACCTGCCCGGCGAACCGGTCGATGCCCGGGAACTCGGGGGTGTAGCCCTCGTCGTAGCGGTAGTAGCCGCTGCAGGACATCAGGAAGTTCGCGGTGAACCGGACGGTCGCGCCGGTGTCGGTGCGCTCGGCGTCGACCGTCCACCGCGCGTCGGCGGTGGACCATTCGGCGCGAATCACCCGATGCCGGAACCGGACGTTCCGATCGATGCCGTGGTCGGCCGCCGTGTCCTTGACGTACTCGAGGATCGAGGGACCGTCGGCGATCGACTTGTCGTTCTCCCACGGCCGGAACCGGTAGCCGAGGGTGTACATGTCGGAGTCGGACCGAATGCCGGGGTAGCGGAACAGGTCCCACGTTCCGCCGATCGACTCGCGGCTCTCCAGGATCGCGTACGTCCGGCCGGGGAATCTGTCCTGCAGGTGGTACGCGGCCCCGATCCCGGACAGTCCGGCACCGATGATCAGCATGTCGAGATGTTCGACGGGAGCCTTCGCGCCGGCGGTGTCGGCGGGGATATCGGTCTGTGACATGAACACTCTCTCCCTGGGTGGGGCGGGGGCTATTTCGGGTCTACGGCGACGTCGTCGAGAGCGACATTACGTGCGCTGGTGGAGCGTCCGAGTTTCGCGACCTCCTCGTCCATCCGCGGCAGGATCTCCGGGACGTGTGGCAGCAGGCTGCGATCCCCGATTGGCGACGTCACCACCGCTTTCAGCCAGCTGACGAGCTCGACCCACCGCGGCACGTAGACGCGGCGCTTACGCCCGGCAAGGGCGTCGACGAACGCGTCGACGCATGCGTCCACCGACGTCGTCTTGCCGAGCGGTCCCGGCAGGACGGCGAGAAGTTGGTTGAATGCGGTGAGGTCGGCTTTTGCATCCTGAACGAGCGGTGTGTCGATCCACGACATGTGGGCCGAGCCCACGGCGACGCCGTGGTGCGCGACTTCGAGACGAAGGGTGTTGGCGAAATGCTCGATGCCGGCCTTGCTCGTGTTGTACGCGGCCAGTCCGGGTGCGGGCGCGAATGCGGCGAGCGACGAGACGACCAGGATGTAGCCCTTGCGCTCGATCACGGACGGTAGCGCGGCTCGGACGGTGTGGAAGACGCCGAGGATGTTGATGTCGATGACCCGCTTGAACGTGGCCGGATCGACCTGCATCACCGAGCCGTAACTGGCGATGCCGGCGTTCGCGACAACGAGGTCGATGCCGCCGAACTTCGCGACTCCGGCGTCGACGGCCTTCTGCACGGCGGCCAGGTCGCAGACGTCGGCGGCCACGTCGAGCGCGACGTCGGCACCGAGTTCGGCGGCGAGGGCCTTCAGCGGTCCGGCGTCCAGATCGATCAGGATCAGTTTGACGCCCTTGCGGGCGAGTGCGCGGGACGTTGCGGCTCCGATGCCCCGCGCGGCGCCGGTGACGAGTGCGACTTTGTTCCTGAGCGTGGGCATGGGATCTCCTGGCGTGTGATCTGGCACCGGACAGTGTCAGTTTGTATCTGGAACTGTGCGGTGTCAATATTGGGGAGTGAGTTCGCCCAGGCTCGACGAGACGGGCCGCACCTACCGCGGTGCGGGCCCTCGCCAGCGTCAGGAAGAACGGCGCGCGCGCCTCGTCGACGCCGCCGTCGAGGTGTTCGGGACCAGCGGATACCGGTCCGCGACGGTCGGGAAGATCTGCGCGACCGCCGGGCTCACCAAGCGCTATTTCTACGAGTCGTTCGACGACAGTGAGGCCCTGCTGCTGGCGGCGTACGCGAGCGTGACCGACAGTCTCCGGGACAGCGTCCTGCGCGGCGCGGTGGAGGGGGGCGCCGATCTGGACGCCCGGGTCCGTGGGGCGCTGACCGCGTTCTTTCGGTCCGTCGCGGACGACCCGCGGATTTCACGGATTGCGTTCCAGGAGGTCCTCGGCGTCGGCCCGGAGGTCGACAACGCCTACCGCCGCGTCACGCGGTCGTTCGTGGACGCCGTGCTCGTCGTCATCGGTCCGGCCGTCGACCGTGCCGCGTTCCCTGACTTCCACCTCCGCACCCTCGCGACCGGCCTGGTCGGAGCGGTGTTGATGATCGCCCAGCAATGGGTGCTGTCGGAGAACCCTCAGCCGATCGAGACGGTCATCGCCAGCGCGCACATCATCCTCTCTGCCGTCCTGGGTGAACTCGGCCCCACGTGAGTGGCGTTGCGTGCCGGGGGACTCTTCAGCACTCACGTGGGGGTGAATCTCGGCAAACCCCTGACGTGAGTCGCATTGCGTGCCGGGGGACTCTTCAGCACTCACGTGGGGGTGAATCTCGGCAAACCCCGGACACAATCACATATATGTTGTTAAATACCTGACATGCCCGGTGCTGTGCACTGCCAATCACCTTGGGTCCGCAACACGACGATCCGCGGGGTGCTCGTCGCGTTGCTCGGGGTCCTCGCGTTGGCCGGTCCGGCACCGAACGTCGCGCACGCAGACGGCTACGCGGACCTCCTCGACCTCACGCCCGCGAATGCCGCGGCGGAGTCGATCGGCGGTCTCGACCCCCGGCTGCCCACCGACTCGGCCCCGCTCGGTGCCGCGCTGGCCGCCGCCCGCTCCGACGGCGTCGCGCCGACCAGGTACTCCGCTCTGCTGCAACAGTATTGGCTGGCTCGAGGATCCGAGGCGTCGGGCATCGACCTCGCTGGGTGGGATCCGAACGCCGGGCTGATCGCCAACGCGGCGGTGGTCGACCGGGTGTACGAGAACTACGGCCGCTATCAACTCCAGCGCGCCGAGCTCTACTGGTCGGGCATGGCGGGGCTGGCGGGAGGCTCGTTCGCCGCGGGTTTCTGGGACCTCGACCTCGGCCGGACGGTGCTCGGCGTGGACGCCGTCCACACGCTCGGCACCGCCGTCGCGTCCGCGGCCGGCGGGTTGCCCGGCGAGGCGATGACGCTCCTGCCCTCGGACCCGAGAATGCTCGCCACCCTCGGCCCGGCGATGACCGCCGAAGACCTGGACTGGTATCAGAAACGCCTGCTGATGATGCAGAAGCACATCTACTTCGACATGGTGCCCATGCACGAGGCGTACCTGAACGAGGGCAGGGCCGCAATCGAGGAGATGGCCGCCGCGGGACTGCTCGACGAAAATGCCGAGATCGCCTGGAACGGCATCTTCGCCGGCACGCCCGGGGGATACGTCGATGCCCTGTTCCGGATGGCGTCGCGGGAACAGAATCAGATCATCGCCGACCAGTGGGACGTCACCGCGGCGGCGCGCCACGGCATCGGCCGGGCGCTCACGTACGCCACCACCGTCGCGGCACAGCCCTCAGTTCCCGGCTCGCGCGCGCCGGGCAGGGTGACGCCGATGTCGGTGACGGGTGACGTGAACGGCGCGGACTACCGTCTCCGGACACCGCTGCCCGGCTTCAACTGGGCCGATCGGGAGCCGCGCTGGCAGTACATCGTCAGCGACATCGCCTCGTCCTACCAGCGCCTCGCCGAGGGCCGCCCGGGCGAATTGCGCGCTCTGCTCGCGATCCCGTTCCGCGACTTCGTCGAGAGTCAGCGGGTGCTGCGTCGGGTGCCCGACCTCGCCCGGGACATGAGCACCGGCTGGGAGCTGTCGCCGGCGTAGCCGTAGGCGCTGCCGGTGCCTGGACGAACGGGACGCTCGTTCGATCTGACGCTACGAGCGTCCCGTTCGTCCGAGAGGGGCGGAGCACCGCCGGCTTTCCAATGGATGGATGTGACGTTGCGCACGCGTACCGGCGGTTGGCACGTTGAGTTCCACCACGCCAGGCCCGATCGCAGGAGAGCCGATGAACGTATCCGCCGTGACGCACGAAAGTCCGACGTCCGAGACGCCCCCCACCGCCGTCGCGAAGACGCCGAAGAAGGCGGCGCTCGCGTCGTTCCTCGGCAGCGCGCTCGAGTATTACGACTTCTTCATCTACGGATCCGCCGCGGCCCTGGTCTTCGGGCACACGTTCTTCCCGGCCGGCAACGACGCGATCGGCACGGTCGCCGCGCTCGCGACGTTCGGCGTCGGTTACGTGGCCCGGCCGGTCGGCGGAATCGTGCTGGGCCATTTCGGAGACAAGCTGGGCCGTAAGAAGATTCTGTTGCTGACGCTGCTCATCATGGGCCTGTCGAGTCTCGCGATCGGCTTCCTGCCCACGTACGAGCAGATCGGCATCGCCGCCCCGATCCTGCTCGTCCTGTGCCGCCTCGCGCAGGGATTCTCGGCGGGCGGCGAGGCGGCGGGCGCCAGCACGCTCACGCTCGAGCACTCACCCGAGGGGCGGCGGGCCTTCTTCACCAGCTTCACCATGACGGGTTACGCCGCCGGGATGGTGCTCGCGACCCTCGTCTTCATCCCCGTGGCCGCGCTGCCGAAGGACCAGCTCGACAGCTGGGGATGGCGAATCCCGTTCTGGTGCAGCGCCGTGATGCTCGTGGTCGCCTACTTCGTGCGCACCAAGCTCGACGAGACCCCGGTGTTCGAGGAGTCGCGTGAGCACGCGGAAGTGCAGAAGCTGCCCGTCGTCACCGTCGTGACCACCCAGTGGCGGGACGTTCTGCGGATCGCCCTGTGCTCGCTGTTCGCCGTCGGGCAGACGGTGTTCACCGTCTTCGGGCTCGCCTACGCCACCGGACCCGACGTCGGCATCGACCGGACCACGATGCTGTGGGCGTCGTCGGCGTCGATCGCGGGTTCCATCGTCGCGATACCGCTGCTCGCCAAGTTGTCGGACCGCGTCGGGCGCCGCCCCGTGTGGATCACCGGCGCTCTCGGGTGCGGCGTGACGATCTTCGGGTACTTCTGGGCCATCTCGGTCGGCTCCGTTCCGCTGATCTTCCTCGCTGCTCTGCTCACGATGACGTTGTTCTACTCGATGGTGAACGGCCTGTGGCCGAGCTTCTTCACCGAGATGTTCGCTGCGCCCGTGCGATATTCCGGGTTCGCCGTCGGCACGCAGATCGGTTTCCTCATCGCCGGTTTCGCCCCGGCGATCGGCTGGGCGCTGCTGGGGACCGGGGTGAACGCGTGGGTGCCGGTCGCCGTCTTCACGGCGCTCTGCATGCTGATCTCGTCCGTGGCCGCCTTCACCGCCCGCGAGACGTACCGGGTGCCGCTGGCCGAACTCGGGCGTCCGTCGACCTCGCGGGAGTAGCCGGAGGACAATGGGGCGATGTCACGGACACCGACAGGAGAATCGGTCACTGCCCGCGTCGTGAGGGTCTTGTCCTCCTTCGACGCGGACACACCGTCCCTGTCGGTGTCCGACATCGCGCGCCGGTCCGACCTCCCCGTCGCGACGGCGCACCGCATCGTCGGCGAACTCGTGAAGTACCGCCTCCTCGAACGCAACGACACCCGCATCAGCATCGGGGTGCGGATGTGGGAGCTGGGCTCCCGCGGCTCGCACACCCTCAGCCTGCGCGAGGCCGCGATGCCGTTCATGGAAGACGTGAACGCCGCGATCAAACAGCACACTCAGCTGGGCGTCCTCGACGGCAACGAGGTGCTGTTCGTCGAACGGCTCTCCACCCGCGGCTCCGTCGTCAACGTCACCAAGATCGCCGGACGACTGCCGGTGCACGCCTGCTCGTCCGGTCTGGTCCTGATGGCCCACGCCTCCCGCGACGTGCAGGACGAGTTGCTGTCGGAGCCGCTCGAACGGTACACCGACGCCACCGTCACCGATCCCGAGCAGATGCGGCGTCTCCTCGCCGAGGTGCGCCATCAGCATTTCGCGGTGGCCGCCGGTCTCATCACCCCCGGCGCGACGGGAGTCGCTGTGCCCGTGCGGGACAGCGACGGAGGACGGGTGATCGCCGCGCTGTCTGTCGTCATCCCGCACGACCAGGCGAACCCGCAGTCGGTGGTGGCGGCGCTGACGACGGCGTCGCGCGGCATCACCCGCGCGATAACGCGCGGATCGCGGCACTGACAGAAACCTTTCCATCCATTGGAGTCAGGCTGTGACGCCAGTCTCGGCTCGGCCACAGTGGGTGGCACGAACACACCGTCACCGGTCACGAAGGTTCAGTCGAAAGTGACTGCACACCAGACCTTTCAAACGTTCCGATCGAGTGGCGACTCTCCAGGGAAGGTCCACGTATGAGCTCGAAAACTGTCAAATGCGACCTGTTGGTCATCGGTTCCGGGGCCGCCGGCATGGCTGCCGCGCTCAAGGCTGCGAGCGAGGGCCACAGTGTCGTCGTCGCCGAGAAGTCGCAGTGGCTCGGCGGCACCACCGCCATCTCGGGCGGCTGGGCGTGGGTGCCGGGTAACAAGCAGGGCGTCGCGCAGGGCGACACCCGTCAGGAGATCGAAACCTACATCCGGGCTCTCGCCAAGGATTGCTACAAGGCCGAGATGGTTGACACCTTCCTCGACGAGGTCCCCGAGGCGATCGACTGGCTCGAGCGTGACACCGACGTCGAATTCGTCTATCCGGAAATGGCTCCCGACTATCAGATGGACGCACCGGGCGCGAAGCCGTCGGGACGCGCGATCTCCGGCAAGGTCGTCGACGCGCGCACCTTGGGCGAGAATCGGCTCCGGTTGCGTCCCTACCTCGACACGTACACCGTTTTCGGGTACATGCCCGAGGTCGGACCCGACATCGCGCAGTTCCTGCACGCCAACCAGTCGTGGAAATCGCTTGCCTACGTGTCGAAGAAGCTCCTCAAGACGTGGGTCGAGACGGTGCTCTGCCGCCGCTCGTTCGACCGGACCAACGGCAATTCGCTCATGGTGCGGATGGTCTCGTCCGCCGCGAAGCTCGGCATCCGGATGTGGACCGGGACGCCCGTGACGAAGATCCTGCAGTCGGAGAATGGCGTCGTCACCGGCGCGGTACTCGGGGGCGTGCACGCGGGAACGGTGGAGGCGCGACTCGGTGTCGTCATCGCGGCCGGCGGCTACTCCTCGGATGCGGCCCTGCGCGCCGAGTACTGGGGTCATGATCCGCACGGCGACAACCACTTCACCCCGACCGTCGGGCACGACGGCGACAACGTGCGCCTGGCCGCACCGCTCGGCGGGCACGTCGACACCGACGTCCACGAACCGGCCGCCTGGGCGCCGGTCACGGTGTTCACCGGCCTGCGCGGACAGCAACGGATCTTCCCGCACCTGCGGGCGTTCGGGCTCCCGGGACTGATCGCCGTGAACCGCAAGGGTGAACGGTTCGCCAACGAGTCGAGTTCGTACCACGACTTCGGCATGGCGATGATCCAGGAGAACGCCGGTCAGGACGAGACGTTCGGCTACATCATCGCCGACTCGAAAGCCATGAACAAGTATGGAATCGGCTACGCGAAGCCGTGGCCCATCCCGCAGGGGTACTTCAAGAAGACCGGATTCCTCCACAAGGCCGGCACGGTCGAGGAACTCGCCCGCAAGATCGGGGTCGACGCCGCCGGGCTGAAGAAGACCCTGGCCGAGTTCAACGCGGGAGCCGCGAAGGGGGAGGACCCGAAGTTCAACCGCGGATCCAACTGGTTCCACCACTTCAAGGGCGACATGGAGCACCAGCCCAACCCGAACCTCGAGCCGCTCGACAAGGGACCGTACTACGCGGCGAAGATCGAGATGGGCGACCTCGGCGCCTATTCCGGCCTCGCCGTCGACCGGCACAGCCAGGTCCTCGACGACGACAACCAGCCGATCCCGGGACTCTTCGCGGCCGGTTCCGCGGCGGTCAGCATCTTCGGCGGCGGATACCCGGGCTACGGCGCCAACATCGGGCCCGCCCTCGTCTTCGGATACACCATCGGCCGGGACGCCGAGATCCTCGCGTCGCTGCGCAGCGAATCCGCCACACCGACGGTCCTGGAAGAGGTCTGACGTGCCGTTCTACCTCGTCCGCTACGCCTACACCGGCGACCCGGCCGGCCGGGACGCGCACCGACCCGAACACAAGACCTACCTGGCGGCGGCCGCGGATCGCGGACTGATCCTCGGGTCCGGACCGTTCGCGGCCGGAGAAGACCCCGGCGCGGCCATGATCTACGACGCCGCGGACCGGCAGGACGTCGTCGACGTCGTCGAGGGTGATCCGTTCCGAAAACACGGGTACGTCGCGTCGTACGACATCACCGAGTGGATTCCGATTGTCGGCCCGTGGGCCGTCGCAGCAGTGGGAGGTAAGTCATGACGGGTCGAGTGGCAGGGAAGGTCGCCGTCGTCACGGGGGCGAACGGCGACCTCGGCGGCGCGACCGCCCGGATGCTCGCGAGGGAGGGGGCGAAGGTCGCGGCGCTCGACCTGAAACTTCCGGATGCGCCGTGGGATTCGAAGGCGATCACGCCGCTCGCCGTCGACGTCACCGTCGAGGCGAGTGTCGCCGACGCCGTCGCAGCGATCGTCGAGACCCTCGGCGTCCCCGACGTTCTGGTCAACTGCGCGGGCATCATCGGCAGGCCCGCCCCGTCGCACGAGGCATCGGTTGCCGAGTTCGACCAGATCTTCGACGTCAACGTCAAGGGTGTGTGGCTGATGACGAAACACGTGGTGCCGCACATGATCGAGCGGAAGAAGGGCAGCATCGTGAACTTCTCGTCGATCCACGGGCTGACCGGAGGCTCCAACGTCCCGCTGTATCACGCGTCGAAAGGTGCTGTGCGACTGCTGAGCAAGTCGGACGCCGTCACATACGGGCCCGACGGAATTCGGGTCAACTCGATCCACCCCGGGTCGATGCGCACGGCGATGAGCCGGCGGTCGGCGGAGGGCAGCGCGCTCGGGCCGGAGGAGTACTACCGCCAACTCGTCTCGGGCAACCCGCTCCCGCGGCAGGGTGAACCCGACGAGATCGCGTACGGGGTGCTCTACCTCGCCTCGGATGAGTCCGGCTTCACCACCGGCACCGAACTCGTCGTCGACGGTGGTTACACGGCACACTGACGCTGTGCACGCTCGGTCGCTGCGCCCGATGTCACAGTGGTTCAGTCGAACTGCACCGGTGCGACATTGGGCGCGACAGCCAACCGAAGCGCCTCTCCTACATTTCCAGCGGAATGTGCTCGGTGGCGGTGCCGTCGGGATTGAGTAGCTGCCCCATGCGTTTGACGGTGCGCAGCGTCACGGTGCGTGCGGTGATGCTCACGCCCGGGATCCGCTCCCCGAAGTGGCCCTCGAGCCGGGCGATCTCCTCGGCCGAACGTGACCACACCGAAACCAGGAGGTTGCAGTTGCCGGTCACCGCGGCACACAAGCGCACGTCGGGGAGGGCGGAAAGCTCGCGGGCAGTCTCGTCGAGGCGGTCGGCCGGTACGTTCATCCGGTAGGTGGCGATCAGCCGCCAGCCCGCGAGCTGCTGGGCGAAGTCACAACGGAAGAGGATCTCGCCCTGGCGGATCATCCGCTGCACCCGGCGCCGCGCAGTCGGCTCGGCGATGCCGGTAACAGCGGCGAGTTCGGCGTAACTGCGGCGGCCGTCGCCACCCAGTGCCCGGAGCAGGACGCGGTCCGGACTCGCGGACGCATCCGCGTGCGTCCAGGCCGGCTGCGGGCCGAGCTGAGCGCGTTGGTCCCTGTCCAATGCGCGCACGCGCCAGCTGCTGCCCTCCCGGTACCCGCGCAGAGACACCCGGGTGTTCACCGACAGCAACCCGTCGTGAGCGCCGAGGTCGTGGCTCAGGAAGCGTGCGAGCTCAGCAGGTCCGCGCATCGCGACACTGAGGAACAGATCGAAGTCGCCCGCCACCTGCTCGAGACTGAAGACCCGCGGATCGGCGACGAGCCGGTCGATCAGCTGCTCGATCGTGCCCGGTGCGCAGCGAACTTCCACGTAGGCGACGCAGTGGTCGTCCGACGGCGTCGGGTACGCGGTGACCCAGGACAAGCCGTTTTCCGTCAGGCGCTGCCAGCGGCGTGCCGCGGTAGTCGCCCCGATGCCCAACGCCGTGCCGATCTGGGACCAGGCAGCCCGTGGACTGGTCTGCAGGGCGTCGATCAGGGCCAGATCCAGCTCGTCGAACGGTGGTCGCCCACCCGTCGTGGGTGCCTCGCGCTCGCCGCGGCTGTCGGTTTCTGTCATCTCTGACGAGGTGATGACGGAATCCTGCGTTTTCGATCTGTCGACCCTCATGGTTCCTAGTCTTCACCCAGTGCGGGCACCGTGTCGGAGGCGGTGTCCCAGCATTGCCGGAACTGGCACAGCGAAGCCTGTGTCGAGGCGTCGACTTCGGTGCGTCGGTGGCTCACCGACCCTGTCATCTGGGAGAAACCGTGAAACAACCACCAGACGTGCGCCGCGCCCCCGAGCGCGGCACCCCCGATCGGACCTCACTGGACCGCGCCGCGCGGATCACGGTGATTCTTCTGTTCGCCGCGTGGGTCGTCGACTACATCGACCGCCTCGCGATCAACCTCGCGCTGCCCTCGATCGGTGCGGAATTCGATCTCGGCCACACAGAGCAGGGCATGGTCATTTCCGCGTTCTTCCTCTCCTATGCACTGTGCCAGATCCCCGGCGGACTGCTCGCCGACCGATTCGGTTCCCGGCGGGTGGTCTGCTGGTCGCTGCTGATCTGGTCCCTGTTCACTGCCCTGACCGGGACTGCCTGGGCGTTCGTCGTGCTGTTGGCGATCCGGTTCGTGTTCGGAGTGGGGCAGGGAGTGTTTCCCGCGGCGGCAATGAAGGCGGTTGCCGAGCGCACGGTGCCGCACCAGCGAATGACCGCGACCGGCTGGGCGCAGAGTTCCAACGCCTTCGGCGCGGTGCTCGCCCCGCTCATCGCGGCGCCGATCATCGCCCTGTGGGGCTGGCGAATGTCGTTCTTCGCGGTGGCCGGACTCGGAGTTCTGGTGTGGGCCGCGATCCAATTGTGGCTGCCCGCGGCGTTGCCGCAATCGGCCGACACGTCACCCCGCCCGGATGGATCGGACGCACAGGGGGGATTACGCACCGTTCTCGCTTCGTGGGTCATGTGGCGGTTCACGCTGATGTTCTTCGGCTACGGCATCATCGTGTGGGGCCTGAATTCCTGGATCCCCTCCTATCTCCAGACCGTGCGTGGCATCTCGCTCACGGGTTCGGGGCTGCTGTCCGCGATCCCCGCCCTGGTCGGTGGCGGCGCGATCATCGCCGGAGGCAAGCTCATCGACCGTCTCGGCGGCCGGCATCGGTTGATCGTTTTCCCCGCGATGACGGTCTGCGCGGTGTGCATCCTCTTCCTGAACCGGGTGACGTCGCTGGCCGAGTTCGTCGCGCTCCTGTCGCTGGCCACCGCGTCCGCCACACTGTGCTACATGCCGATCTTCGCGATACCCCTGCGTACCCTGCCAGGAGCGCTGGTCGGGACCGGCTCGGGGATGATCAACCTCGGCGGTCAGGCGGCCGGGTTCATCACGCCGATGGTGATGGGCGCATTGGTCGATCGCTATTCCTACACCGCGGCGTTCGCCTTCCTCGTCGTCGGTGCGGTCGTCGCGGGAGCCTTCGCACTGGGAACTCCGCAGCGTTCCGGCACTTTCAGTGCAGCCCTCTCCCGCCGCGGGCCGCAGCGGCAGCCGGATCCGGCACCGACCGCGAGCACCGAGATCAGGTGACGTCCGTTCCGAGCGGACCCATCGAGCCACGACAACGTAAGGACACCATCGTGACCCAGTTTTCCCAGACCGTCGTTCTCCCTCCCGGTACGTCCGCCGAGATCGGACTGGCGACACTGCTGCCCGAACTCGCCGATCTCTACCGAGACCTGCACGCACACCCCGAATTGTCCATGCAGGAGGCCAGGACCGCGGACATCGTCGCGAGGGTGCTGCGCGCGCAGGGCTGGGAGGTCACCGAGGGTGTCGGCCGTACCGGTGTCGTCGGTGTGCTCGCCAACGGTGAAGGTCCCGTGGTGCTGCTGCGCGCCGACATGGACGGACTGCCGGTCCGCGAGGACACCGGCCTCGGTTACGCCTCGACCGACACCGGGATCGATCCCGACGGGGTCACCGTGCCGCTCATGCACGCATGCGGTCACGACGTGCACGTCACCTGCCTTCTCGGTGCCGCCGCGATCTACGCCGCCGACCGCTCCCTGTGGCGCGGCACTCTCGTGGTCGTCTTCCAGCCCGGCGAGGAGACCGCACAGGGCGCTCGGGCGATGATCGACGACGGCTTCGTCGAGCGCTTCCCCCGACCGGACGTGTGCCTGGGCCAGCACGTTGGACCGTTTCCGGCCGGTGTGATCGTCACCCGCCCTGGAACATTGATGGCTGCCGCGGACAGTTTCCGGATCAGGCTCTTCGGCCGCGGAGGGCACGGATCAGCACCGGAGCACACCGTCGATCCCATCGTCATGGGCTCCGCCGTGGTGGGACGGCTCCAGGCAGTCGTGTCCCGTGAGGTTGCTGCGGGTGATGCTGCGGTGGTCACCGTGGGTTCCTTCCACAGCGGCCACAAGGAAAACATCATTCCCGACGAAGCGGAACTGAAGGTCAACGTTCGCACCTTCGATCCGGATGTCCGTGACCGGGTGCTGCCCGCGATCCGCCGCGTCGTGAATGCCGAGGCAGCGGCTTCCGGGGCGCCGAAGGATCCGGAATTCAGCCCGCTCAACGACTTTCCGTTAACGGTCAACGACGCGGCTGCCACCGAACGGGTCGTCGCGGCACTGGCCGGCGCCTTCGGTTCGGACCGCGTGTTGCCGATGCCACGTCCACTGGCCGGTAGCGAGGACTTCGGTGTGTTCGGCACCGCCGCCGGATGTCCCTCCGTTTTCTGGCATTTCGGCGGTTCCGACCCCGAGGCGTTCGCTCACCTGGACCTCACCGCCTCGACGTCCCTGGCAGTGCCGGAAGGGGTGCCGACCAACCACTCGCCACAGTTCGCCCCGATCATCGATCCAACCCTGGAGACCGGCGTCCGGGCACTGCTCGCCGCGGCGGCAGACTGGAATGCGGCGAGTTGACGAGTACTTTCGCCGCGCCCGATGTCACACCGGTTCAGTCGAACTGCACCGGTGCGACATTGGGCGAGGGGCTGTCAGCCGAAGTGCCGTGCCAGGCGCCGGTGCCGGTGCCCGAAGAACGCGCCCAGGACGCGGGCGAGCACCGGTGTCAGTGGCACCAGTGGGAGCCTCGGCTCGAACGTGATCCGGTCGTGGACGCCGGTGCTGCCGTCGTCGAACGGCCTGAGCGTGCGTTCGTGCTCCCACCGGCGCATGCTGAGCATCGTCGATTTCTCGTGGAACCGCAGGCCCGGTTCGAGTTCGGCGATGGTCAGATCGTCGTAGTCGAACGGGACCAGCCCGAACAGTCGCAGCCACGCACGCCCGAGCGGTTCACCGACCGCGACCGAGTCGATCGTGACCGACGCCTGACCGCGCGGGATGCTCATCGTCATCCACGGCCGCATCTCGTCGTTGATCCCCTCCGGGTCGACGACCCTCGCCCACACCTGCCCGATCGGCGCGCCGACGACGGAACTGCGTTCGATGATCACCGCCCCATCATCGTCGCGTCACGTGACGGGGTGCAACGGGTTCGCCGCGGGATGCGACTATTCGGCGGAGATCCGCGAGCCCACGGTGTGGACGACCGTGAGGCGGGGGTGCCAGGGCACGATCGCGTCGACGGAATCCTCGAGCGTGCTGATCGGGGGCAGCTCGGCAGGTCCGAGGACGGCGACGGAGGCGGTATGGCCCTGCCAGGACACGTCGGTCACTTGCGCTCCGGGTACGTCCTCTAGCCAGTGCTGCGCCGCTGTCGCGATCTGCCCGGCCCATAGCGATGCCAGTGAGTTGACCACCATCGGGATGGCCACGGCCACCAGGGCTGCCGCGAGCACCGTGTACGCCCGGCCGCGGTTGCTGCCCGTCGTCGTCTCGGCCCCGGCCGCATATCCCGCGGCGACGAACACGACACTGGCGGTGATGATCATCGCCAGAACGTTCGACGCGAACAGCACCGCCGCGCCCGCCGCGAGGGCCGGTGCCCCGGAACCCAGGCAGACCCCGACCACCGCCAGCGGCGGGACCAGGGAAATCGCGATGGCAACGCCGGGCAATACGTCGCCGACGTCCCGGCGTGCCGCCGCAATGGCGCCGACCAGCCCCGTCGCGAGCGCGGCCGTCAGATCCATCAACGTCGGTGACGTCCGCCCGAGCACCTGCGAGTTGGTGAGCACGTCGGTGGGATTGGGCACGATCTGGACGACCACGGCCCCGAGGACGACGACGAGCACCGCGCCGAGCGTGACCATGAGGACACTTCTCCCGATCAGGGAGGCCCGCCCGGTCGTGATTCCCAGCCCGACACCGAGGATCGGCGTCGAGAGCGGCGCGACGATCATGGCACCGATGACCGTCGCGGTGGAGTCCGCGACGACGCCGGACACCGCGATGAGCGCCGACAGGGTCAACATCACCCAGAACGCCGACCGTTTGGCTTCGCGATCACCGGTGAACATGTTGAAACGGTCATCGAGCTCAGCCGATGTTCGACGTTGCGTTTCCGGAATCAACATCTCGGATCCACTCCTGTCGGTAGCCGCCCTGCATGCCGGCTATTTCCGATCCTGGCGGTCACCGACCGCCCGTGGCCTCACCCGACGCGGATGAAGTGGTCGCGGCGCGGCCGTGATCCTCACCGTGGCTACGAGTGCAGCATCCCGGCGACGGAGACCCCGGCCCCCAGAACGGCGGTGAATCCCACGACCGACGCGGTGCGCAGCAGCGTGGGCCAGGTGTCGTTGCTCGCGCTCTCCCGCGCGGCGCCCTTCGGGAAATGGCGGATGCCGAGGTAGCCGACGATCGCACTGTCGATCAGGGCGACGAGCGTGAGGAGCGGTGCCCCGAGCCGGTACGCGGAAAATCCGATCGCCGCGGACGCCACCAGTACCGACAGGCCCGTGCGTTGCCACGCCAAGGCAGTGCGCTGCGGTTGGAGTCCCGGGTCGTGCGTCATCGCGAGTTGAGGGCGGCGACGACCGCGAACGCGGCCAAACCCGTCGACAGCAGGATCAGTCCCCCCGCCAGCCAGGCAAGGGGGACCGGCGCGGGGAGAGGCTTCTGGAGTCGCAGCGCGCGCTCGTTGCGCCGCCACGACCACAGCGCGACCCCGGCCAGAATGCCGCCGGTGCAGCACGCGATGATCGCGACCAGGTGGACCACCAGGTCGGCGTCGGTCACCGAGGCCAGGCTGGTCAGGGTGACGCCGCCGGCGACCAGCGCCAAGGCCGTCCGCACCCATGCGAGCGCGGTGCGTTCGTTGGCCAGCGAGAAGCGGACATCCGGTTCCTCGCCCACGGCGTAGACGGCGACCGGTCGCCGCCGGGGAAGGTCTACGTCACTGTTCATGAGGGTTCCCTGTGTCGATGAGATAATGATTCTGACACCTGATAGTTCTGATACAGAAGTAGGTTAGCGGATGGACGACAGTCGAGAAATTCCTCGCTCCACCGGAGCGGCAGGGAGCGGGGAGGGATGGGCTCTGACCGCTGTCATCACCCGGCTGCGGCGGGCGTTGCGGTCGAGTGTCCGAGAGGAGTTCGCCTGGGAGTCGTTGCCGATGGCTCAGGTCGAGTTCCTTCAGCGACTCTCCGGCGAGTCCGGCCTGCGGATCGTCGAATTGGCACGCAAGCATCGCATGGCCACCAACACGGTCAGCACTCTGGTGCAGCAGATGGTCGAGACCGGTCTGGTTGTGCGCGTACCCGATCCGAGTGACCGCCGGGCGGTGCGAGTGGAACTGACCGACGCCGGTCGCGAACGCCTGGATGCGTGGATGCGAGCGAACGAGCGGCGCATCTCCGCTGCGTTCGAGCGCCTCGATGTGGAGCACCGCACGGCGATCGGCGCCGCCCTTCCGGCTCTGGCGGCGCTGGCCGAACTTCTCGACAGCGAGTGAACCTCCGTCGCCGACGAAATGCCACCGGCAGGCTCGCGAGCGTGACCTGCGGATATAGGCAGATCCGTACGGTCCGACCGCGTTCTGCCGGTTGATCGGCACCGGGTGGGCCGATCTGATGGAGGCATGCACCTGTGGTTCCAATCACTACTGGTGGTGCCCCTCAATCAGCCGAGACATTCCCGGAGGTCGTCATGGTGACTACGCAGTCCCGCGAACACGAGCTCGGGCGACGCCCCAGGGGCGCTGTCGATCGGCGCTCCTGGGGCATCGTCCTGTTCCTGTTCCTCTTCTTCACCCTGAATTTCGCCGACAAGGCGGCAGTGGGCTTGGCCAGCAAACCGATTCGTGAGAGTCTCGGCATTTCGGCCGGCCAGTACGGGCTTCTCAGCAGTGCCTTCTTCTGGCTCTTCGCCATCGGTGCGGTCACGCTGTCGGCGGTCCTGCGGAAGATCTCGTATACCTGGGGCGCTGCCCTGTTGATGGTGACGTGGGTCGCGAGCATGGCGCCGCTGACGATTCCGACCTCGTTCGGAGTGCTCGTCGCATGCCGAATTACGTTGGGGTTCTTCGAAGGACCGGCTCATGCGCTTTGTCAGTCGATCGTCGCCGAGCGCTTCGCACCGGACAAGCGGGCGATCGCCGGAGCCGTCGTCAACGCCGGTTCCTCGGTCGGCCCACTGATCGCCGCGCCTACCCTGACGTGGGTGATCCTGACGTGGTCGTGGCACGCCGCCTTCGTCGTTCTCGTCGTGACCGGTGTGGCGTGGGTGATCGGTTGGCTCTGGTATGCGGACCGGTTGCCGTTCCGCAGGCCCGAGCCGGGCGTCGGCGACGACGCGCAGGCCGCTGCCGACCCCAACGGTGACATCGTGGTGCCCTTCCACCGTCTGCTGATGCTGCGAAGCTTCTGGGGTCTGGTGTTGCTGTCGTTTGCCGGGTACCTGATCTCCTCGCTCAAGGTCTCCTGGCTGCCCGCGTACATGAACGAGGGGCTCGGATACTCCGCGAGCACGGTGGGAACGCTCGTGACGATTCCGTACGTCGCCGCCGTCGTCGTCCTGCTGAGCGCGGGCATGCTGTCGGGCCGGATGCTGCGCGCGGGCCGCTCGTCGCGGGTGGCCCGGGGCTACCTCACGGGCGCGCTTCTCCTGTGCGGCGGCCTGTCGATGATCATCTTCAGCCAACTCGATCCCGGGCCGCTGCAGCTGGTGTTCGTGATCAGCGCGTTCGCGGTCAACAGCGTGGCCTTCTCCGTTGCCTTCGCCGGTGCGTCGGACTTTCTCCCCGCACATCAGCGGGTGGCATTCTTCGGTTGCATCATCGCTGCATACAGCGTCGCGGGCATCGTCGCACCCTATGCGCTCGGGCTCATCGTCGAACGTGCGGCGACAGCCGCGGCGGGGTATTCGACCGGCTTCATGTTCGTCGGCGCCGTGGTGGGTGTCCTCGGCATCGTCGGTGGCGTGATGCTCAACCCGGAGAGGGCCCGATCCCAACTGGTGAACCTGACGGCCGAGTATGCACGCAGGGAAGGGCGGTGAGTGCGATGGGTGGACCGCTCTCGGGCATTCGGGTCCTCGACTTCGGCCAGTACATCGCCGGTCCCAGCGCCGCGCAGACCCTCGCGGATCTCGGTGCGGACGTGATCAAGGTCGAAAGCCTCGGCGGCGATCAGGCCCGCGGTATCGGAACATTCGGCGAGGCGATGGTGCGGGCCTACAACCGGGACAAGCGCAGCATCGGGCTCGATCTCGCGCGGCCCGAGGGGAAAGCGATTCTGGATCGGATGCTGGCGAAGACCGACGTGCTGGTGCAGAACTTCCGCACCGGTTCCGCCGACCGACTCGGACTCGGCCCCGACGAACTGCGGAGCCGGTATCCGCGCCTGATCTACGCCAACGTGACCGGATTCGGATCCCGCGGGCCGTCCCGGCACCGCCCGGGACTCGACATTGCCGCGCAAGCGGAGTTCGGCTTGATGCACGTGACAGGCGAGATCGACGGCGAGCCACAGCGTCTCGGGTTGCCGGCCGCGGACGTCACCGCAGCCAATGCACTCGCGGCCGGGATTCTCGCGGCGCTCTACGAGCGGAAGTCGACCGGCCGGGGCGCGCACGTGGAGACCTCACTGATGGAGGCCGTGCTGTCGATGCAGGCCGCTACCTGGGGCGAGTACACCCTCACCGGTCGCGCACCCCGGCGCAAGGGCAACGGCCAGGCGCACGCCGCCCCTGCGGCGGATGTCATCCGGGTGACCGACGGAATGATCGTGCTCTCCGCCTACACGGCCGAAAAATGGTCCGCACTCTGCCATCTCGTGAACAGACCTGACCTGATCGACGACCCACGGTTCGTCGACAATCCCGCGCGGGTGGCGCACCGGGCCGAGATGCTGGTCGCTCTCGCCGAGGCGCTGGGAAGCCTGACCCGACACGAGGCCGTCGGCCTGTTGCAGTCCGCGCACATCGTGTGCGGCGCGATCCGTTCCTTCGACGAGATTGCCGAGGACGAGGACGTCCGGGCCTCCGAGATCCTCGTCGACGTAACCGGTCCCGACGGCGGCTCGTACACCAGCCCCGGCCTGGCGTTCAGCCTCGACGGCCGCCGCCGTACCGCCTCCACCTCCGCGCCCGAGGCCGGGCAGGACACCGTCTCGGTGCTGCGCGACCTCGACTTCACGGACGGCGAGATCGCCGCACTGGTCGACAGCCGCGTCGTCGCCGCACGCCACACGACACTCACCCTGGAAGGGGCTTCCTCATGATCGACCCGGACATCTTCGACTACGACTTCCCGACCTACCTGAAGACGATTGCCGAGTTCACCACGAACGAACTCGTCCCGACGGAGATCGAGATGGTCGAGGCCGGTGAGGTCCCCACTCGCCTCGTCGAACGCATGGCGGCGCTCGGACTCTTCGGCATCTCGATCCCGCGCGCCTACGGGGGCCTGGAGTGGACGATGGAGCAGCAGGTGCAGCTCACGTTCGAGTTCACGCGCGCATCCTGCGTCTACCGGTCGCGCTTTTCGACGGTGATCGGCCTGTGCTCGCAGGCGATCCTGGACCACGGCACCGAGGAGCAGCGCCGGCGGATGCTGCCGGCCATGGCGGCGGGCGAACTGGTCACCGCGTTCGCGCTCACCGAGGAACACGCCGGATCGGACGCCGCCCATCTGAGGACCACGGCCGAGCGACGCGGTGACGTCTTCGTGCTGAACGGGAGCAAGCGGTACATCACGAATGCGGCCTGGGCAGACGCGTTCCTCGTCTTCGCTCGCACCGACGCGTCGGACCCGGGCGCGGGTGGGGTCTCGGCGCTCATCGTGGACGCGGCGTCGCCCGGTGTGCGTACGGTCTTGCCTACGATCATGAACGGGCACGCGGAGGCACCGGTCGGAGAAATCTACTTCGACGACGTGGAGGTGCCCGCGGAAAATCTGCTCGGCGGCGTCGAGGGCCAGGGCCTGACGATGGCGCTGCGCGGCATCAACCATGCGCGCCTGCACGTCGCCGCGACCTGCGTCGGGCAGGCGACCCGGATGCTCGAAGAGACGACTGCACACGTCAACGGCCGCAAGCAGTTCGGTGCCCCGCTGGCCGAACTCGGCGCGGTGCAGGCGACGCTCGGTGAAAGCTTCGCGGAACTCGAGGCTGGGCGCGCCCTCGCCATCGACAGCGCCCGGTCCTTCGACGGCGGCGAGATCCCCCGGCACCGCATCGCCGCGGCCAAGCTGTACAACTCCGAGATGGCGAGCCGGGTAGCCGACCGCTGTGTCCAACTGCTCGGCGGCGAGGGCATCGTCGGCCCGCACCCGGTTCCCCGGATGTGGCGTGACGTGCGAGCCCTGCGCATCTACGAGGGATCGTCGCCCGTGCACCAGCGAAACCTCGCAAAGGCGATGATCCGGCAGGTCAGCGAAACGGGCACGCTTCCCAACTCGTATCGAGTCTGACTTCCCGGCGGGGAATGATGGGACCATGGACATCCGCCAACTCGAATACTTTCTCGCCGTCGTCGAGCATGGCGGAGTGAACCGTGCGGCCAGTCATCTCCACGTGGCGCAGGCATCGCTGTCGCAAGGCATCCGTCAGCTCGAACGGGAACTGAAGTTGACCCTGTTCCACCGGACGGGCCGCAACCTGGTCCTCAATCCGGCCGGGCAACTGCTGCTCGAGCCTGCCCGCAAGGTCCTCGACGACCTTCTGGCGGCGCAAGACATCATGCGCGGCGCCCGCGAGCTCCAGGTCGGGTCGATCACCATCGGAACGATGCCCGAGATGTCCAGCGAGGCCGTGGCCGCGTGGAGCGGATCGTTCACCCGTCTTCATCCCGACATCCGCATCGATTTGTCGGAGTACGCGAGTACCGCGGATTTGTGCGACGAGGTGCTCGCCGGTCAGTGCGAACTGGGATTCACGACCTTCCCGGTGCCGACCGACAATCTCGAGACGGTCCAACTCGGTGTCCAGCGACTGCTGCTGGTGCGGCCGCCGGGAACGGGTTCGGGCAACGCGACGGCACCGTTCGACCTGGCGCGTCTCGAGCAGGTCCCGCTGGTGACGAGCAGTTCGGCGCTGCGGGAGAACGACATCGTCGCAACCGCACTGCGCCGCGAATCCGTGGTTCCCCGGATCAGCGCCCGGGTACCGAACCGGCACGCGCAGATGACGCTGGTCCTCAACGGTGCGGCCAGCGCGTTCCTCCCGTTGCGGATGGCCACGGCCGCACACCGCCTGGGCGCCCACGTCTCGGAAACCAGGCCGGCGATACGTACTCCGTTCGGCATCGTGCACCGTCCCGGTGCCCTGAACCCGGCCGCGAAGAGCTTCGTCATACAAAGTCACGCAGACCTGGCTCGGTGGAACCGGCTGATCGCCGAGCATCGGCAAGCCGGCGCCCCGCTCCTCGAGGCAGCACTGCTCGCCGACGACGAAATCCACGCGCGCTGGGTGAGAGCCGATTCGACCGATTGATCCCCGGTGCGGCGACAACCATCATGGACCTGTCGTCGCCCCGCGGTCACAGAGTGGCCAACGGATCGGCCGAACCTATTGCTGCCATCGCAAATGGAACCTTCCACGGTGAGCATCCACCCAGGACGATCAGGAGGAGCGGATTCCACCCGGGACCGCGGCAGTCCGTAGTGAGGAGACACGCAGCATGGAGATCCGCCCGACGCGGCACGCGACCCAGGGAGGGCACCCCCTCGAGGGCATCAAGGTGATCGACTTCGGTCAGTACATCGCCGCACCGGCTGCGACAGCCGTGCTCGCCGAACTGGGTGCCGAGGTCGTCAAAGTCGAACCGCTGCACGGCGACCAAGCCCGCCGGATCGGGGCGTTCGGTGATGCGATGATCCGCGCGTACAACCGAGGCAAGAGGTCCCTCGCCATCGACCTGCGCGACGAACGCGGGCGGAAACTTGCGCTGCAGTTGGTGGCAGATGCCGACGTGGTGGTCCAGAACATGCGACCGGGTGCGATGGAGCGGCTGGGTCTCGGGCCGGAGGCGGTGCGCGAAGTGAACCCGCGGGCGATCTATGCGTCGGTCACCGGGTTCGGCATGCATGGCCCGTCCCGCAATCGGGCGGGACTGGACATCGCGGCTCAGGCGGAAAGCGGGATAATGTCGGTGACCGGCGAAGCGGACGGCGATCCCCTTCGGGTGGGGCTGCCCGTCGTGGATGCCTCGACGGCAAGTTCGCTGGCCCAGGCCATTCTGGCCGCGTTGTTCCGTCGCGAACGCACCGGGGAAGGCGCCGAGATCGACATCTCGCTGCTGGAGGTGGCGATTCACCTTCAGGCAGCCAACTGGGAAGAATACTTCGGCACCGGTCGCGAACCGAGGCGGAGGGGCAACGGCCAGCCGACGGTCGCACCGGCGGCCGACGTGATCCGAACGGTCGACGGGCACATCGTGCTGTCCGCGTACACGGATGAGCACTGGGGCATCCTCTGTCGCCTCATCGACCGCACCGATCTGCTCACCGATCCACGCTTCGACACGAATCCGTCCCGGGTCCGGAACCGTTCGGCGCTGCTGCAGATTCTCTCCGGCGCACTGTCCGCGATGAGCACCGAGAACTGCGTGAACTGGCTGTCGGACAACGGCATCGTCGTGGGTGCAGTCCGCGGGTACGAGCAGGTTCTCGAATCCGGCGACGTTCACGCGAGTGGCATCTTCCGCACGGATGTCCGCGCCGACGGCGGCGGGAAATACGTTGGCCTGCCGTATCGCATCGAAGGGCTGCCGCCCTCGGTGCCGGATCCCGCGCCGGAACTGGGCGAGCATTCCGGTTCCGTGCTGAGGGACGCCGGCGTGGACAGTGCCGAGATCGACGCGCTGATCGAGGCCGGGATCGTCGCGCAACCGGATGCCGTCCGGGCAGCCACAGTCTGACGTGTCCGTCCGCGGCCCTGTGACAGGCCGTGGGAGTACCCATAGCCCCATCCAATCGCACCGTTCGCATTCGCGTCTTTGTGCGCGATGCCGCGCGCTGATTGATTTGAGTGTGAAGTGAACCGAGGCGCGAAGGAGCCACAAATGCGGGATGCAGTCATCGTCGATGCGGTACGAACTCCGGTCGGCAGACGCAACGGATCCTTGGCGGAGATTCACCCGGCGGACCTGTCGGCGCATGTGCTGAAGGCGCTGGCCGAACGGACCGGTATCGATCCGGCCGTGGTCGACGACGTCGTCTGGGGTTGTGTGGGCCAGGTCGGGGATCAGGCGAACAACATCGGCCGCAGCGGCGTGCTCGCCGCGGGCTGGCCGACGTCGGTGCCGGCGACGACCGTGGATAGGCAGTGCGGGTCGAGCCAGCAGGCACTGCACTTCGCGGCCGCCGGGGTCATTGCCGGCCAGTACGACGTGGCGGTGGCAGGCGGCGTCGAGTCGATGTCGCGTGTGCCGATGGGCTCGAGTCGGCAATCCGGGCAACCGTTCGGACGCACCGTGCTGGACCGCTTCGGTGTCGAGACGTTCAATCAGGGCGTCGGAGCGGAGATGATCGCCGAGAAGTGGGCCTTCTCCCGCCGCCAACTCGACGAATTTGCCGTCCGCTCCCACGAGAAGGCAGCTTCCGCCGTCGATTCGGGTGCGTTGACCGCCCAGATCGCGTCGCTGCCCGGCGTGCTGGACACGGACGAGGGCATTCGGCGCGGGACCAGCGTCGACACGCTCGCCGGGCTGAAGACGTCCTTCCGGGAAGACGGTGTCATTCACGCCGGTAACGCCTCACAGATCTCCGACGGTGCGGGCGCGCTGCTGGTGACCACTAGTGAGAAGGCCCGCCACCTCGGTCTGACACCGATCGCCAGGATCCACACCGCCGTGACGGCCGGCGACGATCCGGTGATCATGCTGACCGGGCCCATCCCGGCGACCGCGAAGGCGCTCGAGCGTTCCGGTCTCTCGATCTCCGACATCGGCGCGTTCGAGGTCAACGAGGCGTTCGCCTCGGTCCCACTGGCCTGGCTCGCCGAGACCGGAGCCGATCCGGCACTGGTGAATCCCCTGGGCGGCGCGATCGCGGTCGGTCATCCGCTCGGCGGTTCCGGTGCAGTGCTCATGACGCGGCTCGTGCACCACATGCGGGACAACGGGATTCGATATGGGTTGCAGACGATGTGTGAGGGCGGCGGGATGGCCAACGCCACGATCCTCGAACTGCTCTGAACGATTTACCGAACAGAAGGATATTTCGATATGAAGCGAACAGTGTTCAACGAGGACCACGAGACCTTCCGCAAGGTCGTCCGTGAGTTCCTGGCCCGGGACGTCGAACCCCACTACGAGGCGTGGGCCGAGGCCGGTGTCGTGGACAAGACGGTGTTCCACCGGGCCGGCGAGATCGGCATCACCGGCCTGCAGATACCCGAAGAGTACGGTGGCGGAGGCATCGAGAGTTTCAAGTTCAACGCGGTTGTCACGGAGGAACTCGTTCGCTCCGGCGCGAGCCTCGGTGGACTGATGCTGCACACGAACGTTCTGCTCCCGTACTTCCTGGAGTATGCGACCGAGGAACAGCGTCAGCGGTGGTTCCCGGGAATAGTATCCGGTCACATCGTCGGGTCCATTGCGATGACCGAGCCCGGTACCGGTTCGGACCTGGCGGGTATGGCGACCACTGCGGTGCGTGACGGCGACGTCTATGTTCTCAACGGCGCCAAGACATTCATCACCGGTGGTATCAACTGCGATCTCGTCGTGGTGGTCGCACGCACCAGCAAGGGCGAGGACCGTCGGGAGGGGCTGTCCCTGTTGGTCGTCGAGGACGGAATGCCGGGCTTCGAGCGCGGCCGCAATCTGAAGAAGCTCGGTCTGAAAGCGCAGGACACGGCAGAATTGTCGTTCACCGACGTTCGGGTTCCGGTGACGAACCTGCTCGGTGTAGAGGGCGCGGCGTTCGGCTACCTGGGGTTCAACCTCCCGCAGGAACGGTTGGCCACCGCGATCAACGCGCAGGCCAGCGCCGAGGCGGCGCTGGCGATGACCGTCGAATACGTCAAGGAACGAAAGGCCTTCGGTACGACGATCAGCAGCTTCCAGAACACCAAGTTCGAATTGGCCTCGTGCGCAATCGAGATCGAGGCCGGGCGCACGATGGTGGACCGCGCGCTCGAGGAGCTCGACGAGGGTACGCTCACCGCCGCGGACGCGGCGAAGGTCAAGGTGTACACCACCGAATTGCAGGCCCGAGTGATCGACCGCTGCCTGCAGTTGCACGGCGGCTACGGCTTCATGATGGAGTATCCGATCGCGAGAATGTACGCAGATGCCCGTGTCACCCGGATCTTCGCGGGTACCACCGAGGTGTGCAAGTCGATTGTCAGCAAGTCCCTGGGCCTGTAGGAGAAATGATGCTGAAGACACGTTTCACCGAACTGTTCGGGATCACGCACCCCGTCGTGCAGGGCGGAATGCAGTGGGTCGGACGGGCCGAGCTCGTTGCTGCGGTTGCGAATTCGGGTGCTCTCGGGTTCATCACCGCGTTGACGCAGCCGAGCCCCGACGCGCTGGCGGTGGAGATCGCGCGCTGCCGTGAGATGACGGACAAGCCGTTCGGCGTCAACCTCACCACCCTGCCGTCGATCAATCCGCCGCCCTACGCCGAATATCGCGATGCGATCATCGAGTCGGGTGTGAAGATCGTCGAGACGGCAGGGAACAACCCGGAGCCGCACATGCCGGCCTTCCGTGCCGCGGGCGTGAAGGTATTGCACAAGTGCACCAGCGTCCGGCACGCGGTGAAAGCGGAGGCGCTGGGCGTCGACGCGCTGAGCATCGACGGCTTCGAATGCGCTGGACATCCCGGTGAGGACGACGTTCCGGGTCTCATCCTGATCCCCGCGGCGGCACGGGTACTGAAGACTCCGTTCATCGCCTCCGGCGGATTCGCGGACGGACGCGGGCTGGCCGCAGCGTTGGCACTGGGCGCCGAGGGCGTCAACATGGGCACGCGATTCATGTGCACGGCCGAGTCGCCGATCCACCAGACGGTCAAACAGCAGATCGTCGACGGGTCCGAACTCGACACCGAGTTGATCTTCCGGCAGCTGCGCAACACGTCGCGCGTCGCCAGCAATTCCGTCAGTCGGGAGGTGGTCAGCGTGCTTGCCGAGGGTGGGGTGTTCGACGATGTCCGCGATCTGGTTGCCGGTGCGCGTGGCAGGAAGGTGTACGAACTCGGCGACCCTGAGGCCGGTATCTGGTCGGCGGGCATGTCGCAGGGCCTGATTCACGACATCCCCACGGTGACCGAGCTGGTCGAGCGGATCGTCGCGGAGGCCGCAGATCTGATCCAGGGCCGCCTTGCCGGTCTGTGTGTGGAGAGGGAGGCCGTCCTCGCCGGGCCGTGATCGAGGGCCACTTCGCACGACGCTGCCGGGAGGAGCCATGCTGCTCCCGGCAGCGTCAGTGCGGGTTGGTCACCTGCCACCACGATTACCTGAGGAACGCATTGTGCCTTCGTCGTTGTCCCGGCCGAGCAGCGAGGCGATGATCGAACACGACCACAGGCCCTGGGCCGACGGCGCAGCAGGCACCGACCTGGAAGGAATTCTATGAGCGCATCATCTCCATTGGAGGGCACCGTCTGCCTGGCGGAGGAGATAGGAGGTCGTTGTGACCAACCGTGATGACGACGTCGTACTCGTCCGACGCCACGAGAGTGGGCGCATGGACATCGTATTGAACCGGCCGGAGCGGAAGAATGCCCTGACGATCCCGATGGTGACACAGCTCGCGAGTGCTCTCGGCAACGCACAGGAGGACGACACGGTCACGGCGGTGCTCCTGCACGGCGCAGGCGGATGCTTCAGCTCCGGGTTGGATCTCGCCGAGGTCCGCCCGGGCGAGCCTGCGATCTCCGCGGCGATCGCCGAGCTTCACGCCCGCCTGGCGGCATTCGGGAAGCCTCTGGTCGGGGCACTGGAAAGGGCCGCGGTCAACGGGGCTGCGGCGATCGCGCTGGCCTGCGACGTGCTGGTGGTGGGGGAGAAGTCCTTCCTCCTGGTCGGTGAGGCGGAGATGGGTGTCGCGGCTCCGAACAACGTGCGATGGTTGCTTGCGAAGTACGACGTGAACCAGGCCCTGCATCTGACGTTGGCGTGTGAGCGTCAGTACGGCCCCGACCTATTGCACCGCGGATTCGCATACGCCATGGAGCCGGACGAGAAGGTTCTCGCCAGGGCGACGGAACTCGCGGAGAAGATGGCGTCCTACCCCGACGGCGGTGGAATCGCCATGAAACAAGCGATTCTCGCGCACGACCGCCTGAACGTGTGAGTACTACACCGGCGCACTCCACCACCCCACACCAGAGCCGGCCCCCGTGCCGCACGACACGAAGGTACACATGACTATTCGAATCGAGACCGTTCACGAGGGTGTCCGGTTGCTGACGATGGACCGCCCGCAACGCCGCAATGCGCTCGATGCCGCCGACTACGAGGCGCTCGCGACAGCAATCGCCGATGCCGACGAGGACCCCGAGGTGCGCGTATCGGTCGTCACCGGGGCCGCTGGCGTCTTCACGAGTGGAAACGACATCGCGAACTTCCAGGAGTACCGGACCGAGGGAGCCGGCGCGGGAATGGTACTGCTCCGCGCACTGGTGTGCGCGCGGAAGCCGATCATCGCCGCGGTCGAGGGATTCGCGATCGGCATCGGGACGACGATGCTGCTGCACTGCGATTTCGCCTTCGCCGGCCGGGCCACCCGCTTCCGGGTCCCCTTCGTTCCGTTGGGACTGTGCCCCGAGGGCGGGTCGAGCTACCTGCTTCCGCAGGTGGCGGGACTGAAACGTGCTACCGAGTTGCTGATGCTGGGCGACCAGTTCGACGCCGACGACGCGGCGGAAGCGGGGCTGATCAACCGTGTCGTTCCGGACGGCGACGCCCTCGAGGTCGCGCTCGAGAGGGCGTCCCGACTCGCCGCGGCCCCCGCCGAATCGGTGGAGGTGACGAAGATGCTGCTGCGTCGTCCGATCCGTGATGCGGTGCTCGAAACTTTGGACGTCGAAGCCGTACACTTCGGGAGGCGGCGGCAATCCGAGGAAGCGCAGGCGGCTTTCGCCGGATTTTTGCGAAAGTGAATGCCGACGAGGGTGGTTGGCGTCGACGAAAGGTGGCCAGAAAGTGAATGGTGCACAGTCGGTGATCCGCACCCTCGTCGACTCCGGCGTGGAGGTGTGTTTCGGCAACCCGGGCACCTCCGAGATGCATTTCGTGGCCGCACTCGATTCGGTTCCCGCGATGCGCGGCATCCTGGGGCTATTCGAAGGCGCCGTGACGGGCGCCGCGGACGGTTATGCGCGCATCGCGGGCAAGCCCGCGGCGACGCTGCTGCACCTCGGGCCCGGCATGGCCAACGGGCTGGCGAACCTGCACAACGCGCGGCGCGCACACACGCCCGTGGTGAACGTCGTCGGCGACCACGCCACGTACCACCATCGGCTCGACGCTCCCCTCGAATCCGACATCGACGCACTCGCAGGCTGGCTCGAAGGCTGGTCGCGCCGGGTGGTCGACACCGCATCTGCGGGCAAGGACGCGGCAGATGCCGTTGCCGCGTCGATGGATTCACCGGGGCGTTGTGCGACGCTGATCCTGCCCGCCGACGTGTCGTGGGGAGAGGGTGGTGTACCGGCCCCGCCGGGGACGCCTGTTGCGCGTTCGACTGTCGCGCCCGAGACGGTGCGCGCAGTAGCGGCGGACGTCGGTGCGGACGGGCACACCACGATTCTGCTCGGTGGCGAGGCGTGCCGCGCGCGTGGGCTACGGGCCGCCGCCAGGATCGCGGATGCAACAGGCGCGCAGATCTTGGTCGAGACGTTCCCGGCCCGACTCGAGCGAGGGGCCGGACTGCCGGCGTTCGACAGGCTGGGATACCTCGCCGAGCAGGCCACATTGCAACTCCAGGGCGCTGCCCGCCTGATCCTGGCCGGCGCCGTGTCCCCGGTCTCGTTCTTCGCATATCCGGGCCGGGCGGGTGACCTGGTACCTGACGGTGTCGCGGTCACGACCCTCGCGGAGATCGGGGACGACGTGACGGCTGCGCTGGAGGCGGTTGCCGATGTGGTTGCGCCGGGAGTGGAGCCGACCGTGTGTCCGCCGCTTCGCCCGCCGCTGCCGAGTGGTCCGCTGACCGTCCGGAACTGGGCTGACGTGATCGGCGCGCTGCTCCCGGACCACGCGATCATCTCGGATGAATCGAACACCTCCGGTGTCGGCCTCGCGGCGGCACTGTCCGGTGCACCACGACACGACGTGCTGATGCTGACCGGCGGCGCGATCGGGCAGGGAATCCCCGTGGCCACCGGTGCCGCGGTCGCGGCACCGCACCGTCCGGTGGTCGATCTGCAGGCCGACGGAAGCGCGATGTACACGATCAGCGCATTGTGGACGCAGGCACGCGAGCAACTCGACGTCACCACGGTCCTGCTGAACAATCGCGCGTACGCCATCCTGCGGATGGAGCTGGAACGGGTCGGAGCGGAAGGCGCAGGCGCCGCCGCGAATTCGATGCTCGATCTGTCTGCTCCGAACATGGACTACGTCAAGATCGCCGAAGGTCTCGGCGTTCCGGCCTCGCGTGCCACCACCGCAGGGGAATTGGCGGAGCAATTCGCTGCCGCGCTCGCCGCGCCGGGACCGCACCTCATCGAGGCCGTGATTCCACCGCTGCTCTGATCGCTCGGCTCTCCGGGCGGAATCTCCAGGGTCCCATCGTCGCGGCCTATTCCAGCGTACGACAAGGCGTCTTGGACAGTACTCGGTCGACTCCTCTTGAATTGGTGGACTATCTCACCACTTCCGTCGTCACAGGAGTACAGATGCGTGCATGGCAGATCACCCGGCTGGGGCAACCCGAGGACGCCCTCGAACTCGTCGAGTCACCCGACCGGGTGCCCGCGCCCGGTGAGGTCGCGGTTCGGGTCAGTGCTGCCGCGTTGGGATTTCCCGACCTGTTGCTGTGCCGCGGCGATTACCACGACAAACCGGAGTTGCCCTTCACCATCGGTGGTGAAGCGGCGGGTACCGTCGTCGAGATCGGTCCGGATGTGGACGGTGTCGACGTGGGCGACCGCGTGATCGTCACGGCCGGGGCGACCGTCGGCGGCACGCTGGCCGACCGGCTCGTGGTTCCGGTGGATCGGATACTCCCGGCGCCGGACGGGATGCCGCTCGAGCAGGCAGCGGCATTCTTCGTCGCCTACCAGACTTCGTACATGGCGCTGTTCCGTCGAGCCGGGCTGCGCAGCGGCGAGACGTTGCTGGTCCACGGAGCGTCGGGTGGGATCGGCAGCGCCGCTGTGCAGTTGGGTAAGGCGGTCGGGGCGCGGGTGATCGCCGTCGCGGGCGGCCGCGCCAAGGCCGAGGTGTGCCGCAGGCTCGGCGCGGACGAGGTCATCGACCACCGGGAGGAAGATTTCGTCGCTGCCGTGAAGACCCTGACCGGCGGACGGGGTGCCGACGTGATCTACGACTCGGTGGGTGGAGACGTGTTCGACCGATCCCGCCGGTGCATCGCCGTCGAGGGCAGGCTCCTCGTGGTCGGCTTCGCCGGCGGCACCATTCCCCAGTTCTCGGTCAATCATGCTTTGCTGAAGAACTATTCGGTGGTCGGATTCCGCACCCGTCCCTTCCGGGACGATCCGGTCTACGTCCGCGAAGTACACGATGCGCTGTGCGATTTCCATTCGCGCGGACTGGTGTCCCCGCTGGTGGACACGGTCGACTTCGACGCTGTCCCGAAAGCGGTTCGCGAACTCGGGGACCGAACGGTGGTCGGGCGACTGGTCGTACAGATTCCCGAAGCGTGAAGATGCTGCGCTACAACGAAAACTGCAAGGAGAAGACGATATGGGATTGACCACTACTGCGGAACATCGCGCGCTCCGCGATGCGATTCGGGAGTTTCTCACCGAGACCAGTGAACCCGCCGAGGTGCTGGCCGTCCAGGAGACCGAACTCGGATACCGGCCCGAGATGTGGGCGACGATGGCGGAGCAGCTCGAACTGCAAGGCATGCTTGTCGACGAGGAGTTCGGAGGTTCGGGCGCGGGCATCGGCGATCTCGTTGTCGTGGCCGAGGAATTCGGGCGTTTCGCGGCGTGCAGTCCCTTCTTCTCCAGTTCCGTACTGGCCACGCTGGCAATCGCGGACTGCGCCCAGGAGCAGTGGCGCAGTGAGCTTCTGCCCGGCCTCGCCTCGGGTGCTCGGGTCGGCTGCCTGGCGTTCGCGGACGCCGACGGGTGGTGGACCGAGGGCTCGGAGCCGGTGCGGGCTCACCGGGATGGCGCCGGTTGGCGTGTGGACGGTCGAGCCCACCATGTGCTCTTCGGCCATTGCGCGGACACCGTCGTGGTGGCGGCACGGACCGAGGACGGGATCGGCGTCTTCCTGGTGGATCCTGCGGATCCGGGCGTCCGGCGGGAACGACAGCCGGTCCTGGATCTGACCCGCCCGCTCACGACCATCACGTTCGACGGCGCCGAGGCGCACCGGATCAGCAGTGCCACCGACGCATCGGTGGCGCTGTCCGCGGCACTCGACAAGGCGCTGGTCGTGCAGGCCGCCGAGAGGGTCGGCGGAGCGCGCCGGTGCATCCAGCTGACCACCGACTATGCGAAGACGCGTAGCCAGTTCGGCCGTCTGATCGGCGCGAACCAAGCGGTCAAACACGGACTGGCCGACCTGATCCGTGCGCTCGAACCGATTGCCGCTGCGGTCGATGTCGCCGCGCACGCCGCCGATACTCAGGCGCCCGAGTTGCCGGCGCTCGTGAGCCTGCTGTCCGTCGCGGGGAGTGAGCGCTACCTGCAGGTCGCCGGAGAATCCATTCAACTGCACGGCGCGATCGGCTTCACCTGGGAACACGAGGCGCACCTGCATCTCAAACGCGCGAAGACGGATCAACTCATGTTCGGGCCGTCGACCTGGCACCGCGAGCGTCTGCTCGACGGAGTCCTGGCGGCGATCCGCTCCGGGGCCGAGGCGCCGGCCCGTACCGACGAGCCCGCACCACTCGCGGAGTTGCGGGCCGAGGTTCGGGCCTGGCTCGCCGAGCATCACGCCGAGGGAATGCCTCTCGAATACGCCCAGGAACCGTTCGGCCACCAGGATTCCGATGCGGAGAAGCGCTGGATCGATCTGTCGCGCGAAGGCCGTTGGCTGTGCCTGTCGTGGCCGGTGGAGTACGGCGGCCGGGGCCTGGGGCCGGTCGAGAACCTGGTCGTGGAGGAGGAGTTCGCCCGCGCGCGCCTCCGGCGCCCGCATCTCGGGATGGGTGAGAGCCTGCTCGCGCCCGCGTTGCTGGAGCACGGAACAGAGGATCAGAAGCGGCGGTTCCTGCCGCGCATTCTGTCGGGGCAGGACACCTGGTGCCAGGGATTCTCCGAACCCGAATGTGGATCCGACCTGGCCTCGCTCCGCACCGCCGGAACCGTGGTCGGCGACGAGCTGAGGATCACCGGCGAGAAGATCTGGACCAGCTACGGCGACCAGGCAAACATGATGTTCCTGCTGTGTCGCACCGATCGGGAGGCGCCGAGGCACCGGGGCATCTCCTACGTACTCGTTCCCATGACGGACAACGGCATCGACGTGGATCCCATCAGACGGCCGTCGGGCGACAGCGGGTTCGCGCAGGAACGGATCGCCGACGCCCGCGCCCCGCTGAACAATGTCGTGGGCGGCCTGGGCAACGGCTGGAAGGTTGCGATGACGACACTGGGCGCCGAACGGGCGGGCCAGGCGGCGACGCAGTACGTCGGATATCGCCACGAACTCGGCGTGCTGGTGGAGAGACTCGAGAAAGGTGGTCGGCTGGACGATGCGGTCGTCCGGCAGAGGCTGGCGGAACTGGCGATCGAAGTCGAGCTGATGCGCGCGGTCGGTTCCGTGATCGGTGCCCGAGTCGCGGCGGGGCAATCTGTGGACGAATTGCTGGCGATCGACAAGATCAACTGGTCGGAGTATCACTGCATCTTCGGTTCGGCGGCCCTCGAACTCCTCGGAGCGTCCGCGCTGATCCGTCCCGACGGCGACGGCTACCGGCTCGATGCGCTGCAGCGTGTCTTCGTCGAGAGCCGGGGGCGCCGGATTGCCCGCGGTTCGAACCAGATTCAACGAAATATCATCGGCGAGCGCGTCCTGGGGTTGCCCCGGTAGCCGGTCACCCGGCATGTGCGTCCAGCCGCAGATCCATGCGTATCCCGTCCGCCGCACAGCGGGCACAATGGACGACATCGATGGGAGAGCAGGTGCGAGGCGATGAGCTGGTACGACGACAGGCCGCGGTTGACGCACGACGACCGCGTGACGGTCCGGCGGCGAATAAACCCGTGGGACGCCTATTAGTTGAGATGCATTGACAAGCAGACTGTTTCGCTGGGTATCCGGCATGCTGCCAGGCATATGATCTGTCGATTGTCGGAATAGGGGGCCAGTCTTTGCTCTCTGTGACGCATGCCATTTGAATTGACTCTCATGAGCGCAATCACACCCGCTGAGATGGAGATCTCCTCATGACTGTCACCAACGGCCCGAATCGCGCGGGCAAATCCGAGGTTGAAATGACCGAGGCAACCCATCCGGTGGAAGCCCGAACGGCACGCACCGCGTGGAGCATCACGTTCCTGGTGATGATCCTGCAAGCGGTGAACTTCGCCGACAAGGCGGTGCTCGGCATCGTCGCCCGCCCGCTGTCGGAGGACCTGGGCCTGTCGAACGCCGACATCGGGTTGCTCGGCAGCCTCTTCTACGTTCTGTTCGTCGTGACCGGTCTACTGGGAGGGTTCATCGCCGATCGGGTGAAGATCGTCTGGGTGCTCCTGGCGATGGCTCTGCTCTGGTCGCTGGTGCAGATCCCGATTCTGCTGGTCGGTACGTTCGGGGCGCTGATCATCAGCCGGGTCCTGCTGGGTGCCGCGGAAGGGCCGGCTTCGTCGCTCACGAACGTGGCGGTGTTCGGGTGGTTCCCGAAGAGCAAACGCGGACTGCCCTCGGCCGTGGTCACCTCCGGCTCGTCGCTGGCCAAGATCCTCATGGCTCCCGCGCTCACGCTTGTCGTCGCGGCGTACGGCTGGAAGTCGGGGTTCTTCACGATGATGGTCGTCGGCGTGGTCTGGGCGGCGGTATGGCTGGTGGTCGGCAAGGACGGCCCCTACTCGGTGAACACGGCCCGCGAGCGGGCGAAGGCGAGCAACGCCGACACGGTGAAGCGGGTGAGCATCCTCCGGATCGCGGCGCTGCCCACCTTCTGGGGCGGCGTGCTCGGCATGTTCGCCATCTACGGCATGGTCGCCGTGATCCTCACCTGGCTTCCGTCGTATTTCGAGCAGGGGCTCGGTTACAGCAGAGTCAACTCCGGGCTTCTCTTCGCGCTGCCCAGCGTCACGAGTATGGCAGCGATGCTGTTGAGCTCTTACGTCACCGACCGTCTGGCAGGGCGCGGTACGACGGTGCGTGTCTCGCGCGGTCTGGTGTCCGCCGGCGCGTTGCTCGTGTGCGGTGGCTGCCTGGCCGTGATCCCCTACACGACCAGTTCCTGGATCGCCGTGGTTCTGGTCGTCACGGGCTACGGCGTCGGCGTGGCGACCTTCCCCCTGATGTTCGTCGCCGTCAGTCACATCAGCCCGGAGCGTCAGGTTGCGTCGACCCTGGGCGTGTTCGTCGCGCTGTTCCAGACCTCCGGAATACTGGCGCCCTGGCTGACCGGCTACCTCGTGGACGCGGCATCCAATCCCGTCGACGGGTATACGACGGCCTTCCAGATCTTCGGTGTCGTGGCGATCGTGGGCGCGGTGGTGATGTTCCTGACCGTCGACCCCGAACGGGACCGTGCGCGGGTAGCGGCGATCGATCCGTTGACCAATGCCGACGGCGCCGCCGAGGACGCCGAAATGTATGCGGCGCCGCGCAGCGAGGACCCCGGACGCGCACCCGGAGCACAGTGAGCCCGACCTTCACCGCCGTCGATCGACGGATTCACGTCGAGCCGACGGCTCGGCTCGATTCACCCGTTCACCTCGAAAGGTACATCGATGTCCACGCAGTACAGCGTCGCCGGTAGCGTCGCGATCATCCGCCTCGACAATCCGCCGGTCAACGGTCTCGGGCTGTCGACCCGACAGGGGATTCTCCGGGACCTCTCCCGCGCCCTGAATTCGCCCGAGGTCGAGTCGATCGTGTTGACCGGCGACGGCAAGTTCTTCTCCGCCGGCGCCGACATCACCGAATTCGGCACACCCAGGTCCTCGGAGGAGCCGTCGCTACGGACCGTGATCGCAGCGCTCGAGGACTCGGCCAAGCCGGTTGTCGCGGCTCTGGAGGGGACGTGTTTCGGCGGCGGCCTCGAACTCGCACTCGGCGCGCACTACCGGGTTGCGGCGAAGACCGCGACGGTCGGCCTGCCGGAGGTGACGCTGGGGTTGGTGCCCGGCGCCGGCGGCACGCAGCGACTGCCCCGGGTGTTGACCGTGCGGTCCGCGGCCGAGATGATCACCGGTGGTTCGCCGCGTCGGGCGGGTGTGCTGGCCGCCGATCCGGGGCAGCGATTGTTCGATCGAGTGGTCGATTCCGATACCATCACCGCTGCAATACAATTCGCCGGAGAGATGGCCGTGTCGGGTAAGTGTCCACGGATCCGGGACCTGGAGGTGATCGGGGACGAGGACCTCGGACCGTTGCGTGCGCAACTGACCAAGCGCAGCCGCGGGTTCGAAGCCCCACTGGTGGCCCTCGACCTCGTCGAGCGGGCGCGCTCCGTCCCGTTCGCCGAGGGCCTCGACGCCGAGCGCGCCGCGTTCCTCGAATTGGTGGGCGGCGATCAGTCGGCGGCGCTGCGGCATGCGTTCTTCGCGGAACGGACGGCCCGGAAGATTCCGGGCCTGGACCCCGACACGACGGTGCGGCCGGTGCGAGAGGTGGCGGTGGTCGGCGCCGGCACCATGGGCGGCGGCATCGCCATGAACTTCCTCAACGCGGGCATCCCGGTCATCGTGCTCGAGACCTCGCAGGAACCTCTCGCCCGCGGTCTCGCCACGATTCGCCGCAACTATCAGGCGCAGGTGGACAAGGGGAAACTGACTCCCGAGGCCATGGAGCAGCGCATGGGGTTGCTCCGCCCCACCGTCGACTACGCCGATCTCGCGGACTGCGACCTTGCGATCGAGGCCGTGTTCGAGGACATGGACGTCAAGCGTGCGGTATTCACCGAGCTGGACGAGGTGATGAAGCCCGGTGCGATCCTCGCGTCCAACACCTCGACGCTCGATGTCGACACCATCGCCGCGTTCACCCGCCGGCCTGCCGACGTGGTCGGGATGCACTTCTTCAGTCCTGCGAATGTGATGACGCTGCTCGAGATCGTGCGCGCGGACAAGACGGCCGACGATGTTCTCGCGACCGTGTCGGCCGTCGGACAGCGGATCGGGAAGGTCACGGTCGTGTCCGGAGTGTGCGACGGGTTCATCGGCAATCGGATGCTGGCCCGGTATCGAGGGGCAGCCAACGCTCTTCTCGAGGCAGGGGCGTCGCCGGAGAGGATCGACTCCGCCATAGAGGATTTCGGATATGCGATGGGACCGTACCGGGTCGGCGATCTGGCGGGCGGCGACATCGGGTGGGCGATCCGCAAGCGCCGTTACGCAGAGAACCCGGACCTGCCGCGAGACGAGATCTCGGACCGGCTGTGCGAGATGGGCCGATTCGGGCAGAAGACGGGTGCAGGCTGGTACGACTACGAGCCCGGTCGTCGTGACGCCATCCCGAGCCCCGTCGTGGCGGAACTGCTCGAGTCCTACCACCGGGAGAAGCGCACCCGGCGGCAGGACTTTACTCCCGAGGAGATCGTGCAGAGACTGGTCTTCGCTCTCGTGGACGAGGGTGCGCGGATTCTGGACGAAGGAATCGCGTTGCGCGCGTCCGATATCGACGTGGTCTATCTGGCGGGATACGGCTTTCCCCGGCATCGTGGCGGGCCGATGTTCTACGCCGGCACCGTCGGGCTGGCCACGGTCGAGCAAGCCCTGCGGACGTTCGACGCAGGCGCCGAACCGGCACCTCTGCTGACGCGATTGGCGAAGGAAGGCAAGACCTTCAGCTGACACCGGCGTACGGCGGGCTCAGGCCTGCCGGTCACGCCACCGTAAAGCCGTCTCGAGGAGTGCGCGTGCAGCCGGCGACAGCACGCCCGGGCGATGCATGATCGCCAGGTCGACGAGCACCGGTGGCTCCATTGCGCGGGGGACCACACCGGACTCCCCGGAGTTGGCGACGACGGCGGCGGTGGTCCAGGCCATGCCGGCACCGGCGGCGACCAGCGGAACCACCGCCTGCCGGTGTGCCGTGACCACGCCCAGTTTCGTGCGCCGTGAAGCCCGTCGCAACGCGGCCTCGATGGTGACTCGACCGAGTGCACCGCTGGTGACGGCGATGACCGGCAGCTCGGGAAGATACTCGAAGGGCAGGGGATCGGGCAAGGCGTCGGCGGTCTCCTGGCGGAGCGCGACACACAGTTCGTCCGTTTGCAATTGGTGCGACTCGAGGCGAAATGCGGTGTTGGTGTCGGCGGTGTCGAGATAGCCGAAACCCAGTTCGACGCTGCCGTCGCGGACTGCGCGCGCGACATCCGACTCGGATTCGAACTCGCTGAGGCGGACGCTCACGGTGGGGTAGGCGAGCCGGAGTTCGCCGATCAGTTCGGGAAGCGGCGATTCGGACGGGCCCGCGGTGGCGCCGAGGTCCACGTGTCCGCCGTGAAGCCCGGAGAGTTCGGCAACGGAGGCTTGCGCGGTGGCCACATCCCTGAGGAGTTGCCGAGCCGGATCTACCAGCGCAGCGCCGACAGGTGTCGGGACCAACCCGCGGCCGACCCGGTGGAAAAGGGGCGTACCCATTTCGCGTTCGAGGACACGGATGGACTGTGACAGTGACGGCTGCGCGAGGTGGAGGGCGGCGGCGGCGCGGACGACACCACCGTGCTCGACGACGGCGAGAAAGTGCTCGGCCTGCCGGAACTCCATGCCCACCTCGTCGCTGCCGTGGCCCGCACCCGGACGGTCGACCGCTCCGGACGCGAAGCGTGTGTGCTTCTCGCGTGCACAGCTTATCCTCCGGACACATTGGCTACCCTCGGGCAGTGGACTCACGTCAGCTTCGGTATTTTCTCGCAGTGGTCGAGCACGGCAGCGTCACCAGGGCCGCCGAGGTACTCTTCGTCGCCCAGCCGGCCTTGTCGCAGTCGCTGCGGGGTCTGGAGAGCGAGCTGGGTGTCGAACTGTTCCGGCGCGTCCCGCGCGGAATGGAGTTGACCGACGCCGGTGTGGCGCTTCTGGGTCCGGCCCGGCAGGTGATGCAATCGTCGCAGCACGCGGATGAGGTCGTGCGGGGAATCGCCACGTTGGAACAGGGCTGGCTCGACGTGGCGAGCCCGCCGGGCCTCGCGGTCGAACCGCTCGTCTCACTCGTCGCGCACTTTCGGGCGCGCTATCCGGGGGTGTGGGTGAACCTGCTCGATCCGGGACCGAACGCCGACGTCGAGAGCCTCCTGCGGAACGCCCGATGCGAGGTGGGTGTCGACTACCTCCCCGCCGACGACGACAAGCTGTCGACGCACGGGCTCGGCCGACGCCGGCTCCTGTTGGGTCTGCCTGCAAAATCGTCCCACGCCCAGTCGGTGCCCTTCCCGATCGACGGTCTCGCCGATCTGCCGTTGGTGGCAGGACCGAGGGGCACCGCTGTCCGTGACGAGGTCGAACGCGTCTGTGCCGAACGCGGATTTGCCCCGCGGGTAGCAGTGGAGGTCGAGCACGAGCACAACGTGTATCTTCTGGTTGCCGCCGGTGCCGGTGCCGCGTTCCTCACGGAGTCCGAAGCCCGGCGCTCCGAGAGTCGCGGGGTTCGGGTGGTGCGGACCGAGCCGGAGCTGGGCCACGACTTCGGTCTCGTCTTCCGGTCGGGTCCGCTGTCACCGGCCGCCCGTGCTTTCGTCGAGCTCGCGGCCGCAGGCAACGAAGGGTGAAGGGCCCGTCGAGCATCCGTAAGTGACATCGCTGCGCTTCCCTCGGCTTGCGCCGCGCAACTCACGCCCTCCGCCAATTGGTCTGGGAGGCAACGGAGTTTTGACCGGAGGCGCCGCACGGACCGTGGGACATTCGAGCATCTGATGGACGCGCACGTCACGGAATTCCGCGGAGTGCGGGCGCAGGGCTCGAGCTGCGACGCCTACGAGGGCATCACGTCATTCCTGGAGCGCAACGGCGCAGAATGCTCGCGCCGCCTGCGACGACGAGGATTCCGGCCATTGCTTCCGCATCGTGTGGGAGAACCGAGAAGCCGGTGACCCCGCCGCAGCAGGCGACGGCGACATTCGGCCGGCCGTCACGAGGGGTTCAGCCCGAGTTCGGTGAGCACTTCCTCGGTGTGCTCGCCGAGACGGGGTGCGCCGAGACGAGTCGGTTGCCAGGGCTCCGTACCGACGCGGACGTGCGGCGCGGGTTCACGCACGATGCCCAGTCCCGGTCGCTCGACCTCGCGGATGACCTCGTTCGCCCGCACCTGCGGGTCGGTGAGCATCTCCTCGACGGTGTTGAGCGGCCCGCAGGGAATGTCGGCGCCGGAAAACAGTGTCAGCACCTGGTCGCGGGTCGCGCCCTGGAACATCGCGGTCAGCTGGTCGTTGATCGAGTTGCGTGCGGCGCGGCGATCGGCCAGTTCGGGGAACTCCTCGATCCACTCCGGCCGCTCGATCGTCCGGCAGAGCTGCCGCCACTGCGCATTGGTGGTGGCCGTGCAGATCAGCCACTTGCCGTCGCCGGCGCGCAGAATCTGCGCCACCCGAGTGTTTCGGTCGACCTTTCCCGTAGGGGGCGCGTCGACGAATGTGTCGGCCTGCATCATGTCCGGCCAGAGAAAGGAGATTGCGGTGTCCAGCATGGTGACCTCGACGTGGTCGCCCCGGCCGGTGCGGCCGCGCTGGACGAGGGCCGCGAGGATGCCCTGGGTCAGCGACATCGACGTCAGCTTGTCGGGGAGAACATTCGTCACCAATTGGGGAGTGTCTTCGTCCTGGGTGGCGGCCATCGACGACACACCCTGAATGATCGGGTCGTACACACGTTGTCCGGCATAGGGACCCGTCGCCCCGAAACCGCGCACCGACGCCGTGATCAGCGCCGGATGTCGGGCGCGGAGGTCGCCGAGTCCGAGCCCCAGCCGTTCGGCGACACCCGGGCGCCAATTCTCCATCACCACATCGGCCTTCGCGATCAGTGCATGAACGGCCCGGCTTCCCTCGTCCGACTTCAGGTCGAGCACGATTCCGCGTTTGCCGCGATTGGCGTTGTAGTACATCGCCGACATCCCACGGTGCATCGGAGCATTGCCACGAAGCTGGTCGCCGTCGCGGCTCTCGACCTTGATCACGTCGGCTCCGAGTTCGGCGAGCATGGTTGCCGCGTAGGGGACGGACAGCACGCCGCCGAGATCGAGTACGTTGACTCCGTCGAGCGGGCCCATGGTTCCTCCTGCGAATGGTCCGTGACGCGCGGGTGGCACGTGCTTACACATTCGGTGATCGCGGGGCTTTCGTCCAAGACCAAATTCCTCCCCGAGCGATCGGCCGGAGTGATGGGACGCGAATGGGGAGGTGAGGACGGTGATCGGCCCGGGACGAATCGAAGAACGATCCGCGCAGGCAGTCGTCTATCTCACACTCGCACAAGTTAAATATTCAACTTTAGGTGTGTGAAGATTGAGCGACGCGGAGGTTGCGAGTGGAGTGGCCCCGGAATTCTCAGGGGAGGGCGATCATGTCCGTCGACGAAGAACGACGCCAGATCGAGTTGGTCGTCGACCGGCTTGCCGTGGAGCACACCACCGTGTCACACGACATGGTCGAGCAGATCGTGCACGAGGTGCACGCGACATTCGACGGGGGAGTGGTGCGCGATTTCGTTCCGCTGCTGGTCGAGCGGTCCGCGAAGCGAAAGATCGCTGCGCTCATCAGTTTCTGACGCACGGTCACCTGCACGATCTCCGGAGTGAGTAGCTGGTGAACAGTTGCCGAACTCCCGGAGTTCGGCACGTGGGTGAGTTTCACCCGGACGCAGGCATGGGTAGTCGCGGTAGCGGCGCACGTTGCGCCGATTCGATGCCGTCACATGCCGAAGGGGCGAAAATTCGCATGAGCACATCTGACACGATGACCTTGCTGGCGCAGTTGCGCACAGTCCTCGACCTGACCCACACCGAGATCCAGCTCGCCGTAACCCGCACCGTCCAGGCCCGGACCGAGGCCGTGCGCCGCGAGCTGTCGGAGAATGCAGACAATGCCCGCGCCCGCGCCGAGGCCATCGAGGCCGCCATCCGCGAACTCGGCGGCGTCCCGGAGTTGATCGGCCCGTTCCTCGGGCGCGCGGGCGCCGCAGTGAAGGCGGTGGTCGAGCAGGCCCAGCCGTTCGACGAGGCCTTGCTCGGGGATCTCGCGCTCGAGCATCAACTCCTGGACCGTGCCCGCTACATCAAGGCACTCGCCGTCGCGGCGCAGAAGAAGGACGTCGAGAATTTGGCGTTCCGGCTGATCGCCGCCCATTCGGCAACCGTGGACTGGCTGACCACCGTCCTCGCCGAGGAGGCGTTGGGCGGGCCCGCGGCGCTGCGCCGCACCCCGTTGCAGGCGGCCGCCGGGACAGCGGTGCGGCTGGTCAACGCGCCGGTCGCCTGGTCGGCCCGCGGCCTGGACCGAGCCCTCGACACCGTCCGCGCAACCCCGCCGGCGCTCAGCGAGTTGCTGAGCAGGGGCGCTCACGCCGGCGACGTCGCTGTCACCACGCTGGCCGCATCCCGCGACGCAGCCCTCGAGACCGCGGAGCAGGTCACCCGCCGCGAAGGCGCCGATGGGGTCGCGGACGTGCTGCATTCCGCCCGCACCGCGGCGGGAGTCCTCGAACCCGGTGAACTGCCCATCGACGGGTATGACACCCTCAACGTCTCGGAGGCGGTCGCCGCGGTCAAGGAGCTGACCGCACCGGCGGATGTGCGCGCCATCGTGGCGTACGAGGAAGCGCACAAGAACCGGCACGGTGTCGTCTCGGCCGCGCAGACCCGCTTGGCCGCGATCGCTCAGGATGTCGCCGGCCTCAGCTGACCGGGCTCCCGTCGTCGCCGGTCTCCACGGTGAACACACACCGCGAGATCGGCGACGCACCGGCACTGTCACGAGTGCAGCGGCGCCTGCAGTACGGCAGTGTCGTCGCCGGGTGCGCTGACGCCGAGCAGGGTGGCGTCGGACATCGGCAGTGCCACGGCGAGGTTCATCGACATCCTCCGGTCGCCGCCGGCGATGAAACTGCCTGCGTTCATGCGACTTCCGTCGGGTCGCTGCAGCCAGACGTTGTAGGTGCTGCCCTGGGGGAGTCCGGCGACGTCGAGGCTGATACCGGTTCCCCAGGCCCGGTTCTCCACCCGAGCGGACGCCTCCACGCCCGCGGCGGGCGCGGTGAAGGCCACCGGTTGTCCGGGCGGGCTGCTCGGGACGAGGGTGCGGAGGAAGAATCCGCCGGTGAGCAGGCCGAGGGCGGTGACGGCGGCCGCGGCGACGACCGCGATCCGGCGATGACGCTGCCGGCTGCGTTCGTGGCCGAGCGTCGCGAGAATCGTGTCGGGTAGTGCGAAGGACGGCGCAGGCGGCGGCTCGTGTAGTCGGTCGGGGTCCGCGTGCCCCAGAACCGAGGCCACCGGGGTCAGCTCGATCAACTCGGCCCGGCAGTCCGGGCATCCGTCGAGATGGGCGCGCAACGCCACGGATTCGTGGTCGTCGAGGCGCCCGAGCGCGTACATGCCCAGCAAGGTGTGCATTTGTCGGCAGCGATCACTGGTCACCGTGCCACCCCATTTCTTCCAGTACGAGTTTGAGCGCCTTCAGCCCGTAGTACACCCGACTGCGGACGGTGCCCACGGGGATGCCGAGTTCCGCCGCGACCTCGCCGGCAGGCCGGTCGCGCAGATGAATCTCGACGAGTACGACGCGATGCTGCTCGGACAGGCGCCGCAATGCCTCCTCGACCTGCAATCCCACCAGCAGCTGTTCCAGCGGGCGCTCGGGCACCGGAACGTCGGGTGGCTCGGTGTCGGCGAGCTGGGGCCGGGAGGCCCGCGCCCGGCTCGCGTCGATCACCACGTTGCGGCAGATGGCATACAGCCAGGTCCGGACGGTGGAACGCCGCGGGTCGTACCGGTCCGCTCCCCGCCAGGCGCGGAGGAACGTCTCCTGCACCACTTCCTCCGCGCGTCCCCGATCGCCGAGCGAGCGATAGGCGAGGGCGAACAGTTCGCCGGCGTGATCGTCGTAAACGGTCCGCAACACCGCACTGTCGGCCAAATTCCCGACCGCCTCGTCCGCCCGCCTCCGCGACATGCGTAGCCGCACGACCTCACCTCCTGCAACACCGGAAATGTCGTCGGCCCGCCCGACGTCCGCCAGGGTGTACGGGCGTCGGTGCCGCGGCGTTCACCGTCGATTCTCACACCGGCGTGTTCGTGAAGTTCTCGGCCGCCGTGAACGCGGCCGGCCGGCGGCCCGTACTCCCCGGCGTCGTCCGCGATCGGCGGGCGGTTCAGCGAGAGAACGGAGATCTGATGATCGCGAAGCGCACGATTGTCGCGGTGGCCTGCGCGGGTGCTGCGGTTGCCGTGATGTCGGGCTGCAGCCAGGCGCCCGAGGCCCCGGCGGCTGCCCCCGATGCGGCGGCGACCGGCGCGTCCGGCACCGCGCCGACGCTCGGCACGCGGGAGACCGCGCTGGGCACCGTGCTGACCGACGGCGACGGCTTCACGCTCTACCGTTTCGACGAGGACACCGCAGACCTGGTGCGGTGCGTGGGCCAGTGCGCCGAGATCTGGCCGCCGACGCCCGGCGCGCCGTTGCCCCACCCGGACGCCGTCCTGCCGGGCACGGTCGGCACCACGACGCGTCCCGACGGCGTCGAGCAGGCCACCTATGACGGTCACCCTCTCTATCGGTTCGCGAAGGACACTGCCCCGGGGCTGACGAGCGGCGACGGGGTCAAGGGCACGTGGCACGTGGTGACGGTCGATGCCGCGCACGGGTGACGGCCACGAACCCTCCGTCGGTGGCCGTTCGGGCACGACGGTCACCCGGCGCGGCGCCCTCCTCGGTCTGGCGGCGGTCGGTGCGATCGCCGCGGCGGACGTCGGTGGGTTCCTGTTCGCCGGCGGCCGGCTGACCCCGGACACCGTCACCCCGTCGCGGTTCGTCGATCGATTCGAGCAGGTTTTCGGCCGGCACGAGGGGTTCCGGCGCAACCATGCGAAAGGGGTGAGTGTCACGGGGTGGTTCACCGCGACCGGTGCGGGGTCCGCCGTGTCCACGGCGAGCGTCTTCCGGGCCGGCAGCCGCCACCCCGTCACCGGACGGTTCTCGTTGTCGGGCGGGCAGCCCGACGCCGCCGACGCGGTGGACACCGTGCGCGGTCTGGGGTTGATGTTCCGGTTGCCCGGGGGAGAGCAGTGGCGGACCGCGATGATCGACAGTCCGGTGTTCCCCGACCGCACGCCGGACGGTTTCCGTGCTCGGCTGCTCGCCTCGAAGAAGGTCCCGGACACCGGCAAACCCGATCCGGCCGCGATGGCGGCGTTCCTGGCATGCCATCCCGAGACGGCGGCGGCGATGGACATCATCCGGCGTCAGCATCGCACTTCCGGTTTCGGAGACAGCACATTTCACGGGCTCAATGCCTTCCGATGTACCGACCGATCCGGGGCCTCCGTTCCGGTGCGCTGGCGGTTGGTGCCGGAGCAAGCCGTCCGGCAACCCGGTGCCGAGGAGGGTTCCGGCCGCGACTACCTGTTCGACGCTCTCGTCCGGGAGGTCACACGAGGACCGCTGCGCTGGCGGATGATCCTCACGATCGGGGAGGCGGGGGACCCGACCGACGATGCCACCAGGCCGTGGCCGGCCGACAGGACGTCGCTCGACGTCGGCACGCTGACCGTCGATGCGATCGACACCGAAGGCCCGGGCAACGCGCGGGACGTCAACTTCGATCCTCTCGTCCTGCCGAACGGTATTGCGCCGTCCGATGATCCACTGCTCAGCGCGCGGTCCGCGGTGTACGCGGAATCGTTCGACCGGCGGTCCGGTGAGCCGAAAGCGCCGAGCCGAGTCACCGTTGCGGAGGTGCCCGATGAGCGATAGCCGGACACGGTACGCGTTCACGTCGCGGCTGCTGCACTGGGCGATGGCGATCCTCGTGGTCGCCCAGCTCTTCCTCGGAGTCGCGATGGTGGCGTCGTTGGACGCCTACCACCTGTTGCGGACGGTGCATCAGCCGCTGGGGTTCGCGATCCTCGTCCTCGCGGTGGTACGCATCGGCAACCGGATCGTCCACCGGCCGCCGCCGTCCTCCGGGATGCGGCCCGCCGAGCGGATGGTCGCGACCGGGTCGGAATACCTCCTCTACGGACTCCTGGTGCTGCAACCGGTCACCGGGTGGGCGATGCTGTCGGCGGGCGGGTTCCCGATCGCGCTCACCGCGCAGCTGAGTCTGCCCGCGATCGCTCCCCGCGATCCGGACCTGTATGCCGTGTTGCGGCAGTCCCACACCGTGCTCGGGTACCTGCTGTTCGCCGCGTTCACCGCGCACCTGTGCGCCATCCTGTTCCACACGTTCGTCCTGCGTGACCGGATTCTCGGCCGGATGACGCTGTCGCGCCGACCCCGGCCCGCCCCGCCGCCGCAACGGCGAGATCCAGAGTTCAGGGTTTCCTGAATACAGGATTCTCTGTATCCTCGGGGCATGGAGACGTTGATCCACCGCGATGCGCTGGCCCGGTTCGGATACGCGCTGTCGGACACGACGCGCACGCAGATTCTGCTGAGCCTGCAGTCGGGTCCCGGGTATCCGTCCGAGCTGGCCGAACAGATCGGGGTGTCGCGTCAGATCTTGTCGAATCACCTGGCCTGCCTGCGTGGGTGCGGCCTCGTCGTCGCGGCGCCGGAGGGGCGGCGCACCCGGTACGAACTGGCGGATCCGCGGATCGGGCGCGCGCTCGACGACCTGATCGGCCTGGTGCTGGCCGTCGATCCGACCTGTTGCCCGGACGCCGAGTCCGACGGATGCTGCTGATGGCGTCGGAACTCGGAATGCCCTCTCCGCGTTCGGCTCTCACCGCGCACCGACGGCAGGTCCTGGGGCGGCGGATCCGGTGGTTCGTGGCCGCGACGATCAGCTACAACGTGCTCGAGGCGATCATCGCGCTGAGCGAGGGCGCCAGGGTGTCGTCGACCGCGCTGATCGGTTTCGGCCTCGACTCGGTCATCGAGGTGTCCTCCGCGGCAGCAGTGGCCTGGCAGTTCGCCGGCAAGGACCCGGAATCGCGGGAGCGGGTGACGCTGCGGATCATCGCGTTCTCGTTCTTCGCGTTGGCCGGGTATGTCACGGTCGACGCGATCCGATCCCTCTTCGGCATCGGCGAGGCGGAGCACTCGATCGTCGGGATCACGCTGGCGGCCGTCAGTCTCGCGGTCATGCCGGTGCTGTCGTGGGCGCAGCGGCGCGCGGGCCGCGAACTCGGGTCTCTCTCGGCGGTCGCCGATTCCAAACAGACCCTGCTGTGCACCTATCTGTCCGCCGTCCTGCTGGTCGGCCTGCTGCTCAACTCCCTGTTCGGGTGGTCCTGGGCCGACCCGATCGCCGCCCTGGTCATCGCCGCGATCGCGGTCAAGGAAGGCGTCAACGCCTGGCAGGGCGACACCTGTTGCCCGGCGCCGGTCACCACGTCCGGAACCGGCGGCGGCTGCGACTGCTGCGACGACTGAAAGGACCGACGGTTCATTTCCCCCCGACGATGCCGCTGTCGAGGAGTTTGGCGACGTCGGAGTCGGAGCTGCCGAGGAGGTCGCGGAGCACGCTGCCGGTGTCGTCGCCGACGGCGGAGGCGGGTGCCACGGTGGCGTGGTGTCCGTCGAACGACGCCGGGTGGCCGGAGGCGAGGTAGGTGCCGATCCGAGGCTGCTCGAGGGGGGTGAACATCGGGTTGTTCTCGAGTTCGCCGGATTCCACGAGTTCCTCGAACGTGCGGTAGCGCTCGGCGAGGACGGACGTCGTCGAGAGTGCTTCGGCGACTTCGGCTGCGGTGTGTTCACGGAACCAGCGCGTGAACAGTGCGGTGAGGACGTCGCGGTGGGTGAAGCGGTCGGCTTCGCGCGCGAAGTCGGCGTCGAGCGCCGTGGCGAGTGCGTCGACCGCGGCGGTGGTTCCGGTGACGGTGACGAGGTCGCGGAAGTGCCGCGGGGTGAGTGCCACGATCATGAATCGGGCGCCGTCGCTGGTGGTGAAATCCGTTCCGTACGTGCCGTAGACGGAGTTGCCGGTCCCTTGCCGTCCGGTGCCGTTGATCTGGACCTCGGTGAGGTACCCGAGGGTGCCGGCGGTGGCGAGCGCGACGTCCTCGAGTGGCAGGGAGATGCGGGTGCCCTCGCCGGTGGCGTCGCGGTGGCGGGCGGCGGCGGCGACGGCGAGTGCGGCGTACAGCCCGCACGCCACGTCCCACGCCGGGAGGACGTGGTTGACGACGCCGGCATGATCGGCGGGTCCGGTGATGGACGGGAAGCCGAGCCCGGCGTTGACCGTGTAGTCGACGCCGGGGGAACCGTCACGGCCACCGAGGATTTCGAGGGTGATGACGTCGGAGCGGAGTGCGGCCAGCGTGTCGTGGGAGAGCCAGTCCCGACCTCCCGCGTTGGTGACGAGAATTCCGCCACCCGTGCCGGGGGCCGCGACCAGTTGCTGGACGAGCCGCTGCCCCTCGGGGTTGCGCATGTCGACGGCCACGGACCGCTTGCCGCGGTTGAGTCCGGTCCAGTAGATGCTCTCGCCGTCGCCGGTGACCGGCCAGCGGTTGTAGTCGGCGGCGCCGCCGATGGGGTCGACCCGGATGACCTCGGCCCCCAGCTGGGACAGGGTCAGTCCGCACAGGGGGGACGCGATGAAGCTGGAGACCTCGACGATCCGAAGTCCGGCAAGGGGAGTGTGGGCGGTCACGAGTTCTGCTCCTTGATGGTGAAGGTCAGGCCATGAGGGCGGTGAAGCGCCAGTCGAGGACGGGGACGTCGGACGCTGTGGCGTTGTGCGCGAATACCAGTGAACGCAGATGCAGTACTCCGCCGCCACCGGGCAGCTCCTCGGCGCTCTCGATCTCGAGTTCGCTGGTGACGGTGTCGCCTTCGTGGACGGGCCCGGTGTGGTCGCAGGACTTCCAGCCCAGGACCGTGACGAGGTTCGGCAGGGCGCGGGTGGCCTGCCCGAGCGCGATGCCGATGGTGTGCCCGCCGTAGACGAGTCGTCCGTCGGCGCCGACCCGTTCGTCGTGGTGGGTGGCCGCGATGTTGAGGGTGAGGCGCGCCAGTTCGGGGGCGCTCGAGACCACGTCGCCGCTGCTCCGCAGCACGGACCCGGCGAGGCCGGCCGAGAAGTGCTGTCCGGGAACCTTGTCGCGGTACACGGAGAGATCCCACCCCGCGGGGGCGGCGAACGACTGCTCCGACTGCGGACCGATCGCGGACAGGTCGTCGGACTTGCGGACGCGGTCCTCGTCGGGGTTCTCGCTGAGCGGGAGCATCGCGCAGCGGTAGAAGTCGAGGACGGTGCGGCCGTCCTGATCGGTGGACGTCATCCGCAGCGCGGCCAGGCCGGTGGGTTTGCGTCCCGGTTTCGCCGAATTCTCCCGCAGTCCCACCACTTCGGTCCGCGTGTAGAGCGTGTCGCCGAGAAACGGGAAGTGATGGAAACGGAGGCCGCGGTAGAACAGGTTGGCCTTCACGTGGTGAGTGGCCAGCGTGGACTGCCCGATGGCGACGTCGCAGACGAGGCCGGGGTTCGCGACGGCGTCGGCGGATCCGGTGACGGCCCGGGACAGGTGCGCGTCGAGGGGCAGCCGCAGGCGGTCGCCGAGGATGGCCTGATGGGCGGCGGCGAGGCCGCTGGTCAGGGTGACGGCGGGGGCGGTGTCGAACACCTGGCCCACCTCGAGTTCGTCGAAGTACGGGCCACCGACGTAGGTCTGCGTGATCGTCACTGCGCACCTACCTGGGCGAGAACGCGTCGCGCCGCGACGGCGACTGCCTCGTCGAGCATCTGCCCGTCGAGTTGCGCGGCCCCGCTGCCCGCGGCCTCGGCGGCGGCGAGTGCGTCGATCACGCGTCGCGCGTCCTCGACCGCGGTGTCGGTGGGGGTGAAGGCCGCGGCGGCGGACTCCACCTGGGCGGGATGGATGACCCATTTTCCGTCGAACCCGAGCGCGCTGGTCCACGCGGCCGAGTGCCGGAAGGCGTCGTCGTCGGCGATGCCGAGGAACGGGCCGTCGATCGCCTGGATGCCCGCGGCGCGGACGGCGACGAGGACGGCGTCCTGGATCGCGATCCAGTGCTCGGGGAGGGCGGAGCGGGACCGGCCGAGGGCCGCCCCGAGGTCGGCGTAGCCGATGACGACGGATTCCAGCCGGGCGACGGCGCGGGTGATGTCGGCGATGTTCTGCACGCCGGCCGGGGTTTCGACGAGAGCCTGCAACCCGATGGCGGTGCCGGCGACAGCCTGATCGGCGCGGACCAGATCCTGCGCCGCTTCCACCTTGGGAACCACGATGCTCGTGAGCGCGGCGCCGAGGGACGCGCACAGGGCGAGATCGTCCTCCGCCCACGGCGTGGTCAGCGCGTTGATGCGAACCGTGACGGCGCGGGAGCCGTCCGATTCGAGCACGAGGCGGCGCACGAGGTCGCGGGCCTCGGCCTTCTTCGCGGACGCGACGGCGTCCTCGAGGTCGAGGACCACCTCGTCGGCGGTCGACCGGAGCGCCTTGACGGCCTTGCGTTCGTCGGATCCGGGGGCCACCAGAACGGCGCGCCTGCGGGTGAGGTTCTGCACGATGCTTCATTCCTAGCGTCCGGGAGCCCGGGTCGGGCTGATATGTACGGCCAGCCCGATAGGGCTGCGCTGCTGATGCTGGCAGCGGCGCAGCCATCATGTCAAGACCGATCGTTGACTTTAGGCAGACATTATCGGATTATGGCCGTACAAATGTTGTGCGAGTGCGAGGTGGAGTGATGGGCAAGCTGAACGAGGAAGAGGCGTACCTGGTCGAGACGGTGCGCGCCTTCATCGACCGCGACGTGAAGCCGACGGTGCAGGCGGTGGAGCACGCCAACGAGTACCCCGAGAAGTGGATCGAGCAGATGAAGCAGATCGGGATCTACGGTCTGGCGGTCCCGGAGGAGTTCGGCGGATCGCCGGTGTCGATGCCCTGCTACGCGCAGGTGACGCAGGAGCTGGCCCGCGGGTGGATGAGCCTGGCCGGGGCGATGGGTGGGCACACCGTCGTCGCGAAGCTGCTGTCGCTGTACGGCACGCAGGAGCAGAAGCAGCAGTACCTGCCGAAGATGGCGACCGGTGAGATCCGGGCGACGATGGCGTTGACCGAGCCCGGGGGCGGTTCGGACCTGCAGGCGATGTCGACGACCGCGAAGGCGGACGGTGACGATCTGGTGATCTCGGGGTCGAAGACGTGGATCTCCAACGCGCGCCGGTCCGGGTTGATCGCGTTGCTGTGCAAGACCGACCCGCAGGCGTCCCCGAAGCATCGGGGGATCTCGATCGTGCTGGTCGAGCACGGTCCGGGTCTGACGGTGTCGCGGGATCTGCCCAAGCTCGGCTACAAGGGGGTGGAGACGTGTGAGCTGTCGTTCGACAACTACCGCATTGCGGCGTCGGCGATTCTGGGCGGCACCCCGGGCAAGGGGTTCGGTCAGATGATGAAGGGCCTCGAGACCGGCCGCATCCAGGTGGCCTGCCGGGCGCTGGGGGTGGCGACGGCGGCGCTCGAGGATTCCCTGGCGTACGCGCAGCAGCGGGAGAGTTTCGGTCAGCCGATCTGGAAGCATCAGTCGATCGGCAACTACCTCGCCGACATGGCGACGAAGCTGACCGCGGCCCGGCAGCTGACCTGGCATGCGGCGGAGCAGTACGACAGCGGTGACCGGTGCGACATGGAGGCGGGCATGGCGAAGCTGTACGCGTCCGAGGTGGCGATGGACATCGCCCTCAACGCCGTTCGGATCCACGGTGGTTACGGCTATTCCACCGAATACGACGTGGAGCGGTACTTCCGGGACGCGCCGCTGATGATCGTCGGCGAGGGCACGAACGAGATCCAGCGCAACGTCATCGTCTCGCAGCTGGTGTCGCGAGGCGGTCTGTAGACCAGCGACCTGCACGTAGGATCGGTGCGCGATGAACGGTAGAGAACGAGAGACGGAACCGGCGTATCAGCTGGTGTCGAGGCAGCTCCGCGAGCACATTGCGGCGGGCAAGTACCGCGGCGGGATCAAGCTGCCCACCGAATTCGAGCTCGCAGAGCAGCACGGCGTCAGCCGGCAGACCGTTCGTCGCGCATTCCAGGACCTGGTGGCCGAGGGCATCGTCTACCGGGTGCCGGGCCGGGGAACGTTCGCCGCCGAGTCCGACGGCCGATACCTGCGGCAGCTGGGGTCGATCGAGGATCTGATGAATCTGTCCACGGACACCACCATGGAGGTGGTCTCGCCGTTGCGCCGCCGGGTCGACATCGAGGCCGCCAGCAGGCTCCGCCTGGACACCGACCTCGTCCACACGGTCGCGTTCCGGCGACGCCACGACGACACCCCGTTCGTGCTGACCACCGTCTACCTGCCCGACGAGATCGCCCGGCTCGTCGCCGACGCGCCCGAGATGTCCGAGGGCGCCGTCAGCTCGCACACGATCATCGGCCTGCTGGAGCCGCACCTGCGGAGCCCCATCGTCGAGGCCGCGCAGTCGATCACGGTCGCGGGCGCCCCGGCGGACGTGGCCCGCGCACTCGGCTGCCCCGAGGGGCATTCGATGCTGCGGGTGGACCGGCTCTATTCGGACTCGGACGGGCGGACCGTCGAATTGGCGGTCAGCTACTTCCTGCCCGAGCACTACACCTATCGCGTGACCCTCCGCCGCGGCGGACGCTGAGCGGGTTACGTATCGGCCGGTGCGGCGGCCGCACCCCAGGCTCCGAACTGCTCCACCACGCCCCACAGTGGGTCGGTGGGACCGACGTCGTACGTGCACTCGGCGGGCCGGGGGTCCGGCACGAACGCCCACAGGAGCGCCCCGGCCGCGCCCGCGTCCTTCTGCCCCTGAATCTTGGTGCCGATGTGCGTCGCCCGGTCCGCGATGGCGGCGCACGATCCGGCGAGTTCGCCGATCTCGCCCACCAGGAGCGGCTTGCCGAGTGCCGCAGCCTGTTCGAGGCGTCGCGCGAGCCCGTTCCACTGATCGCCGGGCAGCGGGACCCCGTCGGCCCCATAGTCGTGGTACTGCACGATGTCGACATACGGTGACGCCGAGACGAATTGGTACTCGTCGCCCTGGGTTCCGCACTGGCCGCCGCCGGTGAATCCCGCCGTGATCAGCGTGCGCGGATCACGGGCCCGCACCTCGGCGCCGGCGGCGTCGAAGAAATTCCGCAGCACCTGCGCCGCACCGGGCTCGCACGACCGGGTCCACCACGCGCAGTCGGCGTCGGTGCACGTGCTCGTCTCCGGCTCCCCGACGAGTTCCCACGCCGCGAGTGACGGCGAACCCCGGAATCGGTCGACGGCCGTCCGCGTCCAGTCCCGAAAGCTCATCAGCGTGCGGGGCGCACCCGGCGTCATCGTCGTCCAGCCGTCCGCGTACCACTGCCTGCCCTTGAACACCCCGTCCTCGCACGCCCCGTCCTGGGGTGCGAGTACGGGGATCAGCATCTGGTCGTGCGCCTCGGCCGCCGCGAACACGGCGTCCATCGGCCCGAAGTCCAGTTGTCCGGTGAAGCGGTTGATCGCCAGCGCCTGGAAGAGGTTGAAACGGGTCAGCGAGTGCGGCGGCAGCGCGTCGAAGTAGGAGTCGAGGTCGACCATCGCGCCGCAACCCCAATTGACCGACCAGTTCGTGGCCAGCTGGTAGGCGTTGAACCCGGTCGGCCACCACGGTTGCCCGTCGAGCGCGAACCCGTCGGACGAGACGGTGACCCGGGCCCCCGGCGCGGGAGCGGCAGCCGACACGTAGCCACCTCCCAGCGCCGTCAGTGCGACGGTCGCGATCACCGCGGCCAGCTTCGTGATGCGCGTCACCGTCATTGGATGAATAGTAGAGACCAGTCGGTACCAATGCAGGTCCGATCGGCTCCTCGAGCGACCGTCCAGTCCCCCTGACAGGGGACGACGCCTCGAACTTCACCCCCTCGACCCGATAGTGTGCACGGCGGGGGCAAGCGCACGTGATCACCGAGAATTCGCAGAGGTTTACATTGTCGAGTCCCGAAAACGACGCCGAGCTCGCAGGCCGCGTCCAGCGCCTGCTGCAGTTCCTGCGTGAGATCGTCCGGGCTCGCACCAAGCCGGTTCTCCGCGTCGACCAGCACGAACAGGTCGAATGGCTGCATCATGACGGCCGGACGATCCAACTCGATTCCGACGCCGCGCAGGGCGACATCGTCCTGCGTGTGCCCCTCATCGGAGTCGAGGATCCGCCGGACCTGCCCACCGTCCTGGCCGGCTGGGTGGACCAGTCGGCCCGCGCCGACAGTTCACGGTCCGACCTCGAGCTGAACCCGTCCGACGCGTACGCCGAGGACGCGGACGAGGAATACGACGTGCGCCGCGCATACGACGTCCGGCAGGCTTTCGACGCCTACGTGCCGCGCTGGCAGGCGTGGGCGAAGGCGGATCGGGAGCGCCGCCCGCACGCCGATCTGTACCAGTCGCTGCAGCGGATGCTGCAGGAACTGAACGCCCGACCCGAGTCGATCGAACTCGTTCTCGCGTCCGGACTGCTGACCCTGGCGGGCGCCGGTCCGGACGGCGGCGTCCAGACCCACCTGGTCACCCAGTCCGCGAGCATTCACCGTGATCCCCGGACCGGCGACCTGCTGGTGCGGCTGATCGCGGGCTCCCAGCCCCGGCTCGAAGATTCCCAGTTGTTCACCGGACTGGACGTCTACGACAGCGCGCACGCGATGCCGCTGCAGAAGCAACTGCAGGACACCGCCCTGTCGCCGCTGAGCGACGGCGTCGGCGCACTGCTCGCGGACTGGGCGCCGAAATCGCTGACGGCGTACGTCGCCGTCCACGACGACGCCCGGCCACCCTCCGGCGACGCGAACGGCACCATCACGCTGTCGCCGGCGCTGGTGCTGCGCAAGCGCAGCGCGTTCGCCCTGGTCGAGTATTACGAGCAGATGATCTCCCACCTCGACCGCGACGGCGCGACCGTCCCGCTCGGGCTCGCCCAACTGGTCGAGGCGATCGAACCGGCGGACCGGCTGTCGTGGCTCGAGCGCACGGGCGCCGCCACTTCGTCGACGCTCGCCGAGGACCCGCTCTTCCCGCTTCCGGCCAACGCCGAGCAGTCGCAGATCATCGAGCGGCTCGGCGGCGACAGCGGAGTGGTGGTCGAAGGCCCGCCCGGGACGGGCAAGACCCACACGATCGCCAACCTGGTGTCGGCGCTGCTCGCGCGCGGCCAGCGGGTGCTCGTCACGAGCGAGAAGGCGCAGGCGCTCCGCGTCCTGAGGGACAAGCTCCCGCCCGAGATGCAGGAACTGTGCGTCTCGATCACCGATCTGTCCCGCGGCGGCTCGGACGAGCTCACCCGCAGTGTGGCGACCATCGCCGAACGGAAGTCGTCGTTCAACCCGCACAGCGAGGGCCAGAAGATCGCCGACCTCCGCGCCCAGCGGGACGAGGCCGTGCAGAAGCGGGCCGTCGTGCTCGAGCAGGTGAAGGCTCTACGCGAGTCCGAGACGTACCAGCACGACGCCGTCGCCGACGGCTACGAGGGCACCGCCGCCGCCATCGTCCGCAAGGTCATGGGCCTGCAGGACGCGTTCGAGTGGCTTCCCGGACCGCTGCTGAGCGAGCAACCGCCGCTCACCGGCACCGAGGTCGAGACCCTGCGCCGGCTGTGCGTGACGGCGTCCCCGGAGCGCGCGCAGCGAGCACGCCAGACGCTTCCCGCGCTGGACTCCCTGCTGCCGAACCGGGCCGAACTCGAACGGCTCTGCTCGCGGGCGTCGACCAGCATCCCCATCGACACCCCGCAGTCGGCGCACCTGCTCGAGGTCCTCGGCGGCGTCGATCCCGAGACCGCGTTCTCCATTCGCCGGCACTGCAAGGAACTGCAGGCGCGCGCCCACGACGTCCTCGACCTCGACGGTCAATTCCAGAGCCTCGCCGACACCGTCCTGTCCGGCCGGGCCACCCACCTGTGGGGTCGCCTGGACGCGCTGCCCGCGATCGTCGAGGCGGCCGCCGCCGCCGACCGGTACATCGGTGCGCAGGACGTCCAGTGCGCCGTCATGACCAGACCCGCCCTGCAGGCGGTGGGCGCGCTCGCCGTGGCCATGGAGTCCGGCACCGTCGAGTGGAAGGCCCGCTTCCGCCGCAGTGAGGAGCAGAAGGCCGTCGAGGAACTCGGCCTCGACGCCACCGTCGACGGCGTCCCCGCCACGACCGCCGCCGCGGTGCGACTGGTGACCGAGCACCTGCGCGCCCACGACGCCGCGCAGACCGCCGCCACCCTGCTGGCCGATCTGCGGATTCCGGTGGACATGAACGGGTCCCGTGCCGTGCAGGTCGACAGCCTCAACATGATCGTCGGCCGGGTGGCCCGCGTGCGCGCCCTCCTCGTCGCCCGCGACGCGCTGGCCCGTGAACTGTTCGCGCTGTCGCCGAACGCGCCGCGGATCCGCAACCTCGCGGACGCCACCGCGGTGGCCGGGGCCGCCGAGGCCATCACCACCCGCGCCGACGTGGACAGTGCGCGTGCGGAACTCGACACCATCGTCACGGCCGTCTCCACCGAGGTCGACGCCGGACCGTCGCCGGAAGGCACCGCCCTGGTGGCGGCGCTCGATCAGGCCGACAACGCCGCCCTCTCGGAGGCCCTCACCCGCTACGCGATCGCCCGCGTCGAACAGCAGGATCAGCGGACCTTCGACGAGCTGTCCGACCGGCTCTCACCCGTCGCCCCGGCACTGTACGACCTGGTGCGCAGGACGGCGGCACTCACCGAGTGGGACGAGATGAGCTGGCAGATGTCGGAGGCCTGGGCGTGGCGCCGCGCCCGCCAATGGGTCACCGACCAGCACCGGGCCGGCCGTGAGCAGGAACTCGAAGCCGAACTCAACGCCGTCGACGCCGATCTCGCGCACCTCACCGCGCGGCTCGCGGCGGCCACCGCCTGGCGCGACTGCCTCGAACACCTCACGGCCGACCAGGTGCGGGCGCTGCAGACGTACCGCGAGCACATCTCGAGCATCGGCGCCGGCGCCGGAAAGTACGCCGAGAAGTACCGCAGCGCAGCACGATCCGCGATGGGGGAGGCGCAGGGCGCCGTGCCCGCGTGGGTGATGCCGCTGCAGCAGGTCCTCGCGTCCATCCCGCCCGTGCCGGGCAGCTTCGACGTCGTCATCGTCGACGAGGCGAGTCAGGCCGACATCACCAACCTGTTCCTGCTGTGGCTGGCGCCGCGGGTCATCGTCGTCGGCGACGACAAGCAATGCGCCCCCGCCGACATCCCCACCAGCGGCACCCTCGACGACGTGTTCACCCGACTGGACGCGTACCTGCCCGACCTCCCCGAGTACGTCCAGGCGACGCTCACGCCGCGGTCGAGTTTGTTCTCGATCCTGCGCACCAGCTTCGGGCAGGTCGTCCGGCTCCGCGAGCACTTCCGCTCGATGCCCGAGATCATCAACTGGTCCAGCACCCAGTTCTACGGCGAACTGCCGCTGGTCCCGGTGCGGCAGTTCGGCGCGGACCGGCTTCCGCCGCTGAAACATACGTACGTATCCGAGGCCTTCGTGTCGGGGAAGGACTCGACGCTCACCAACCAGGTCGAGGCCGCCGCCCTCGTCGATCAGCTCATCGAATGCCTCGTCGATCCCCGCTACGACGGCAAGACGTTCGGAATCGTCGTGTTGCAGGGGCAGTCCCAGGTCGACGCGATCCGCACCGAACTCGTCAAGCGGATCGGCATCGAACAGTGGGAGCAGCGGCGACTGCGCGTCGGGACGCCGCCGGACTTCCAGGGCGACGAACGGAGCGTCGTCTTCCTGTCGATGGTCGTGGGACCCGAGCAGAACTTCGCACCGCTGACCGCGAACCAGTACAAGCGGCGGTTCAACGTCGCGGCGACCCGCGCGCAGGATCAGCTGTGGCTGTTCCACTCCGTGACCGTCGACGAACTGAAGCGGGCCGACCTGCGCAACTCCCTGCTCAGCTACATGATGTCGACGTCGCCGGCCCCGGCCGACCCCATGCCGCAGGACGTCGACCGCGACGTGCGGATCCCACCGTTCGACAATCTCCTCGAACAGCGGGTGTTCAACGACATCGCCGAACGCGGCTACCACGTCAATTCCCAAGTCGAGGTGAACAATCGGCGCATCGACCTCGTCGTCACCGGCGGCACCATGAGGCTCGCCGTCGAATGCGACGCCGACGCGTTCTCCACCACCCCGGAACAGCGGATCGCGGACCTCGAACGCGAGCAGGAACTGAAACGGTGCGGCTGGACGTTCTGGCGCGTCCGCGAATCGGAGTACTACCTCGACCCGAAGGCCGCGCTGTCGAGCCTGTGGGACACGCTCGACAACCTGGGCATCGCCCCGCACGCGGTCGATCACGCGATGGCCATCGAGGCCGCCGCCGCCGAGCGCGCTGCCCGCGACGCCGCCGCCGCGACCGAGCGGGGCAAGCACGCCGCTCATGCCTAAGGCCCGTGAGTACTTATTAACGTCGGGCGGTTGACAAGTACTCACGGGCCGTAGGCAACGCGCCCGATTTCCAGGGCAACCCAGACCGCACCGTCCGGTCCGGCGACGATGCCGTGCGGTTCCGAAGACGGTGTCGGCAGGTCATATTCGGTGATGGCACCGTCCAACCCGATGTGCCCGATCCGGTTTGCGCCCCATTCGGTGAACCAGCAACCGTCGTCGAGATCAGCGACGATGGCGTGAGGTCGCGCCGAGCGGTCCGGTAGCGGAAACTCGTCGATCCGGCCGTCGACAGAGATCCGGCCGATCTGCCCGGCGCCGATCTCGACGAACCACAGCGCGTCGTCGGTTCCGCGGGTGATCCCCACGGGCCCGGCGGCGGAACCGGGCAGAGCATGCACCGCGACGTTGCCGTCGACGTCGATACGGCCGATCGCGTTCGCCTGGTTGAGGGTGAACCACAGCGCATCGTCCGGACCTGCCGTGATCGCCGACGGGAACCCACCGTCCGTGGGCAGCGGAAACTCAGTGATCTGCCCGTCCATGGAGATCCGCCCGATCCGGTCGGTATTCATCTCGGTGAACCACAAGGCACCGTCCGGGCCGGTGACGATTCCGAACGGGCCGCTGCCCGCTGTCGGAGTCGGGAAGGACTCGGTCATACCGTCGAGCGTCATCCGCCCGATCCGATGGTCACGGAATCGTGTGAACCACAGGGCGCCGTCGGGGCCCGGTGTGATTATCGTGGGCCCACAATCGGCGGTGTCGAGCGGATAAGTGGCGACCTCGCCGTGGACGGTGAGGCGCGCGATCCGACCGGCGTGGACGAGCGTCAGCCACAGGGCTTGGTCAGGTCCGGCCGTGATTGCATACGGCCCCGACCACTCGTCGGCGACAGCGAACTCCAGAATCATATGCCTCCGGCCTGTGAGTACTTCTTGACGTCGGGCGGTTAACAAGTACTCACGGGTGCGGAGCGCATCGCCCGGACTCGCTGCACCAAGAGGCCGATCAATACGCGCGGGAGGCGCGGCGCAACCTCGACGAGTAACCACCGATACGCGAGAATTCGCTGTTGGCGGGGGGTGCGCTCGAGAATGCGCTGCAGAGCGGCTTCCAGTTCGGCGTCGTGGATCCCGCGGGCGCGCATCGCCTCGAGGTTCTCCGTCGCGAAGGGGAAAGCCCCCGACCTGACGTGCATGCGGTTCATTCTCTCGATCGGGATCGTATGGGGAAGTGTCTCGCAGCGTTCCAGCCCCCCGGCGATGTAAAGGTTGATCATGGTGCGGATGCATTTTTCGCATTTCCCGCAGTTGTATTCGCTGTCCGAGGCCAAATTGCAGACACGCAGGTGACGCATCGCCAGATCGCTGTCCTTGATCGCCTCGGCCTTGTCGACCCGGCCGGCTTCCGTGCCGTCCTGAACGATCTCGACGCTTCCGCTCGACCACAGCGGATCGAGGTCCGGATGACTCCCGTGCGGGTCCAGAGTGCCCGTGTCGTATGACCCGGACGCGGCGACAATCACCTTTCGCAGGTGGGGTGACAGCAGGAGCGCCACATGTGCGAGCGCGGCGCCATGTGCGGTGCTCGCCCAGTTGTTTCCGTGTTTCGTGTGGAGAAACTGGAGATCGGTGCGGATCTCGATCAGCTCTACGCCCATCTCGGCGGCAACGTCGCGCGCGCCTGCCGATATGCGCTCGTACGGTTTCGGGCGTCGTGGATCGATGTCGAAGCCGTGTACGAGGATGAGATGCGTGATCTCGGCTCGATTCTTCAAGACGGAGTAGAACGCGTCGAGGCCTCCACTGAAGAAGCATCCGACGCCGCCGCCCTCACGTGCGGCCGGTGACGTCACGGGTGCGACGACGCTCGAGGTGCCGAGCTGGGGATACCACGAGCGCAGGAGGTCACGGGCCTGTTCGGCACCCGACAGCGCGGCGGGATCGACGGGCGTGTCGAGCACCAGGTCCTGTTCGGTCGTCATCGCCACGACGACGCCCGGGGGGAGCCATGGCGTCCCGGTCCGATCGAGGGGAACGTTGGCCGACGTTTCCACGGTGAATTGCTTGCCATCGATGGAGAACACCGACTTGCTGACGTTCACCCCGACCGGGTCGATGGTCGCTTGCACTGCCATGCCTTGATCCCTCTCTCCGCGGTGGTGATGCCTCGCACACGCGTGCCCGGCCGTGGCACCACCGAATCCCGATTCCACTCTCTGTCGTCGAAGTCTGCCGTAGTGGCCCGATTCTCCGGGACGTGACCCGAAAAGTAGCCCCGGCCCGGCTGTAATTTCTACCCTCTGGCGTCCTCGGGTCATCGGTGTCGGCGCTCGGAAACGTCGCCTGTCGCCACGCCCGGCAGGTGAGGTCACGATCGTTCTCCGGGTTGACCACGACAGCAGTGGTTTTGAGTGACGCGTTCGCGGCACCGACCGTCCGCACGATCCCAGCGGGTGGTCACACCGGCGTGTCGTCCATGCGCAGCGAGGAAGTGCCAGATCAACGGGGGCATATGCCTCGGGTCGGCGGGTTGATCACCGTGGTGCTCTTGGCGACCTCAGCCCGGCGTAGGGCACCAACCTGTGGGTGTGGGTCCGGATTCGCGGGAACAGTACGAAGTTTCGGTGTGTCGAGAGGCTAGGGAACCGACCAAAAGTAAAGCAGTTCCGTGGATTACCGCATCCATCCCGGCGATCTGTCCGTGGACGGTCGATGGGATGGCAAGTCTTCTCTCGATGCTCGGTATGGTGAGTCAGCTCGAATCAGTAACTGTGCCAACTCCCGAGGGATGATCGAACAGGAAAATAGGCGTACAGCGGTGTATTTCGCGGCATGACATGCCGCCACTGCACCTCGCCCGACCGAAGGACCGCTCCACCATGCCCGTTGAACGTAAGTCCAGTTTTGTTCTCCTTGCCGATCGCCGGTTGCATTACTGCTCCGCCGGAGATGGGCCGGTGTCGGTGTTCTTCGAGGCTGGGATGGGGAAGAGCCGATCGACGTGGTCGCTGGTGCAGCCACTGGTTGCAGAATTCGCTCACACCATCGTGTACGACCGCGCAGGGCACGGACTCAGTGACCCCGATGAGAGCGGACGCGATTTCGATCGGATACTCGACGACCATCTGGCCGTCCTGGACGCCACCGTCGACCGTCCCTGCGTCGTCGTGGGACACAGCTACGGCGGCCCGGTGGTGCGCGTGGCGGCGAACCGTCGACCGGACACGATCATGGCCGTCGCTCTGGTCGACGAAGTGTCGGAGATCTGCAAACCCGAGCGGATGATGGCTGCCATGCGGGGCGCCTCGGTGCTGTACGGAGCGCAGGTGGTTCTGGCGCGGTTGAAGCTTCTTCGCCCGCTGCTGGGCAAGTCCTACTACCGCTACCTGCAGGGGGAGGCGCTGCGGGAAGCAGTCGAGGAGGGCTCGACGATGAACTCCGTCCGCGCGGCGTGGTCCGAATGGCGAGCCTTCGGTGAAAGCTTTACCGCGCTCCACGACAGTGGCCCCCACATACCCGAGGTATCGCTCACCACGATCTCGTCGAACAGGATCCGATCCGAGAAGGATCGCGGTCGCGATTTCCTCGGCGCCGCGCACCGCCGAACAGCGGAACTCGCCCCGTCCGGGCGGCACGTCTACGCAGAGCACCGCAATCACTACATTCCGCTGGTCGAACCCCACCTCGTCGCGCGAGAGATTCGGGACTTGGTCGGGCAGGTCGGTGCTGCTTCGGGGTCCGGACCTCGGTGAGGCAGGCTCCCCTGGTCCCCGACCCCACTCGCGTGGTTCCTCGGAGGCCGACACGGTGCGGTAGCTTGCGTGAGTCACGCAGAGCTGAGCGAGAGACTCGAATTCTTACCTACCTCGAGGAGCGGCAATGGAACTGAAAGCTTCGGTGTCGGTTGACGACACGTACCGCTCGACGGCGGATCTGGTGATCGATGGCGAATCGTTCACCGTGTGGACCGAGTCCGACGTGCCCGTCGACGTCACCGGCACCCCGTGGCTGCCCACGCTTCGTGTGACGGCGATGCGCAAGGGTTTGCAGCTCGCAATCACCCCGGCCGTCGACAACACCGCGCTGGAGGGCAGTCTGGCTGCCCAGGACGTGCTCCTCGGTTGGTTCCCCGACAAGCTTCAGCGCACCTCGACACAGGCCGAGACCGCGGCACCGGTCCCGCTGGAGGAGGACGGGAGAGGGGTCGGGTGCTTCTTCTCCGGTGGCGTGGACTCCTTCTACACGGCACTGAAGCATCTCGACGAGATCACACATTTGATCATCATCCACGGATTGGATATCAGCCTCGACAACCATGTGCTGTGGGAGGAGGCGGTCGATCGGGCCCGGACGATGGCGGCCGAACTCGGAAAGGAACTGATCGAGGTCCGATCCAACGTACGCCTGCTCCACGCCAAGCACGGACCGCACTGGCAGAGTCAGGCACACGGCGCTTTCCTCGCCCACGTTTCGCTGCTGTTGTCCCCGCACCTGCGCAAGGTCTATATTCCGGCGTCCGACGACGAATCGAGGCTCGCCCCGCTCGGCACGCATCCCGATCTCGACCCACTCTGGTCGAGCAGTGATGTCGAGATCGTGCACGACGGCATCGAAGCGGATCGTGTTACCAAACTCGCCAGTATCAAGCAGTCCCAGGTCGCCATGAATCATCTCCGGGTGTGCTGGTGGAATCTGGCGAGCAAATACAACTGTGGCACATGCGAGAAATGCCTGCGAACGATGATCGGACTCCACATCGTGGGCGCATCCGGACAGTGCACGAGCCTGCCTCGGGAGATCCCATCGAGGGCGGTCCGCCGCATGTACCTGAACGCCGCCGGGGAGGGCGGCGAGCTGTTCGCTCGCGAGAACCTCGAGCGGCTGGCAGAACTCGGCGAAACCGACACCGAACTCGTCCGATCGCTGAACTACGCGGTCAACCGCAACAAGTTTCAGGAGTTCCTCGTGACCGCTCATTTCTACGTCATCGACGTGGGATTGGGGCTGGTGCGGTATCAGGCACGAAAACTCTTCGGGAGCGCTTCGCGCTCGTGAGTACTTATTGACGTCCCGCGGTTAATAAGTACTCACGGGCGCGGCAGCGCACGACTGTCACCGCGGAATTCGGCGATGACGTCGTCGCCGCGCCGGACGGTGACGTCGTAGAGGCCGTTGCGCCCGTAGCGGGCCCGCTCGACCGCCTCGGCGACGAGGGTGTCGCCGAGGCGGGTGGACGCCAGGAACCGGATGTCGGCGCGGGCGGCGACGGCGGGCAGGTCGTACCCGTTGCACGCCATCGCAAAGGCGGTGTCGGCGAGGGTGAAGACGAAGCCGCCGTGGGTGATGCCGTGACCGTTGACCATGGTCTCGCTCACGACCATCGACGCGACCGCGTGGCCGGGGTCGAGTTCGAGGATCTGGATGCCCAGCGCCTGCGATGCGGTGTCGGCCTCGAACATCTCCCGTGCGATTCGGCACTCCGCGGATGCGTCGACAGTCATGGTGCTCCTACTGGTTGTAGACGGATTCTTCTTCTTGGACGTACATGGTGACGCCGCCGGTGGCGAAGTTGCGCACGTCCTTGCCGGCCTGCTTCATCTCCTCGGACTGCAACCCGGACTTCATGCTGTCGGCGTCGGGGAAGACGAGGCTGGCGATCGCGTAGTACGGCGGCTTCCCGCCGTCGAGGGCGCTGCACTTGCCCCAGGTGAAGTCGGACAGGCCGGGGATCTTGCGCGCCAGCGGCATGTGGGTGTCGCGGTAGTAGGCGTCGAATGCCTCGGTGTCCTCGGGTTGGCCGTAACAGACGGCGACCTTGAAACTCATGCGTTGTCTCCTTTGGCGACGAGGGTGAGAACGTCGTACGTTGCGACGGGGTCGCCGTCCTGGTTGACCACGACTGCGTCCCAGCGCACCTCACCGTAGTCGGCGCTGCTGCGCGGGGTGATGAGCTTGGCGGTGAGGGTGACGGTGAGGCTGTCGTCGGCCTTGACGGGGGTGAGGAACCGGAGACTGTCGACGCCGAAGTTGGCGAGCACCGGACCCGGGGCGGGGTGGACGAACAGGCCGGCGGCGAGGGAGACCACCAGGTACCCGTGCGCGACGATGCCGCCGAAGAGCGGGTTGGCGGCGGCGGCCTCGGGGTCGGTGTGGGCGTAGAACGTGTCGCCGGTGAACTCGGCGAAGTGGTCGATGTCTTTGAGGGTGACCTGGCGGGGGCCGCCGACGATGGTGTCGCCGATCCGCAACTGCGCGAGGTTCTTCCGGAACGGGTGGACGCCGTCGTCGTGACGCTGCGAACCGCTGACCCACTTGTTCCCGACCGCGGTCAGGATGTCGGGGGTGGCCTGGACCGCGGTGCGCTGCATGTGGTGCAGGATGCCGCGGATGCCGCCGAGTTCCTCACCGCCGCCTGCGCGTCCGGGGCCGCCGTGCACGAGGACGGGCAGCGGCGAGCCGTGGCCGGTGGATTCCTTGGCGTCGTCGCGGTTGAGGACGAGGACGCGGCCGTGGAACGGGGCGAGGCCGAGCACGATGTCGCGGGCGAGGGCGGCATCGCGCGTGACGAGGGACGCGACGAGGCTGCCCTTGCCGCGGGCGGCGAGTGCGATGACCTCGTCGGTGCCGTCGTAGCCGATGACGGTGCTGACCGGGCCGAACGCCTCGATGTCGTGGGGTTCGGTGGCGTCCTTGTCGTCGGAGCGCAGCAGGATCGGCGGCAGGAACGCGCCCTTGGCCTTGTCTGCGCCGACGACCTCGAAGTTGTCGGGGTCCCCGACGACGATCTGCGCCGACTTGGTGAGTCCGCGAAGCGATTTCAGGACCTCGTCGCGCTGCTCGAGGCTGGCGAGCGCACCCATGGTGACGCCCTCGGCGTCGGGGGCGCCGACGACGACGCGCGAGAGCCGGGTTTCGACCGCGGCGATGACGTCGTCCATCAGGGCGGTCGGGACGAAGGCACGGCGGATGGCGGTGCACTTCTGGCCGGCCTTCACCGTCATCTCGGTGACGAGTTGCTTGACGTAGAGGTCGAATTCCTCGCTGCCCGGCTCGACGTCGGCGCCGAGGATGGACGCGTTGAGCGAGTCGGCCTCGGCGTTGAAGTGCACACCCTCGCCGACGACGTTCGGGTGCGCGCGCAGGGTGGCGGCGGTGTCGGCGGATCCGGTGAACGCGACGGAATCCTGCCCGCCCAGGTGGTCGAGCAGCCCGCGGGCGCTTCCCGACAGCAGCTGAACGGACCCCTCGGGGAGCAGTCCGGACTCGATGATGCGACGGAACACGAGTTCGGTGAGGTACGCCGACTGGCTCGCGGGCTTCACGATCGACGGGACGCCGGCGATGAATGCGGGTGCGAGCTTTTCGAGGAAGCCCCACACGGGGAAGTTGAACGCGTTGATCTGGACCGCGACACCGCGACGGGACGTGTAGACGTGCTGGCCGAGGAACGTGCCCTTCTTACCCAGCTGCTCGACCGCGCCGTCGAGGTAGACGGTGTCGTTGGGGAGCTCGCGGCGCGCCTTGCTCGCGTAGCTGAGGAGGGTGCCGAAGCCGCCGTCGATGTCGACGCCGGAATCGCGCTTGGTGGCGCCGGTCGAGGTGGAGAGGGCGTAGAACTCGTCCTTGCCCGCCATGAGGGCCAGCGCCAGCGCCTTGAGTGCGGCGGCGCGCTCGTGGAAGGTCAGCTTCGCCAGCGCCGGTCCGCCGACCTCGCGGGCGTGGGTCACCATCTCGCCGAGGTCGAGACCGGTCGCGGAGATGCGCGCCACCTCGGAGCCGTCGACGGCGCTCAGCAGCGGCGTTCCCTCGTCGGGCGCGGTGTACCAGCGTCCGGCAGCGTAGCTTTCCAGTAACTTGCTCACGACAACTCCATTTCACCGTACGTTCGGTCGGTTAACAGAATCGTCGGAGGAGGTGCTGGTTGTCAAGGACGGATCGCAAAGACGGCCCGCCACCTGCTCTTGCGCACCGACCGAAGATTCGGTTATTAATAGACGGCACCCCCGTGAAGGAGAAGACTGTGGCCGAAGTGTTTCTGGTGGACGGAGCCCGTACCCCGCAGGGTCGGTACGGCGGAGCGCTCGCAGGAGTGCGCCCCGACGATCTTGCCGGTCTCGTCGTGGCCGAGGCCGCCCGCCGGGCCGGGATTCCGGGCGAGGCCGTCGACGAGGTGATCCTCGGTGCCGCCAACCAGGCCGGCGAGGACAACCGCGACGTCGCGCGGATGGCCGTGCTGCTCGCGGGTCTGCCCGACAGCGTGCCCGGCTACACGGTGAACCGGCTGTGCGCGAGCGGTCTGACCGCGGTCGCGTCGGCCGCGCACACCATCCGCAGCGGCGAGGCCGACGTCGTGATCGCCGGTGGCGTCGAGTCGATGACCCGCGCGCCCTGGGTGATGGCCAAGCCGGGCACCCCGTGGGCACGCCCGGGAGAGGTGGCGGACACCTCGCTGGGCTGGCGTTTCACGAACCCGCGGTTCATCGCCGCCGACCGCGACGTTCCGGCCGGGGCCGGACCGGACGTCCGCAAGGTGACGCTGTCGATGGGCGAGACGGCCGAGGAGGTCGCCGCGCTCGAGGGCATCACCCGCGCGGAGAGCGACGCGTTCGCGCTGCGCAGCCAGGAGCGGGCGATCGCGGCGGTCGACGCCGGCCGCTTCGATCGGGAGATCGTCGCCGTGCCGCTGAAGGACGGCGAACTGACCGCCGACGAGACCCCGCGGCGGGGAACCACCCTGGAGAAGCTGGGTTCGCTGAAACCGGTGTTCCGCAAGGACGGCATCGTGACCGCCGGCTCGTCGTCGTCGCTCTCGGACGGCGCCGCGGCCCTGGTCGTCGCGAGCGAGGCGGCGGTGGAGAAGTACGGCCTGACCGTCCGCGGCCGCATCGTCACCAGCGCCAGCGCGGGCATCGCGCCCAACGTCATGGGTCTGGGCCCGGTCCCGGCCACCCGGAAGGCGCTGGCCCGCGCCAACTGGTCGATCTCCGACCTCGGCGCCGCGGAACTCAACGAGGCCTTCGCGGCCCAGTCGCTGGGGGTGATCCGGCAGTTGAAGCTGGACGAGTCGATCGTCAACGCCGACGGCGGCGCCATCGCGCTCGGCCATCCGCTGGGTTGCTCGGGTGCGCGGATCCTGCTGACTCTGCTCGGCCGGATGGAACGCGAAGGTGCCCGCCGCGGGCTCGCCACGCTGTGCGTGGGCGTCGGCCAGGGTGTCGCGATGCTGATCGAGGCGCCGTGAACACACTGAAGATCGAGGACCGTGACGACCGCATGGTCGTCATCCTGCACCGTCCCGCGCAGCGCAACGCCATCAACGCGGAGATGATCGGCGAACTGCATCAGGTGTGCGCGGCGCTGGAGGCCACGCCCAAGCCGATGCTGCTGACCGGTGAGGGCGACCACTTCGCCGGCGGCGCCGACATCGCCGAACTGCGCGAGCGCGGCCGCGACGAGGCCTTCGCCGGGATCAACCGCAACCTGTTCGACCGCATCGCGAAGCTGCCGCTGCCCACCGTCGCCGCGGTGAGCGGGTACGCGCTCGGCGGCGGCGCCGAACTGTCCTACGCCTGCGACCTCCGCGTCGCCGCCGAGACCGCGGTCTTCGGCAACCCGGAGCCGGGACTGGGCATCATGGCCGCGGCCGGCGCCAGCTACCGGCTGCCGGAACTGGTGGGCACGTCCGTCGCCAAGCAGGTCCTGCTCGGCGGCCGGAACCTCGACGCCGCCACGGCACTGCGCTGCGGGCTCGTGATGGACGTCGTCGCCCCCGGCGAGCATCTCGAGGCCGCGCACAAGGTGATCGACCGCATCACCCGGTCGGCGCCGCTGGCGCTCAAGCTCACGAAGGTGATCGTCGACGCCCCCGGCTCGCACCCGTTCGCCGACGACATCGCGCAGGCGGTGCTGTTCGAGAGCCGCGACAAACACGACCGCATGACTGCCTTTCTGGAGAAGAAGAAATGACGAGCACAGCACCGAAGAACGTCGGCGTCGTCGGCGGCGGCCGGATGGGCGCGGGCATCGCGCAGGTCTTCGCCACCCTCGGCTCCACTGTCACCATCGCCGAGAGCGGCGATCGGGAGGCAGCCCGCACGCGGGTGTCCGACGGGCTCGACCGGGCGCACGAGCGCGGCAAGCTCGGCGGCGCCGACCCCGCGGTCGTCCTGGGCCGGGTGTCGACGGTGGCCGCGCCCGACGCGCTGCCGGCGGACCTCGACCTCGTCGTCGAGGCCGTCCCGGAACTGGTCGACCTGAAGCTCGCGGTGCTGTCGGTGGTCGAGAAGACCGTGTCCCCGGCCACCGTGATCGCGACCAACACCAGTTCGATCTCCATCGCCGAACTCGGTGCCGCCCTGAACGATTCGGCCCGGCTGATCGGGATGCACTTCTTCAACCCGGTCCCGGCGTCGACGCTCGTCGAGATCGTGCGGGCCCCGGCCACCGACGCCGGGGTGGTCGAGAAGGTGCGCGAATGGGTGTCCCTGCTCGGCAAGACCGAGGTGCTGGTCAACGATTCCCCGGGCTTCGCGACCAGCCGGCTCGGCGTGTGCCTCGGGCTCGAGGCCATCCGGATGCTCGAGGAGGGCGTCGCCGACGCCGAATCCATCGACCGGGCCATGGAACTGGGCTACCGCCACCCGATGGGCCCGCTGCGGTCCACCGACCTGGTCGGCCTCGACGTCCGGCTCGCGATCGCCGAGCACCTCGCGAAGACGCTCGGCGACCGGTTCACGCCGCCCGCGCTGCTGCGGGACAAGGTCGCGCGAGGCGAACTCGGCCGCAAGAGCGGTCAAGGCTTCTACACCTGGTCCTGAGCGGCCACCCACCACAACCAGCAGGAGGCACATTCTCATGAGCACTGACGACGTGATCGGACTTTCCGTGGACGCGGGGCTGGCCACCATCACCCTGCGCCGGGCGGGCGCGTCCAACGCGCTCGACCGCGCGGTCAAGGAACAGTTGCTCGCCGCGGTCGAGAAGGTGGCCGCCGACGACAGCGTGCGTGCCCTGCTGCTGGCGGCGGAGGGGAAGAACTTCTGCGTCGGCCAGGATCTGGCCGAGCACGTGGCCGGGCTCGAGGCCGACCCCGCGCACGCGATGGACACCGTCGCCGAGCACTACAACCCCTTGCTTGCTGCCCTGGCCGGGGTCCGGGTGCCGGTGATCGTCGCGATCAACGGGGCGTGCGTCGGGGCGGGGCTGGGCATCGCGCTGGCCGGCGACATCCGGATCGCGGGGGAGGGCGCCAAGTTCGCGACCGCGTTCACCGGCATCGCCCTGGCCGGCGATTCGGGGCTGAGTCACACGCTGGTCGAGGCGCTGGGTCCGAGCCGCGCGACGGGCCTGATGATGCTCGGCGACCGGTTCACGGCCGCGCAGGCGCTCGACTGGGGCCTGGTGCACCGGGTGGTGCCCGACGCCGAACTCGGGGAGGCGGCCGCCGCGCTGGGACGACAGCTCGCGGACGGACCCACCGCCGCCTACGCGCAGGTCAAGGGGCTGGTCTCGGCCGCGTCCGCCGGGCTGTCCGACGCGCTCGAGCGGGAGCGGGTGGCGGCGGAGGAGCTGGGGCAGTCGCGCGACCACCGCGCCGCGGTCGACGCGTTCCTGGCCAAGCGCACGCCCACCTTCGAAGGGCGCTGATCCGCTCTCCGCACTTGTGCCGCGTGCCACAACCATGCATACTTGCACCAACCGATCATTCGGTAATAGAGGTAGGACATATGACCACGTCACACGCTTCCGATGAGCTGCAAACGCTCTTCGATGACACCATTGCCGCCGACCGGAGGGTCGAGCCGAGGGACTGGATGCCCGACGGCTACCGCAAGACGCTGATCCGGCAGATCGCGCAGCACGCGCACTCGGAGATCATCGGCATGCAGCCGGAAGGCAACTGGCTCACCCGCGCGCCGTCGCTGCGTCGCAAGGCGATCCTCATGGCGAAGGTCCAGGACGAGGCCGGGCACGGCCTGTATCTGTACTCTGCCGCCGAGACGCTCGGCGCCGACCGCGCCGACCTCACCGAGAAGCTGATCGAGGGCAAGCAGAAGTACTCCTCGATCTTCAACTACCCGACGCTCACCTACGCCGACGTCGGCGTGATCGGCTGGCTCGTCGACGGCGCCGCGATCTGCAACCAGGTCCCGTTGTGCCGCAGCTCCTTCGGGCCGTACGCCCGGGCGATGATCCGGGTGTGCAAGGAGGAGTCGTTCCACCAGCGCCAGGGGTTCGAACTGCTGATGACGATGATGCGCGGCAGCGACGCCCAGCGCGAGATGGTGCAGGAGTCGGTAAACCGCTGGTGGTGGCCGGCGCTGATGATGTTCGGACCGCCGGACGACCAGTCGCCGAACTCCGAGCAGTCGATGAAGTGGCGGATCAAGCGGCACACCAACGACGAACTCCGTCAGCGGTTCGTGGACATGTCCATCCCGCAGGCCGAGGTCCTGGGCGTGACGTTCCCGGATCCGGACCTGAAGTGGAACGCCGAGCGCGGCGCTCACGACTTCGGCGAGCCCGACTGGAGCGAGTTCATGCAGGTGATCAAGGGCAACGGCGCGTCGAGCGTCGAGCGCGTCGCCAACCGGCGCGCGGCACACGAGAACGGGGCGTGGGTGCGGGAGGCCGCGACGGCCTTCGCCCGCCGCGAGAGCAACAAGGAGAACGCACGATGAGCACGGACGACACCGCGGTGCGCGCGGACTGGCCCCTGTATGAGGTGTTCCTGCGGGGCAAGCGCGGACTCAACCACGTCCACGTCGGATCCCTGCACGCCGCCGACGACGAGATGGCCGTCCGGCACGCCCGGGACGTCTACACCCGCCGCAACGAGGGTGTGAGCATCTGGGTGGTGCGGTCCTCCGCGATCGTGGCGTCGAGCCCGTCGGAGAAGGACCCGTACTTCGCGCCCAGCGGCGACAAGGTGTACCGGCACCCCACGTTCTACGAGATCCCCGACAACGTTCCCCACATGTGATCCGGCCCTGACCTTTTCGCAGGCCGACGAGACTTCCGAGGATGTACCGATGACCGACCACGACAACGCCTACGACGGCCTCGTCGACGAAGACAGCCACGGCCAGTGGGCGTTCGGCACCAGCTTCGACGACCCCCTGGCCGGCGTCGACACCACCGTTCCGGACGACGTCGACCTCGCCGCCCTCGCGCACTACTGCCTGATGCTCGGCGACGACGCGCTGATCAGCTCGCAGCGTCTCGCCGAATGGAGCACCCGCGCACCGGAACTCGAGGAAGAGGTGGCGCTCGCCAACGTCGGACTCGACCTGCTCGGGCAGGCGCGGCTGCTGCTCGCCCGCGCCGCGGCCGCCGACGCGTCCGTCGTGCCGTTCATCTCGGAGACGAGCCCGATTCCCGCCGAGGACTCGCTCGCGTTCTTCCGCGACGAGAACCAGTTCCGCAACACCCGTCTCACCGAACTCGGCAACGGCGACTTCGCGCAGACCGTCACCAGGCTGCTGGTGTTCGCCACGTGGCGCCTCGCCCTGTTCGACCGCCTGCGCACCTCCCGTGACCCGGTGCTCGCGGCCGTCGCGGTGAAGGGCGTCAAGGAACTGACGTACCACCGCGACTACGCCGCCCGGTGGGTGGTGACCCTCGGGTGCGGAACCGCGGAGTCGAAGTCCCGGATGGAGACGGCGCTGGCGCACGTGTGGCCGTACGTGGAAGAACTCTTCACCCCGACCACCGAGGAACTCGCCCTCGCCGGCGTGGGCGTCGGCGTCGACCCGCGGGACCTCCGCGAGGAGTTCGATTCCGTGCTCGAGCAGGTGCTGAAGGCGGCGGAGCTCACCGCCCCCACGGGCCGGACCGTCGGCACCGTCGGTGGCCGCGCCGGACGTCAGGGGCTGCACACCGAGACACTCGGACTGCTGCTCGCCGAGATGCAGAGCGTGGCCCGGGCCCATCCGGAAGGAGTGTGGTGACATGACCATGGCAGTGCGCAGCGACGCCCGCCGCCTCGCCGAGTCCGTGCTGGACCCGGAGATGCCGATGCTCACGCTCGCGGACCTGGGGGTGCTGCGCGACGTCGAGGAACTCGCCGACGGATCGGTGGTCGTGACGATCACCCCCACCTACTCCGGGTGCCCCGCGATGGCCACGATGCGGGACGACATCGAGCACACCCTGCAGGACGCCGGATACGGCAGCGTCGAGGTCCGGACCGTCCTCACGCCGCCGTGGAGCACCGACTGGATCAGCGAGAACGGCCTCCGCAAGCTGAAGGAGAACGGCTACTCGACGCCGGGGCCCGCGCCGCGACGCACGTCCGGTCCCGTGCCGTTGACGCTGACCGTCAAGCCGCGGGCCGTCACCTGCCCGGTGTGCCATTCGGCGAACACCCGTCTCGACTCGGAATTCGGGGCGACCCTCTGCAAGGCGCTGTACCGGTGCCTCGACTGCCTCGAACCGTTCGATCACGTGAAGGAAATCTGATCATGACCACAGCGGTCTCCCCGAAACCCGGTGCGGCGTTGCGCAACAGGGCGTTCCACACCCTCACCGTCGCCGACGTCGAATCCCTGTGCGACGACGCGGTCGCGGTCACGTTCGACGTTCCGGCCGAGCTCGCCGACGAGTTCGCGTTCGGCCCCGGACAGTCGCTCACGCTGCGGCGCACGATCGACGGCGTCGAACACCGGCGCTCGTACTCGATCTGCGCGCCGGCCGGATCCGCGCCGCGCGTCGGTGTGCGCGAGGTGTCCGACGGCCTGTTCTCCACCTGGCTGGTGAACCAGGTGCGCCCCGGCGACCGGATCGAGGTGCAGGGGCCGAGCGGAACGTTCGTCGCCGACCCCGCCGCCGGCGGCCGCCACGTACTGATCGCCGCCGGGTCCGGCATCACGCCGATGCTGTCGATCGCCGCATCGGTACTCGCCAACCCCGACGCCGAAGTCGTTCTGCTGTACGGCAACCGGCGAACCCGGTCGGTGATGTTCGCCGAGGAGATCGCCGACCTCAAGGACATGTACGGGTCGCGTTTCGACGTCATTCACGTCCTGTCCCGCGAGCCGCGGGAGGTCGAATTGTTCACCGGCCGCCTCGACGCCGACCGGTTGCGGGCCATTTTCACGTCCATCGTGCCGCTCGCCGACATCGACCACTTCTGGCTGTGCGGCCCGTTCGGGATGGTCACCGACGCCGAAACGGTGCTCGGTGAACTGCAGATCGACAAGAAGCGCGTGCACCACGAACTGTTCTTCGTCGACGACGTGCCGCCGCCGATGGAAACCCACCGCGAACCCGGCGTCACCGGGCCGAGCAGCGAGGTCACCCTCGTCCTGGACGGCCGCTCGACCACCGCGACGCTGCCGCGGGACGAGTCGATCCTCGACGCCGCCGAGAAGTACCGCTCGGATCTTCCGTTCGCCTGCAAGGGCGGCGTCTGCGGAACGTGCCGCGCCAAGATCACGTGCGGTGACGTGGACATGCGCCGCAACTACGCGCTCGAGGACTACGAGGTCGACTCCGGCTTCGTGCTGACCTGCCAGACCTTCCCGGTCAGCGACACCGTGACCGTCGATTTCGACGCCTGACCTTACCCAGCCCGCCCACCCCGGAGACTAGAATGACCAGTATCGCCACCCCCTCGCAGGACATCGAGTTCGCCACGCGCGACCGGATCTCGACGCTGCAACTCGAACGTCTGCAGTGGTCACTTCTCCACGCGTACACCAACGTTCCGCATTACCGGAAGGCGTTCGACGACGCCGGTGTGCACCCGAGTGACCTGAAGGACCTGTCGGATCTGGCGAAGTTCCCGTTCACCGCGAAGGCGGACCTGCGGGCCAACTACCCGTTCGGGATGTTCGCGGTGCCGCAGGAGAAGGTCTCACGCATCCACGCGTCTTCGGGCACGACGGGCCGGCCGACGGTGGTCGGGTACACCAGCGGCGACCTGGACAACTGGGCGGATCTGGTGGCCCGGAGCCTGCGTGCGGGTGGGGTGAAGCCGTCGGACAAGGTGCACGTCGCGTACGGGTACGGCCTGTTCACCGGGGGGCTCGGTGCGCATTACGGTGCGGAACGGCTGGGCTGCACGGTGATCCCGATGTCCGGGGGCATGACCGACCGGCAGATCCAGCTGATCGAGGACTTCGAGCCGGACGCGATCATGGTGACGCCGTCGTACATGCTCACGATCGTCGACGCGATGATCAAGAAGGGCATCGACCCGGCGAAGACGTCGCTGCGCACCGGTGTGTTCGGCGCGGAGCCGTGGACCGAGGAGATGCGGTGTGAGCTCGAGAAGCAGTTGAACATGGACGCCGTGGACATCTACGGACTGTCCGAGGTGATGGGCCCGGGTGTGGCGATGGAATGCGTCGAGACCAAGGACGGCCTGCACATCTGGGAGGACCACTTCTACCCGGAGATCATCGACCCGGTCACCGGTGCCGTGCTGCCCGACGGCGAGGAGGGCGAACTCGTCTTCACCTCGCTGACCAAGGAGGCCATGCCGATCATCCGGTACCGCACCCGCGACCTCACCCGGCTGTTGCCGGGCACGGCGCGGTCGGTGCGGCGGATGCAGAAGGTCACCGGACGCACCGACGACATGATCATCCTGCGCGGAGTGAATCTGTTCCCCACCCAGATCGAGGAACTGATCCTCACCGTCTCCGCATTGGCTCCGCAGTTCCAGTGCATCCTCGACCGCCCCGGTAGGATGGACGAACTGACCGTGCGAGTCGAAGCCCGCCCCGACGCGTCCGCCACCGATCATCCCCGTTCCGCCGCCGAACTCCAGAAGCTGGTCAAGAACCGCATCGGAGTGAGCGTGAAGGTGGATGTGGTGGCCGCCGGCGCACTGGAGCGTTCGATCGGCAAGGCACGGCGACTGATCGACAACCGCTCTGCTCTGTGAGGTGATCGAAGGTGCGTCTCGGTGGTGAACACGCGCGTCCGGGCGACGGCCAGTTCGAACACTGGCGGCAGGCCGTCTCCACGGCGTTCGTCCCGCTCGCCGTCGTGTCCACCGCCGAGGACGGCGAGGCGAGGTTCACCGGCACCCTGCGCACCACCGCGCTCGGCGGATTGCAGCTCAGCGAGGTCGGGGGACGGGCGGTGGACGTCCGGCGCACCCGCACGTCCATCAAGAGGTCGGACCCCGGCCTGGTGAAGGTGGGCCTGCAACTGTCGGGCCGCGGCGTCATCGTCCAGGACGATCGCGAGGCCGTCCTCGGTCCCGGCGACTTCGCCGTCTACGACACCAGCAAGCCGTACGACCTGCACTTCGCAGACGACTTCAGCATGTTCGTGCTGATGTTTCCCCGTGAACTGCTGCGCATCGCCTCACGCGAACTGGGTACCGTGTCGGCGCGCCGCATCCCCGGCAGCACCGGCATGGGTGCGCTGGTCTCGCCGTTCCTGAAGAATCTCCACCACTCCGTTGTCACCGGCACGATGCCGACGACCCCCCTCGTCGAGGACGCGGTGGTCGACCTGCTCAGCGCGGCAGTGCAATCGGAGGCGCCCGCCGACGCCGCAACGCCCGGTGCGACGATGCTGCTCCGCGTGAAGTCGTTCATCGACGCGCACCTGCACGATCCGGCCCTCGACACCACCACCGTGGCGTCCCACCACCACGTGTCGACGCGGCATCTGCAGAAGATGTTCGAGGCCGACGGGCACACGGTCGCCGGGTGGATCCGGCACCGCAGGCTCGAACTGTGCCGACGGGACCTGCGGGACGACCGATTCCGGGGCGACAGCATCGGAACCATCTGTGCCCGGCACGGTCTCGTCAACTCTTCGCACTTCTCGCGGTTGTTCAAGGACACCTACAGGGTCTCGCCGCGCGCCTTCCGCGACCAGGAACCGCTGTCCCCCACGTGAGTGGCAAAGTGTGCTCCGGCACGCTTTCCCACTCACGTACCCGCTGTTCCCTCAGGTGAGTGGGAAAGTGTGTGCCGGCACGTTTTGCCGCTCACGTGCAGGGGGTCAGAGCACGGATTCCAGCCACACGGCCGTTTCGAACAGACGTTGTTCGGCGCCGGGACGTCCGATCAGTTGCAGTCCCAGCGGCAGGCCTGCGCTGTCGCGCTTCCCGGGAATCGTGACCACCGGCAGGCCCATGGCCTGCCAGGGTCGGCTCAGCACGGGCGTGCCCGTTGCGTCGTGGCCGCGGGGAGCGGCGCCGAGCGCGGCAGGTCCGAGGATGGCCTCGTCCTCGTCCAGCGCCGACAGCAGGCGCTGCCGCATCTCGCGGATTCCGGCAAGGGCGCCGGCGTAATCCGCCTCGGACGTCTGGGCTCCCGCACCGAACAGTTCGGCGAGGGGTGCGCTGATCTTTTCCGGCCGGGCGGCCTCGGCACTGCGTTCCCGGGCCGCCTCGTACGCCATCACGCTGTGGTGGTGTTCCGTCAGCGCGACGACGGTCGCGGCGGCATCGACTTCCCGGCACGAGACGCCGGACGCCTCGGCGGTGGCGGCGGTCTTCCTGAGCGCCGCCGTCATCTCGGTGGACACCTCGCCGAGTTCGAACCCGCTCCACAGGCGAAGCCGCCGCGGAGCAGAAGGCTCGAGCGTGGGCGCAGGGGCGCCGTCGCGCAGGGCGGTCCACGCGAAATGGAGGTCGGACACGGTGCGCGCCAGCAGGCCCAGCGAGTCGAGGCTGGGGCTCAGTCCGGTGATGCCGTCCGTCGAGAAGCTGCCGTGGGCGGTGACGAAACCCGCGACTCCGCAGAACGACGCCGGACGCGTCAACGACCCCGCGGTCTGCGTGCCGAACGCCAGCGGCACCATGCCCGCGGCCACCGCCGCCGCCGATCCGCTCGACGACCCACCGGGGGTGTGGTCCACGGCGCGCGGATTGCGGGTCGGACCGGGCTTGAAGTAGCCGAACTCGGTGGTCACGGTCTTGCCGGCCGGGAGCGCACCGAGTGCGCGTACCCGCGCCACACAGTCGGCGTCCGCCGCCGCGGGTTCCGCACTCGTCAGCTCACTGCCGCAGCGCGTCGGCATACAGGCGACGTCGATCAGATCCTTGACACCGACGGGAACACCCCACAGCACGCCGCCTGCTCCGCGATCCTGGATCCGGGCGGCCGCAGACCGCACCGCGTCGGGATCGAGGTGGGCCCACGCCCGGATCCTCGGATCGAGTTCCGCGATCCGCGCGAGGGCCGCCTCGGCCACCTCGGTCGGCGTCGTCGAACCCGCCGCCAGCTGCTCGACCAGGTCCCGAAGGGGAGAGCGTAGTTCCGTCTTCATCGGGTCGCCGCCAGCGTGTCGTCGTTCTTCGCCTCGGCCTGTCCGGTGAGCGCGCGGGTGCGCATGACCGAGAAGAGGCGGTCCGCGCGTTCCTTCGTCTCACCGGCGGGCGCGGTCAGCAGCGCGACGATGACGGACACCGCCAGCGACAACGGTGCCACGGCGAGCGCCGGATTGGAGAATCCCAGAACGGAATCCGGTCCCTGCACCACCGGGCTGAGGAGGATGACGGTGACCGACAGGGCCAGCCCGACCACGATGCCGGAGATGACCGCCCGTGCCGTCATCCGCTTCCAGTACATCGTCAGCAGCAGCGCCGGCAGGTTCGCGCACGCGGCGATGGACATCCCCAGCGACGCAAGGAACGCGACGTTCTGCTTCTGGGCCGCGAAGGCGATCGCGACACCGATGACGCAGGTCGCGACGGTCGCGACCCGGGCCGCGCGGTGCTGCGCCTTCGCCGACACCGACCCGTTCCGGATCACCTGCCCGTACAGGTCGTGTGCGATCGCACCGGACGTCGCGATCACCAGGCCGGACAGTGCGGCCAGAATGGTCACGAACGCCACGGCCGCGACGAACGCGAGCAGCACGCCGCCGCCGACGGTTTCGGCGAGCTGCGCGACCGCGAGGTTGCCTCCGCGATTCTCGGACTTGATCACCTCGATGCCGACGAGTTTGGCGGCGCCGTACCCGAGCACGGGAACCAGCAGGTAGAACGCGAAGAAGATCCAGATGGCCGTGTACGCGGACGTTCTCGCCTGCTTCGCGTCCGGGACAGTGAGGAACCGGATCATGACGTGCGGAAGGCCGAGCACGCCGAGGACGAGTCCGACGGTCTGCGACAACTGGTCGAACGACGCTGCACCGGATGTGCGCTGCGGCGCGACGAACGACTGACCGAACTCGGCGAGCGCGGTGCTGAACGGGCCGAACGGGTTGAAATCGAAACGCACCAGCACGAGCACGAACAGCACGACGGCACAGACCATGAGCAGACCGGTCTTGATGATCTGGATCCAGCTGGTGGCGAGCATCCCACCGACGAGCGTGTATGCGGTGGTGAGGGTTCCGATGATCAGCACCGCCACGGCATAGTCGAGGTCGAACAGCAGCGACACGAGCAGTGCGGCGCCGACCAACTGCGACACGAGGTAGACCACGCTGATCACCACCGTGCTGAGCGCCATCATCGAGCGCACGTCCTTGCCGGGGAAACGGGTGGCGAGGACATCCGCCAGCGTGAAGCGGCCGAGGTTGCGCAGTGGTTCGGCGATCAGCAGCATCGCGAGTACGAACGCGACGGGCACGAAGACCGCGAGATAGAACCCGTTGAAACCGGTCAGGGCGATCGCGCCGGTGACACCGAGAAACGATGCGGCAGAAATGAAGTCGCCGGCAATCGCGACACCGTTCTGTCGACCGGTGAGGCTGCCGCCCGCGACATAGTGATCGGCGGCGGACTTGTTCCGCCGGGAAGCCCACGCGGTGATCATCAGCGTGACGGCGACGAGCGCCGCGAAGAGTGACGCAGAGACGAGGTTCATGGCGCGTTATCCTTTCGCCCGGGATGCGGTTCGGACGTCGAGTTCGGCCGCGCGCGTCATGTAGTACCGGGCCACGACGATGGCGACGACGAATTGCGCGACAGCGTAGAGCCACGCCACGGTGACACCGCTGAACACGACGCCGTCCAGCAGCGAGGTGAACCCGCCGAGGATCGGCAGGGGCAGGAACAGTGCGAGGACCAGGGCGCTGAGCCGAAAGGTCAGGGCGGCACGGGTATCTGCGAGCTCCTGCAGGTCGGAGTCCTGCGGGAGGCGTTCGGGTGGTGACGAGATGTCCATGGCTATCTACCTCCGGCTGCGGCGGGAACGAGGGCGGGCGTCACGGTGATCGGATCGGACCATTCGTCGTAGAACAACCAGTCGGGAGACTCGACCGGGACCGACAACCGGTGGAATTTGCGTTGGAAGTAGACGAGGCTGTCGCCCTGTTCGCGCGTCTGGACGCGGTCGAGTTCGATGAGCATCACCGAATGCGACCCGACGGTCTTGCTGTCCGCGATCCGGCCGGCGAGAACCACATGGGCGGCGCGCAGGATCGGAACCCCGTCGCCGGTGTCTTCTTCCCAGATGTCCCATTGGAAGCGATCCGCCATCGCCACCTTCGTCGCCCCCGCGAAGTGCATGGCGAGTTCTTCGTCGTCGCCGGAGAGCACGTTGATGCCGACCCGGCCGTTCTCCCGGAATACGTTGTGCATCGCACTGTTCTGATTCACGCACACGAGTGCCGTGGGAGGGGAGTCGGTCACCGAGCAGACGGCGGTGACGGTCATCCCGCAGCGCCCGGCGGGGCCGTCGGTCGTCACGATGTTGACCGCGGCGGGTAGATTCGCCATGGCGGTGCGGAAGTTCAGTTGCATGGTAGTGAGTTCGGGCATTTCAGCCTCCAGACGTCGGAACAGGAAGTCGTGTCACCACGTGGCGCCGGCGATCCTGAAAAGAAGGATATGACGCGCTCGTGCGCTGGAACATTGGCGGCGACGCTACTTTCTCGCAGTAAGTCGCGTATGCGGGTAGGGGATTTCTTCAGTTGCCTATCGCTTCCGTTACGGTCGGTGTTGACTGGACGGGCAAGCAAGCCATCTGTGCGAGGCAGGATTCGATGGAGCAGCAGGAAACACGGGTTTATATCGTCGACGACGATCGAGAGTTGTGCGCATCGCTTGCGTGGCTGCTCGATTCGGTCAACATCACGTCGGAGTACTACTTCTCGGTGCAGTCGTTCCTCGAGGGCTACCGCCGCGACATTCCGGCCTGCCTCGTCCTGGACGTCCGGATGCCGGAGGTCGGGGGATTCCAGCTCCAGGAGACTCTCCTCGCCGACGAATCCCCGATTCCGATCATCTTCGTGTCGGCCCACGGCGACATCAAGATGTCGGTGCGGGCACTGCAGCGGGGTGCGCTGACGTTCATCGAGAAGCCCTACGATCCGCAGCACATGCTCGACGTCATCCAGGACGCGCTCCGGGTAGCGAGGCAACGATTCGGCGAGCGCCGCAACCGAACGGAATTGCAGGGGCGGATCGACGCGCTGACGGTGCGGGAACGGGAAATTCTCGCACTCGTGCTCGACGGGTTGCCGAGCAAGAACATCGCCAAAGAGCTGGGTATCAGCGTGAAGACGGTCGACGTGCATCGCACGCGTATCAAGGAAAAGACCGGAGCAGACAGCATCGCGGTTCTCGTGCGCGACATCCTGCAGGCCGGAATTGCGGTGACCTAGAAAGATTCAGGGAAGTTCGACGACGAGCCTCCCGGATCGAGCGCGCGACACGCACGCGGCGATTCTGTCTCCCGACTTCTTCTCACTCTTGGTGAGGCAATTGTCTCGGTGGTCGGGCTCGCCTTCGAGGACGTCCAGGACGCACGTGCCGCAGATGCCTTCCCGGCAGGAGGTGTCGATCTCGATGTCGTTCTCCTCGAGCACGTCGGCGATCGACTTTCCGGCCGGCACGTCGAACACCTCGCCCGTGTCGAGTTCCAGTTCGAACGCCGTGTCCTCCACGGTGGACACCGGCGCGGTGGCCTCGAAATGCTCGAAGTGCACCGAGTCCTCGCCGACCGCCGGTTCGGCAAGTCCGCGCACCCGATCCATGAAACCTTCGGGCCCGCACGTGTAGACGTGGGTGGCGGCCGACGCGTCCGCCAGGATCTTCTCGAGCGCCGAGTACTGTTCGTCCCTCGTGAGGCCGAAGTGCTGGTGCACGTCCTGCCGGAAATCCGAACTCTCCAGCAGGTCGACGAACGCGGCCTGCGCCCTCGTCCGTGCGAAGTAGTGCAGGTCGAACCGCTGCCCCTGCCGATGCAACGCGAACGCCAGACTCAGCATCGGTGTGAGGCCGATGCCCGCCGCGACGAGTATGTGCCGATCGGCGCCCTCGGCGAGCGCGAGCAGTGTCCGCGGCCCGCTGATCCGCAACTCGCTGCCGGACGTCACGTGATCGTGCAGTGCGGCCGAGCCACCGCGCGGACCGGCCTCGCGTTTGACGGCGACGACATAGGATTCGGGCTCGTGCGGCGGGCTGCACAGCGAGTACTGGGTGAGGACGTCGGTGGGGCCGAGGATGTCGATGTGGGCGCCCGCAGGGTACGGCTCGAACGGTGAGCCGTCCGTGCGGACCAGCCGGAACGACTTGATGTCCGGCGTTTCGTCGACTATCTCCGCCACTGTGACCGTGAACAAACTCATGATGATCCTTCTCGTCGCGCGGACGGGTTACCGCATGTACAGGCCGCCGTTGACGTCCCAGCAGGCTCCGGTCACCGACGCGGCGGCCGGGGATGCGAGGAGGGCGACCGTCTCGGCGATGAATTCGGGCGACCCCAGGGTGCCCACCGGAATGGTGGTGAGAATGGCCGCCAGCTTGTCCGCGGGCACCGTCTCGCGCACCACCGGCAGGTCCAGCGGTCCGGGGGAGACCGCGTTGACGGTGACACCCGACGGTGCGAGTTCCCGGGCGAAGACCTTGGTCAGCGTGCCGACGCCACCCTTCGCCGCCGCGTAGTGGGCCCCGGTCGCTGTGCCGCCGTTCTGGCCGGCCAGCGAGGCGATGTTGACTATGCGGCCGTAGCCGCGTTCGGCGAAGTGAGAGCCGAACACCTGGCAGCCGAGGAACGCCCCGTTGAGGTTGATCTCGACGATGTCGGAGAATTCCTCCGGCGCAATGTCCATCAGCGTCCCGGTCTGGGACCGGCCCGCGTTGTTCACGAGAACGTCCGCGCCACCCCAGCGCGCGACGGCCAGGTCGCGCACGGACTCGAAGTCGGACTTCTTCCGGACGTCGAGGACCGCGGCGACGGCGGTGTTCCCGGAGGAATCCAGTTTCACCGCAGTCTCTTTCGCGGCGGCCTCGTCGATGTCCGCGACCAGTACGCGATAGCCGCGGTCGTGCAACAGGCGGGCGATGGCGGCACCGAGTCCGCGCCCGCCGCCCGTGACTACTGCGACGTGATCCATGTCGAACTCCTTGTCGGGAAATACTGTCGGGAAATATTGTCGGGAAATAAGGGGAAGGTCAGAGGAGGTAGCCGGAGGCGTTGACCGCACCCTGCGAGTTGACGAGCCGGATCACCTTCAGATCCAGTCGCGGACCGGACTCGGTGTAGCGGATGCGGTGGGTGACGTCGGCGGCGAGCGTCTGCTGTTCGTCGCGTTTGAAACCGACCAGGATCTGCGCGGACTTCAGCGTGATCGAGTCCTCGGTCCGGTCCTCGACCGTGAAGCGGGACAGGGTGCGGACGGTCCGGGCCGCGGCCAGCGCCGACATGGAGTACCCGGACGTCAATCGTTCGATGCGCATGCGGCGCATCCGGGTGTCGTCGTTGACCATGTTCAGGGAACCGTCGAAGTCGTCGGTGTCCGGATCGATGGGAATGACGTACCGGCCGCCGTCGGTCCAGAGAGAGTCCCAGGTCTGGTAGTCCTTGGCGTCCAGCAGGGCCGCTTCGTGCCAGACGAGTTCGATCGCCTGCAGCACCCGCGTGTCGGACAACTGGGCGGTCATGAGATCAGTGCTCATCGGTCATCATCCTCTTCCACATTGCGTAGGCCTCGCGCATTCCGGTTTCGTCGGTGACGTGCGACGTGCGGTGTCCGTTGCTGTCGAGTGCTTCGCGGTTCAGGCCGCGGTTCACCATGATCGGCATTCCGGGGGCGCCACGGGAGCCGCGCTGGACCCGGTCCCAGGCCTCGGAATCGTCGGGGCTGCCGAACCCGAACGGGCCCTGGAAGTGTTCGTGGATCCGGAGGCGTTCCCGGTTGACGATCTCCGGCCCGCCGTCCATACCGAGGGCGATGTGCCGGATCTCGGTCTCGTCGACCGCGATGGGCCGCAGGACGCGGAAGAACGACATCGACATCGCGACGTTGGGGAAGATGTTGAGGTTGAACCCGGCACCGTGCATCGAGCGGACGATGCGGCGGACCTGGTCGGCGGGCATCGTCTTCGACAGTTCCTCGACGATGTGGTCGAAACGCGCCTGAATCTTCTCGCTGCCGTCGTCGTGGTCGAGATCGACGTGCTCGGGGACCATGATGGCGACGCTGTGACCGTTGCCGAGAGCGTGCGTGACGGCGTTGTCGTCGGTCATGAAGGAGAGCATGTCGGCGGTTTCGGCGTCGACGGACGACATCCAGGAGCGGTGCACGATCGGGAAGTGGTAGCCGTCGGTGGTGTTCTCCAACTGGATCTTCCAGTTCCCGCGGAACCGGAAGCAGTGTTCGCCCTGGGTCTTGATGGGGTAGCCGGCGCCCTGCTTCATGAACAGGTCGATCCACACCTTCGCGTCGCCGAGGAAGTCGTCGAGAGGTTCGACGTCGGGGTTGAAGCTGGCGAAGATCATCCCGGCGTACGACTCGACTCGCAGGCTCTGCAGGGGCAGGTCCTTCTTGTCGAGATCCTCGTCGTAGCCGTCGGGGTAGGGGATTCCGCGCAGACGTCCGTCGAGGGCGTACGACCAGCTGTGATACGGGCAGGTGAAGCCGTTCGCCTTGCCCTTGGGCACCTCGCACACGCTGGCCCCGCGGTGGCGGCACCGGTTCAGCAGGACATTGAAGTTTCCCTTGCGATCGCGGTTGACGATCACCGGCTGCCTGCCGATGGTCGCCATCTTGTAGCTGCCGGCTTCGGGGATCTCGCTCTCGTGGGCAACCCATACCCAGGTGCGGTAGAAGATCTTCTCGAGCTCGGCCTCGAACATGTCGGGGTCGGTGTACAGCGATCCGGCCACGCAGTCGTCGGTGGCGAGGTCCGCGAAGTCGGTTTTCGTGAAACTGGTGTCCGTGGGATCCAGCGAAGTGGTCATCACGTTCTCTTTCCATTCGATTCGAGCAGTCGCGCTGCCTCGTCGAGGCGGCTGGCGAACAGCTTCTCGGTCGTGAAGTGGCTGATGCGGGCGGTGCCGTTCCGGATTTCGCACTCGGCGGTGATGCGGGCGACGAGCAGTTCGGCCGAGTCGTCCTCGTACCGCGACAGCTGCTGCATCACCCACCGCCCGTGCGCGGCGGGTCCGTCCACGTCGATCTGCTCGTTGCCGAGCAGGTGCGCATTTGCCCGGAAATGGGAGCTCGGTGGAAGGTACGCGGTGAGCATTCCGACGATCTCCTCGCGCCCCTGCCGCCTGCCGAACTTGTGCGCGTAGTCGCTGCCGACGCCTTCCCACACCGCGTCGGGGGTGAACAGCGAGCCGAGTTCCAGGGCCGAGAAGCGCACGGCCGGAACGTCACACAGCTCCATGTAGCGGCACATCACCCGGTGCACGGCCTCGCGCTTCTCGATGTGCTCGGTCGCGCCCGCACGGTGCATCTCGCTCACACGCCGAGGTCGACGTCTTCGCGGACGGTGAGCGCGCGGCCGATGCGGGCCTCGATCTTCGCGTATCGCCACAGCGTGTACTCGCCGACCGTGGTGGTGCGGAAGAGGTTGCAGACGGCCTTGACGGTCTCCTGGGTGTCGACGTCGGCGAGGATGTAGCAGGTCCACGGCCAGCCGTCCGACGGTCCGACCATGTGGCTGTCGTCGTCGATGTCCCCGATCACCCGGACGCCGGGGGTTTGGGCCAGCGCGTCCATCATCCCGGAGAACGCCTTCCACACCAGCCCGCCCTGGCCGGTGGGAAGGTCGAAGAAGTTCTGGTTGATGCCGATGCAGAACAGAACCCGCAACGGTGTGGTCTCGGTGTCGCTCACGATCGTCTCCTCGAGTCGAAAAGGGTGGTCAGATGAAGCCGGGGAACGGCGGGATGTCCATGAGCACCGCGCCGGCGCTGTCGTAGATGCCGTCGCCGAGGAAAGCGTGCTGCGGGGTGACCAGCGACTCGCGCATGTACCGCTGCATCGCGTTGCCGTCGTAGATGGCACCGGTTCCCGACAACTGGAATGCGGTGTGCACCGCGGACGCTCCCGCCTTCGCGACGTGTGTCGAGGACAGACGGAGAAGTGCCGCAAGCTTTTCCGGGACGGGATCGCCGGCGACCACCGTGGCATACGCCTCGTCCGTGACCTCGTAGAAGAAGGCGCGTGCGGATCGCAGCGTGGCCTCCGCCTTGGCCAGGTCGATGCGGTAGTAGGCGCGGTCGGCGAGCTTGGGCGCCCCGGTGATTCCGGTGCGTCCCGCGCCGACCTCGAGCGCGTGGTCGAGCGCGGCGCGGCCCACTCCGAGATTGACGACGGCCAGCACCTGCGCGGCGTACGCGATGGACGGATAGCGGTAGAGGGGTTCGTCGAGGGTCGGGGTGCCGCCCCGGATGAATGTCCAGTCCTCAGGCACGACGACGCCGTCGACCTTCAGTTCGTGACTACCGGTTCCCGACAGCCCGAGCACGTCCCAGTTCTCGACGATCTCGACGTCCTCCGGCCACAGCAGGGCGGTGCGCGGCTTCCCCGATGTGGAGTCGCCGCCCCGGATGCCCACGCCGAGGATGTCGGCGCCCTTGCATCCGCTGGCGAATTTCCACTGCCCGCTGATCTTCAGACCTCCGGGCACCTGTTCGACGGGTTGCACGGGGAACAGGCCGCCGGCGAAGACGAGGTCGGGGCTGTCTTTGTACAACTCCGCTTGAGTCGCGAGGGGCAGCGCGGCCAGATAGACGAGGGCGGAGCCGAAACTCGCGACCCAGCCCGCCGACGCGTCCACGGCGGAGATTCGTTCGATCATCCGCAGAAACTCGCTCGGGGGCAGTGCGTCGCCGCCGAACCGGCGTGGGGTCGCGGCGCGGTAGATGCCGACCTGCTTGAACTCGTCGATCATGTCGCGAGGCACGAACTTCTGTGTGGCGAACTCTTCCCGCCGCAATGCGACGTGCTCGAGAACATCCTCGAACGACAGTGTCCCGTTCGCGGCGGAGTCCGTCGTGCCGAGGGTCGGTGCGGTGGTGGTCATCAAATGCTCCGATCGACGCGAAGTAGAAGGGGTGTGGCGTGTTTCGTGTCGAATTCACGCTATTGCGGTGGCGGGCATCACTCAATCGGTGCTTCCTCCCGCGCACGTGCAGAGATGTCGCCTCGGAGTAAAGGAATTCCCTATCGTGTCCGCGGTCGGGCCGCTCAGTAGACTCGAGACGAGCCCAAGGAGGCCGCATTGTCCGATCTCGCGCCGTCCGACTACGAACAACTCGTTCAGTCGCTCCGCTACTGCGTGCTGGTCCACGATGCGGCGACCAAGGACATCCTCTGGGCGAACAGGGCGGCGTCGGAACTGCTCGAGTTCACGGTCGAGGAGCTCAAACCGCTCAAGGCCCCCGATATGAGTTCCCCGGCGAAGCGCTACCGGCGGTCGGTGGGACGACGATGGCTGCAGGAGGCCGTCGACAACGGGGCTGCGGTCACCGAATGGGCGTATCGCGCGAAGAGCGGACGAGAGGTCCTGACGGAGGCGATCGCGATTCGGGTCGAGCTGAGCGCCCGGACCGTGGTGATGGTGCAGTTCCGCGACATCGAGCAGGAAACGTCGATGCGCCGCGACCTCACGCGCACCGAGGCCGATCTCAGCCGCACCGAGGCCCGCCTGGCCGCGTTCCTGCGGAACATGGCCGAAGGCATCCTGGTTCTCGACGACGACAGCCGCATTACGTATGCGAGCGAGGCGGCGTCGGAACTCCTGAAGGTCCCGGTGGCATCGCTTGTCGGCGAACGCTTCACGGAGTTCTGCCGGGCGGGGCAGTCACGGGAGAGCGTGCGCCGGGCTCTGGCCCTGACCACCGCTGACGGGGGATCCCAGAGTCTGCGTTACGAGGTGGAACTGACGTCCGAGGAGCGCCGGTGGCATGCGGGGAGTTGCCAGCACATCGCGATCGAGAACGATCTGAGTGGGCACCTGCTGCTCTTCCACGACGTCACCGAGCACGTCCGCACCGAACAGGAGCACGAACGGGACTCGCAGTACCTCAACTACCTGGCCCGCTACAACGCGATGGGCGACATGGCCATGGCCATCGCACACGAGCTGGCCCAGCCGCTCGCGGCCGCCACCAACTTCATCGCCGGAACGCAGAGCCGCCTCGGTGACGGGCAGAGCGGACGCGACGAAGTGAGCTGGGGCCTCGGGGAGGCGCGCAAGCAGATCGACCGGGCCAATCAGATCGTCCGGAGCCTGCGCGAATACGTGACGCAACTCGAGGAGTCCCAGCAGATCGTCGACCTCAACGACATCGTGGACGAGTGCGCGTATTTCATCGACATTCGAGCGCGGCAGAAAGGTGTTCGCGTCGAATACCTTCGCGCGCCCGGGACGGTCGCCGTCGTGTGTGAGCGTGTGCTGACCGGGCAGGTCATCCTGAACCTGTGTTTCAACGCCATCGACGAGATGGCGGAGTGGCCGGCGGACGACCGCGTCGTGACGGTCCGCACCGAGGCGACGGAGGCGGAGGGCGTCGTGAGTGTCGAGGACCACGGCAAGGGTCTCTCGCACATTCCGGACGGCCGCATCTTCGACGGCGCGTTCACCTCGAAGTCGACGGGACACGGAATCGGACTCGCGCTGAGCCACCGCATCATCACCCGTCAGGGCGGCACACTCGAGGCGCGGGAGAACGATCCGCACGGCGCGGTGTTCACGTTCACGCTGCCGGCAGAGCGGTATCACTGAGCAGGCTCGCGTAAAGGTTTCTTGGATTCCGCCCGGCACGATCAGGTTCTAGCGTTGTGGGAAAACCACCGCGGCCCCGGAGGTACCTCGTGGACTATTCGCATCACCATCGCACGTTCCTGACCTGCTACGCCGACACCCACCGCTACGGCTGGCATCACGTCGACCTCTTCGTGCACGACGAACACGGCAACGAAGTGAACTGGGTGCACTGGCAGGTGCGGGAGGACGGTCCGGACGGCGCCGACGTGGCCACCGCGCGCATCGAGCCGAACCTGCGGCGGACCACCGATTGGCAACGCGGAATCAGCGCCGACGGCAGCGAGTACTGGATCGCCGAGGCCGCCTGGGCGCAGTGACGCGCTCGCACGGCGAACGGCCGGTTCACCCAGGGAAATGGTGAACCGGCCGTTCGAATCTCGTCTTTCTGCGGCCTACGCGACACTCTCGGTGACGCGCTCGAACACGACCTTCCCGCCCAGCACGGTGGTGACGACCTGCATCGCCGGAATGTCGTGCGGGTCGACGGTCTCGAGGTCGCCGTCGAGGATGCACAGGTCGGCCACCTTGCCGGGCTCGAGGGATCCCTTCCAGTCCTCGGCGAAGTCCTGCCAGGCGGCGTTGATCGTGTAGGTCCGGACGGCGTCGGCGAGCCCGATGGTCTGGTCGGGTCCGCTCACCGCGCCGCTGGCCTTGCTCTCCCGCAGGATCATCGTCGAGATGCCCTGGCGCCAGTCGGGCGGGGTGACCGGTGCATCGGAACTGCTCATCAGGTGCACTCCGGATTCGACGGCGCTGCGATACGGCCACTCGTAGGCGGCGCGTTCGGTCCCGACCACCCCGACCTCGAGGTCGGCGATCGTCCACTTGATCGTCGGGTTCATGTTGACGCCGATGTCGTTGTCGGCGAGCCGCTTCAGGGTGGCCTCGCTGATGAAGTCGCCGTGGATCAGGTAGTGCCGGGCATCGTCGCGGGGGTGCGCGTTCTGTGCGGCGATGATCGCCTCGGCGACGGTGTCGATGGCGCGGTCGCCGGTGACGTGCACACCGATCTGGTAGCCGGCCTCGTGGCCGATGCGCACCATCTCGGTCACCTCGTACACCTGGCGCTCGTCGGTGTCGCCGCCGACGCAGAGGGAGCCGCAGCCGCCGCCGACGTACTCCTCGTGCATCCACGCGGTCTTGCTCGGCGGGATGCCGTCGGCGAACACCTTCACCCCGAGAACCCGGAACATCCGGGGGTCCACCGTGTCCGGGACCTCGATGCCGGTGAGGTTACGCCCGAAGTCCTCGGCCGATCCGGACATTCCGGTGGGCAGGAGGAGCAGGTTCACGCGGGCGCCGAGTTCTCCGCGGCGGGCGAGGTCGGCATACACCGCCAGGCCCTCCGCTCCCATCGCGCCGCCGGCGAGGGCCTCCCCGCCGGGTCCGATGGCGGGGTCGGTGAAGCTGGTGATGCCCTCGCTCTGCAGGATCGAGATCGCCGAACGCAGTGCCTCTTCCCGGCGTTCCCGGGTGAGGGCGGGCAGCACCCGCTGCACGAGGGCCTGCGCACCCTCCATGACGATTCCGGTCAGCAGGCCGTCCTCACCGGTGGGCATGAGGCTGCCGGGCGGCAGCGGGGTGGTCTCGTCGACCCCGGCGAGGGTAAGTGCCGCGCTGTTCACCCACGACGTGTGCCGGGAGAAGTCCTGCAGGAACACGGGATTGTTCGGGGACACGTCGTCGAGGTCCCAGCGGGTCGGTGTCCGCCCCTCCTCGGCGAGGCATTCGTCGAGATAGCCGTCGTCCCATCCTGTTCCGATGATCCAGGCGCCGTCCTCGGCGGCCGAGGCGGCCTCCCGCACGAGTTCGCGGACGTCGGCGATCGACCGGACCGCCGGGAACGAGACGTCGAGCGACAGCGGCGGGGTGTCGAGTCCGTACGCGATGGCGTGCAGGTGCGAATCGTTGATTCCCGGGAGGACCGTCCTCCCCCCGAGGTCCGTGACCACGGTGTCCGGTCCGATCAGGGTGTCGATCTCGGTGTCACTGCCCACCGCCTGGACGAGTCCGTCACGCACGGCCAGGGCCGTGGCGATCGTGAAGTTCTCGTCGACGGTGAAGACCTTGCCGTGGGTGTAGACGGCATCGGCGTAACTCATCGGTTCCTCCAGGTTGCTGTCGGTGGAAGGCCGATCACACGGCCATGGGTGCCATGCCCAGGATCATCAGTGCGGATCCCGCGGCCGCGGTCCTGACACCGGAGCGGCGTTCGCGGGGTGGGGTGGAGCGAAAGAGGTGCAGTGCCACCAGGGCCCAGCAGACGAGGATGACGACAGGAAGCCAGCCCGTCGAGACTCCGGCGCCGCCGTGATGATGACCCTGGGGCACCGATGCCGAGGCTGTCGGCATCGGTGCCGCCGTCGGAGCGAGCAGGAGCAGCACTCCCATGGCCGTGAGATCCACCGCGCACGGGATGGCGGTCCGGCGGTGCATCGTCTCGCCGGTGACGAACAGCGCGAGCACGACGAGAACTGCGCCCTCGAGCAGATGAATCCACGCAGGCACACCGGGAATCATCATGGCCACCATGGACGCAGCCATCGCGCCGTGCGCGATCCGGACCCGGCAGTCCGTGCCGTGGGACCGCCACAACGGCATGACGGCCCCGACGGCGCCGACGCACATCGCCGCGTGCACGGCAGGGATCTCGAACATCGTCGGACTCAGATCGTGGGGGTGAGTTCGTGATGTTGCCCGACGTCCGCCCGGCTCTGCCGGGTGACCCGGGCGACGACGAGTCCGGCCACGAAGAACAGGGCGATGACGACCAGCAGGATGTCGGCGAGCAGTTCCGAACCGCCGATCAGCGTGGTGAAGTTGTCGAGGACCAACCCGGTGACGGCCACCAGGCCCACGCATCCGAGCACCGGAGCGATGCGGGTGTGCCAGAGCCGGGTGTCCAGCCGGGTGCGGGCGAAGAACGCGATGATCGCGACGCTGGTGAGCACCATCAGCACCAGGATGCTGACGGTGGCCAGACCGGCCATCCAGGTGAACAGTTCCAGCACCGGATCCGCGCCGACGAGTGCGAACACCCCCACGACCACCGTCGCGGAGATCGTCTGGGCGATCGAGCCGACGTGCGGGGAACCGTGCTTGGCGTGGGTGCGGGACAGTGCCCGCGGGGCCGCACCCTTGCGCGCCAGGGCGAACACGTACCGGGAGATGGCGTTGTGGAAGGCCAGGAGCGCGGCGAACAGGCTCGTGACGAGCATGATCGCCATGACGTCGGCGGCGGGACCGCCGAGGAAGTGCGCGGCGGCGGCGAACGTCAGCCCGGCAGGGTCCTCGGCGGCGGCCGCGGAGACGTTGTCGCTGCCGAATGCGAGCACCACGGCCCAGCTCGCCAGTGCGTACACCAGGCCGATGACGATGACGGCCGCGTACGTGGCGATCGGAATGGTGCGGCGCGGGTTGCGTGCCTCCTCGCCGTAGATCGCGGTGGCCTCGAATCCGATGAACGACGCGATCGCGAACATCAACGCGACACCGGGGGATCCGCTGAAGAACGAGGTCGGGGTGAACGATGCGAAGTCGATGCCGGCGGCGCCGCCCTTCACCAGCACGCCGAACGACAGCGCGAGGATGATGCCGATCTCGAGTACCAGGAGTACCCCGAGGACTTTGGCGCCGAGGTCGATGCTGCGGTAGCCGAGCACGGCCACGAGTGCGATGAGGACCAGCGCCCAGAACCACCACGGCAGGTCGGGTCCGCCGTACTGGACCACCAGGCCCTGGATCGTCGCGGCTGCGAGCCCGTAGACGGCGGCCTGGATCGCGGTGTAGGTCAGCAGTGCGAGGCCGGCGGCGCCGAGCCCGCACGATTCGCCCAGGCCCTTGGCGACGTACGCGTAGAAGGCGCCGGTGTCGACCATGTAGCTGCTCATCGCCGCGTACCCGACGCTGAAGACGAGCAGGACCAGTGCCGCGATGAGATAGGCGGTCGGGGCGCCTGCGCCGTTGCCGATCGCGATCATGACCGGCAGTGCGCCGCCGATCGCGGTCAGCGGTGCGGCGGCGGCGATGACGAGGAAGACGATCCCGACGACGCCGATGGATCCGCGTAACTTACCGGCCCCGCCGGTGGTGGTGTCAGACATCGGTGCCCCCGTCCGAGTGGCAGCTGCCGCCTCCGGTCGAGCAATGCTTCGACGTCGTGCGGGGCACGTCCAGGGAGGGGTTGCGGTCGAAGAAACCGTTGGGCTTCAACGTGAATCCGGTGTAGTCGACAGGCATGATCGGCCAGTCCTCCGGGCGCGGGAAGTGCGTGAGGCCGAACGTGTGCCACACGACGAGATCCTCGTTCTCGAGATCGCGGTCGCCGGCGACGAAGCTCGGCAGTCCGGCGCCACCGGAATGCTGGTTCACGAAATCGCCTGCCGCGTACCGTTCCTTCTCGTCGAACTGCGTCACCCACAGGTGCTTGGTGGCGAATGTCGCGCGCGCCGCGATCGACGAGTCGTCGTCGGCCAGCAGGATCGGCTGCCCCTCCGGGTGCAGTGCGTACGCCACCGGCTTGCCCAGCCGGTTCAACTTGTTCGGGTTGCTGATGTGCCACACCCGTCCGACGCTGTTGTCCGCGAGGCGCTGCGCCTCCGACTCCTTCGTCAGCGGGGTGCGCTCGAGGGTGAACGCATTGCCGTGCAGGTTGCCCGGGCCCATCTTCACCCGCTTGGTCTGCACCTCCTCGACGGAGTTGCGGTCGCCGTCGATCATCATGTCGAGTCGGGCGCTGAACAGGTGCTGGTGGTACGGCGCGCCGAGGCCGGGGGCGATCTCCGAGGCGTACGGGTAGTCGCCGCCCGGGTGACCCGAGGTGAAGACGATTCCGGTGGCCTTGACCTCGAACTCGATGGTGCCGTCGAGGTAGAGGTACCAGAAGAAGCCGTAGTCGTAGTTGCCGATCGTGGTGAAGAAGGAGACGACCAGGCGGCGCTGGCGGCGCGTCTCGGCGGAACCGGCCCACAGGTCGGTGTGCTTCCACAGCACGCCGAAGTCCTCCTCGTGCATGCACACCGCGTTCTTCAGCGTCTTGGGGCTGCCGAACTCGTCGGCGATGACGGCGTCGAAGTAGGTGATGTCGCCGACGCAGTCGCAGCCGAGTTCGAGCGCGTTCGCGTAGCGGCCCACCATGTACTCGCCGGTGTCGAAGTAGTTCTGCCACGACCGCACCGGGGAGGGGTCGCCGTAGGGCACCACCATCTCGGCGATCGACGCGCGGTGGATGATCGGGCGGACCCGGTCGCCGTCGGCGAATCCGAGCTGATGGAGAACCAGTCCCTCGCGGGCGTCGAAGCCGACGCGGAACGACCACTTCTCCCAGTCGACGCGGTTGCCGTCGACGGCGAAGCTGGGGCCCTCGGGCTGGGTGATCTCGATGGGCTTCTGGGTGGTGCGCAGCGGCCCGGTGACGGCGAGGTCGTCGAAGTTGCCCGACTCCTCGGGGACCGGGACGGCGCCGAGGTCGAGAACGTCGGTGACGGTCCGGTTCATGACGTCGACGAAGCCGACGAGCCCGTCGATCGGGTGGGCCCAGGCGTGGTCCTTCGGGTGGTCCTGGCGGAACGCGAGCCCGCGGAGGATCCGCTTGCCCGTCTCGCCGGGGTAGTCGAAGACACCGGCCGAGAGGGGCGCGACCCGGACGTCGGCGACGTCGAGTCCGCGGGCGGCGAGTGCGGTGAGCCAGCGTTCGTCGGTGGACAGTACCTGCTCGACGAGCTCGAATTCCTCGTCCAGGACCGGCATCTGGCCGTCGCGGGTGGCGTCGAGGGTTACCGAGCTGATCACCGACCGCTGGGTCACCGACACCACGACGTCCACCGCGTTCGGCGACGAGATGTCGTGCAGCAGAACGCGGAATCGGCGATCGGTCTCGTTCGTCTCGGCCGGGTACAGCGTCGACTTGTCCGGTTCCTCGAGGCCGACGTAGACGAATCGCGTCTGCTCGGTCAGCGCGTCGGCGGCCTCGAGGATCTCGCGGAGCGATGCGATCTCTTCGACGGTCGGCAGCGACAGCGGGTGGTCGATACGCGCAGGGGAAAGGGTGGGCATGTCGCGATCCTTTGGTTCTACGGGTGTTGAATAAAAAGCTTAGTGATGTACGTTACAGCCGAGGTGCCCTCGTGTAAACAGTGAGTTTCCGAGTGCGGAAACTGACCGTTCGGTCAATGAAGGCTGTTTGTCAGGTTCTGGGACAACGATTTTGGACGAGCGTACAAAAATTCAGAGTGCGGCGAGGAACTGCTCGAGCATCTCGAGCTGACGCTCCGACGACGTCTCGCCCGGCGTGAGGACGCCGAGAATCTGCATCCCCATCATCATGTTGAGCAGTTGCTCGACCACGATGGTGACGTCGATGTCGCCGACGGCGCCCTCGTCGCGAGCCTGCTCGAGGAAGATCGCCATCTGCTCGCGCCAGCGGTCCATCGTCCGCCGGTTGGTCGCGGCCATCTGCTCGTCGTACATGGCCCGCGGCCACAGGGAGGCGGCGATCCGGGCCTCGAGGAGTTGCTCCTCGTTGATCGGCATCACTTCGCGGCACAGGATGCGCAGGGCGTCGAGACCGGTCGCGTCGCCGAGCGCCTCGGTGATCCGGCGATCGGTGGCCTCGGAGATGTGCTCGTACGACGTGCGGAGGATCTCGTCCTTGCCGGCGAAGTAATGGCTCAGGGCGCCGTTGGTGTACCCGGCCTCGGTGGCGATGTCGCGCATGTTCGCAGCTTCGATCCCGCGGGCGGCGATCAGCCGCCAGGCGGCGGCGGTGATGCTTCGCCGACGTTCGTCGTGATCCACGAGCTTAGGCACGACGCGTACCTGCCCCACCAGCGATCATGCGACCACGGTATCAATGCGCTCCGTCGAGATTGAGAACGACCACGCCCGACACGACGAGACCCAGGCCGAACACCTTCGTCGCGGTCAGCGGCTCGCCGAGGAAGGCGGCCCCGATCGCGGCAAGCAGGAACACGTACGGCATGGGGACAGGGAACCATGTCGGGAGCGGGGAGGCGTGCAGCGCCCCACCGCTCCCGACGGAGTCGCACTACGAGTACATGATGACGCCGCGGACGTTCTCGGCCTTCCGCATGGCCTCGTAGCCGTCGTTGATCTGGTCGAGTGTGTATGTCCTCGTGATCATCTCGTCCAGCTTCAGCTGACCCTCCATGTACAGGCGGAGCAGATGGGGGATGTCGAACCGGATGTTCGCGTTGCCGAACCACGCACCCTTGAGGGTCTTGCGCATCGCCGTCAGATCGAACAGGTTCAGGTCGACGTCGTTCTGCGTGACGTCGCCGACCGACACGTGGACGCACGTGCCGCCCTTCGCCACCAGGCTCATCGCCGGGGCGATGATGCGGCCGCTCGCGTTCGCGACGGTGATGAGCACCTTGTCTGCGAGTTGACCCCACGTCAGGTCCTGGAGGAGGGGGAGCGCCTCGTCGATGCTCGCCGCGGTGTGGGTCGCGCCGAAGATCTTGGCCTGCTCCCGCTTGAACTCCGACGGGTCGACGACCACGACGTGCCGGGCACCGGCGAGCGCCGCGCCCTGCACCGCCCCGCACCCGACGCCGCCCATGCCGATCACCACGACGGTCTCGCCGGCCTGGACGCCCGCGGCGTACACCGACGATCCCCAGCCGGTCGTGACGCCGCAACCGACCAGGGCGGCCTTGTCGAGCGGAATGTCCTTCGTGATCTTGACGCACGACGCCTCGTTGACCACCGTGTACGGCGAGAACGTCCCGATCAGGCACTGGATGGCGGCGTCCTTGCCGCGCACGTGATGCCGCGCCGTGCCGTCGGAGATCTGCCAGCCCTCGAGCAGGTGGGCCCCCAGGTCGCAGATACTGGACTGCCCCGTCGCGCACTGCCGGCACCGCCCGCACGCGGGGATGAATCCGAGAGCGACGTGATCGCCCTTCTCCACACTGGTGACCCCGGGCCCGACCTGGAGGACGACTCCGGCGCCCTCGTGGCCGCCGATGAACGGGTAGTACTCGAGCGGCAGGCTGCCGTCCCGGACATGCTCGTCCGAATGGCACATCCCCGACGCCGCCAACTGCAGCAGCACCTCTCCGTGCTTCGGTGGGTCGAGTTCCAGTTCTTCGATCTGCCAGGGTTGACGGGGCTCCCACAGCACTGCGGCCTGAGTCTTCATGTCTTCTGCTCCTGTCCGATGATGTCTGGGGCGCTCAGAGGACGATCGTGACGACCTTCTCCTCGGTGTTGGCTTCGATTCCGGCCCAGCCGAGTTCGCGTCCGGTGCCGCTGGTCTTCATGCCGCCCCAGGGCAGGGCTGGGTCGATGGGAGCCCATCCGTTCACGCCGACCGCTCCGGCCCGGACCTTCCCGGCGAGAAGGTGGGCGTGGGAGACGTCGCGCGTCCAGATGGTGGCGGCCAGGCCGTAGTCGGTGGCGTTGGCGATGGCGATCGCCTCGTCGGTGGTGTCGAACGGGATGACGGTGCCGACGGGTCCGAAGATCTCTTCCCGCGCGATCTTCATGTCGTTGTTCGCGTCGGCGAAGATGGTCGGCTGGACGAAGAATCCGTCCCCGTCCGGGCGGCCACCGCCGGCGACGACCCGTGCGCCCTCGCTGCGTCCGGCCGCGATGTAGTCGAGGACGGTGTCGCGCTGCTTCGCGTTGACCAGGGCGCCCATCGTGGTGGCCGGGTCGAACGGGTCGCCGAGGACCTGGGCGGACGCGGCGGCGGCGAGACCGTCGACGACCTGCGAGTACAGCGACCGGTGCACCAGGATGCGGGTGCCCGCCGCGCAGACCTCGCCCTGGTTGAAGAACAGTCCCATCGCGGTGCCATTGATGGCGGCCTCGAGGTCTGCGTCGGGGAGGATGATCTGCGGCGACTTGCCGCCCAGTTCGAGGGTGGTGCGCTTGAACGTGTCCGCGGCACGCTTGGCGATGATCCGGCCGACGCGGGGGCTGCCGGTGAAGCTGATCTTGTCGACGCCGGGGTGGGCGGCGAGCGCGTCACCGGTGACCTCGCCGAGGCCGGGCACGATGTTGACGGTGCCTGCGGGCAGTCCGGCCTCCTCCAGCAGCGTCGCGAGGTGCAGGATCGACAGCGGTGCGTCCTCCGGCGGCTTGACCACCAGAGTGTTCCCGGCGGCGAGGGCGGGGGCGATCTTCCACGCCGAGATCATCAGCGGGGTGTTCCACGGGACGATCGCGCCGATCACGCCGACCGGTTCACGGACGGTGTACGAGTGGGTGGGCTGGCCGAAGTAGCCGGCGGTCGGGACGGACTGGCCGGTGATCTTGTCGGCCCAGCCGGCGAAGTGCCGGAACGTGCCCGCGGCCATCGGGATGTCGAGCATGGTGGGCTGGCCGACGGGCTTGCCGACGTCGAGGGCCTCGAGCCGGGCGAGGATCTCGCCGTCGCGCTCGATGAGGTCGGCGATCTTGTTGAGGATCCGTCCGCGGGCTGCGCCGGGCAGTGAACCCCATTCACCGTTGAGCTGCGCCCGCGCCGCGGCGACGGCGTCGTCGATGTCCTGCGCTGTTCCGGCGGCCACGTCGACGAGGGGACGGCCGGTGGCCGGGTTCAGATCCGTGAACGTTCCGCCGTCCGAGGCCGGACGCCACTGCCCGCCGATGAACAGCTGCGTGGCGGCTCCATCAGGAAGCCCTGTGGCACTGACGTTCTCGTGTACTGCGGTCATGGCGTCAACTCTCCCGGTGGTGTTGTGATGGCTGTCACAAGCATGGGGGCGTAGGGGTGGTGCCGTCTTGCACGCACGCGCATGGTTGTTGCTCGTATGCGCACCGATTCGCCGTCCGGGCCGACGAGTCACGGTTTCCTGACAGTAAACAGCGCTGTTACGATGCGGACGTGACGACTCGACCCGAGACCGAGGTCCATCGCGACACGGGAGACCCCGCGCCCGTCGAGCGGGAGGTGCCGTCCGACACGCCGACCGGGCCCGATCTCGAGAAGGTGATCGCCAGGCAGGTTCGGGCGCTCCGCAAGGCCAGCGGACTGTCCGTCGGGGACATGGCGGCGAAGGTCGGGATATCGAAGGCCATGCTGTCGAAGATCGAGAACTCGCAGACCTCGTGCAGTCTGTCGACGCTGGCGCGTCTCGCTGCCGGACTCGACGTGCCCGTGACCTCCCTGTTCCGGGGTGCCGACACCGCCCGCGACGCCGTGTACGTCGAGGCGGGACACGGCGCGGTCATCGTCGGGCGCGGCACCCGGGTGGGGCACCACTACGAACTCCTCGGCGCCCTGCGCGGGCAGCACAAGCGACTCGAACCGGTGCTGGTCACACTCACCGACGCCAGCGAGACATTCCCGCTGTTCCAGCACGCGGGCACCGAACTGCTGTACATGCTCGAGGGCGTCATGGTCTACGGGCACGGCGAGGCCGAGTACACGCTCCGGCCGGGCGACTCGCTGCTCCTCGACGGCGAAGGTCTGCACGGTCCCAACGACCTCGTGCGGTTGCCCATCCGCTTCCTCGCCGTCACCGCGTACCCGGACCATCACGAGGAGTGACCCCGCCGACCGCGAATCCTTCCTTCCTCCGCGCCCTGTGCCGGGCGTAGAGTGGCGGGTGGTTCGAAAGGTCGTGGTAGCAATGTTGGCGACAGTTCAGATAGCGTCCGGCGGAAAAGCGGCGCTGCCCTTCGATCCCGTCGAGTCGGTGCACCTGGCCACCGCGGGCGCGATCGGGCTCTACTATTTCGATTACGGCACCGATGCGCGGATGAACACGGACGATCTCGGCGATTTCTACGTCGTTCAGATCCCGCTGTCGGGCACGGCCCGGATCACCTCTGGCGCAGAGGAGTTCGACTCGACCATGACGGTCGCGTCCATTCTGTCGCCGGGGCTCCCGGCGAGCATGGAGTGGCACGAGGGGCAGTCTCAGCTGATCATCCGACTGGCGCGCCGCACCCTCGAGGAACAGTTGCAGGAAATGCTCGGGAGTCCACTCGGCCAGCCCCTGCGATTCGAGCCGCAGATGGAACTCGAAAGCCCCGCTGTGCGCGGGTGGCGTGAGGCGGTGGAACTGCTCGAACACGAAGTCGCGAATCATGCGGCGATCACCGCAGATTCGGCAGCGATGGCGGAATTCGATCGAATCGTGCTGAGCCAGTTCCTGTCCGCCCAGCCGAACAACTACAGCGACACGCTTCGGGGTCTGGCTCAGAGCCTGACGTAATCGGCGACGCCCCCGCCTGCGGAGTCCGCGGGCGAGGGCGTCGATGTCGCTTGGCGCTCAGGCCTTCGCGGGGTCTCCCACCGCCTCCGCGGTGATGGCCTCCGCGCCGAGCACCGCGTCGGAGCCGTGCTTGGAAGCGCCGGTGAGGCCGACGGCGTCGAGCACGTACGCCGTCTCGCCGTGGACGGACACGTCGAGACCGTCGTATTCGCTTTCCTGGTCGGCCCGGATGCCCACGAACTTCTTCAGTGCGAGAACGATCACCAGGGTGACGACGAAGCAGTAAACGAGAACGGCTGCCACAGCGACACATTGGCGCCACAGTACGTCGAATCCGCCGCCGTAGAAGAGTCCCGCTGCGCCGTTGGGAGCCGCCGGATCCGCGAGGAATCCGATGAGCACGGTGCCGAGGATGCCGCCGACCAGGTGCACGCCGACGACGTCGAGCGCGTCGTCGTAGCCGAGCCGGTACTTCCAGGAGACCGCGAAGCAGCAGACCGCGCCGGCGGCGGCGCCGACCGCCAACGCACCGAGGGGCGAGACGGCGCCGCAGGCGGGCGTGATGGCGACCAGGGCGGCGATCAGCCCGGATGCCGCGCCGAGCGACGTGGCCCGGCCTTCTCGCAGCTTCTCGACGGCCAGCCACGCGCAGATGCCTGCGCACGCCGCGGCGACGGTGTTGAGGATGACGACAGACGCGCTGTTTCCGGCGGACAGTGCCGAGCCGCCGTTGAACCCGAACCAGCCGAAGAGCAGGATGCCGGCGCCGAGCATCGTCAGGGGAAGGCTGTGCGGGCGCGGCGAGACGGGGAACGTCTTGCGGGCACCGAGCACCAGGACGACGGCGAGGGCGGCGACGCCGGCGTTGATGTGCACCGCCGTGCCGCCGGCGAAGTCGATGGCACCGAGGGTGTTGGCGATCCAGCCGCCGATCACCGATCCGTCCTCGGAGTCGAACGCGAACACCCAGTGTGCGACGGGGAAGTAGACGAATGTGGCCCACAATCCGGCGAACAGCATCCAGGCGCCGAATTTCATCCGGTCGGCCAGCGCACCCGAGATGAGTGCCACGGTGATGCCGGCGAACAACAGCTGAAATCCGGAGACCAGCGCGGGCGGAAGTCCCGGTTCGGCCGGCGCCTCCAGCAGCGAACTGGAGCCGAAGAACTCGAGCGGGTCGCCCAGGAGGCCGAGGCCGCCGAGGGAGTTGCCCAGGACGGCCGAGTAGCCGAACACGATCCACAGCACGCCGACGACGGCGAACGCGCCGAACGTCATCATGGCCATGTTGAGCGTGTTGCGCACGCTGACCATCCCGCCGTAGAACATGGCCAGGCCCGGCACCATCAGGCTCACCGCCGTGAAGGCCGCCAGAATCCAGGCGGTGTCGGCCGCAGCGACTGCTTCGTTCATAGTCGTCCACCTTGATCGAGGATGGCGGGACGCTCGCAGCGTCCGCCGTTGGGAATCAATGTCTAGCGTCAGTGAACCAAAGTGCAGATTGCGGAAATAGTGCGCCGCGTGACGAATGGGTAACGGATTTGATCCTGAGGCCGTGCCCGCATTTGTTAGACAACGTATCGTGACAGTGGACAGCGTCGGTGAGGAGAATGTGTGAATACAGTGCGCGAGGCCCGCATCATCCGTCGTGCAGATCGCCGGATCACGCCGTGGGCCAACGGTGCGGGAACCACCGCGGAGATTGCCACCGGTGTCGCGTCCCGGTGGCGTCTCAGCGTCGCGACCCTCGGCGGAAGTTCGACGTTCTCGCCGTTCCCCGAGGTGGACCGCATTTTCACGGTGATCGGCGACCATCCGGTCTCGCTCGACTTCGGCGACACCCCGACCACGATTCAGCGTCTGCGCCCGACGCCCTTCGCCGGCGAGAACGGCCCCGTCTGTGCGGCCGCCGGGCCGACCGAGGCGTTCAACGTCATGATCCACCGGTCCACGACCGCTGCCTCGGTGAACATCGTCGACATCGGGATCGCCCACGAGGTGGGCGCCCACGATCGGGTGGCCGTCGCGGTCCTGGTCCTGGAAGGGCAACTGAGGACAGACCTCGGTCCCGTCGAACCCGGCGACTGCCTGCTCGTCGAGCGGGGATCCGTACCCCTGTCCGGACCCGCGTCGGTCGTGATCGCCGAGATCCTCCCCAGGTGAGCGGCAAAGCGTGCCGGGGCACACTTCGCCACTCACCTGGGGGGCAACGCATCAGGTGATGCACCGTGCATCACCACCCGTTCGTTCGCAGATTGTCGATCAGACTGTCGAGGCCAGGGTCGCGTTGTAGTACGCGAGCATCCGCTCGACGAGCACAAGACCAATCGTGCTCTGGAGAGACACGGAATCATCGCTGTTGACGGTGAGAGCGGGATGGATGGTGCAGGAGGGATCGGTGGTGAGCATCCAGGCGAACCGGTCGCGATCACGGTCATCTCGGTGATGACGGTAAGTCGGCTCAGCACTCGACCGGAGATTCGGGCGCGCGGCACTAATCGGGGGCGAGCGGTCCCGGCCAGGTCCCGGCACAGGGTCTCGGTGACGGCTGCCTCGGGTGAGTCGCCGAGATAGGTGTAGGCGTAATCATCGGTGAGGCTGTCGAATCGGGCACCGCCGGGGATGGTGGGCGATGTCGCGGATCCGATCGTCTTGCCCGCCCTGCGCGGCGAGGTCGGCGGGCGATTGCCCGTCGGAGAGCCACCCGGATGGGCTTGTCCACCACGAACTCACTCCCCAAGGGTCGTGCTTGGCGTTCAGGAGTTGGTTGATCTCGGCGACCACAGGCCGGACCTTCGCGGTCGCGGAGTCGAATTGGAAGCTGGGGTAGAGGTAGCGGCCGCCGATCTCGTATCCGACGATGTCTCCGCGTTCGCGCAACCGACTGGCGGGGCTGCGTCGGTTTCTGTCGCGAAAACGCAGGACATCGGCGACATCGCTCGCTTCGAGAAGCGGATGCTCGAAGATCGCCTGTCGGGCCGTGGTCTCGATCCGTGCCCGCGCGATCGACTCTGTCACCGCGTGCGCGGGCACCGCCGAGGCGATTGAAGCGCTGAGGGTGGGGCCGGAGGCGACCAGCGAGAGAAGGCCGTTGCGCACCGAACTCATACGTAATCGTCGCTTCTGTCGCATCCATCGTAGATTTCCCTATCGTGCGGTCGACAGGATCCGGCGCAGGCGCTCGATGGCCCGCTCGGTGGCGGGACGATCCTTCGCGACGAGCTGGTGCATGATGAATCCTTCGATCGCCGAGTACACCAGGAGCGTCAGGTCCTCGTCGGCGGTGATGCCCAGGCGGGTCAGCGCCTGGGACGTCGCCTCGATGTACGTGGCATACAGCAGTTTCACGTGCGGATCGAGGCGCGGCGTCCGCCGGGATTCGAGCATCAGCTCGTACTGGAAGACCTGAAGGTCGGGGTCGCGGGCGACGAGGTCCGTGAGGTGCTCGACGAAGTGGTCGAGTGAAGCACCGTCGGCGAGGTCGGCGAAGACACCCGCGCTCTTGTCCAGCGCGTAGCGGAGCGCGGCGTCGACGAGGGCGTCCGTCGACCCGACGCTGCGCAGGACGCCCTCGATCGAGACACCGGCCTCCCGGGCGACAGCCTGGGTCGTCAGCCCGCGCAGGCCGTCGCGGGCGATCACGGAGACCGTGGCGAGAACGAGGTCGAGATCCTGATCTCCCCGGTTCGCCGCACGTTGCGGGCGTCTCCCGGCCAGCGTCACGGCTCGACGCTCCCGTGGGCGGCGAGCCATCTCATCCCGGGCTCCCGGGTGCGGCTGATGCCCTTGTACTCGGCCATGTCCACCGGCAGGTCCTCGAGGACCCTGTACAGTCGTGCACCCCACTCCGGGACAGACGCGACGTCCCGGAACGGGAGCAGATACGTCCGGATCAGGAACATGACGGCGCCGGAGTGCGCGAGCCGGATCAGGTGCTGCACTTCGGTTCTCAGGAACAGGCGGTCGCCGACCGCGTCGAGCGGTCCGTCGGCCAGGGTGCGCCGATCCTTGCCCCACTCGGGGTACGTTTCGGTCGACGTGTCGAGTTTCCCGTCGACGGTCAGCGTCCAGTTGGTGCGCCGGTAGCTCTGACCGGGTTCGAGCCGCATCAGGAAGTTGTGGGCGCGGGTGATGATCTTCTCGCTGTGCACACGCGGGACGGGGCCGTGGATCTCGAGGAAGCTCATGCCCACGTCGAATCCGAAGGACCAGTCCGCCGCGAATGTCACCAGCCCGGCGTCGCCCCACAGCTGCCCCTCACGCTGATCGAGCAGTACGACGTCTTCCTGGATCTGGCCGCAGATGTACACCAGTGGCGGCGCCGGCAACGTGGCGAAGTCGCCGAACGTGAAGCTGTGCTCGATGCCGAGGAGGTCGTTCCGCCAGAACCAGGTGGCCCCGCGACGTTCGAGAGCCATGGAGTCGGGGTATTCGGCAGCGAGGGTGCGCATCAGGGTGAGCATCGCGTCCCACGCGGCGGGGACCATGTGGGGCAGGCACTGATGCCGCGACGGGTCCGCGGTGAGGATTCGTTCGCGCTCGGCGAGTTCCCGGTGGTAGTGGTCGTCGATGGCGATGCGGGTGCCGCCCCAGCTGCCGGCCACGGTGTCGGTGGGATTCCCGGCGGGCTCGACGTTGGTGCTGTAGCGGTATTGATCGCGGGGGAAGGGAAAGGGAAAACGCGCGATGTGCTCGGCGCGGAAGTCGGTCGATGTCACAATTCCAGCTCCAATCGGTCTCCTACGGCCCGCGACACGCAGGGCATGATCGAATCTCCGGACGCCTTCTCCTCGTCGGTGAGGAACATGTCGCGGTGCTCGACCTCGCCTCCGCGGACCGACAGCCGGCACTCGCCGCACACTCCTTGCCGGCACAGGTTCGGGACGGTGATTCCCTTGTCCAGTAAGGCTTCGAGAAGGCTGGTTCCCGACGGGACGGGGACGATCATCCCGGTGCGTCCGAGTTTGGCGGCGAACGGGTTTCCCTCGGGCAGTGAACCGGCGCCGAACGCCTCCGAGTGCACGCGGCCCGGAGGCCAGCCGCAGTCGCGGGCCCACTCCGCGACCGCGGCGATCATCTGTGCGGGTCCACACGTGTAGACGTGAGCTCCGAGTGGTTGGTCCGCCAGCGCGGGAACCAGGATCTCGCGTAGTTCGTCGGGCGACGACACTGTGACGAGCCGGTTGCCGCACAGCGCCGCCAGCTCGTCGGCATGCGCCCCCTGACGGTCGCGGAAGGAATAGATCACCTCGAACGACCGACCCCATTCGAGGGCGGCCCGCACGTGCGACAGGATGGGGGTCACACCGATCCCGCCCGCGACCAGGATGTGGTGCCGGGCGTTGAGGATCGGCGCGAACGCGCTGCGCGGACGGCTCACCCGGACGGTCTGCCCCGGCTGGAGGTCGTGGACCCAGCGCGAACCGCCGTGGCCGCTCTCGTCGAGCCGGACCGAGATCGCGTAGTGGTCCGGCTCGATCGACGGCCCCGTCAGTGAATACGAGTTGTGCCGGCCCTCGGCCCAGTTCACCGCGACATGGCTGCCCGGGGTGAACGTCGGCAGCGCGCGGCCGCCCGGGGCCGCGAGGACGACGTGCCGGACGCCCGGGCACAGTAGTCGGGCCTCGCGCACTGTCAAGGCGAGCGTGCCGGTAACTCCCTCGCCCGCAACCGTTTCGAGCGTCATCGTCATGGCAGTTCCTCCGCGTCGGCTCGGTATCCCAGGTACGCGCTGTGGCGTCGGGAGAAGTGGTAGTAGACGGTCAGCTGCTCGGAACACCCCGCACACCGCGTCGCCCCGCCGACGGCGATCGCGACATTCGGAGACGTCGTGTGGCAATGCGCGCAGAACACGTCACGCACCGGTGTGTCGGGGGTGCTGATCACGGCGGCAATCTCCGCGGGCAGTGCGCCCACGGAGATCACGCGGGAGCGCACTGTGGCCACCGTCCGTTCGGAACCAGCGACGACGAAACGCCAGCCGACGCGCGCCTCGGACAGCAGGTCGTCGAGCCCGGATCCGTCTACGTCGCCGACGACCAACGCGCGAGTCGGCACCGGGGCGACCCGCTCGGACAGTTCGCGCAGCACTCGATCGCTGACCGAACCGTCCGAGACGAGCGCATAGCAGGTGACGAGAGCGCCGGCCGCCAGGTCGTCGACGGCCGAGTAATCGGATCGCCACCGTGGGACGCTCGTCGACCTCATCGAGACCGCCATCGCGGATCAGGGCGCGAAGGAACGGTGGCCGACGAAATAGGCCAGCGCGCGGTCGGGGGTGGTGAAGCGGATTCGCGAGCCCTTGGGGAAGAAGATCGCATCCTTCGCCTTCGCCACCTCGACCTGGCCGGTGTCGAGATTCTCGAGGGTGAACTCCCCTTCGAGGACGACCTTCATCTCGTCGTACGCGTAGTAATAGTCGAGCGGGGCGTCGGTGCGCTGGAGTTCGAAGTAGCCGGCGGACATCTCGGAGCCGTCCGGGTTGGCGAAGACGTCATCGATGTAGCCCCTGGTGCCCGGGTACTCCGAGACCGGCATCTGCGGCAGGTTCTCGTGGAATCCGGCGGTGACACGGAACGCGGTGGCGGTGGGCTTGTCGGTCGTGGACATGGGTTCTCCCTGCAGATGTTGGGGACTACCGAGGTGTTACTTGCTGTGCCCTCACGTTGTGAAACGTGAAGTAGCAACAGGAAACCACACCGCATATTTCCTCGACGTAAATCAATTGTCCGATTCCGTAGAGACGCAGGTCATCGTTGCAATCGTGAGGGAAAGACCCAGGTTGCGGCGTGGATTGGTGATCCATCAACAACATTGCCGTAACGCGTTCGACATAGTAGAACTGTTTCATAGTGAACAACAGCGATTCATGAGGTGAAACGAACCGCTATCAAGCCCCGTGCCCGACCCTCCGGCCGAATGAAGGAAGCAACGTGACAGAGACAGCAAAGTTCGTGATCGTCGGTGGGGGACTCGAGGGTCTCGCCATCGCGTGGTCGCTCGCGGACCGCGGAGAGACCGACGTCCTGGTCCTCGAGCGCGGCACTTTGTGCTCGGGGATGACCGGCAAGTCGTCCGGCGTGGTCCGGTGCCACTACGGCACACCGTCGCTGGCAGCGATGTCGTGGTACGGCGTCGACATCTTCACCCGGGCCACCGAGATCTTCGGCGACGACATGGCGTTCCGGCAGTGCGGTTACGTCGTCGGCGTCGGTGAGAACAACATCGACCCGCTGAAGGCGAACGTCGCGATGATGCAGGGCCTCGGCATCGACGTCGACTACATCGGCCACGACAAGATGGCCGAGCTGTGGCCGGGACTGCACCTCGACGACTTCGCCGCCTTCGCCTACGAGCCCCTCGGCGGCCGCGGTGAGGCGTACATGGCCGGTATGGCCTTCGGCGCGTCCGCCCGCAAACTGGGCGTCAAGATCCGCCAGAGCACGCCGGTGGCGTCGATGCTGCAGAACGCCGACGGCCGCGTCTACGGGGTGACCCTGAGTAACGGCGACGAGGTGCACGCCGAGCACGTGATCCTCGCGACCGGTCCGTGGGCGCCCGAGCTGGGTGCCGGGGTCGGCGTCGACATCCCGGTGAAAGCGCAACGCGCGCAACTCGTCCTGATCGACCAGGGTGTGCCCACGCCGGAGGTGCCGGTGCTGTCGGATCTCGCCGGACTGCAGTACATCTGCCGCGAACCCAACGGCGAACTGCTCGTCGGGAACAGTGACCATGCCGCGCCGCAGTACATCGATCCCGACAACTACAGCAACCGCGCCGACGATTCCACCATCGAGAAGAACATCATGAAGCTGGGCAACCGGCTGCCGGACATGCCCGACCCGCGGATCACCTCGAGCTACGTCGGCGCGTACGACGTCACCCCCGACTACAACCCCATCATCGGGCCCGCCCCGGTCGACGGACTGTTCCTGGCCACCGGGTTCTCCGGTCACGGTTTCAAGATCTCCCCGGCGGTCGGGCGTCTCGTCGCCGACATGCTGCTCGACGACGGCACGACCACCCTTCCGAATGTCGAGCCGTCGGACTTCCGCTACTCGCGCTTCGAGGAGGGCGACCTCCTCTTCAGTCTGCACCCCTACGAGGGCGCCGGCGAAATGCGCTGACCCACACCCCACCTCACCCGCAGACCACCAGTTCAGGAGTTCACCATGGCTGTCGACACAGCTGACGCGTTCACCGCGCAGAACATCGTGACATCCCCACCGCAGACCTTGTCCGAGGTGGCCCGGGCCACCGAGACCACCTTCATCCTCGCCCTGTTCGTGACGCTGTCGGGCAAGCCGTGCGCGAAACTCGTCCCGATCGAGGCCGTCGAGCAGCTGCAGGACGACGGCGTGGGCTTCGCCGGCTACGCGGCGGGGCACATGGGACAGGAGCCCAAGGACTCCGATCTCGTTGCCGTGCCGGATGTCTCGTCGTTCACCCCGATCCCGTTCGTGAAGCCTGGACTCGCGATCGTGCACTGTGATCCGCACGTGGAGGGCAAACCCTGGCCGTACGCGCCGAGGGTGATCCTGAAGGAGACGCTGAAGAAGGCGTCCGATCTCGGCCTGTCCGTCAACGTCGGCGCGGAGATCGAGTACTTCCTGGTCAACCGCACCGGAGACGGCGCCCTCACCACCGCGGACACCGCCGACGTCAGTCGTCAGCCATGTTACGACGCTCGCGACGTCACCCGGATGTACGACCACCTGACCGAGGTGTCCCAGGCCATGAACACGCTCGGGTGGGGCAACTACGCCAACGACCACGAGGACGGCAACGGTCAGTTCGAGCAGAACTTCGACTACGCCGACGCGATGACCACCGCCGACCGGGTGATCACGGCCCGGTACCTGCTGTCCGTGATCGCCGAGAAGCGCGGGATGAAGGCCACGTTCATGCCCAAGCCGTTCTCCGACCGCACCGGGTCCGGCATGCACCTGCACCTGTCGCTGTGGAACGACGCCGGTTCGGTGTTCCCAGACGGTGACGACCCCAAGGGGCTGGGATTGTCGAAGACCGCGTACGCGTTCATCGCCGGCATCCTCGAGCACGCATGCGCTCTGCAGGGTGTGATCGCCCCGACCGTCAACTCCTACAAGCGAACCGGTGCCACCTCGACCAGCAGCGGCGCAACCTGGTCGCCGCGGTACGCCACCTACGGCGGCAACGACCGCACCCACTACCTCCGGGTGCCCGACAAGAACCGGGTGGAACTGCGCGGCGGTGACGGCTCCGCCAATCCCTACCTCGCCGCCGCCACCGCCATCGCCGCCGGACTGGACGGCATCGCCCGGGATCTCGACCCCGGCACACCCGGATCCGGCGACAGCCCCAGCGACATGCTGCCGATGACGCTGCTGCACGCGATGGACGCACTGGAATCCGATCCGATCGTGACGGGCGCCCTGGACGTCGCAGGCCCCGGCGTCGCCGAGTACTTCGCGAAACTCAAGCGCGAGGAGTTCTTCGCCTGGCACAACACCGTCTCCCCCTGGGAACTCGACCACTACCTGACAGCGTTCTGACAGACCTCCCGAAAGGAGACATCCATGTGTGGAATCGTCGGACTTCACTTGCGTGAGCCGTCCCTCTACCCACAACTCGGCGCCCTGCTCACCGACATGCTCGGGCAGATGTGCGACCGCGGACCCGATTCCGCCGGGATGGCAATCTACGGCGACCGAACCTGGTCACCGGAAGGTGAGTCCACGGTCTCGCTGCTCGACTGCCCCATCCCCGCAGGAGAACTCGCCGCAACGCTGTCGGCATCGCTCGACACCACTGTCACCGGAATCGACCTGACCCCGACGACGATCCTGCACGGCGTCGTCGGCGCGGAAGACCTCGCGGCGGCCGTCCGCAGTGTGGTGCCGTCGGCCCGAATCATCGGCTTCGGCGACGACCTGACCGTCCTCAAGGGTGTCGGCAATCCCATCGACCTGGCGCACCGGTTCGGGCTGCCGTCCGCCAGCGGCTGGCAGGGGGTCGCGCACACCCGGATGGCCACCGAATCCGCCGTCACCGCCGAGGGTTCGCACCCGTTTTCCGTCGGCCCCGACGAATGCCTGGTGCACAACGGGTCGTTCTCGAACCACATGAGCATCAAGCATCAGCTCGAGCGCGACGGCGTCGTGTTCGACAGTGCCAACGACACCGAGGTCGGGGCGCGGTTCGTCGCCAAGCAGCTCGCCGAGGGCGTAGACCTGGAGAAGGCGCTGCTGATGCTCAACGAGACGTTCGACGGCTTCTACACCCTGCTCGTCTCGACCGCCGACTCGTTCGCCGTGGTCCGGGACGCCATCTCCTGCAAACCCGCCGTCATCGCCGAGACCGACCAGTGGGTCGCGATGGCCTCCGAATACCGCGCCCTGGCGAACCTGCCCGGCGTCGACAACGCCCGAATCTTCGAGCCCGAACCGGAAGAGGTGTACGTATGGCACCGGTAGCCACCACCGAAGCAACTGTCCTTGACCTCGCGACGTCGAGCACCCGGGCCGTCAACGAGCGGCTCACCTCGCCCGAGGCGCCGAAGACGGTCACCGTCACCGGCCCCCAGGGCGCGCATGCGCTCGCCTGCGGCCTCGACTCCGACATCGACGTCACCATCGAGGGCCACGTCGGCTACTACTGCGCCGGCATGAACCAGCACGCTACCGTGACGGTGACCGGCAACGCCGGCGTTGGGGTCGCGGAGAACATGATGTCGGGGACGGTGCGTATCAAGGGCGATGCGTCCCAGTCCGCGGGCGCCACCGCGCACGGCGGACTGCTCGTGATCGACGGCAACGCCGCTGCCCGCTGCGGGATTTCGATGAAGGGCGTCGACATCGTCGTCGGCGGCAACATCGGGCACATGTCCGCGTTCATGGGCCAGGCCGGACGTCTCGTCGTCCTCGGCGACGCCGGCGAGGCGCTCGGCGACTCGCTGTACGAGGCCCGGATCTACGTCCGCGGCACCGTCGCCTCCCTCGGCGCCGACTGCATCAAGAAGGAGATGCGCGAGGAGCACCTGACCGAACTGCGGGAGTTGCTCGACGCCGCCGGGTTCGACGCCGACCCGTCCGAGTTCACCCGTTACGGCTCCGCCCGCCAGCTCTACAACTTCCACGTCGACAACGCCAGCGCGTACTAGGAGAACCGTCATGAACACCCCGAACCCGGCCCTGCGCGAATCGGCGACGTTCGACCGCGGCGTCATCTCCGAGATCCAGCGGGCCGCAGAGACCGGCATCTACGACATCCGCGGCTGGGGCGCCAAGCGCAAGCTGCCCCACTTCGACGACCTGCTGTTCCTCGGTGCCTCGATGTCGCGGTACCCGCTCGAGGGGTACCGGGAGAAGTGCGACACCGACGTCGTGCTCGGCGACCGGAACGCCAAGTTCCCACTGCACCTGGACATCCCGATCACCATCGCAGGGATGAGCTTCGGGGCGCTGTCCGGGCAGGCGAAGGAGGCCCTCGGGCGCGGCGCCAGCGAGGTGGGCACGTCCACCACCACCGGTGACGGCGGCATGACCCCGGAGGAGCGCGGGCAGTCGAAGAACCTCGTCTACCAGTACCTGCCGTCGCGGTACGGGATGAACCCGGACGATCTGCGCAAGGCCGACGCCATCGAGATCGTCCTCGGCCAGGGCGCCAAGCCCGGCGGCGGCGGAATGTTGCTGGGGCAGAAGATCACCGAACGCGTCGCTGGGATGCGCACCCTGCCGATGGGCGTCGACCAGCGGTCCGCGTGCAGGCACCCCGACTGGACCGGCCCCGACGACCTCGCCATCAAGATCATCGAACTGCGCGAGATCACCAACTGGGAGAAGCCGATCTACATCAAGGTCGGCGCCACCCGCACCTACTACGACGTCAAGCTCGCCGTGAAGGCCGGTGCCGACGTCGTGGTGGTCGACGGCATGCAGGGTGGCACCGCCGCCACCCAGGACGTGTTCATCGAGCACGTCGGCATTCCCACTCTCGCCGCGATCCCGCAGGCGGTCCAGGCGCTGCAGGAACTCGGGGTGCATAGGAAGGTACAGCTCATCGTGTCGGGGGGAATCCGCAGTGGTGCCGACGTCGCGAAGGCCATGGCCCTCGGCGCGGACGCCGTCGCGATCGGCACCGCCGCCCTGATCGCGCTGGGCGACAACAGCCCCCGCTACGCGAAGCACTACGAGGAACTGGGCTCGGCCGCCGGCTTCTACGACGACTTCCAGGCCGGGCAGGACCCCGCCGGGATCACCACGCAGGACCCGGAACTGTCGAAGAACCTCGACCCCGTCGAAGGCGGCCGACGGCTCGCCAACTACCTGCGGGTGCTCACCATGGAGGCGCAGACCCTCGCCCGCGCCTGCGGCAAGTCGCACCTGCGCAACCTCGAACCCGAGGACCTCGTCGCCCTCACCGTCGAGGCGTCGGCGATGGCCCGCGTGCCCCTCGCCGGAACCACCTGGATCCCCGGCGCCCTGTAGGCGGCTCCGCCGCCCGTGCGCCTTTTTGGTAGCTGGAACAACCAGAAAGGCGCACGGGCGCGAAGCGCCTGTCAGCCGAACTATGAGTAGAGGACCGAGAACATGACTTCCTTCGATTCGCTGTGGGCGAGCATCCTCGATGTGGGACAGCACAAGTCGACACGGGGGTACCGCCGATTCGCGTGGAACGACGCCGACCTGACGCTGCGCGAATGGTTCGGCGACTGCGCCCGGCAGCGGGGGATGAGCGTCGAGGAAGACCGCAACGGCAACCTGTGGGCCTGGTGGATGCCTGCAGGCTGGGAGGGTGATCCCCGCGACAGTTTCGTCACCGGATCGCACCTCGATTCGGTACCCGACGGCGGTGCCTACGACGGACCGCTGGGGGTGGTGTCCGCGTTCGCGGCGATCGACCTCGTCCGCGAGCGGGGGATCGTGCCGACGCGTCCGGTGGCGGTGACGGCATTCTCCGACGAGGAGGGCGCCCGGTTCGGTGTGGCGTGTGTCGGCTCGCAACTCTCCACCGGCGCGGTGGCACCCGCGCGTGCGCTGGCGCTGCGGGACAACGACGGCATCAGCCTCGGCGAGGCCCTGATCTCAGCGGGCCGAGACCCGAAGCATCTCGGCGAGGACCCCGACCTTGTCGACCGCGTCGGCGTGTACGTCGAACTGCACGTCGAGCAGGGACGCGCCCTCGATCTGATCGACAGTCCCATCGCCGTCGCGTCGTCGATCTGGCCGCACGGACGGTGGCAGTTCGTGTTCTCCGGTGAGGCCAACCACGCGGGCGCCACCCGGCTCGTCGATCGCCGCGACCCGATGCTCGCATACGCGTCCTCGGTCCACACCGCCCGGTCCGCCGCGACGCTGCACGAGGCGGTCGCGACGTTCGGCAAGGTACGGGTACTTCCCAACGGTGCCAACGCGATTCCGTCGGAGGTGCGGGCGTGGCTCGACGCCCGCGCCGCGGACGAAGAGACGCTGACGAAACTGGTGCAGCAGATCACCGTCGAGGCGCAGGCCTACGCGGCCGCCGACGGTATCGGCCTCGAGGTCGACGCCGAATCGGTGACGCCGATCGTCGAGTTCCCGCACGACACCCGCGAACGGCTTCGCCGCTCCCTCGCCCACCTCGGCGACATCCCCGTCCTCCCCACTGCGGCCGGGCACGACGCCGGCATCCTGTCGGCGAAGGTGCCCACCGCGATGATGTTCGTCCGCAACCCCACCGGCGTGTCCCACTCGCCCGACGAGTTCGCCGAATCGGACGATTGCAACCGCGGCGCCGAGGCGCTGGCGGACGTGATGGCGGACTGGGCCACTGCCAGGTGAGCGGCAAAGCGTGTCGGGGGACGCTTTGCCACTCACGTGCGGAAGACACTAAGGCTATACATAGTGTATGGATGCCTTGTACGATGCTGCCATGACCAATGACAAGCCTGCGCGCGCTCGCCGCGCCCTGTACGACGACGAACACGAAGCCTTCCGCGACAGCTTCCGGTCGTTCCTGGAATCGAGGGTGGTGCCGCAGTACGCCCAGTGGGAGCGCGACGGCATCGTGCCTCGCAAGGTGTTCCGTGAGGCCGGCGACCTCGGCTTTCTGGGCATGGAGATCCCGGAGGAGTTCGGCGGCGGCGGGGTCTCGGACTTCCGCTTCAACGCGGTGATCGCGGAGGAGATCGCTCGCACCGGGACGGTCTCGGTCGGCATCAACTTGCACAACGACATCTGCGTCCCGTACTTTCTCGCCTACGCCAACGACGACCAGCGGAAACGGTGGCTCCCCGGACTGGCGTCGGGCGAGCTGATCGCGGCGATCGCGATGACCGAGCCCGGTACCGGCTCGGACCTCGCGGGCATCGGCACCACGGCGACCCTCGACGGTGACCACTACGTGCTGAACGGCAGCAAGACGTTCATCTCCAATGGGCACAACGCCGATCTGGTGATCGTGGCGGCCCGCACAGACCGGGACGCGGATCGTCACGGCGGCCTGTCGCTGATCGTGGTCGAGCGGGACACTCCCGGGTTCGAGCGGGGCCGCAATCTCGAGAAGATCGGCATGCACGCGCAGGACACCGCGGAGTTGTTCTTCGACAATGCCCGGGTTCCCGCGGCGAACGTGCTCGGGAAGGCGGGCAGCGGTTTCCGCTCGCTCGTGTCGAATCTGGCTCAGGAGCGGATGACGATCGCCGTGGCAAGCGTGGCGTCCGCCGCGCAGGCGCTGGACTGGGCGGTCGGGTACGTGAAGGAACGACGCGTATTCGGGCGCAGCGTAGGCAGTTACCAGAACACCCGATTCGTGCTGGCGAGCATCAAGACCGAGGTGGAGGTAATGCAGGCCTTCGTCGACGGCTGCGTGAGAGAACTCGTCGCCGGCACGTTGACGCCGGAACGGGCCGCGATGGCCAAGCTCGCGGCCTCCGAGCTGCAGGGCACCGCCACCGACCGTTGCCTGCAGCTGTTCGGTGGCTACGGCTACATGACCGAGTACCCGATCGCGCGGGCCTACGTCGACGCACGCATCGGGCGGATCTACGGTGGCACGAGCGAGGTCATGCGCGAAATCATCGGCCGATCGATGGGCCTGTGACCATGAAGCGCACCATTTTCGAACCCGAACACGAACAGTTCCGCGAGGCGGTTCGCGCCTTCCTGATCAAAGAAGCAGTGCCCCACTCCGACGAGTGGGAAGAGGCGGGGATGGTCGACCGCGACTTCTGGCGCCGCGCCGCGGCGCAGGGTCTCGTCGGCTTCGCCGCGCCGGAAGAATTCGGCGGTGGCGGCCTGCGCGACTTCCGGTTCAATGCGGTACTGAACGAGGAGGTCGTGCGGACGGGGACTGTCGGTGACGGTTTCTCCCTCACCAACGACATCGTGCTCCCGTACTTCCTCGATATCGCAGACGAGGCACAGCAGAAACGCTGGCTGCCCGACATCGTGAGCGGTGAGCGCACCATTGCTGTCTCGATGTCCGAGCCGGGGACCGGATCGGACCTGCGCGCGATCAAGACGACCGCGCGCCGGGAGGGATCCGGCTGGCGGATCACGGGGTCGAAGACGTTCGTAACCAGCGGCATGCAGGCCGACCTCGTGATCGTCGCTGCACGGATCCCCGACGAGGACGGCGGCGGCTTCGGGCTTTTCGTCGTCGAGGACGGGCAACCGGGCTTCGAACGCGGTCGTAAGCTGTCGAAGATCGGTCGCAAAGCTCAGGACACGGCCGAACTGTTCTTTCAGAACGTGGAGGTGCAGCCCGAGAACGTACTCGGCGAAGCGGGCAAGGGTTTGCGCTACCTGATGGCGAACCTCGCGCAGGAACGGCTGTCGATGGCCGTGGTTGCCGTAGCGAGCGCCGAGTACGCCCTCGAACTCGCGTTGTCGTACGCGAAGGAGCGGCGTGCGTTCGGGAGCCCGATCGGCAGTTTCCAGGCGAACCGGTTCACCCTGGCCGAACTGTCGACCAAGGTCCAGATCGCGCGGATCTATCTCGACCGCTGCCTCGACGCCCACGGGAACGGTGAGCTCACCGCGGCCGATGCGGCCGGAGCCAAGTTCTGGACCACCGAGCTCGAATTCGAGGCCCTGGACACGTGTCTGCAGTTGCACGGCGGGTACGGCTACATGGAGGAGTACGAGGTGGCCCGGCGCTGGCGGGACTCGCGGGTGCAGCAGATCTACGGCGGCACCAACCAGATCATGCGGGAGATTGTGGGACGCTCCCTGGGACTGTGAGAACACCACACGAGGGCGGGCCGGGGAAGAATGCCCGGCCCGCCCTCATGTGGTTGCGAAAACTATTCTGCAGCAGCGCCGCTGGAGACTAACTCCTCGATCTCGGCGGCGTCGTATCCGGCGTCGACGAGGATCTGGCGCGTGTCGGCACCGGGCTTGCGCGGCGGCCCCGGCTTGGTGGCCGGTGCGCCGTCGAACCGGGGAGCCGGTGCGGCTTGCACGATTCCGTCGACCTCGATGAACGTTCCGCGCGCCACGTGATGCGGGTGTGCGGCCGCGTCGGCAAGTGTCAGGACGGGGGCGTAGCACGTATTGCGTCCCAGGAGCAGTGCGTCGAGTTCGGCCCGGTCGAACGTGGCGATACGCCGGCCGAGGACGTCCCGGAACTCGTTCCAGCGGGTGGTGTCGAACTGGTTGTGGCGCAGGTCCTCCGGGAGTTCCAGTGCGTCGCAGAGGTCCTGCCAGAACTGATCCTCGATGGCGCCGATGCTGACCCACTGGTCGTCCCGGGTGCGGTACACGTCGTAGAAGAACGCGCCCGCGTCGAGCAGGTGGGTGCCGCGATTCTCGGTGAACGTCCCCTCTCCGCGGAGACCGTGGAACATTGCCATCAGGGCCGACGCGCCGTCGATCATCGCGGCGTCGACGACGCGCCCTACGCCGGTGGTCCGCGCGGACATGATCCCGGCCAGCATGCCGACCGTGAGAAGCATTCCGCCGCCGCCGAAGTCGCCCACGAGGTTCAGCGGCGGGACCGGCGCTTCGCCGCGACGTCCGATCGCGTGCAGTGCGCCTGTGAGTGCGATGTAGTTGATGTCGTGCCCGGGCATCGATGCGAGGGGTCCGTCCTGACCCCAGCCGGTCATCCTGCCGTAGACGAGGGCGGGGTTGACCGCCATACAGTCGGCGGGCCCGACGCCGAGGCGCTCGGCTACACCGGGGCGGAACGTCTCGACGATGCCGTCCGCGTTCTCGCAGAGCCGGCGCACGATCTCGGCGCCGCGGGACGACTTGAGGTCGACCGCGATCGAACGGCGACTGCGGAACATGACCCCGTGTCCGCTGGCGGCCCAGGGGTTTCCGCCGGGGCGTTCGACGCAGATCACCTCCGCGCCGAGGTCGGCGAGCATCATTCCCGTGAACGGTCCCGGACCGATTCCGGCGAGCTCGACGATTCGGACACCTGCGAGGGGAGCGTTGGTCGTCTCTGCCACGTCAGCCCGCCTTCGCGACGACGGGCATGCCGCCCTTGTTGGCCGCGGCGTCGGCCCCGACCTCTTCGGGGTTCGCGACTGCCTTCGCCTTCTCCGACTCGGGGACCGCGATGGCGGCGTTGAACTGCTTCAGGATTCGGAAGGTGGCCGCCTCGTCGTCGTGTGGGAGGATGCGGCCGACTCGGTTGGACAGGGTCAGCAGCGGCTTGACCGCGGGGAGCACGAAACGCCACGGCGTGGGCTCGACGTGCAGGTCTTTGATGACGCTCGCCGGCAGCCAGGTCGACAACATGCCGTAGGCGAGCTTGAGCCTGCGGTCGGTGGTCATGAACTTGGCGACGGGTGCGGGCAGCACCTCCACGTCGCCGGGGGGATTCTCGACGCTGAACTTGATGACGGAATGGACGACGTCACGGCACAGGTCGTCGGCGGGCTGCTCGATGAGGGTGTGGAAGTCCGTCTTCTTCCGGGCGTCGTCGTAGCCGGTGTGCAGGATGTCCTCGGGAACCCCGATCACCCATCCCACGTAGCGGCTGAGGGCGAAGATGTCCTCGATCTCCCGGTCTGTGAAGCGGATTCCCGAGCTGTGCACCGCATCGATGAACTTCACGCCGAACTGGCCGGCCTGGGTCACCATGCCGTCGAGATTGTTGATCGGGATGCCCCAATTGGCCCAGTCCCAGGCATCCGACCGGCTCAGGCCGTGGCGGACTGCGGCGTGGATCATCCGGACCTTCGCGGTGAGCCGGAATCCCTCCTCGAAACGGCCCATGCCGCCGGGCGTGTACGCGGCGACGACGTAGCGGAAGCTCTCGACGAGGCGGGTGCCCACGTGGTCGGCCTTGCGCATCCGGCCACTGAACAGGACCGGGCGGGTGGCGCTGTACATCGAGAAACCGCCGGCGATGGTGGCCCAGGCCAGGATGGGCGGGACGATCGGCCCGGCCCGCCAGAAGGCGACGGCACCGCGGTAGAGCTGATCGAAATCCACCCAGTCGGGGATGCGGTCGAGCTGACGGAACAACTCCACCATGCCGGCCGGCGGGTCGTCCAGGGCATCGATGCCGTGTTCGAGCGCGATGTCGAACGTGCGCCAGTTGGCGCCCGTGGACTTGTCGCGAAAGTCGCGCATGGCCAGGTACGCGGGATCGTCCGCGAGAAGCGCGTGATCGGTCAGCTTCTCGGCAAATTCGCGGCCGTACATGGCGATTGCTCTGTCCCGGTTATTGATCCGGCCGAGATCGATGCCGCGTGGCAACCCCTCCGGTACGTCGAGTGCGCCCTCGCGTCGTGGTGTCTCGGTGGTGGCAGTCATCCCTACTCCTCACGTCTGAGCCGTGTATTGGGCCGAACAGGTGGGCATGCAGTTCCGCGCCGACCCACCGCTGTGACCTCCGTTACAAGCAGCGTAGGGCAAACTGAACACATTGTCTACACGCACTGTATGGTGCTGTTATCCAGTAGTCCTGCGAACTCGGAGCCGAGCTCGTTCGCAGGTGGTCATCACAACCCGAGAAACGAGGCGCACAGCAATGACACGACATCTGCTCGACCCCGCCACCGCTGGTCACGAAGCCCTGCACACCCTCATGGCGAGTCGATGGAGTTGCCGCGGCTATCGGCCCGAGCCCGTTCCGAGAGAGGTGATCGCGGCGATCCTCGATACCGCGCGGCGTGCGCCCTCGTGGTGCAATACCCAGCCGTGGCACCTCCACATCGCGGAGGCGGACGCGACGAATCGCTTCCGCGCAGCACTGGCCGAACACGTCGGGCAGGCGCCCGCCGAGAACCCGGACATCCCCTTTCCGGAGGCGTACGAGGGCGTCTATCAGGAACGCAGGCGCGCGAGCGGATGGCAACTGTACGAGAGTGTGGGCATCGCCAAGGGAGATCGGGTCGCGTCCGCGCGGCAGATGATGCGCAACTTCGAGTTGTTCGACGCGCCTCACGTCGCCATCGTCACCACCGAGGCAAAGCTCGGGACGTACGGCGCCGTCGACTGTGGGGTCTTCGTGAACAGCTTCCTGCTGGCCGCGCACAGTCACGGTGTCGGCACGATTCCTCAGGCCGCGCTCGCCAGCCAGGCACCCTTCATCCGCGAGTTTTTCGACATCCCGGAAGGTCGTCAGGTGCTCCTGGGGATTTCCTTCGGATACCCGGACGTGGACCATCCGATCAATTCGTATCGGACGGAGCGTCAGTCGAGCGACGAAGTCGTGACCTGGCTGGAGAGCTGAACCGGTCAGAAGATCCGCCGGGCCTTCATCTCGGGAAAGACGTCGGCGATGCGCACGACGTCACCCGTGGTGGGGGCGTGGATCATCTGACCGTTGCCGATGTAGATGGCGACGTGCCCGGGACCGCCGGACTGCCAGTTACCGAACAGCAGGTCGCCGGGTCTCGCCTGATCCATCGGAATCTCCTGCCCGACGTTCCACTGGGTCTCTGATGTCCGTGGTAGGGCGATGCCCGCGGCGGCATGGACCGCGAATGACGTCAGCCCCGAGCAGTCGAATCCGCCGCCGGAGGGGCCGTCGATGTTGCCGCCGCCCCACACGTAGGGCAGACCGAGGTAACGGACGGCTGATTCGACCACCCGCCCACCTGCGCCGTCGCCCAGCGGAATCCCGATGAGCGGCGCGAGCAGCTGCGCGAACGACGGTTCACTGCCCCGGATCTTCGCGACATACGGTTTGGTCTGGTTCTCGTAGTCGGGGCTGCCGGAGGGCATCCCCCCGGATCGCAGGACGGCACCCGATCCGGCGTTGTATGCCGCAATGGTGAGATCGAGGGTGTCCCCGGATACACGGCCCTGACGCTTCCATGCGTCGATCTGTTCGTGCATGTCGCACAGCAGATTTCCCGACGCCATCACGGGGTCGGCGATGCCGAGCACGTCGGCTTTTCCGTCCTCGTCGGCGTCCTTGCCGTAGATCGCCCAGGTGCCGGGCATGAACTGTCCGGGTCCGAGCGCGCCCGACGGGGACACCGGTGCGGTGGCACCGTACCGGAATCCGTTCTCGGCGGCATACAGCGCCGCGATGGTCGCCGGTGTGATTCCGTCGCAGATGGCTCCGGCCTTGCGCAGCCACGGTGCGAACAGTGCGATCGCACCGACCGGGGCGAGGGAGGCACGCGGAAAGGCGGCCGGAACCGGTTGCAGCACAGACCCCGTGCCTGTTGTTGCATCGCCCTCGTCGGCAGGCGGGCTCGACAGGAACACCGGTGCCGGTGACGCCGATTCCGGCACCGACGATGGTGCAACCGGCTGCGGGGACGGCGCGGGCTCGGTTGCCGGCGGCGGGGTGAGAGCGCCGGCCGGCAGATGCGGTTCGAGTGCGGCAGCTGCGGCGGCGGTGGCGTCGTCCACCGCCTGCTGCGCGGGTGCGCGCACCGGCTCGGGCAGCGCCGCGATCACGTCCGACACCTGCTGGTCGGCGCTCGGCGCCGAGTACGACTCGAGGGTCTGCGTCGCCTGATCCTTGATCTCCGGCGGCGCATCGGTGCCCTGGATGAACGCACCGGCGGCCGCGACCACGGCGACGATCAGGGTCGACGGATCAACGGACATCGACCGCACCTTCGAGCGACGCGGTGTTGTCGTCGTAGAACCAGCCGTCGGAAGTCTGGTCGAGACTGTCCTGGATGGCGAACTGGGCGCTCTCGGGCAGAGTGTGCATGATGCGGCGGACGCGTTCCTGGCGGCGGGCGACCGCCTGGCGGAACGGCATGCCCGGGGTGGCCTTCATCTGCGGGACGATGCCCTCGACGTCGTCGACACCGCCGGCGTGGTGGCCGGCGTCGACCATGGCCTGTTCGGCGGCCATGGTGGCTTCGTCCTTCTCCTCGGACATGCCGATCGGGCCGATCATGGTGCCGCCCAGGAACTGCTTGACCACCGGTTCGTCCGAGGTGAGTAGCACTTCGCGGGGTCCGAACATCACCAGTTTCCGGCGGAAGAGCATGCCGATGTTGTCGGGAACGGTGCGGGCGAGGTTGATGTTGTGCGAGACGATCAGGATGGTCGCGTCGATCTCGGCGTTGATGTCGATCAGTGTCTGGGAGATGTAGGTGGTGCGGACGGGGTCGAGTCCGGAGTCGGGTTCGTCGACGAGGATGATCTGTGGGTCGAGCACCAGGGCGCGGGCGAGGCCGGCGCGTTTGCGCATACCTCCGGAGATCTCGCCGGGCAGTTTGTCCTCGGCCCCGAGCAGGCCGACGAGTTCCATCTTCTCCATCACGATCGTGCGGATCTCGGATTCGGATTTCTTGGTGTGCTCCCGCAGCGGGAACGCGACGTTGTCGTACAGGTTCATCGACCCGAACAGGGCGCCGTCCTGGAACAGCACCCCGAACAGCTTGCGGATCTCGTACAGCTCCTTCGAGGAGCACTCGAGAATGTTGGTGCCGTCGATCACGATCGACCCCTGCTCCGGACGGAGCAGACCGATCAGCGATTTCAGGAACACCGACTTACCCGTGCCCGACGGCCCGAGCAACGCACTGACCTCACCGGCCGGAAGAGTCAACGAGACGTCCTGCCAGATCTTCTGCGAGCCGAACGACTTGGTCAGTCCTTCGACGGATACCTCGACACCCACGACAACCTCCACTGATTGGGGATCGGCCCGAATCGTTCGGACCGGTAATGACTGAGCGAGGAGTGCGCACGCAGACGGAGGCGGCGCCATGAGACTCGCATGGGGCTCGTCCGCTGCGGCGAATGCCCAGCGTTGATCGACTATCGAGATATACCACCACACAGCGTCTCGGCGTAAGGACCATTTGTCGAATTGCGTATCCGGTTGCGTCGAAAGCGCTCTCGTCGCGAAGGCTGGTTCGCCGACTTTTCGGCTACCATTCCAAACGGGTATAGACAATGCATATGAACACGATGTATGGTCGCGATGTGCTGCGACGAAGCAGCCATTCAGCGAGAACAAGGAGTCTTTCGATGCCGGCCACTGAAGCGCTGATCTTCGACGCGATCCGGACGCCACGGGGTAAGGGAAAGCCGGGCGGCGCTCTGCACACCGTCAAACCGATCGATCTGACAGTCGGGTTGATCGGTGATCTCCTTGATCGCAATCCCAGCCTGGATTCGAATCGTGTCGACGACCTCGTTCTCGGCGTCGTCTCCCCGGTCGGCGAGCAGGGTGGAAACGTTGCTCGCACAGCGAGTATCGCTGCCGGGCTGCCGGACACGGTCGCCGGGGTGCAGATCAACCGCTTCTGCGCATCGGGGCTCGAGGCGGTGAACATCGCAGCGCAGAAAGTGCGTTCGGGGTTCGAGGACCTGGTATTCGCAGGTGGCGTCGAGTCGATGTCCCGGGTGCCCATGGGGTCCGACGGCGGCGCGTGGATGGACGATCCGGCCACCAACCTCGCGAGCCACTTCGTTCCCCAGGGTGTGGGCGCCGACCTGATCGCAACGATCGAGGGCTTCACCCGTGAGGACGTCGACGCCTACGCCGTGCGTTCACACCAGCGCGCGAGCCACGCTCAAAAGGAGGGCCGGTTCGACCATTCGACCGTCCCCGTCCGAGACCTGAACGGCCGGGTAGTGCTCGACACCAACGAGATGATCAGGCCGGGTACGACGGTCGAATCGCTGAGCGGGCTGCGGCCGTCGTTCGCCGCACTGGGCGAGACCGCAGGATTCGATGCGGTTGCGCTGCAGAAGTTTTACACGGTCGAGCGTATCGACCATGTCCATCACGCGGGCAACAGCTCTGGAATCGTCGACGGCGCATCCCTGTTGGCGATCGGAAGCGAAGAAGTCGGACGCGAACTCGGGCTTACACCGCGGGGACGTATCGTGGCGACCGCGGTGTCCGGCGCCGATCCCACCATCATGCTCACCGGGCCCGCCCCTGCCTCGTGGAAGGCACTGGCAAAGGCTGGACTGACGCCCGCCGACCTCGACCTGGTCGAGATCAACGAGGCATTCGCCTCGGTCGTCCTACGGTTCGTCCGCGATCTCGACCTCGATCTCGACAAGGTGAACGTCAACGGCGGCGCCATCGCGATGGGGCACCCGCTCGGCGCCACCGGAGGCATGATCGTGTCCACCCTCCTCGACGAACTGCACCGCACCGGCGGGCGTTACGGCCTCGTCACCCTCTGCGTGGGCGGTGGCATCGGCATCGCCACCGTGATCGAAGCACTCCAGGCAAGCTGAAACCGGAAGGACCGCACAGGCTATGAGCCACAACCCGATCATCCGCTGGGAACGTGACGACGACGGAATCGTCGTGCTCACGATCGACGACCCGACTCAGCGCGTCAACACGATGAATGCCGGCTTCGTCGACGCGCTCGAGGCAGCCCTCGACCGCATCGAGACCGAACGCGACACCATCACCGGCGTCGTCGTCACGTCCGGCAAGGACACCTTCTTCGCCGGCGGAGATCTCAACGATCTCCGGGATGCATCGAAGGACCGCATCGACGAGTTCGCGACGTTCGTCGACCGGAACAGTGCGCTGCTGCGCCGCCTCGAGACAATCGGACGGCCCGTCGTCGCGGCAGTCAACGGTTCGGCGCTCGGCGGCGGACTCGAACTCGCGCTGGCCACCCACCATCGCGTCGCACTGGACGGTCCGCGGAACTACGTCGGACTGCCCGAAGTGACCCTCGGCCTGCTGCCCGGCGCCGGCGGCGTCGTGCGCTCGGTGCGGATGCTCGGCGTGGAACGTGCGCTCTCGGAACTCCTTCTGCAGGGGCAACGTCGCACCGTCCGGTCGGCACGTGAACTCGGGATCATCGACGAGCTCGTCGAGTCGCGGTCGGAACTGGTTGCCGTGTCGAAGAAATGGATTATCGCGAACCCGGACGCTGCTCAGCCGTGGGACGTGAAGGGCTACCGCATTCCCGGCGGAACACCCGGCGACCGGAACGAACAACTGCACTCCCGCCTCCCGGCAATACCCGCTCTACTGCGCAAACAGTCGAAGGGAGCGAACTACCCGGCCCCGCAGAACATCGTGGCGGCAGCGGTGGAGAGTACCCAGATCGATTTCGACAACGCGCTGCGGGTGGAGGCCCGTTACTTCCTCGACCTCGCGACTGGGCAGGTCGCCAAGAACATGATCCAGGCCTTCTTCTTCGACATCCAATCGGTGAACGGCGCCCGCGGGCGCAGCGCCGATCGCACGCCCTGGCGCGCACGAAAGGTCGTTGTCCTCGGGGCGGGCATGATGGGCGCCGGAATCGCATACGAGTGCGCCCGCGCCGGCATCGACGTCGTCCTGAAGGACGTGACACTCGAGGCCGCCGAACGAGGCAAGGGATACTCGCACAAGCTGGTCGACAAGCAGGTCGCTGCGGGGAGGACCTCGAAGGACAAGGGCGAGGCACTTCTCGCCCGCATCACGCCCACCGACCGCGCGGAAATGGCCGACGGCGCCGATCTGGTGATCGAGGCAGTGTTCGAGGATCCCGCCGTCAAAGCCCAGGTGCTCGCCGAGATCGAACCGTACCTCGCCGACGGCGCCCTCATCGGATCGAACACGTCCACCCTGCCCATCACGGGGCTGGCCGAGAACGTCCCCCGACCTGAAGACTTCATCGGACTCCACTTCTTCAGCCCCGTCGATCGCATGCCGCTGCTGGAGATCATCAAGGGGGAGAAGACCTCCGCCGACACGCTGTCGCGGGCACTGGACCTGGCGAAGCAGATCGCGAAGACCCCGATTGTCGTCAACGACAGCCGGGGATTCTTCACGAGCCGCGTGATCGGTACGTTCATCAACGAGGCCCTGGCGTTGCTCGGCGAGGGTGTCCCGGCGACGACGATCGAACAGGCCAGTTCGCAGGCCGGATACCCGGCTCCCGTGCTGCAGCTGACCGACGAACTGAACCTCGAGCTGCTGCGTCGGGTTCGTGACGCGAGCATGCAGGCCGCGCAAGACGCCGGTCAGGCCTGGATCGGTCACCCCGCCGAGGCCGTGCTCGACCGCATGCTGTCCGAGTTCGGGCGGGCAGGCCGGCTGGCCGGAGCCGGATTCTACGAATACGACGAGAATCGCAAACGTACTCGGCTCTGGACCGGTCTGTCGGATGCTTTCGGCGGTGCGAATGCCGACATCCCGTTCGACGATGTGGTCGAGCGGCTGTTGTTCGCCGAGGTCATCGAGACCGTGAAGTGCCTTGACGAGGGAGTCCTCGAAGCGGTTCCCGACGCCAACGTCGGCTCGATCCTCGGTATCGGGTTCCCCGGATGGACGGGCGGAGTCCTGCAGTTCGTCGACGGATACGAGGGCGGTGTCGCGGGCTTCGTCGCCCGAGCCCGATACCTCGCCGAGACCTACAGCGACCGCTTCACGCCGCCCGAATCACTTCTCCAGTTGACGGAATCGGGCACGACGCTCGCACGGTTCCGATCCGCCGAATTGGTCGGCACCCCCTAGACGGCCAGGCGGACGGGAGCCGATTCGGCCCCGTCCGCCGGGCATTCCACGTCGCCCGGCCGTGTGGTCGCGGAGCACGAAGAGGAGAGAAATGAGTTCGACGTTGGTGGAGGTCGAGCCCGGCGTCCGGGTCAAGGTACTCGAACTGGGCGTCGGCGACCCGGTGCTGTTGATCCACGGCTGGAGCCTGAGTTCCGCGGTGTGGGACCGCCAGATCCGAGTGCTCGCCGAAGCCGGGCATCGTGTCCTCGCGATGGACCTGCGCGGACACGGCGAGTCCGATGCGCCTTTGAGTCGGTACGACATCGACCGGCTCGCCGACGACGGCGCAGCAGTTCTGGATGCATTCGATGCGCGCGGCGCCACGGTCGTCGGCTGGTCGCTGGGCGGTATGACCGCTCTGCGCATGGCTCACCGATTTCCAGGTTCGGTCGATCGCCTCGTGCTCGTCGCCTCCAACGGAGTGGCCGGGGCGCGGCAGCCCGACTACCCGTTCGGTGTGCCGGCAGACGCGGTCGAGGGCGGCATGCACGCGGCCGAGCACACCGGACGGCTGGACTACCGGAGGCGGGCGGTGGGTGACCCGTTCGGCACACCGCCGGACGGGCAGACCCTCGACTGGCTGCAGCGCATCTCCCTGCAGACGCCGAGCTGGGCGGCGAACGCGTGCATGACGACGCTCCTGCGGACGGCGCAGGCGTTCGCTCTGGACGGCCTCGATATCCCGGTCACCCAGATCATCGGCACGGCGGATCCGGCGCTGTCCGTCCGCGGCGCGCGCTGGGTGCAGGAGCGGATCGGAAGCACCCTGGTGGAACTCGACTGCGGGCACTATCCGATGCTGGAGCGACCGGACCTGTTCGACGAGGCGCTGCTCCGCGCGGTGCGCAAGCCGAAGGAACCGACGGTGCGGCGGGTCGAGGCACCGTCCAGTCACAGTGTCCAGACATAGGGTATTGTTCGAATCGTGAGTACACGGCCGGTAGTGCGACAACGACCCCGCGCCCATGACGGGCAGCGTGGCGCCGAGGTGGCGGTGTTCGAGGCGACGGAGCAGTTGCTGCAGGAAACCTCGATGCAGGATCTCACCGTCGCGCAGATTATCAAGCGCGCCGGCCTGTCGCGAGCGAACTTCTATCACTATTTCGCGTCCAAGTACGACGTTCTCGTCGCGATGATCGCGCGACTCTTCGACGACGCATACGCGGAGGCCGGCCCCTGGCAGGCGCCTCCCGGTAAGACCCGGGCCAAGTCGATGGACGCCAGCATGCGCGGGACCATCGACATGTGGTCCGGGCACGGTGAGGTGATCTGTGCGGCGGTCGAGCAGATGCACAGCGTGCCCGCCGTCGCGGCCGCGTGGAAGGTCATGCTCGAGCAGTTCGTCGGGGCCGTCGCCGAGCAGATCACCCACGAGCGCGCGAACGGTGCCGCCCCGGATGGTGCGCCCCCGGAGATGATCGCCACCATGCTGGTCGGGGGCGTCGAGCGAACGTTCTACGTCGGTTCCAAGGAACTCGACGAGCGACTGCCGTCCGCAGAGAGCGCCGTCGAGTCGATCCTGGCGCTCACCTTCGCCGCGATCTACGGCAGCCAGCGGCCGGTCAAACGAGCGAAGCGCAAGAAGTCGACAGCCGAGAGTCCGCAGGCGGTGGCCACGACAGCGGCAGCGCCGGCTGTAGGGGAGGGAACGGCGAGAACCGACACCGCAGCCACCATCCTGCAGGCGGTCAACGACTTGCTCCAGGAGCAGACCCTGGACGAACTCAGCGTCGCCCAGATCCTCGAACGCGCCGACGCGTCCCGTGGGACCTTCTACTTCTATTACGGAAGCAAGGACGACGCATTCGTGGCGTTGTTCAAGGAATTCGCCGAGCGAATCGCGAGTGGATTCGAACTGCTGGTGCAGGTGGATCGCAACGACCCGGCCCGGATCCGGGATCTGGTGGCCGATTGGCTCGATCTGGACGAGGCCACCCTCGCGGTTGCCCGCAACGCCGTCCACGAATGGCCCCGACGCCCGGAACTGCGGCGGCACTATCTCGACACGATGACCCGGATGACGTCGGCCCTCCAAACCATGATCGAGGCCGACCGTGCGGCCGGAATCGCCGTCGACGGCCCTCCCGCAGCGGAATTCGCGGCCGTGTGCATGTGGACCATCGAGCGAACCGTCGCCGGCTCGATGGCGAAGGAAGAGCACCTCGAAGACCTCGGCGCCGTGACGAAACTGCTCGGCGAATTGCTCGTCTCCGCCATTTACGGTCTCTGACCCGTGAGTACTTGTTAACCGCCGGCGGTTAACAAGTACTCACGGGCCGCAAGGCACGCCTCCTCGCGAGGCGTGCCTTTTTGCGTTTTCGGGGGCGGTCGGCGGCACCTCCGAATTCATTGACATCGCGTCTGAACACTCTGTATTGTTGGTGACATGACTCACATTCTCACCTCTCCCGTGGCCGGCGGCGGGTTGCCGACTCCGCTCGTCCGTACCATCGAAGAACTGACCCCCGAGTGGATGACCGCCGCACTTGCCAAGGCGCGGCCCGGAATCCGGGTGAGGGGGGTGGACATCGATCGCGTCATCTGGGGCTCGGCCACAAAGGCGTTCGCGAAGCTCGCGTTCGACGGCGAATCGCAGGGAGTCCCCGAAAGAGTCTGCATCAAGGGTGGATTCGACGATCGAAGCCGGGCATTCGGACTCGGCGCCGCCTACGAACTCGAGGGGTGCTTCTATCGCGACCTCGCGCCGAATCTTCAAGCGGAGGTTCCCGCCTGTTACTACGCGGAGGCCGAACCCGAGCAGGGCATCGTCATCCTCGAGGATCTCACCACGCGTGGAGCCGAATTCGGCGAGGCGACGAACCTGTGGTCCGTCGACAGCGTTGCCGAAACGCTCGAGGTGCAGGCCAGCTGGCACGGACCCCTGTGGGGCAGCACGAAAGGGCAGTACGAGTGGTTACCTGTCGGCGTCGAAGCGGCCCGGCAGGCGTTCCAGGTCATGCTCAGCCCCGAACAGTTCCACCCGCTGATCAGCCGGGACGAGGTTCCCGAGCTGTCGGCCGGACTGCAGGACGACGAGCGGGTTCGCCGCGCCTTCCGTGCACTGTGGGAGCACGACGACAGCGCGGTGCACACCATCAACCACGGCGACGCACACTTCGCGCAGCTGTACCGGATTCCGGGCCGGGCACCGGCGTTCCTCGACTGGCAGACGGCGTGTCTGGCGCCGTGGTCGCACGACGTCACCTACTTCATCGGCTCGGCACTCAGTATCGAGGATCGTCGGACCCATGAACGAGATCTCCTTGCGCACTACCTCGACGCACTGGAAGCCTATGGCGGTCCACGTATTTCGCGGGACGGCGCCTGGGCAGACTATCGGCGGCACACGCTGCACGGCTTCGCGTGGATGTGCGTTCCCACTGTCATGCAGCCCTCGGAAACCGTTGCCGCCATGGCGCATCGATACGCGGCTGCTATCGAGGACCACGACCCGTTCGCCCTGCTCTTCGGGAACTGACGCTCCCGAGGCCGGCCAACGGCTGCATCCTTCTCGACGGGGATGAGCCGAGAGAACTCTTCATCGCCATGCGTTTCGGCACTCTCTCTGGCTCGTCCCCTTTTTCGTGTCCAGAACTGCCCAGCCTCTAGTGATTGACATCACGTATGAACACTTTGTATGGTCACTCTATGCAGCAGACCACGACGTCGGGACCGGCGCCCGATTTCTTCACTGACCAAGATCTCCGCGACGCACTGGCGGTGGCGAATCTGCCCACCCTGCTCGCGGCCCTGGCGCACCTGACCGGCGAGGACCGCTGGATCGACGAGCCGTTCGTCCCGACACCGCCCATGGACCTCGGCGACCACGACTCCGGCGGATTCGCCGAGGACGTCCAAAATCGAATTCGTCTGGAAGCCTTCGAGGTTCTGCGCCGGTACCGCGACGGTGAACTCCCACCCGCGCCGGAACCCGACCCCACCCGGCTCGTCCAGCTCCTCAGCGTGTCGCTGGGCGAACAGTTGCCTCACGACTACGGCGAACTCCTCGGCGAGGAGCTCGGAATCTACCCCCGAGCCTCGGCTCCCGCGGCGGCCTTGGAGGGTGAGGTTCCACTGCGAGTCGCCATCATCGGCGCCGGACTGTCGGGGCTGTGCCTCGCCATCCGACTCGAACAGGCGAACATCCCGTACGTCATCATCGAGAAGAATGACGACGTCGGCGGCACATGGCACGAAAACGTCTACCCCGGTTGCGGTGTGGACACCCCGAGCAACCTGTACTCCCTGTCGTTCGCACTGAACCCGGACTGGACCCGGTACTTCGCGGGCCGCGACGAACTCGCCGAGTACTGGCGTTCGCTCGCGGACCGGTGGAACATCCGCCGGAACATCCTGTTCTCGACCGAAGCGGTGTCGGCCGACTACGACGAGGACCAAGCGCTCTGGAAGATCGTGACGCGCGGCGCGGACGGACTCGAGGACGAACTCGACGCCGGTATCCTCGTCAGCGCGGTGGGCCTGCTGAACCGCCCCAGCACCCCCGCCATCCGCGGACTCGACACCTTCGACGGGCCCTGCCTGCACACCGCGCGCTGGGACCGCGACATCGACATCACCGGTAAGCGCGTCGCGGTGATCGGCACCGGGGCGAGCGCCATGCAGTTCGTCCCTGCCGCCGCCGGAGTCGCGAGCAACGTGCGCGTTTTCCAGCGTTCCCCGCAATGGGCCATGCCGCACCCCAACTACCGCCGGGACATCCCCGAGGGCATCGCGTTCCTGAACCGCCATGTTCCGAACTACCAGGGCTGGTACCGCCTCCGGCTGTTCTGGCGGATGGGGGACAAACTGCACGGGCTCCTGCAGATCGATCCCGAGTACCCGCACGCCGACCGCGCGATCAACCGCAGCAACGACAAACTCCGCAAGATCCTCACCGCGCACATCGAGAGCGAACTCGACGGTCGACCCGACCTTCTCGAGAAGAGCCTGCCGTCCTACCCGCCCTACGGCAAGCGTCTGCTCATCGACAACGGCTGGTTCCGCACGATCCGCCGCGACGACGTCGACCTGGTGACCGAGAACATCGAGAAAGTCACCCCCCGCGGCGTGCGCACCGCGGACGGTGTCGAACACGATGCCGACATCATCGTTCTGGCAACCGGATTCGACGCCGTCCAAGTCCTCGGTTCGGTCGACATCCGCGGTCGGGGCGGACAATCGCTGCGTGACTACTGGGGACACGACGACGGCCGCGCCTATCTCGGCATCACCGTTCCCGGATTCCCCAACTTCTTCTGCCTCTACGGTCCGAACACCAACACCGGCCACGGCGGCACCGTCGTCGCGGGCACCGAGATCCAGGTCCAGTACGTCACACGTGTCCTCGCCGAGATGATCGACGAGGGCCTCGCGAGTGTCGAAGTCCGGCAGGACACCTTCGACATGTACGACGACGAACTCGGAGAGGCACTCTCGCGCACCATCTGGACCCATCCCGGCATGACCACCTACTACCGCAACAGCCGGGGACGTGTGGTGACCAACAGTCCCTGGCAGTACATCGAGTACTGGCGCCGCACGCACCAGCCGAACATGGACGACTTCGACGTGGAATCAGCGCTGTCACCGGCAGCCCGGACGGATGGAAGCTTCGCATGAGCACCGCAACTCGCAAGGCCGCCCCTGCACCGGCACCGATCGCCGCCACCATGGATGCCTCGGCGCAGGTCGCTATGCTGCGCAAGACATTCCGCAGCGGACGCACCCGCTCGCTCACCTGGCGTCGCGCCCAGCTCGAGGGGCTCTCCCGGCTGTTGTCCGAGCGGGAGACGCATCTCGCCGCCGCGGTCGAACAGGATCTGGGACGCTCGGCGATCGAGACCTTCATGGGTGACCTCGCCCCGGTCCGCGCCGAGATCCGGCACACACTGAAGAACCTGGAGCGGTGGTCACGGCCGCAGCGTGCAGCGCTGCCCGTGACGCAGCAGCCGGGAAAGGCATGGACCGTGGCGGAACCGAAGGGCGTGGTCCTGGTGATCGGTGCCTGGAACTTCCCTCTCCTGCTCACCCTCCAACCCCTCGTGAGCGCCCTGGCGGCAGGCAACGTCGTGCTCGTCAAGCCGTCGGAGTTGGCCCCGCGCACCGCGCAGGTGCTGGCCGAGTTGCTACCGAAGTACCTCGACCCGTCCGCGGTCGTCGTCGCCAACGGAGGCGCCGAGATGAGCACCGCGCTCCTGAAGGAGAAGTTCGACCATGTGTTCTTCACCGGATCAGCGCGTGTCAGCCGCCTGGTCGCGACCGCGGCCGCCGAGCACCTCACCCCCGTGACGCTCGAACTCGGCGGCAAGAGCCCGGTGATCGTGGCGGCCGACGCCGACCTCGATGTCGCGGCGCGGCGGATCGCGTGGGCGAAATGCGTCAACAGCGGACAGGCCTGCATCGCACCCGATTACGTTCTCGTCGAGGACTCGGTGCGGTCGGCGTTCGTCGAACGGCTCCTGAGGGAGCTCGACAACGCCTGGCGAGCGGAACCCACCCGGATCGTCAATGAGAACCACTTCGATCGCCTCGCCGCACTCCTGGACGGACACGGCGGCGACACGACCGGTGGGCAACGCGACCGCGGCACCCTCCGATTCGGCGCCACGGTCGTCACCGACCCCGATCTCGACTCGCCGCTCATGACCGAGGAGATCTTCGGGCCGATTCTGCCGGTGGTGACGGTGACGTCCGTCGACGACGCCGTCGAGATGGTGAACAGCCGGCCGAAGCCTCTCGCGCTGTATCTGTTCACAGAGAACGACGACACCGTGCAGACCGTCCTGGGCAACACCTCCTCGGGCTCGGTCGGTGTCAATCACCTCCTCTACCAGCTACTCGTCCCCGACCTCCCGTTCGGCGGCGTCGGTGCCTCCGGGACCGGCGACTACCACGGCGAGCACGGGTTCGCGACCTTCAGCCATCGAAAGGCCGTGTTGCGCAAGCCGACGAATCCGGATCCGTCGTTCGCCTACCCGCCCTACGGAGCCTTCGCAACCCGGCTGCTCCGCCGCCTCATGGGATAGCTGCCGGCGCCGAATCGCCCGGCCCCTCTTCGCAGTAAAGGAACCAGAGCGTTGTCATCTCGAGTATCCCGCTGTGCCTGCACAGCTCCGCATCCAGAGAAGGGCGTGTCATGAGTGTGCCTGTGCGCGAGTCCGCGACCGCGAAAATTGCGTCCGGCGTCGGCACGGGGCTGCGCGCCGTCGGAGGCTTCTTCGAGTTGTGCGGCGAGACGTTCCGGGCCATGGCGAAGCGTCCCTTCCAGTGGCGCGAACTGGTCCTGCAGTCGTGGTTCATCGTGCGTGTCGCGCTGCTGCCGACGCTCCTGGTCGCATTGCCGTTCACCGTGCTCGTGGTGTTCACCCTCAACATCCTGCTCGTGGAGTTCGGCGCGGCCGACCTGTCCGGCGCCGGTGCCGGACTCGGCGCGGTCACACAGATCGGCCCACTGGTCACCGTGCTCATCGTGGCGGGAGCGGGTGCCACGGCGATCTGCGCCGATCTGGGTGCCCGCACCATCCGGGAGGAGATCGACGCAATCCGGGTGCTCGGAATCGACCCGATCCAACGACTCGTCGTGCCACGCGTGCTGGCGTCGATGTTCGTGGCGGTCCTGCTCAACGGCCTCGTCATCACGATCGGGCTCACCGGCGGGTTCCTGTTCTCCGTCTACATTCAGAACGTCACCCCCGGTGCATATGTGTCTTCGCTGACGTTCGTGACCGGGCTGCCGGAGGTGATCATCTCGGAAGTCAAGGCCACACTGTTCGGACTGATCGCCGGCCTGGTGGCATGTCACCGCGGGCTCACCGTGAAGGGCGGCCCGAAGAGTGTCGGCGACGCGGTGAACGAGACCGTCGTCTACGCCTTCATGGCGTTGTTCGCGGTCAACGTCGTGGTCACCGCTATCGGCGTCAAATTCGGAACAGGAGCCTGACCACCATGGCAGTGCACAAGACCGTTGCCGGAAGCCGGCACCCGAAACTGGCTGATGCGGCCGGGGTCCCGGTCCGCATCCTCAAAGCGATCGGGCATCAAGCAGACTTCTTCGGCAAGACCATCCGGCTCGCCCCGCACGCAATCTCCAGCTACAAGAAGGAGACCGTGCGACTGATCGCCGAGATCGGTATGGGCTCGGGCGCGATGGCGATCATCGGCGGTACCGTCGTCATCGTCGGATTCATGACACTCTCCGGCGGAACACTTCTCGCGATCCAGGGATTCAGCTCGCTCGGCAACATCGGTGTCGAGGCTCTGACCGGATTCTTCGCGGCGTTTATCAACGTCCGCATCGTCGCCCCGGTGATCTCGGGCATCGCTCTCGCCGCCACGATCGGCGCGGGCGCCACCGCCCAGTTGGGCGCCATGCGCATCAGCGAGGAGATCGACGCCCTCGAAGTCATGGGCATCCGCTCCATGTCCTATCTCGTGTCGACGCGTCTGATCGCCGGCATGATCTCGATCGTCCCGCTCTACTCGATGGCCGTGATCATGTCATTCGTCGCCTCCCAGTTCACCACCACATACGTGTACGGGCAGTCCTCCGGTGTGTACGACCACTACTTCACCACCTTCCTGCGGCCCACCGACCTGTTCTGGTCCTTCCTGCAAGCGGTGGTCATGGCGCTGGTCGTGATGCTCATCCACTGCTACTACGGCTACCACGCACGCGGTGGACCCGCCGGTGTGGGAGAAGCGGTGGGACGTGCGGTCCGGACGTCGCTGATCGCGGTCGTCTCGGTGACCCTCATTGCATCCCTGGCGATCTACGGAGCGTCCGGCAACTTCAATCTTGCGGGCTAGGGGTAAGGATCATGATCTCGAGAAGAAGTGCCAAGTCGCACTATCACCCGCCGCCGCTGAAAACGAAGGGCGCAGCGCTCGTCCTCGGACTCGCGGCGATTCTGTTCGGCTGCCTGCTGTCCTTCAAAGGCGCGTTCACCAGCACGGTTCCCCTGACCGTCGTGTCGGACCGATCCGGCCTCGTGATGGATCAGGGAGCCAAGGTGCAGCTGAACGGAGTCCAGATCGGCAAGGTCCGTGACATCGACCACGTGGCCGACGGCGCGAGCCTGCAACTCGACATCGACGAGCAGTGGTTCGGCCTCCTCACCGCCGATACGGTCGCGGAGATCAAAGCCACCACCGCGTTCGGGTCGAAATACGTGGCCCTCGAGGTTCCGGACGGATCGTCGGGCGAGCCGCTCGCGGCAGGACACAAAGTGCGTTCACGCAACGTCACGACCGAGATCAACACGGTGTTCGAGAATTTGACGTCTGTCACCGAGCACGTCGACGCGGCAAAGCTGAACGCGACACTCGGCGCGGTCGCTACCGGTCTGCGCGGCCGCGGTGATCAACTCGGCACTACGTTCACCGACGCCAACACCTTCCTGGCAGCGGTCAATCCGACCCTGCCCACCCTCGCGAACGACTGGCGCGACACCGCCATCACGGCAGATACCTACACACAGGCGGTGCCCGACTTCATGGCATTGCTCGGCAACGCCAGCGTCACCTCGGACACCCTGGTAGCCGAGGAGAAGCCGCTCGAGTCCACCCTCCAGGCCTTCCGGACGATGGGCGACGAGGGATTCGGTATCGCATCCGAGAACGAAAAGAACTTCCTCGACACCATGAGACTGTTCGTACCCACGACGGCGCTGCTGGCCGAATACAGCCCCGAGTACGCCTGCCTCTTCCAGCAGGCCGCAACGACCGCGGAGGCCGAGCAGCGCTTCGGTGCCGGAAATACCGGTTACTCACTCGAACTGGATGCGGGAATCATGCCCGGTGACGACAACTACACGTATCCCGAGAATCTTCCGATCGTCCAGGGGCGGGGCGGCCCCGGTGGCGCTCCCGGCTGCTATCCGGAGATCACCAAGGACATGTTCCCGACCCCGCACCTGGTGGTCGACGGCGGCGCGAACATCGCGAACGCGACCGCGCCCCGCGCGGGATCGCCGAGCTTCGTGGAGTACCTCTTCGGCACGGCCGTGGGAGGGGTGGCCCCGCGATGAAGATTTCAGCAACCGCAACGAAACTCGCGATCTTCTCCATCGTGATGGTGCTCTTCACCGCAGCGGTCGTCATCGTCTTCGGTCAGTTCCGCTTCGGCAGCGAAAGACAGTACAGCGCCGTGTTCGACGACGTGTCCGGGCTCCGGGACAACGAATTCGTCCGGGTTGCGGGCGTCGAGGTCGGCAAGGTGACATCGGTCGACGTGCGGGAGGACTCCACGGCGATGGTGACCTTCACGCTGACGAAGAACGTGCCCCTCACCGAATCGACCCGTGCGGCGGTGAAGTTCAGCAACCTCATCGGTGATCACTACCTCGAACTCGTCGAAGGGTCCGGCCCGCTCACACCGCTGGGCGAAGGCGACACCATCCCCGTCGAACGCACGGTCCCGGCACTGGATCTCGACGCGCTGATCAACGGATTCCGGCCACTGTTCAAGGCGCTCGACCCCGAACAGGTCAACGCGTTGTCCGGCTCCCTCGTCGACGTCTTTCAGGGACAGGGCGGCACCATCGACCACTTCCTGCAGCAAGCCGGACAGCTGACGTCGGTCCTCGCCGACCGCGACCAGCTGATCGGTGCCGTGATCGGCAACCTCAACACCCTGCTCGGCACCGTCGACCGACGGAACGCCGAGTTCAACCAGGGCATTGATCAACTCCAGCAACTCGTCTCCCGGCTGGGGGAGCAGTCGGACCCCCTGGGCGACGCCCTCGTCCACATCGACGACGCGTCGAGTTCGATGGCCGCGCTCCTCGAATCGACGCGTCCGGACATCAAGGAAGACATCACCCAGGCCGGCCGGCTGTCCGACCAGGTGGTCGCCGACCAGGACTACATCAACTGGGCGTTCAATTCCCTTCCCGCGGCCTACAACAAACTGTCGAGGCTCGGCCTGTTCGGCGACTTCTTCACGTTCTACCTCTGCGATGTGCAGCTGAAGGTGAACGGTCCGAACGGAGATCCCGTGTACATACCGATCGTCGGCCAGCGGGCCGGGAGGTGCACTCCAAAATGATTCGCTCCAAGACCGCACGAATGGGCCTGATCGGTATTGCGATCACCCTCATCGTCGTGCTCACCTCCATGAACTTCGAGAAGTTGCAGTACCTGACCACGTCCTCCCGCTATTCGGCGTACTTCGGTGACACCGGCGGCCTGCTCAGCGGCGACAAGGTCATGATCGCCGGCGTCGAGGTCGGCAAGGTCCACTCCGTCGAACTCGACGGGGACAAGGTCCTCATCGAGTTCACGGCGGACGGAGTCCGCCTCGGCAGCAAGACGGAACTGTCGATCAAGACGCGGACGGTGCTCGGGAACAAGTACCTCCAGGTCACACCGCGCGGCGGCGACGACCTCCTCGCCACGGACGACGTCATCCCGCTCGCCCAGACCACCACGCCGTACCTGCTCACGGACGCGCTCGGCGACCTCACCACGACGATCAGTGGACTCGACACCGACAAACTGACCGGCGCCCTGCAGACGCTGGGCGACACGCTCGATCAGACTCAACCGAACCTCAGCGCGGCACTGGACGGAATGTCCCGCTTCTCGGACACGGTGAGCTCCCGGGACCAACTGATTCAGGATCTGTCCCGCAACGCCGAATCGGTCACGGGTGTGCTGTCCGAGAGGAGCAATCAGATCGACAGGCTGCTTGTCGACGGCAACACCCTGTTCGCTTCGCTCGAGCAGCGCCGCCACGCAATCGACACTTTGCTCGGCAATGTCACGGCGGTGACGGCGCAGGTGAATGGTCTCGTCGACGACAACGAAGCACAACTGCGGCCGGTGCTCGACCAGCTGAACACGACGACCAGCCTGCTGAACCAGCAGAAGGACAATCTCGCGGCGTCACTGAAGCCGTTGTCGCAGTATGCGACGTCCCTCGGTGAGTCCGTGGCCTCCGGTCCGTTCTTCAAGGCCTACATCATGAATTTGCTGCCGGGCCAGTACCTGCAGCCGTTCATCGACGCCGCGTTCGCGGAGCAGGGCATAGGCCCCGGCACCCTGAACGGGCAGAACACCTTCCCGGTGACCTGTGGCGACAACAGCGCACCGGGCGCCGTTCCCCCCGGGAGCACGACCCCATTGCCGAACCCGAGCAACTGCCCCGTGCAGCCCGGTGAGCTACCGGTCGCGAACTCGACGCAGGCCCCCGCGGCACCCGCCCTGCCGGCGTTGCCGCAGATCTCGATTCCCGGCCTGCCCCCACTGCCCGGATTGGGTGGATAGGAAATGTCGACCATGTTGAACGCACTCCGACGCTCACGCCGCGTCTGGATCGCCGCGCTCGTCGTGGTGGCCGTCGCCGTCGTCGCTGCCACCGGGTGGAGTCTCTACCGCACGAGTTCCACGACGACGGTGACGGCGTACTTCGCGAACACCAACGGAATCTACGTCGGCGACCAGGTGAAGATCCTCGGCGTCGACGTCGGAAAGATCGACGAGATCGAGCCCGACGGTGAACGGATGAAGGTCACCTTCCATTATGACTCGCAGTATCAGGTTCCCCAGGATGCCAAGGCTGCAATCCTCTCACCGAGCCTCGTCACCTCACGGGCGATCCAGCTGACCCCCGCCTACACCGGAGGGCCCGCGCTCGCCGATCGGGACGAGATTCCCCTCGAACGCACCGCGGTGCCGATCGAGTGGGACGACTTCCGCGCCCAGCTCCAGCACCTCTCCGAGTCACTCGGCCCCACCGAGCAGAGCGCCAACGGCCCGCTCGGCCAATTCGTCAACGATGCCGCGGATTCACTCAGCGGCAAGGGAACCGACATCCACACCACCCTGACCAAGCTGTCCGAGGCGATGTCGACACTGTCCGACGGGCGGGACGACGTGTTCGCCACAGTGCGCAATCTGCAGGTGTTCGTCTCCGCGCTCGCCGCGAGCGACCAGCAGATCGTCCAGCTCAATCACAATCTGGCGTCGGTTTCCGGCGTCCTCACCAACTCCGACCAGGAGCTCGCGACTTCACTCGACAGCGTGGACGCCCTCGTTCACCGCATCGGTCAGTTCATCGGCGACAACCGGGAAGGTCTCGGCAAGTCCGTCGACGACCTTGCCGCGGTGACGACGATGCTGAACGAATCACGTCCCGACATCGAGCAGCTTCTCCACGTCCTGCCGAACACATTGCAGAACTTCTACAACATCTACCAGCCGGCGCAGGGCTCGATGACCGGTGCGCTGGCGGTGACGCAGATGCAGAACCCCATCCAATTCATCTGCGGCGCAATTCAGGCCGCGAGCCAGAAGGGGGCTGCAGAATCGGCGAAACTCTGCGTCCAGCATCTCGCCCCGGTGCTCAACCTGATTCAGATGAACTACCCCCCTGCAGGCGCCAACCCGATCACCAGCGTCCAGGTGCGCCCCGACCAGATCGACTACAGCCAGGACTCGCTGCGCGGCACAGTGCCGACGGCACCGGTGCGCACGATCGACGCCCGCGGCGGCATCCCGGGCCTGCTCGGGCTGGCCACACCGACGACGAGTGGAGGCCGATGATGTTCCGGCACAAACCCCTACGACGGTCGATCGGTCTCGCGTTGACCGGGCTGTCCGCGGCACTGCTCACCAGCTGCGGCTGGGAAGGCGCGAACTCACTGCCGCTCCCCGGAACCGAGGGATCGGGAGAGGGCTCGTACACCGTGACCATCCAGATGCCGAACGTCACGTCGATCCAGCGCAACAGCCGCGTCCGGGTACACGACGTGACCGTCGGGAACGTCACCGACGTGCAATTGCAGGACTGGCACGCCCTGGTCACCGTGCGGCTCGACGGCGGTGTCGCCCTGCCGAAGAACGCCACCGCGAAGATCGGGCAGACCAGCCTGCTCGGCTCGCTCCACGTCGAGCTCGCCGAGCCGCTCGACGAGGCCCCGAGCGGCTCCCTCGGGGACGGCGACACCATCCCGCTCGATCATGCGGATCAATACCCCACCACCGAACAGACCCTGGCGGCCGTGTCGGTGGTACTCAACGGTGGCGGTCTCGGCCAGCTGCAGGAGATCGACACCCAGCTCAACGCCGCCCTCGGCGGCCGCGAATCGGACGTGCGCACCTTCCTGACTCAACTCGACACGTTCACCAGCGCACTCAACACCCAGAAGGACGACATCCTGACGGCGCTGGAGGGACTCGATCGGCTCGCGCTCACCGCGAACGAGCAGACGCAGACCCTCGAGAGCGCTCTCGAACGGATACCTCCGGCCATCGAGACCCTCAACCGGCAGAAGGACAACTTGACCGGGTCCGTGACATCGGTCGGCAATTTCGCCGACGTCGCCAACCGAACGGTGACAGCCGGCTCGGAGGACATTCAGCAGAACCTGCGGGATCTCGCGCCGACCCTGCGCGAGTTGGCGAACGCCGGACCGGGCCTCGCCGGTTCACTGGGCATGCTTCCCACCTTTCCGTGGCCGCTGGCCGGTCTCCCGAAATACATTCAGGGCGACGCGGGCAATCTCTCCGCCACCCTCGACCTCACTCTGGGCCGCATCGATGCGAACTTCCTCCAGGGCACGCCGCTCGCCGGCACCCTCTACAACGCGGAAACCGCCCTGGGCCGCACCGTCGGCCGGATGCCGACCGCGGACAAGAACCCGTTGACCGCTCCGCTCGAGTCGGTCGTGATCCGAGGTGGACAGTGATACTCACGCGTTTCGTCCGCATCCAGTTGACCATCTTCAGCATCCTCACGGTGGTGGCGCTGACGGTGATGGGTCTGCACTACATGCGCCTTCCCGCGCTCGCCGGAATCGGCCAGTACACACTCACCGTCGACCTGCCCACGAGCGGTGGCCTCTACGGCACCGCCAACGTCACCTACCGCGGTGCCACGATCGGTACGGTCACCGATGTCGTACCGACGGCCTCGGGCGCCCGGGCCACCCTGCGAGTCGACAGTTCCACGAAGATTCCCGCCGACGCCCGCGCCGAGGTGCACAGCCGATCGGCGATCGGCGAGCAGTACGTCGATCTTGTCCCGTCCGGGATCGACGGCCCGTACCTGCAGGACGGCGATGTCATCCCCGTCGACCGGACATCGGTTCCGCAGGACATCGCCCCGATGTTCGACACCGTCAACAAGGGTCTCGAGGCCATCCCCGAGGACAAGCTCGCCACCCTCATCGACGAAAGCTACAACGCCTTCAACGGAACCGGCGAAGACATTCAACGACTGCTCGAATCGTCGAGCGCGGTGGCGGCCACCGCCGCCGACACCGCCGATCCCACCTCCCGCCTCATCGAAGACGCAGCACCGTTCCTCCGATCCCAGGTGGACAGCGGTCCGGCCCTGCAGGAATGGGTACGACACCTGCGCGAGGTCAGCGCGCAGGCGGCCGGACGTGACGCGCAGGTGCGCAGCATCTTCCAGACCGCACCGGCGGCGTCGACTGAGCTGACGGAACTGTTCCGGCGACTGCGCCCGACGACGCCGATCCTGCTGGCCAATCTCACCCGCCTCGGCCAGGTCGCAGTCACCTACAACCGGTCTCTCGAGCAGGCTTTGGTGCTGGTGCCCCCGAGCGTCGGCCTGATGAAGACGATGACCGTCCCGAACGAGGACTCGACGGGTGCGGCGTTGATGGACTTCAACCTCAACCTCAACACCTCCCCACCCTGCACCACAGGATTCCTCCCGGCGTCCGAGCGGCGCGACGGTTCGGCGGTCGACTCGCCGGTCCGGACGTCCGACCCGATCTACTGCGCCGTTCCTCAGGACGCCGACGTCGCTTCGCGCGGTGCCCGGAACATGCCGTGCATGGACAAGCCGGGCAAACGGGCACCCACCGTCGAAATCTGTAAGAGCGATGAAGAATACGTGCCGAAGGGCACCAACCCCTGGGTGGGCAATCCCACCCCGACCACAGACAACCCGCTCGCGGCGGAGGGCAACGCCGCATTCGACGCGATCGGTGTCCCGCAACCTGCCGCCGCGCCGGCGTCGGTGGGAACTGCGGGTTACAACCCCTCCACCGGTGAGTACCGGGGCGCCGACGGACAGGTCTACCGCCAGTCCAACCTGGCACCGGGCGGGGTGCCCACTCTCGAAAATCTGCTGACCCAAGGACGCTGATCATGGTGCGACGCGCAACTTCCCGACCCGCAGCCACCGCGGCAGATGCCGCGGCTCACGCCTCTCGAGCCGCCGCCGAAGCGGAAAAGGCGGCGCGCGAGGCCGAGGCGGCGCTCGCCCGGGCGCTGGCCGAGGATGAGTCCCACGCCGCGGACGACGATTCAGGGGAAGCCGAGGTCTCCGTCCGGCGGGCCCGGAAGCGTCCACGGCGTGTCCTCGCCGGTGCCGTCGTCTCGGCCGTTGCCGTGGTCGCCCTCACGCCGACGTCCTTCGGGCTGTCCCACTCCCATGCCGCCCGTCAAGCCGCCGCCGACCACGACCTCGAGCTTCTCCAAGGAACCCGGCAGGTGGTGATCAACCTCATCACCCCGAGCGCTGCCGACCCGGCGGGGAGCGCGCAACGCATTCTCGACGGTGCCACGGGGGAGTGGAAGACCGAATTCGAAAGCACGAAAACCGAGTTCATCGACACCATCGCGCAGTCGAAGACCGAATCGACCGGCGAAATCCTCGGAGCGGGAGTCGAGCGCGCCAACGACGACGGCACGACCTCGGTGATGGTCGCTGCCGTGACCAAGGTGTCCAACGCCGCGGGAGCCAAGGACGAACCCCGAACCTGGCGACTACGCGTGCAGGTCGGCAAGGACGGGGATCTCTACAAACTCGCGAAGATCGAGGTAGTGCCATGACCGTGAACCAGACACTCGAATGCGTCACCGACACGAACGACGACACCGGACCCGCCGAGCCGACGCGGCGATGGCGCTCGTTGCGGGCACTGATCGTCCCGGCGGCGGTCACGCTGATACTCCTGGGCTACAGCGCGATCATGCAGTTCTCGATCGGCGCTCAGGACCGCAGCCTCGAACAGGTGCGGACCGGTGCCGCCGAGGAGATCGGAGAGCTGACCGCCTCGATCCTCAGCTACTCACCCGACACCGTCGAGACCGACGTGGAAGCGGCGAAATCCCATCTCACCGGGGATTTTCTGACCGAGTTCAGCGACCTCGGCGCCAGCGACGTGGTGCCCCGAGCCAAGCAGGACACGATCGGCGCGCAGTGGGTCGTGACCGGTACGTCGCTGGTCACGGCAGAAGCCGACACCGCCACCGTGCTGGTGTTTCTGCACGGCACGGTGACGAGTGGCGCGACACCCCAACCCGAGGAACTGTCGAGCAGCGTGCGAGTACGCGCCGAACGAACCGGCCAATCCTGGTCGATCTCCGACCTCGAGCCCCTGTGAAGGCAGTAGATCATGAGAAGGAGTCGAGCAGACATGGTGTTCGGACGGCGAAAGCGACGCACGGAATGCCCCGGTGGCCTCGAAGAACTGCGGGAACAGGTGCAGCGCGCCCGAGCGGCGGCGGATTCGGCCGCAGCAGCCGCCCGAGCGGCCGCGGACGAAGCCGAGACTGAACGAGGCGACGACGGCTCGAGCGAGCTGTCGGAGACCCCGCCGACGGCACGCTATCGGGTGGCGGTCGCCGCGGCCGCCGTAGCCTGTCTCGGCGCCGGCGCGGTGGCAGTACAGACCACCCTCGATCACCTGGCGACCCAGCGCAGCGTCGACGCCGATGCACGAGTCCTCGCCTTTACCGGGGAAGCGGTGGCACGGTTGCTCTCGACCGACACCGACAACGCCGAGGCCTACGTCGAGCGAGTGCTCGCGGACTCGACCGGTGACTGGCGCAGCGAATTCGAACAACGGAAGACGGCAACGATCGACACGATGCGGCAAGCCGGAAACCGGACCGCAGGCCGGACACTCGCAGCGGGAATCGAAGGACGAGAGAACTCGACCACGACGGTCCTCGTCTCCGCGACGGCGCAGACCACCCCCGCGACCACAGATCCGGCCGCCGCAGCTCCGGAACCGCAGATTCAGCAGTACCAGATCCGAGTAGGAGTCACCATGGTCGACGACCAGCCCAAACTCTCGAGCGTGGGGTTCGTTCAATGAGCACCGCAGTGGATGTGAAGCGCGACGACGTCGACGTCGACAGCTCCCCGAACGAGGGTGCGGGCTCCGTCGGCAGGCGGGTGGCTGCGGTCGCGGTCGACGTGCTCCCCGCACTCGTTGTCGGTGTCGCCGGTCTCGCGCTGGCGGCGGTGTCGAACTTCGCGGCCTGGGGTATCGCGGCCGCCGTGGTCGCGATCGGCGGCGCAGTTCTGTACGTCGGGTGGAACAGTGTGGTCCGTCGCCGGCGCGCCGGATTCACCGCCGGGCGAACAGTCCTCGGGAGCGCGTTGGACGGAACGATCAGCCGGGCGGAACGTCTGGCGCTGTGTGTGGCGCCGGTCGTCGCGGTCGGTGCTCTCGTCGCCGTACAGATCGGGATACAGCGCGCGGACGACGTGAGCATCTCGGACGCCCGCGCGGCAACGGTCCAATTGGCCTCGGACGGCGCCGCCGCGCTCCTGTCGTACACCCCCGAGACGGTGGACGAGGATCTGGACCGGGCGTCGGCACTGCTGACCGGTGACCTCCTGAACTCGTATCGGCAGCTCGCCGGCGACGTCGTCGGTCCCACCGCGAAGGACAAGGGCGTCACGATGCAGGCGGTGCCGGTCGGTGCCGCGGTGGAGTCGGTGACCACCGACACCGCGCGTGTGCTCGTGTACGTGAACCAGACGACCACGATGGCCGACACCCCCGAACCGTCGCAGACCCAGAATGTCGTCCGCGTGACGCTGAGCCACGTCGACGGCAACTGGTTGATCTCCGGCTTCGATCCGCTCTTCTGACCCATCGACCCCCACTGCTGAAGGAAGAACTCCCATGGTTCTCATCGATCTCGTCGACCCCGTTCAGAATCTCGTCACCGCGATCGCGTGGCTCCTGCTGCGCGGACATCTGCCGCCGGTCTGAACCTCACGGCTACCGACGAATTGTCCATTCATAGAGTACGAACACACTGTATAGTCAGGAATCATGACGACCTCAGCAGCACCGTCGGCATCGCCGACCGCACCCGGCGTTGATGCGGCAACCCTTTGCGCCGCTTTCCAATACACCGTGACGAAGAACCCGGAATCGGCGGCACTCCGCGCCCACGGCGACGCGACCTCACTGACACGCCGCGGATACGCCGACGCGGTGGAGGCCATCGCAGGCGGCCTCGCGGGACTCGGGGTCGGGCGTGGCGACACCGTCGGCCTGATGATGACAAACCGGCCGGAGTTCCACCTCGTCGACACCGCGGCACTCCACCTCGGCGCGATACCGTTCTCGATCTACAACACCTCGGCGCCGGACCAGATCGAATACCTGCTCGGGCACGCCGAGAATCGGGTCATGATCTGCGAGCGAGCGTTTCTCGATCGGATCCGTGCGGCGGCGACACCGCATCTCGAACACATCGTGGTCATCGACCCCGCAGCAGTGGACACGGATGTGCTCTCCCTCGACGACCTGCGGACCGGACGTCCCGACGGCTTCGACTTCGAGGCTTCCTGGCGCGCCGTCCAACCCGACGACATCGCGACCCTCATCTACACCTCCGGGACCACCGGCCCGCCCAAGGGTGTCGAGCTCACGCACGCCAATCTGACGTTCGTTCTCCGAACGTGCCACGAGCGCTTTCCGTTTCCCGCTCAGGGACAGTGCATCTCCTACCTGCCCACCGCGCACATGGCCGACCGCGTGTTCTCGCACTACCTCCAGATGGTCACCGGCTGGACCATTACCACCGTGCAGAACCCGGCGCAGCTGTTCGCTGCGGTAGCGGAGACCCATCCCACCTGGTTCCTCGGGGTTCCTCGCATCTGGGAGAAGCTGCGGTCGGCGCTGCTCGCACGATTCCAGGCAGGTGCGTCCGAACAACGCGCCGCGATCGAGACCGCACTCGACGCCGGGCTGCAGAAGGTCCGAGCCGAACAGTCCGGAGAGCCGGTACCCGAAGACGTCGCCGCCGCCTACGCAGGTGCGGATGCCGCCGTTTTCGCGCCCCTGCGTGCGCAACTCGGCCTCGACGACGTCGTTCTCCTCATGACCGGGGCCGCTCCTATTCCCGCCGTCGTCCACGAGTTCTTCCTGGCAATCGGGCTGCCGTTGGCAGAGGGATTCGGCATGTCCGAGACCGGGGCCCTGGGTATGACCAACCTCCCCGGCGACATCCGGCTCGGCAGCGTCGGCAAAGCGATGCCCGGGACCGAGGCGCGCACCGCCGACGACGGCGAACTCCTGCTCCGCGGAGCGCATGTCATGCGCGGATACCGGAAGGACCCGGTCAAGACCGCGGAGGCCATCGACGACGACGGCTGGCTGCACACCGGCGACATCGCGACGATCGACGACGACGGCTTCGTCCGGATCGTGGATCGCAAGAAGGAGCTGATCATCAATGCGGCAGGAAAGAACATGTCGCCCGTCAACATCGAAAGCACGCTGAAGGGTGCGTCTCCGCTCATCGGGCAGGCGTGCTGCGTCGGTGACGGGCGACCCTACAACGTCGCACTGCTCGTGCTCGACCCCGACGCCGCAGCGGCATTCGCGTCCGAACACGGACTGCCCGACCCGTCGGCTCACGCAGTCGCGCAGGATCCCCGAGTGCGGGCTGCGGTGGCGAGGGCCGTCGAGAATGCGAACGGTCAGCTGTCCCGCGTCGAGCAGATCAAACGGTACGAACTCCTCGACGAAGAATGGTTGCCGGACGGTGCGGAACTCACCCCGACGATGAAGCTCAAGCGCCGGTCGATCGTGGGCAAGTACACCGATGTGATCGAGGGCCTGTACGGCTGAGGGCACTTCACGAGGCGGGCCGCCATTCCTCGAGCTGCTCGACGGCCGCGTTTGCGACAGCGACGGCCTCGTCGCGGTCGACTCGCGACAGTAGGAGGGCGCTGACGGACAGTGATGTCAGGAGCCGGGCCCGGTGCTGCAGGGTGGCGGTCGAGGCGTCGGGGTCGTGGGCCCGGAGGGCGTGGACGAGGGCTCCGGACAGTTCGCGCTGGTAGCCCTCGACGACGGACCGTTGCGCGTCGTCGTGTGCGGCGAAACCGGCGGCACTGTTGAGGAGCAGGCATCCGCGGCCGTGGGCGTCGTCGGGGAGGGCGGCGAGGGCGCCCGCGAGGCTGCGGTAGTAGCGTGCGGCGGCGTCGGGGCGGGTCGGCTCGTCGGTGAGGATGCGGAGCCGGGGGCGCACCACCCGGTCGAGGTAGTCGTGGACGGCGGCGTCGAAGAGCCCGCGTTTGCTGGTGAATGCGTTGTACAGGCTCGACCGATTCAAACCCGTGACCCGCTCGAGATCGGGTATCGACGTGGCTTCGAAGCCCTTGTCCCAGAACATGTCTCGGGCCCGGCCGACTACTTCGGCCGTGTCGAAGTCCTGCGTGCGCGGCATGACGATCCTCACTCCTGGTTGTGAAACGACCATTTCAGTATATATTGAAATGGTCAGTTCAGAACGAGGAGGAGTTTCGTATGGTCGCCGCGGGTCTTGTTCTTGCCGCACTCGCCAGTGCGCTGCACGTCTACATCTTCGTGCTCGAATCCGTCCTCTGGACCGCTCCGCGCACCCGCGCGACGTTCGGGACCAGCCCCGAAGAAGCCGCCGCCACCAGGGAGCTTGCCTTCAATCAGGGCTTTTACAACCTCTTCCTGGCGATCGTGACGGCGGTCGGCATCGTCGCCGTCGTCATCGGCGCGACCGCGGTCGGATCGGCCCTGATCTTCGCCGGCGCGGGCTCCATGCTGCTCGCGGCGCTCGTGCTCCTGCTGTCGTCGCCCGACAAGGCGCGCGCGGCGATCACCCAGGGAACGCTGCCGCTACTCGCCGTGCTCCTCCTCGCGCTCGGACTGGCGCTGTGACCTCAGAAGTATCGAAAGGAACACCCGTGACCTCCAGCACCCAGATCCAGCTGATCAACCGGCCGGTGGGCTGGCCCACCCAGGACGATTTCCGCACCGTCACCGTCGAATTGCCCGACCTCGGACCCGATCAGGTGCGCGTGGCCAACGAGTTCACCTCGGTCGACCCCTACATGCGCGGCCGGATGAACGACGTGAAGTCGTACATCCCGCCGTTCGTGCTGGGCGAGACGATGACCGGCGGCGCCGTCGGTCGGGTCGTCGAATCCACCGCCGCCACCCACCCGATCGGCTCGGTCGTCGTGCACGACCTCGGGTGGCGCGACGTCGCGCAGGGCGACGCCTCGGCGTTCCGGGTCGTCGACGAGATTCCGGGAGTCCCGATCTCGGCCTACCTGGGGATTCTCGGCCTGACCGGGCTCACCGCCTACGTCGGACTCGTGCACATCGCCCACCTGAAGCCCGGCGACTCCGTGTTCATCTCCGGAGCCGCGGGTGCGGTCGGGACCGCCGCCGGGCAGATCGCGCGACTCGAGGGCGCGTCCCGCGTCATCGGATCCGCCGGATCCGCGGAGAAGGTCGCGCTGCTGACCGACCGTTACGGATACGACGCCGCATTCGACTACAAGCAGGCACCCGTGCGCGAGCAACTGCGCGGACTGGCCGGCGACGGCATCGACGTCTACTTCGACAACGTCGGTGGCGACCACCTCGAGGCCGCACTCGACGTCATGCGTCCTGGTGGCCGGGCCGCACTGTGCGGCGCGATCGCGGCGTACAACGCCACCGAGCGCACACCGGGCCCCGACAACCTGGTGAACATCATCAGCCGGGGGCTCACCCTCGAGGGCTTCACGCTCGGCAACTACACACACGTGTTCCCCGAGTTCGCCGCCAAGATGGGACCGTGGCTCGCGTCCGGCGACGTGGTGCACGACGAGACCGTCGTAGACGGCATCGAGAACTCGGTCGACGCGTTCCTGCAGCTCATGCGCGGCGCGAACGTCGGGAAGATGCTGGTGAAGGTGGCGTAGCCACCCGTGCGCCTTTCTGGTCGCTGGAGCAACCACAAAGGCGCACAGGCGCGTCAGCGCCTCTCAGAGGCGTACCGCTCGCGGACTTCGGGTGCCGGGTCGGCCTCGAAGCACCGGGTGGACGTCTGGGGCCACTGCGGCGGCCCCGGGGTCCCGGCCAGTGTCCACGCCGCCTGACGGCACGCCCCGATCGCGACGTATTCCGCAGGCTGCGGGACCAGGACCGGGGCACCGAAGATCGCGGGCGCGAGTTCGCACAGTGCCTGTGAGCGGGCGCCGCCGCCGACGAGAAGGATGCGCCGCACCGTGACGCCCTGGGCGACCAGGTGGTCGATGCCGTCGGCCAGGCCGCACAGCAGCCCCTCGACGGCCGCGCGGGCGAAGTGGGCGGGCGTCGAATTAGCCAGTCGCAAACCGGAAACGGAGCCGGTGGCGTCGGGACGGTTGGGGGTGCGTTCGCCCTCGAAGTACGGCACCATCACCAGTCCGCCGCTGCCGGACGGCGCCGACAACGCCAGCCGCGACAGCTCGTCGTGATCGACGCCCAGCAGCGAGGCGGTCGCGTCGAGCACGCGGGCGGCGTTGAGCGTGCACACGAGCGGCAGCTGACGTCCGGTGGCGTCGGCGAAGCCGGCGACGAACCCGCCCGGGTCGTTCGCGGGGGTCGCGGACACCGCGGACACGACCCCCGACGTTCCCACGGACACGACGACGTCGCCTTCCTGCGCGTCGAGAGCCAGTGCGGCAGCGGCATTGTCGCCGGTGCCGGGACCGACGGCGGCACCCCACCGGGTCTCACCGATCCGCTCGGCCGGTCCGGCCACGCGCGGCACGGCGGGGGCGCGTCCCCGCAGCGCCAGCGACAGCAGGTCGGGGCGGTACGAATCGGTGGCGGCGGAGAAGTATCCGGTGCCGCTGGCGTCGCCGCGGTCGGTGGCGAGAATGCCCAGATCGGATCCGCCGGTGAGTTGCCAGCCGAGCCAGTCGTGGGGCAGGCACACCGCCGACGTGCGATCGGCGTTCGCCGGTTCGGCATCGGCCAGCCAGCGCAGCTTGCTGACGGTAATCGCGGCGAGCGGCACGACACCGACGGCGTCCGCCCACGCGTCCGGACCGCCGAGGTCCTCCACCAACTGTGCGGCGGCGCCCGCCGAGCGAGTGTCGTTCCACAGCAACGCGGGACGCACCACGGACCCGGTGTCGTCGAGACACACCATGCCGTGCTGCTGCGCCCCGACCGATACCGCCGCGACGTCGTCCAGACCGCCGGCCGCGGCGATCGCGGCGTCGAGGGCGGTCACCCACGCCCGCGGGTCGACCTCGGTGCCGTCCGGGTGCGACGCCCGGCCCTCACGGACGAGTTCGCCGGTGGCGGCGTCGCAGACGATCACCTTGCACGCCTGCGTCGACGAGTCGATTCCGGCGACGAGTGTCATTGCCGGACCCCCGCGGCGCGGTCGAGCGTTGCGCGGGTGGGAAGGTCGGCGCCGGGACGCGCGACTGTGAGACCCGAAGTGAGCACGGCGTTGTCGAGCACGTTCCGCAGCTCGCTCGGCTCGATCCTGTGGAGCGCAGCCCGGCTCTCCGCACCGAGGAACCCGTGCGACCAGAACCCGTCGAGGAGTCCGGCCATGAACGCGTCACCCGCGCCGACGGTGTCGACGACCTCCACGGCCCGGGCCGCGACCTCGACGAGTCCGGCGGCGCAGACCGCGAACGCACCTTCGGCGCCCTTCGTCACCGCGACCACGGCCGGTCCGCGGGACAGCCAGTCGCGGGCGATGTCGACGGGATCTCGGTCGGGGTCGTACCAGCGGAGGTCCTCGTCGCTGACCTTGACGATGTCCGAGATCGTGACCAGGTGTTCGATCCGCTGCCGGGCGCGTGCCTTGTCTTTGATCAGCACGGGTCGCACGTTGGGGTCGTAGCTGACGGTCGCCGCGGAGCGTCGCCGGGCGAGCATGTCGGCCACCACGTCGCACCCGGGTTCCATCACGGCGGCAATGGAACCCGTGTGGACGAGCGGCGGGGCCGACGCGCCGCTGGGGGAGGGGAGATCCCACTCGATGTCGAACTCGTAGGTGGCGGATCCGGCGGAATCGAGGGTGGCGTGCGCCGTCGCGGTGCGCTGCGCCGTGACGCTGCCGGGCGCGAGGCTCACCCCCGACTGCTCGAGGTGCCGGACGATTGCAGCGCCTCGCGTGTCGTCGCCGATCCGGGTGACGAACTCGACCCGGCGGCCGAGCCGGCCGAGCCCGACCGCGACGTTGAGGGGGCTGCCGCCGACGTACTCGGTGGTGATGCCGTCGCCCGCCGTGACGATGTCGATGAGGGCTTCACCGATGATCAGACTCATGACTGCACCTTCTCACGCAGAGCCTCGAGGGTTTTCCGAGCGCCGATTTCGTGCAGTGAGTCGAGCGCCCAGAGGTATGCGGTGACGAAGCGAGGGTTCTCGGCGAGATCGCCGAACACCGACTGGTTCTCGATGAACGCCGTGCGGTTCTCGTGCTGACTGCGCGCGATCGGCACGAGGGAGTCCTTCAACTGGTCGACGACGTCGATGGGTTCGCCCGCCTCGTCGACCCCTTCGGCATACCGGGCCCAGCTCGCCACGATCGCGGCAGACAGTCGAATGGGCCGGTCCGCCACCAGATTCTCGCGGATCACCGGCAGCAGCCACTTCGGGATGCGATCGGACGATTCGGCGCACAACCGGGCCACCGTGTCGCGGATCTCGGGATTGGAGAAGCGTTCGATGAGCGTGCGCTTGTATTCGTCGAGGTCGACCCCGGGCACCGGCGCCAGGGTGGGGGTGGCCTCGTCGTCCATGTACGCCAGCAGGAATTCGGCGAACAGTGGATCCTGCGCGACGTCGTGCACGAGCCGGTACCCCGACAGGTAGCCGAAGTAGCAGAGGCCCTGGTGACTCGCGTTGAGCAGGCGCAGCTTCATCAGCTCGTACGGTTCGACGTCGTCGACCACCTGGACGCCGACGTCCTCGAATGCGGGACGGCCGAGCGGGAAAGCGTCCTCGAGCACCCACGACGTGAACGGCTCGGCCGCGACGGGCCACCGGTCGTCGACGCCGAACCGCGAAGACAGCGCCTCCGTCACCTCGGGGGTGGTGACGGGGGTGATGCGGTCGACCATCGAGTTGGGGAACGACGTCTCCTCCCGCATCCACGCCGCCAGGTCGGGATCCTTCAACTCGGCGTACGCCAGGAACATCCGGCGCGCCACGTCGCCGTTGCCCTGAATGTTGTCGCAGGACATGATGGTCGGCGACGGCAGCCCGCGCGCGCGGCGCCGGGCCAGTGCCTCGACGACGAGTCCGAACGTGGTCCGGGGAGCGGCGCCGTCGGTGAGATCGTGTACGACGTCCGGGTTCCCGGCATCGAATTCGCCCGTGTCGTGGGTGAAGTTGTAGCCGCCCTCCGTGATCGTCAGCGAGACGATCTTCGTGGACTCGGCGGCGATCTTCTCGATTACGGCCTCAGGGTCGTCGGGAGCGAACAGGTAGTCGACGATGGAACCGATGACGCTCACCTCCCAGGTGCCGTCCGGGTGGCGCAGGGCGAGCGTGTACAGACCGTCCTGCGCGTCGAGGACGTCCTTCATGCGCCGGTCGCCGGGCAGGACCCCGACCCCGCAGATGCCCCACTCGCGGGCCTCCCCGCGCCGCAGCAACCGGTCGACGTACATCGCTTGATGCGCGCGGTGGAACCCGCCGACACCGAAATGCACTATTCCCACCGTGATGTCGCGTCGGGCGTAGTTCGGCACCTGGACGGTGTCGTCGAGTTGCGGCAGTGCCTGCGCGCTCAGTTGCATCGGTCTCTCCTCATTCCTGGACGCGCACGACGGCCTTGAGGCTGCCCGGCGTCCGGTCTGCGTTCAGTGCGTGCTCCGCTTCGGCGAGCGGAAATCTTCCGGTGACCATCGAATCGAGGTCGACGCGACCCGACCGTGCGAGGGCGATGGCCGTCGGCCAGGTGTTGGCGTAGCGGAACACGCCGGTCAGCACCAGCTCTCGGTTCTGGATGGTCTGGACGGGCAGTGTCATCTCGGGGGCGCCCATGCCCACCAGCACCACCGATCCCGCGGGCCGGACGGCCTGGATCCCGGCCAGTACCGCGGCGGGTGCGCCGGACGCGTCGACGAACGCGTCCACGTGGAGACCCGCGACGTCCTGCTCGCGCGGGTCGAGCACCGCGGTGGCACCGAATTTCGTTGCGACGTCGCGTCGCTGCGGGTCGAGGTCCGAGACGAAGACCTCGGTGGCACCGAACGCGAGGGCGGTCTGCACGGTCGCGATTCCGATCGGTCCCGCGCCCGCGATCAGAACGCGGGAACCCGCCGTCACACCGGCCTTGCGGGTGGTCGCGATCGCCACGGACAGCGGCTCGCACAGTGCGGCGGCGTCCTCCGACATCCCGTCGGGAATCGGATGCGCGAATGCCGCGCCGATGGTCACGTACTCGGCCAGCGCTCCGTCGATGGGCGGGGTGGCATAGAACTGCATGTGCGGGCATAGGTTGTAGAGACCGCGCCGTGATTCCTCGGTGTCCGGGTCGGGCCGCTGCGGTTCGATGGAGACGCGCTGCCCGATCCGGTCCGCGTCGACCCCCGCGCCGACGCCGACGACGGTGCCCGACGCCTCGTGGCCCAGCACGATCGGCTGATCGACTACGAACTCGCCGATCCGGCCCTCGCGGTAGTAGTGGGCGTCCGATCCGCAGACGCCCACCGAGGCCACGCGGATCAGGACGTCGCCGGGGGCGGGAGTGGGCACGGGGCGTTCCCGGATCTCGATCACGCCCGGCTCGACGAGCACGCTTACACGCATCGTCCTGGGGGTATCCGAAGGGAGTGTTGTGTGGGTCACACTTCGATGCTAGCGTATTGAGCAGATCAACGCATAGTGATCATTTGCTCACGGTTTCTCGAGGCTCCGGAGACACGCTCGACGGGCTCGGGATCATGGCGAGGAGAACCAGTGACGTCCCCCAACTCGACAGCCCCGACGCCGTCTCCTATCGCGGCGCCGCCTCCGTCCACGACGGAGGATCTGCGCCTGGCGTTGCGTGCTGCGACGCTGTACTACCTCGACGGAATGACGCAGGCCGAGGTCGCGACACGCCTCGGGGTCTCCCGACCGACGGCGGGAAGGCTGGTGGCGCGAGCCCGCGCCCAGGGCCTGGTGCGCATCGAGGTGCAGGCTCCCGCGCATCTGCGCGATGCCCTGCGCTCGGACGAGGAGCGCGCGCTCGAGGAGAAGTACGGACTCGTCGAGGCCGTGGTGGTTGCCGATTCCGTCGACGCCACCGGATCGATCGACGACCACAACAGCTTCGCCGGGGTCGGGCGGGCCGCCGCATCCCTGCTGGTGCGCCGGATCCGGGAAGGCGACACCCTCGGATTCACGTGGGGTCCGGAGACGGTCGCCGTCGCGCAGGGCCTGCCGTCCGGGGCGGCCACGTGCGCGTCCGTCGTCCAGCTCGACGGTTCGGTGAGTGCGATCAACTACCAGACCGGAACTGAATACGTTCTCGGACGATGCGCAGAGCAACTGCAGGCCAACACTGTTCGGCTCCCTGTTCCCCTGTACGCGGACGCATCGACCGTGGTATCCATGCGGGGCGACTCCGTCATCTCCAAGGCCCTCGAGGCCGGCCGGACCGCGGAGATGATGATGTTCGGCACGGGCGCAGTCTCCACGTCGACCACCCTGTTCGAGGGCAGCTTCATCGACACGGACATGCTGTCGGTGCTCACCGACCTCGGAGCGGTCGGCGAGGTCGGTGGACGCTTCTACCGGCTCGACGGAACCGAGGTCGCCGGCCCACTGGACGAACGGGCGATGTCCGTTCCTCTCGACGACATCCGCGCGTGCGGGGGATCGATCCTCGTCACGGGTGGCGTCGCCAAACATCAAGCGGCACTGGGTGCCCTCCACGGCGGACTGGCCAAGATGCTGGTCTGCGACATCGAATGCGCGCGTTGGCTGCTCGATCAGTAGCACCACGCAAGAGAGGTGAAGATCGGTGAAGAAACACAGGAAACCGGCGACGATGCTGGTAGCCGGGGCGGGGGCTCTCTGCCTCACGCTCAGCGGATGTGCGGGCGCCGGATCGCTGGGCGCCTCGGATCAGACCATCACCATCGCGATGGTTTCCAACTCGCAGATGCAGGATGCCCAGAAACTCGCCTCGCAGTTCGAGGAGGAGAACCCCGACATCGACCTGAAGTTCGTCACGCTGTCGGAGAACCAGGCGCGCGCGAAGATCACGGCGTCCACCGCGACCGGCGGCGGGGAGTTCGACGTCGTGATGATCAGCAACTACGAGACCCCGCAGTGGGCACAGTACGGCTGGCTGAAGAATCTGTCGGAGTACGCCCAGGCGACGGAGGGCTACGACGAGGCCGACTTCATCCCTACCCTGCGCGAGTCGCTGTCCTACGACGGGAGCATGTACTCGGTGCCGTTCTACGGCGAGTCCTCGTTCCTGATGTACCGCAAGGACCTGTTCGAGCAGGCCGGTATCACCCTGTCGGAGAAGCCGACCTGGACCGAGGTCGCCGCGGCGGCAAAGCAACTCGACTCCGACGACATGGCCGGAATCTGCCTGCGCGGCAAGCCGGGGTGGGGTGAACTGCTCGCACCCCTCGACACCGTCATCAACACGTTCGGTGGCCGCTGGTTCGACGAGGACTGGAACGCGCAGCTGACCAGCCCGGAGGTGGAGCGGGCGGTGCAGTTCTACGTCGACCTGGTGCGCGAGTACGGCGAGCCCGGCGCCGCGACGAGCGGCTTCGGCGAGTGCGCCACACAACTCGCGCAGGGGCAGGTGGCGATGTGGTACGACTCGACCTCCGCCGTCTCCACGCTCGAGGATCCGACGTCGAGCGCCGTCGTCGGCAAGATCGGGTACGCACCCGCGCCGATCGAGGTCAAGGACAACTCAGGCTGGCTGTACAGCTGGGCGCTCGGAATCCCTGAGAGCAGCGAGAACCCCGATGCGGCCTGGAAGTTCATTTCATGGATGACCGACAAGCAATACATACGCACGGTCGGTGAAGATCTCGGCTGGGAGCGGGTGCCTCCGGGCAGCAGGCTCTCGACCTACGAGATTCCCGAATACAAGGAGGCCTCGGCGGCGTACGGACCGCTGACCCTCGAGGCGATCGAAAACGCGACCCCGGAAGCTCCGACCGTGCAGCCGGTTCCGTACACGGGCGTGCAGTTCCTGGCGATCCCCGAATTCCAGGATCTCGGGACCCGCGTCAGCCAGCAGATCAGCGCGGCGATCGCAGGCCAGCAGACCGTGCCCGAGGCGCTCGCCCAGGCACAGCAGTACGCCGAGGTGGTCGGCGCGACGTATCGGGAGGAACGATGACAACCATCGCCGAGAAACCCACCTCGGGCGGCACCGCCGACCGGGTGCGGGAACTGCGGGAGGCCAAGGACGACAGCGTCTCCCGGGCCGAGGGATGGCGGCGCCGGGGACCACTGCTGCCCGCCCTGATCTTCATGATCGTGGTGACCCAGATCCCGTTCCTGTTCACGCTGTACTACTCGACGCAGTCCTGGAACCTGGTGCGACCGGGGTCCCGGTCCTTCGTCGGACTGCAGAACTACGTGGACGTGTTCCAGGACAGCCAGTTCCGTGAGGTCGCGGTCAATACGGTGATCCTGATCGTCGGGACCGTGCTGATCTCGGTTGTGCTGGGCCTGCTGCTCGCGTTGCTGCTGGATCGCGCGTTCCTCGGCCGCGGCATCGTGCGTACCCTGCTCATCACGCCGTTCCTGGTGACCCCCGTCGCCGGTGCGCTGCTGTGGAAGACGACGATGTTCGACCCGGTGTTCGGCATCGTCAACTTCGTGCTCTCCCCGTTCGGGGTGGGGCAGGTCGACTGGGTCAGCAAGTTTCCGCTGGCCTCGGTGATGGTGAGCCTGGTCTGGCAGTGGACGCCGTTCATGATGCTGCTGATCCTGGCCGGACTGCAGTCCATGCCGCGCGACATCCTCGAGGCGGCACGGGTGGACGGGGCCAAACCGTTCGCGATGTTCCGCGAACTGACGCTTCCGCACCTGCGCCGGTTCATCGAACTCGGCGCGGTGCTCGGCGCGATCTACCTGATCAACACGTTCGACGCCATCTACATGATGACCCAGGGCGGTCCGGGCACCGCCAGTGCCAACCTGCCCTTCTACATCTACCAGCGCGCATTCCTCGGTTTCGACATCGGGCAGGCCGCAGCGATGGGCGTCATCGTCGTGATCGCGACGATCGTCGTCGCGACCCTGGCGTTGCGCCTGATCTTCAAGAGCTTTACCGGTAACGAGGAGGCAGCGTGATGAGTACCGACACTGCGGCGGCGCCGGTGGAGTCCGCTCCCGCCGCCCCGGAGACGAAGCGGGCACGTAAGCACCGCAAGTTCAGTCCGTGGAGTGTGGTCGCGTGGATCGTGGCCCTCGGGTTCTTCTTCCCGGTGGCGTGGATGGTGCTCACCGCGTTCAAGCAGGAGGGTGACGCTTACACGACTCCGCCGAAGCTGTTCTTCACGCCCACGCTGGACCAGTTCAAGGCGGTCCTCGACAGCGGCATCGGCACGGCACTGCTGAATTCGGCGTTCGCGACCGCCGTCTCGACGATCGTCGTACTGGTGCTCGGCGTCCCGGCGGCATTCGCGCTGTCACTGCGGCCGGTCCGCAAGACGAAGGACGCCCTGTTCTTCTTCATCAGCACCAAGATGCTCCCGATCGTCGCCGCGATCATTCCGCTGTACGTGATCGTCAACGACATCGGCCTGCTCGACAACATCTGGGCGCTGATCATCCTGTACACGGCGATGAACCTGCCGATCGCGGTGTGGATGATGCGCTCGTTCTTCCTCGAGGTCCCGGGCGAGATCCTGGAGGCCGCGAGCATGGACGGGGCGAGCCTGTGGACGTCGGTGCGCGAGGTGATCCTTCCGCTCGTCTCTCCCGGTATCGCGGCCACCGCGCTGATCTGCGTGATCTTCTCGTGGAACGAATTCTTCTTCGCGGTCAACCTCACCGCCGTCCAGGCGCAGACCATTCCGGTGTTCCTCGTCGGGTTCATCACCGGTGAGGGCCTGTACTGGGCCCGGCTGTCGGCGGCCGCGACGCTGGCGGCGCTCCCGGTCATCCTGGCCGGCTGGGTCGCGCAGAACAAACTGGTTCGCGGCCTGTCCTTCGGCGCGATCAAATGATCACCCCGGCAACCACTTCCCCCGACTTCGGTACCCACCAGAGGAGCAATCATGGCTGACATCGCGTACAAGGGCGCATCCTGCATCTACGAGAACGCCGACACGCTGGCGGTCGATACGCTCGACCTCGAGATCGAAGACGGCGAGTTCATCGTCCTCGTCGGACCGTCCGGTTCCGGCAAGAGCACGGCGCTGCGGATGCTCGCCGGCCTCGAGGACATCGACGAGGGCACCATCACCATCAACGGCAAGGACATGGTGGGAGTGCCGTCGAAGGACCGCGACATCGCGATGGTGTTCCAGAACTACGCCCTGTACCCCAACAAGACCGTCGGCGAGAACATGGGATTCGCGCTGAAGATGCGCGGGGTCGGGGTGGAGGAACGCAAGAAGAAGGTGGCCGAGGCGGCCAAACTCCTCGACCTCACCGAGTACCTCGACCGCAAGCCCGGCAAGTTGTCCGGCGGTCAGCGCCAGCGTGTCGCGATGGGCCGTGCGATCGTGCGTGAGCCGCAGGTCTTCTGCATGGACGAACCCCTGTCGAACCTCGACGCCAAGCTGCGCGTCCAGACCCGTACCCAGATCGCGGCACTGCAGCGCCGCCTCGGCACCACCACCGTCTACGTCACCCACGACCAGGTCGAGGCCATGACCATGGGCGACCGGGTGGCCGTCCTGAAGAACGGCAAACTGCAACAGTTCTCGGCACCGACCGAGCTGTACGACAAGCCGACCAACGCGTTCGTGGCCGGATTCATCGGCTCGCCCGCCATGAATCTGCTGACCATGCCGATCGTCAGCGACGGCGTGCGCCTCGGGAACTCGACGCTCCCGTTGGAACGCGACCAGCTGTCGGCGCTGAGCGCCGCCGGCCTGGAAAGGGTGACGGTCGGCGTGCGTCCCGAGCAGCTGGAATTGTCGACGGGGGAGGGCGGCATCGAGGTGATCGTCGACCTCGTCGAGGAACTGGGAAGCGAGTCGTACGTGCACACCCACATAGCCGGGGACGGCACCCAACTCGTCGCCCGGTCACTGACCCGCACCCCGGCGCGACTCGCCGACACCGTCTCACTGCGCAAGCGGGACGGCGCGGTGCACCTGTTCCACCCGGAGACGGGGGATCGGATCGGGGACTGAGGGATGGGCGCGGGCGGTTCCGAGAGCATGTCCGCGCCCATGCTGAAGTTGCTTCCGGCGCGCGGCGCCGCTACGAGGACGACCGTGACGCAGTAGTGCGTTTGATCCGGGTGAGTTCCAGACGCGAAATCCGCCACTCCCCGTCTTCCCGGACATAGTCTTCGAGGTAGTGACCGTACCCGGTCAGCATCGGAAAGTCGCTGCCTGATGGTGGTTCGACGAGATCGAACATCGCCCAGATCCCCGAGGCGCGATCGGCGTCGATGATCGTGATCTCTGGTGTGTGGCCCTGGTGGACGGTCACCGCATTGTCGAGATGTGCTCGGACCGATGCAACGAACGAGTCGCGGTCCTTGGGGCAACTGGTCGACTCTGTGATTTCGACGACCAGCGTGCTGCTGAACAGTTCAGCGAAGTCGTCCCACTTGTGCTGATCCAGCAGCCTGAAGTATCGGGCTTTCAGTTGCTTGATGTCCTCGATAGCGGTGAGGCGCTCCAGCATCGTCAATTCCTCGGTCACGAGTCTGTCCTCTTCTCTGGATCAGGTGGAATGGGCACCGAATGTTCATCAAAGTACTCTTGTATTCGAGTATCGGAAGATGAACTATCAGAGTTACGTTCGGTTGTTCGTCGCACGGGGAGAGTTGGGATGCGCCTCACGCTTTGTGTCGGAGTTCATCGCCTCGTCGCGGACATTCGGTCCACGGTACGTGCGAGGCGCGCTGTGCGCGGGTTGTTCTGCGGCTACTGTGGGCGCGACTTGTTCTGTTCCGCGAGGATCGGCAACACCTACTGTTCCGAGGAGTGCGCTAACCGTGACTGGGCTCGCCGGACCATGACCGTCTGCCTCGGAATGTACTGAGATCCGAAGTGGAGTGGTCCGTGCATCACCGGCAATGCGTGCAGCACGGACCACCACTTCTGCGGAGGCGGATCAGCGTCCGATCGTCACGGTTCCTGCCGCTCCGTCGACTGTGATCACCGTGCCGTTGATGATTCGCCGGGTGGCGTCCGTGCAGGACACCACGCACGGGATTCCGAGCTCACGGCTGACGATGGCTGCGTGGCTCATCGGCGCACCGACATCCACGACGACGGCTGCCGATGACACGAACAACGGGGTCCACGAGGGGTCGGTGCCGGGGGCGACGAGAATTTCGCCCGGTTCCAGCTCGTCGGCCTGGCTCGGATCATGGATCACGCGGGCGGGCCCGGTGGCTGTGCCCGCGCAGGCGGAGACGCCCTGCAGCACGGTGCCGTCGGTGGCGACGGCTCGCTCGCGCGAATCGCGCCGTTCCCAGGTGTTCGTGGCGGGCGGTTCCCCGACGACGATGAACGGCGGAACCAGCGCCGCCATCTCGTCCATGCGTGCTCGACGGTCTCGGATCGTCTGTGTGTAGGAACCCGGGTTCTTGACGAAGTCTTCGAATTCTTGCCGGGTGACGAGGGCGAAGTCTTCCGGACGGTCGAGGTATCCATCCTTGGCGAGTCGTAGTCCGAGCTCGCGGAAGGGCACCTTCACCTCTCCGATCATGCGAACGAGGGAGGTCTTGCTCCGTTCACGCGCGGGAAGGAAGACCTCGGCGGCATGCAGGAGGGCCTGGAACTGCGCCGCCGCAGCCTCGTCGCTTGCAATCTTGCTCCGCACGGTGTCAATGGCTTTCATCCGGTCTTCGGCCATGCGTGTGAGGTTCGCGCGTGGTGCCTTGCTCTCGTCGGCGATACGCATACGGTCGATCGCACCGAGGGCGATATCCGGGTGGGTCTGCCACGTGGGGGTATTCATCTCCCACTCGTTGACACCACGGGACCCGAACTCGTAGAGGAAGTCGTCGAACTGCTTGACGAAGGCGGCGACGTCTGTGTCGGTGGACATGCGAAGTCTGGTGTCCAGGCCTGTGATGCCCTCGTCGAAGAGTGCTCGAAGGGCGTCCGAGGACCTCGCGACTCTGCCGAGGTCCCACATCGCCAACGACGGCGCAGCCGAGTCGACGTCTCCGAATCCGCTGATCAGGGGTGTCAGTAGTTCCGGGACGCCCAGTTCGGCGGTCATCGCGGCGAGGCCGCCCACCGGGATCGACGCGACGTAGATGAGGAAGAAATGATCGCTCACCCAGGGGAGGAACAGGGATTCCTGGATGCCCAGGGCACGCTCGGCGAGCTGCTCGTTGGTCAAGGCGCCGAGGTCGGGTCGATCGCGGCGCAGCTCAGCGGCTCGGGCGCGATATTCCTCGAGCTCGGGAAGCCCGTCAGCGGTCATCGCCCAGTTGATGATCTCGCCCATCCGTGCGGTGAGCGCCGGATTGACGTCCTCCGGGCGCGCATCGTACGGCGGGACGCCGGGCTGGCTGCCGAAGTAGGACTGGTCGACGAGGTCGGGGTTGCTGCCCGGCATGCGCACGCCCATGACCCGGGAAACCGAAACGTTGAGGTAGCCGTACCCACCGAAGATGCCGATCATTTCGTCGTGTTCGCTGTCGAACTCGTCTTTGTCGAACGCTCCGAAGCGAATCAGCCCGTTGCGCCATCCATGTTCGGCGCCGCGCCACACCTCGCCGGTGGCGGCCAGAGGTGTGACGACGTCCGGGAATACTTCGGAGATGTTGGACCTGGTGTAGATGGGGAATCGCTTGCTCGGAGGCGTGTCGGCCAACCAAGGCTCGTCGAGGGTGCTCATGATGCTCCTATTGCGTAAGGGAAGCGACGTCCACATGCGCCTGATGGGTGTGGACCACGTCACAGGAGATAGTCTGCCAATAGACTATTGAGAACACAACCGTTGGGAAGGTGGACTTCGTGCGTGGCCAATGATTTACTCTACTATTAGAACATCGAGTAATAGATGGTATGCCGGTGTGTCTGGGCGACGGTCGCCGACGCGCCTGAATCAACGTCGAGAAGGAGAATGCGGTGGAGCTGGTACTCGTCCGCCACGCTGAACCAGATCGGGAGGCGGAGGGGCCGGCACGGGCGAACCCGCGTCTGAGCGATCGAGGGCGTGAACAGGCCGCCCGAGTCGCGGACTACCTGGCCGCCGAGGAGTTCGCCGCGATCTATACCTCCCCGCTCATCCGTGCGGCCGACACAGCGGCCGTCATCGGAACGGCGTTGGGCCTGAGGCCCATTGTCAGGTCGGATCTGGCAGAGTTCGACCGCGACGCCACCGAATATCTGCATTTCGAGGATCTTCGGATCAACAATGATCCCCGCTACGAGGCGTTTCTCCGCGACGATCTGAGCGCCTGGGGAACCGACGTACCCACCTTCAGAAGACGGGTCACCGCGGAATTCGATCGGATCATCGATGCCCACGCCGGCGGACGGGTCCTTGTCGTGTCGCACGGCGGCGTCGCAAACGCCTTCGTCGGTGGGCTGATCGGTGCAAGCAAACTGACGATCCACGAACCGGGTTATACCGGCTTCGCCCGCATTCGCGCCGGCCGTACTCGTCGCACTCTCGTCAGTTTGAACGAAACCCCGCACCTGCGGGGTTTCGACCTCGGTATACGTGCAGTTCGAGCGCAAGGAGCATGACAGTGTCCGAATCGGATTTCGACGTCGTCGTCATCGGCGCCGGCGCGGCGGGTCTCGCCGCAGCGCTTTCCGCGGTGGAGCAGGGTTGCACACGGGTGCTGATCAGCGAGGCGACATCGGTCGTCGGCGGCTCGTCGCGACTGGCCGGCGGTGTCGTCATGGGAAGCGGCAGTCGACTCCAACAGAAGGCGGGCATCGACGACGACCCGTCGGATCTGTTCAAGGAGTACATGTCCCTCAACCACTGGGATGTGGCAGCGGGCCCGGTCAAGCGGCTGACCGCGCGGAGCGGCGAGACGATCGACTGGTTGGCCGACAGGGGAGTAAAGTTCTTCGATCGGCTGATCTTCGGCGGCGACGAACGCAAGCCGCGTTCGCACTGCGTCGACGGAGGAGGGCAATCCCTCGTCAATGCACTATCGGCGGCATGCCGGAGCGCGGGAGTCGATATCGCGTTGGGGCACCGGGTCGACCAACTGCTCACGGACGGCGACAAGGTAACCGGAGTGATCGCCGAAGGCGAGACGATCACCGCGGACGCAGTCGTCATCGCGACGGGCGGCTTCGGTGCCAACCCGGAATTGCTCCAGAAATACTTTCCGTCCTCCTGGACGGCGGACTGGACGTGGTACATCGGTGCCGACGGATCGCGTGGTGATGCGATCGGCTTCGCCGAACAACTCGGCGCGCAGCTCACCGGCTTCGACCGCGGGCTCCGCACACTCGACCCCCACTTCGCCAAGCTCAACGAGGCCTTCCTGCCCGGGTGGACGATCCTTCTGGATTCGTCTGGCCGCCGGTTCTGTGACGAGACCGCGCCGTACGGAATTCTCGACACTTTGGTGCGTGCGAGGGGCAACCGCGCGTTCGTCGTCTTCGACGACGCAGCCCTGCGCCCGCCGGCGGAGTCGGCGGACCGTTACCGGGATTGCTACAAGCAGGTGTGGCCGAACCATCCGCCCTTTCGCCCGAAGAACTACACGGCAGATCTCGTCGACGAGAACGTCGCGACAGGTAGGGCGAAGTCGGCTCGCGATCTGCCCGCGCTCGCGGAGGCAATCGGGGTGCCCGCCGAAACGCTCGAAGGTGAAGTGCACCGGTACAACACGCTTGCCGCGAACGGCGAGGACACGGACTTCGGCAAGGCGGGAAAGTTCCTGCTGCCACTGAGCACAGCGCCCTTCTACGCCGTCGAGGTGCGTCCGGCCACCGTCAACATGACCTCGTGCGGCCTCCGGATCGACGAGAAGGCCCGGGTGCTGCGGCACGATGGTGCGGCCATCGACGGGCTGTTCGCCGCCGGTGAATGCACGGGCGGAATTCTCGGCGAAACGTATATGGGCAGCGGTAATTCGCTGGCGAACGCGTGCGGATTCGGTCGAATCGCGGGCGAAGAAGCCGCGCACGCGGCCCGATCGGGAGCAGCATCATGATGCTGCCGATTGGGGTGCAGGCCTTCCTCGACGCAGTGCACCAGCGAGATGCCACCGCTGTCGCCGAGTGCTTCACACCCGACGGCGAATACCATTTCGCGGTTCCCCAGGAACCCGCGCGCGGTCGTGCGGCCATCGCGGATACTTTCGCGAAGATCCTCGGTGCCTCCGACAAGGTGCACTGGGACATCGTGACCGCCACCGTCGATAGTCGCCGCGTGTGGCTCGAGCGAGTGGACCGGTTCTGGTTTTCGGGACGTGAGGTACCCATCGAGTGCGTAGGTGTCGTCGAACTGGACGCGGACGGTTCCATCGCGGTGGTCCGCGACTACTGCGACATGGCGGTGTGGCGGGCACGCCGCGAAGCAGCGGCTGAACCCGTCGGCTAGAAGATAGTGGCGCCGGCGTGCGGGAGCCGTCGGCGCCGCTCCAGAGAGTCGTGGGGCGATCCTCCACGATACCCGCCCTCTGGGTGGGGCCCGGTTTCGACCATTGGCCGGGTGGCGCATAGCTTCTCCCCTACGTGCGGAACGTCGTAGGGGAGAAGCTGCGCAATTCCGTTATGGATACATCGATTCGATGATCTCGGCATACCGCTGAAGGACTTGGGCGCGACGGATTTTTCCGGTTGCGGTCATCAGAACAGTATCCGGCGTCCAGTCGGTCTCTCCGCCGGGAAGTAACGCGAAGGACTTGATCCGCTCCGCCCCGGGCAGACCGGTGTTGATGTTGTCGATATGACAGCTGATTGCCGGTCGCAATGCCGAATCCGTCGTCAGGGTCTCCGGAGAGCGTTCCGCCCACCCACGGTCGGCTGCCCACTTGGCGACCGCCTCCGAATCGAGGACGAGCAGGGCCGTGATGAAGGGTTTGCCGCTGCCGCAGAGCACCGCGTGGCTCACCAGTGGGATCTGCAGCAACCGGGCCTCGATCGGAGCGGGACTGACATTGTGCCCGGAGGTCGGCACCAGGAGGTCGTCCACGCGGCCTCGCACCGTGAGATTGCCGTTCGGGTCGAGAGATCCCAGGTCGCTCGAGTGAAACCAGCCGTCGAAGTCGAGGACCATCCGGGTGCGTGCTGGATCGCGGTAGTAGCCGGCGAACACGGCCTCACTGCGAACCAGGATCTCGCCGAGATCGGAGATCGCGACCTCCACGCCGTCGAATGGCTTGCCGCAGGTTCCGAGAACGAGGTCTTGCGGATCCCAGGTTCCGACGCCGCATGTTTCGCTCTGGCCGTAGCAATCGGCCAGGGGAATCGCTGCGGAGCGCCAGAACTCCTGGATGTGTCGGGGAAGTGGCGCCGAGCCCACGATCGCGATATCGATGTGTCCGAGGCCGATCGTCTCGAGGTGACAGTGCAAGGGTACGTCGGGCGCAGCGGCAACGAGGTCCTGAACCCGGGTGTAGAGCTTCTCCCACATCCGCGGTGCGCCGAACAGCATGTGGGGCTCCGTCCGAGCCAGCACCTCGGGGAAGGATTCGAGGTTCGCGCAGCACGTCACCTCACTGCCCTCGAACATATGCACGTAGTGGGTCGCCAGTCGCTCTCCGATATGAGCCATCGGCAGGTACGAGAGCTGGCGACGGCCGCGCAGACTGATGCCCATCCGCTTCGTCAACGTCCGGGCGGCGAACAGCAGATTCCGGTGGGTCAACGGTACGCCCTTCGGGTCGCCGGTCGTACCGGAGGTATAGAGCATCGTGGCGGTGTCGCCGGCTCGAGCGTGACCGGCCAATTCGGCGAGGTCGGTGGGCGACGTCGCCGCCAGGTCGGCGAGCATGACGAGGTCGTCGCGGGGCGTTACCTCCTCGATCGCGACCAGACGCGGGTGGTGACCACTCTCCGCTGCGGCCGCCCGAGCACGTTCGAGCTGTACATCGTCCTCGACGATGACCGCTACCGGACCGCAGTGCGTGAAGATGTAGCTGAGCCGCTCGATCGAGGGGGAGTTGTACACCGACACCGGGATGCCCCGTATCAGCATCAGTGCGGTGTCTACCAGGTAGAACTCGGCCCGGTTGCTCAGCATCAGGACGACGTGATCGCCGGCGCAGATACCCATCGACGTGAATCCATCGGCGAGGGCGGCGGCCTCGTGCCCGTACTCCGCCCACGTCACAGACCGCCCGCTGGCGGCGCACTTCAACGCGACGTCTTGCGAGCACGTCTCCACAGTGTGGCGGAACACTTCGGTGAGAGTGGCGGCGTCCTGCACCGCGTGCTCGCGCTGACTGACATCGACCGGCGACATCAGCCGCGCTGACTGGAGTAGTGCTCGCGCAGGCGCTGCAGGATAGGTGCGGCTGCGTCCCCGTGGTTGCCGTCGCGGGACCATTGGGACGTGGCACTCGACACGTCGACGACCACTCGTTCGTACTGTGCGTGCCGCGCCTCGAGTTCGGCGAAGGGCTCGTGGCGCAACGATTCATACGACGACGCGAGGAGCTCGGCGATCTGTGTCCGCTGCGCGGCGAAGGCAGCCGAGCGGGTCTCGTCGGCATCGGACCACGCGCTCCAGTCCTGGAGCAACGCGTCCACTGCGTCGGTGTCACGTCCCAGCTTGATCGCCGCATCGTTCCAATCAACCTGCGCAAGAACAGATCTGATTTCTCGAAGCCGATTGAGTGCGTGCTCGTCCGCCAGTTGCGGTTCGATGGTGTCTTTCAAGATCCGCGAGATTCCGGAGATGATCTCCTGTGGGGTGGGGCGCATCGTTCAGCCTTTCTCCGCAGCGAGTACCTGATCGACGACCTTCGCGATCAGTGAATCGACGGGCGCCGCTGGTCGGTCCGATCCCAGGTCGCAGAAATTGCGAACCCCGTTGAGCGCGATGACCGCGAGCCGGAACGTTGACAGGACCTGCCAGAAGACCAGTGCCTTCGGCGCGACCTCGATGCCGGTGGCAGCGGTGTATCGCGCGAGGAAGTCCTCCTGCGCCCACTGCCCGGGAACGAAGTGCTCGCCTCGGTACAGCGGGGTTGTGTACCACCCGAGATCGTCCAACGGATCCCCGAGTCGGGCGAGCTCCCAGTCGAGGAGCACTCCGAATTTCCCGTCGTCTACCAGCACGTTGGCCGGACGGAAGTCGCCGTGGACGAGGACGAGTCGGTCGGGTGACGCGGGAAGGTTGTCCCTCAGCCATTCGGCGCACAGGTGCAGACCCGGCTGTGGTTCGAGTTCGTTGCCGGTGAGTTCACCGATCCATCGTTCGAGTTCGTGCTCCCCCGGCGAGCAATCCGGTACCGGCAGGATGTCCCGCAACCCCAGCGCGTCGATGTCCACCGAGTGGAGTCGCCCCAGCACGTCGCACATGTCGTGGGCGAGCGCGAGCCGCTGCTCGGACGACAGTCGCAGGGGATTCTTGTCGCGCAGGACTGCGCGGTGTGCGGTGCCGTCATAGCGGTCGCCGATCATGGTCGGTCGCGCCAGGTCGGTGCCCTCGTCGTCGAGCCAGCGAACCCGCGGTGCGGGAATCGGTGTCGCTTCGAGTGCCAGGAGAAGGTGGAACTCCGCGCTTCTGGCTGTGTCGACCACCGCGCTTTGCGGATCTCGCCGCATCAGGAGCCGGTGCGTCGATCGTTCACCGGATTCGAGCCACGTCGCATCGAAGGGCCAGTTTTCGCGTGAGCTGCCGGTCCCGGCCCGGTACAGTGCTTCGATCTCGGGTTCCGCATCGAGAGGAAGATTCCGGCCGAGGAACGCGCGCAATGCGTCGGTCAGCTCGGCCGTCGTCAGCTCCCGGCTGGACACGGCGCTACTCATCGCGTGCCTTCGCCTTCGCGGGCTTCGGGGGGATGGCCTCCGGATAGCGCCCATAGCCGGGGAGCACCATGTACTCCATGACTCCGTATCCGACCTGGCCGTTGTGCCGGACCTCCACGAGATGGTCGCTGCCCGCCTTCGCGTAGCGGTAGAAATTGTCTCTGTCGTTCAGGTCCCAGACGTCGTGTTCGAGGCTGTTCTCACCCTTCCAGTGGCCCTGGTACCAGCCGTTCCAGCCTTCGTAGCCGCCGCCGCGGAGATGTGCCCGGCCGGGATGTGCCGTCAGATCGAAGTCGAGCTTCTCACCGCTGTCCAGTGTGAGGGTGATGCGACCGCCGGCGAGCGTGGCAGCCGGTGCCCCCTCCACCCAGTGCAGATCGTGGTCGACGCCGACGATGAGATCCTCCGACTCGCCTTCCGGAGCGCCGATCGGCTTGGAGAATGCAGCCGAAAGATGCACGGGCCGTCCCGGTTCCGCCTCGTAGTAGTAGAAGTGGAGACCGAAGTCGGGTAGCTGGAGTGGACAGAACATCAGCATCTTCCACTCGGGGCGTTCCCCGGGAGGCGCACCCTGCGCCCGGGGAAGCGGCCGAGTTCCCCACGAATGATCGCGCTCACCCCACCACGTTTCCGGTGTCAGGGTAGCCGCGTAGTTCGGTGCGGTCAGGGTGCCGGCGGCGCGGCCCACCTGCACGTAGCGGACGGCGTCGTATGTGACCTTCGACCGGCTGACCTGAAAATGCCGGCCTTCGAGGGTTGGCTCCATACGTCCGGACCACGTGATGTCGAACTCGATGCCGGACGGATTCGGCTCCAGCGTGAGTCGCAACTCCTCGAGCGGCTCGACCACCTCGATGGTCAGCGGGCCCACCTTCATGATGTGACTGTCGGGGGCAAGCGCCCTCGACAGCCGGAGATTGTGCTGCTTGCCCTCGCAGGACAGAGCCACGAATGCCTCTTGGACGTCCTGGTTCGGGTACTGCCCGATTCCGATGCTGAGAACGACGTCCTTGTTCTCGACGTCCTGGATGCTGATCCAGTACCGTTCGCGCCAGCTCGGGTCGCTGGAGCCCACCATCGCATGGGGGTAGGAGACCTGATGGTTGAAGTATTCGTCGGGCGGTGTCAGACGGACCACGGTGATTCAGCCTCGCTCGTCGTTGTCGGTCGGGAACTGGGCGACGAGGGTCTTCTTGTCGACTTTCTCGCCGGCCAGCGTGGGAAGGGAGACGTCTCGGAACTGCCAGCGCGTCGGAATCGCGAAGTACGCCAGCGTGCCGGTGAGGAATTCGCGTAGTTCGCCGGGGGTGGGTGGGGTGATACCCGCCCGGAAGACGACGACGGCGGCCAGCTCTTCTCCGAGATCGGCGTGCGGGAGTCCGATCGCCGCGACTTCGGTGACGTCGGGATGGGCGGCCAGTGCGGCCTCGACGTGGGCGCAGGCGATGTTCTCGCCACCACGGATGACGATGTCCTTGCTGCGGCCGTCGAGGAAGAGGTAGCCCTGCTCGTTGATGTGCCCGAGGTCGCCGGTATGCAGCCAGCCCTCGGAATCGACTGTGTCGTCGTCGATTCCGATGTAACCGAGCATCACCGTGGGCGAGCGGACGAGAATTTCGCCGATTCCTCGCTCGTCGGGACCGAGAATCTGCAGTTCCACAACGGAATAGGGGCGCCCGACGGTCCCGGGGTACCGTTCGAGATCCCGATTGCCTGCGACGGTGAGGAATCCGCCCGATTCGGTCATGCCCCAGGTGTTTCCGAGTCCGCGCTCGCGAAGCTGGGGGAGCTTTCGCTGCATCCGCTCGAGGAGTCCGGGGGTGACCGGGGCGCCGCCCAGCGGCCAGGACCGCAAGCTCGACAGATCGAACGAGTCGAAGTCGGGGTGCTCGAGGACCCGGCTGGCCATGGTCGGAACACCGCCCCAGCTCTGGACCTGCTCCTGTTCGATCAGCGTGAGCACCTGCTGTGGGTCGAACTTGCCGTCGTTGAGGACGATCTTTCCACCGTTGACCAACTGTGTGACGAGGTTGGATATCCCGCCGATATGGAATAGGGGAGTGCAGACGAGCGTGGATGCCTGCGGGGCGTCGGCGGGGACCTGCTGGGGCAGGCGCCGGGAGCGCAGCAGCAGGTTGTGCTGGTTGGCGACGACGGAACGCAGTGACAGTTCGACGGCCTTGGGCATGCCCGAACTGCCGGACGTGAAGAGGATGAGTGCCGCTGCATCTTCGTCTCCCTGCGGCGCCGCATCGTCCTGCCGACGGGCGGCCGGTTCCGGAAGGTCGGTGTCGAAGAATCGACGGAGATCGTTCACGGATACCGTGGGGACGGTGACCGTTTCCGGTAGCTGCGGGATGTCGGTGACGACACACCTCGGGGTCGCCACGTCGACGGCGTTCTCGATCTCATGGGGGCTCCACCACCGGTTGCCGAGCACCGGGACCGCGCCGATCATCCACAGCGACCACAATGCGAGGACCCAGTCGGGGCTGTTGTAGGCGAGGAGCATGACGCGATCGCCTTCATGGATGCCGCAGTCGTGGAAGTACTCACAGGCCAGTGGTATCGATCGGGAGAATCGTTCGAAGGTGATGCGGCGTTCGCCCTGTACCAGATACGTCCGGTCGTTCCACCGCTCTGTGCTGAGTAGAAGTTCCGCGAACGACCGCGGATGCGGCTCGTAGAGCAGTCCGGGGTGGCCGGCATACTCGGAGGGGCGCACGTCGGTGCCCCACACCTGCTCGAGCGATGTGCGCTCGGTGCTGTCGATTCCCGTCATCGTCCCTGCCATGATCCTGGCCTCTTTTCCTTGAAGGCGCTCACTGCTTCACGCAGATCCTCGGTGGACGCGCTGATGGCTTCGAGGTAGAAGGCGGTGTCGAAGACCTCGTCGATGCGCGCGTGCATACCCTTGTTGAGAGCCCGCTTCGTGAGTTGAACCGCAGCCGGGGGTAGAGCGGCGACCTTCGCGGCGAGCGCTCGAGCCAGCGGGGCCACCTCCTCGGGATCGTCGACGAGTTCGGTGACCATGCCCAGCTTGTACGCGTCCTCGGCGAGGAGCGGTTCGCCCCAGAGCAGGTGCCGCTTCGCGCGGACCATGGGCAGGTTGGCCGGCCACGTCACGCAGCCCCCGTCCCCAGGTACGAGCCCGAGGTGGACGTGGGGATCCGACAGCTGAACCGACGGGGTGGACACGATGGCGTCGGCGGTCAGGACCAGGCTGGTCGCCACACCGAACACGTGTCCGTGCAGAGCAACGACAAGGGGCTTCGGGAAGTCGGCGAATGTCCGGAACAGCCGACGTCCGTCGTCGACCTGCTCCATCAGAACCCGCAGATCGTCGTTGGCGGCGAGCATCGCCTCGGTGTCGCCCCCGGCGGAGAAGTGTCGTCCGGTCGACGTGAGTACTACGGCGCGAACGTCGCGATCCCGGCCGAGTTCGCTCAGTGCCTCGCCCAGTTCGTCGAGCAGGGCGCCGTCGAAGCGATTGAGTACGTCGGGGCGGCACAGCTGAAGTTCGCCCACGTGACCGTCTCTCGACAGTTTCACAGTTTTGTAGTCCGTCATTTCGGCCTTTCGACTCGACGAAGATTCGGTCATCGGTGACCTCTCACGCGGTAAATGCGCGAGCCGTGACGTCGATGACTGTCGTGTGCACTCGGACTCGGTGCGATTCGATCGTAGCCTACTACGTTGCTTCCTCGATAGTTGTTTATTAGAGTAAGTGTGGGCCCCGCGCCGGTGTCTGTTCCCGGCGTGGCGCCGTTCCCAACGGTTTGGCAAAAGGAGTGCGCTGATGACGTTTGCTTCGCGCGATGCGGAGGATGGTGGGGCACAGTCGGCTCTGCGCTGCGACGACACCGAGGTGACGTGGGAGGAGGCCGATGCGGTTCTACGGCGGATAGCGAACGGTCTGAACGCACTCGATCTCGGCGCACTGCGGCGGGTGGCGGTCTTCGGCGGGAACTCCACCGAAGCGGTTCTGGCGTACGGAGGAATTACCCTCGCAGGCGCCTCCGCCGTGCCGGTCAATTTCCATCTGACCGCCGACGAAGCGGCCTACATCTTCGAGGACTCGGGCGCCTCTGTTGCGTTCGTCGACGCCAACACACTCGATCGTGGTCGTGCCGCGGCCGCGGCATCCGGAGTATCGACGATTGTCGTGTGGGGCGACGCCGGGGAATCGGCCGACCCGGCCGTCCATCGATGGGACGACTGGCTGGGCGCCGCGTCGGACGCCCAGCCGAGGACCGACCTGGCGCCCCTGCCCTCCCTCGTGTACACCTCGGGCACGACCGGTCGGCCGAAAGGGACCGAACTGCCCCCGACGGCATTCGCCGGTGGTGCCGACATCGCCGAACACCTCGACCGTCTCCGCGAGAACTCACTGGTCAAACAGGGACGTCACCTGGTTGTCGGTCCGCTCTATCACAGCGGCCCTTTGGTCGGGACCAGGCTGTTCCTGGCCGGCGTGCCGGTGACGGTACTGGCCAAATTCGACCCGGAGAGCGTGCTAGAGGCGATCGAGAGGGACCGGATCGGTTCCTCGATCATGGTGCCGACGCATTTCCAGCGAATTCTCGCGCTTCCGGAGGATGTGCGGGCGAAGTACGACCTGGATTCGCTGCGTTTCGTCCAGCAGGTCGGGGCGAAATGCCCGACCGACGTCAAGGCGGCGATCATCGACTGGTGGGGTCCGGTCGTGTGGGAAAGCTACGGTGCCAGTGAGGTCGGAACCGTGTGCCGTATCAGCGCCGGCGAATGGCTGGAGCACCGGGGATCCGTCGGAAGGCCCGTTTCACCGTTCGAGGCGATGGTCGTCGACGCCGACGGAAAGCCGGTGCCCGCAGGGGTTACCGGCCGGCTGTACTTTCGCGATGCCACAGGCCGCGGGGTCGTCTACCACAACGCATCGAATGCGGACGCGCACCTCGAGCCGGGTCTGTTCACGCTGGGAGAGATCGGCTATCAGGATGCGGACGGGTACGTCTACATCACGGACCGCTTCTCGGACATGGTGGTCTCGGGTGGGGTGAACATCTATCCCGCAGAATCCGAGCAAGTGCTGGCAACGCACGCCGGGGTCGTCGAAGTAGCGTGCATCGGTATCCCGGACGAGCAGATGGGGGAGCAACTCCTCGCGCTCGTCGTGCGCCGCGGTCCCTCCGTCACCGAGAACGACATCCTCGACTACTGCCGTGAGCGACTGTCCCACTACAAGTGCCCTCGATCCGTCGAGTTCGTCGAGACGCTGCACCGCAGCGCGGTGGGAAAGATCAACAAGCGCGCGCTGCGTGCACCGTACTGGGACCGAGACGACGAATCCGCCCCCGCCGGGCGCTGAGTCCCCGGGTCGAGCCTGCCGGCTCCGGTCGGGCCACCAGAGCTCGGCCGGAGCAGGTCGGCCGATGCTCCCATGCCGCAGCAGCGCGCGTCAGTGCGCGCGGTCGAGGTCGCCGGCGGCCTTCCGGATCGGAGCCACGATCGCCACCAGTGCCTCCGCCTGGTCCGAAGTCAGACCGGGAAGGCCGAAATCCGCCTTGCTCAGCGCGGCGGTGGCCTCGTCCACCAGTGTGCGGCCCTCGTTCGTGATGGTCACAAGGGTCGCGCGCCGGTCGTTGGGGTGTGCCTGCCTGGTCAGGAGCCCGCGGGCCTCCAGGCGGTCCGTCGCGATCGTCACGGTCGTCGCATGAACCAAGAGGTGCCAGGCCACCCGGCTGAGCAGGCGGGTACCGGTGTCGCTGAGCTGCAGAGTCTTGAGCATGAGGTAGTCCGTCAGGCTCATCTCGAAGCCCTTCTTCAGCTCCTGTTCCAGTACTGACGTCATGAGCTGGTGGAGACGCAGGACCGAACTCATCGCCAGGAACGGATAGGGGTCGTCGTCGACCTGCTGCTGCCAGTAGAACTTGATCCACTGCATGGGATCGAGCTTCTCGGCTTCTGTCAGTTCGGCGTTGCGTGCAGTCTTCCCCGCAACTTTCTGTGCCACCGTGGTTCTCCGTTCTTCGCAACCGTCCAGGCCGCGCACTAATGCTCAGATCAGATAAATTCGACTTTTAGAGTATCTAGGTTAACAGCTGGTGCGCCGGACGGCGGAAAATCGTGACGTGGATGCACCGGCGTTACCGCAGACACTCGTCTTGTCAATGTTCTACTATTAGAGTAATCTGCGGAGCGTACGTAGTCACGCACAGGACTGCAGGCCCCTTCCGCTGATCTTCCGCAAGGTGGTGTAACTATGGTTTTCAAACTTCGGCACCCGCTGAACGGTCACGTCTATTCCGCACTTCCCGACGCGCGAGTCGAGGTGGACAAAGGCGGTAAGACAGGCATTTTCGACCGCCACGGCGTCTGGATCTCGGGCGAGATCCGGACCGCGGATCCGGAGATGTGCCGATGGGTCGGCACACATGAGAAGGCAGTGGTCTCCCGACACGCCTCTGGTTTCGGGAGAAGCCATGCATCCACCCCGACCCCGCCTGCAGAAAAGGTGTGAACAAGACGATGACCGATGTCGAACCGCGGACCCGCACAGATCGCTCGCCGGGCGTGAGCTACCACGACCTCCTCGCCGCGGACACCCAGCATGTTCCCGACTTCCTGAAGATGGAGTCCCCGCACGATCTGGGGACCGCGGACATTCCGGCGTACTTCTACTTCTCACCGGAGATTCACGAACTGGAGAAGGAGAAGATCTGGCGCAAGACGTGGCAGTTCGCCTGCCGTGAGGAGCTCATTCCCCACGTCGGAGACACCGAGATCTACGATATTGCCGGCATCTCGATTCTCCTGGTGCGCACCGGTCCCCGTGAGATCAAGGGATACTACAACGCCTGCCTTCATCGGGGACGACAGCTTCGCGAGGAGCCCGGCACCGTCCGCGAACTCCGCTGCCAGTTCCACGGCTTTTGCTGGGCACTGGACGGCAAGCTCGCACACGTCCCCGCGCAATGGGACTTTCCGCAGATCGAACCGGAGAAGTTCGGGCTGCCCGAGGTCCGGGTCGACACCTGGGGCGGATTCGTATTCATCAACATGGATCCGGACGCCGAACCGCTCCTGGACTACCTCGGTGAGCTACCGGCGCAGTTCGAGCGCTGGGATTTCGAGAATCGCTACACACAGGCGCACGTCGAGAAGGTTCTCCCGTGCAACTGGAAGGTGGCACAGGAAGCCTTCATGGAGTCGTTTCACGTCGTCACCACCCACCCGCAGCTGCTGCAGGGCATCGGCGATGCGAACTCCCAATACGATTACTGGAACAACGTCAGTCGCGCGATCACGCCCCGAGGTACGCCGAGTCCGCACCTCACCGTGCAACCGACGGAGCAGGAAATCTTCGACTCGATGATGGGCCTCGGCCTCGAGGACGCACCGATCAAGACCCTGCCCGATGACGTGCGCGCACGCACCGTGATTGCCGACGCCACCCGCAAGGCCATGAGTGACATGCTCGGCGACAAGGCGCAAAGTCTGTCGGATTCCGAATGCGTCGATACGTTCTTCTACACGGTGTTCCCGAACTTCCACCCGTGGGGTGCATACAACCGGACGTGCTACCGCTTCAAGCCCAATGGTGACGACCCCGAGACCTGCATCATGGAGTGCCTGGTCCTGTCGCCCTTCCAGGGGGAGCGTCCGGCGCCGGCCAAGGTCCGCCGGATGGGGTTGGACGAGACCTTCGTCGACGCAGACGAGTTGGGGACGCTGGCGAGGGTGTTCTTCCAGGACGAATACAACGTCGGATGGGTCCAGAAGGGCCTGCACACCCTCGTGGAGAACAAACCGGGAGTGACGTTCGGCGCTTATCAGGAAACCAAGATCCGACACTTCTACGACCTGTACCGCAAGCGGATCGGGAGGTAGGCGTGATCACACACGACGGAGAGGTCGACATGTCAGAACAGACGCTGTCGCACACGACGACCACAGACGCCGGATCGATCCCGGACACCGATGTGCTCGAACAGATGTATCGGTTGATGGTCACCACGACCCTGGCCGACAACCGTTCGACGCAGGAGGCGAAGGCAGGCAGGCTCCAGGCCGCCTTCTACCCCGTGCGGGGAATGGAGGCGGTGTGCGCGGCGCTCGGTGCGGTGCTCACTCCCCAGGACCGCTTGGTCTCGACGTACCGAAATCTCGGTGACGCACTCGCCAAGGGCGTCACGTTGCGGTCGATCATGGCCGAGCTGTACGGCCGCATCGACGGCACGTCGAAGGGCAAGGGAGGGCCGATGCACCTCCACGACACGGCGGTCGGCTTCATGGCAACCACGGGCATCGTCGGTTCCGGACTGCCGATCGCGGTAGGTCTCGCCCTCGCGAACCAGCTCGACGGAGGTGGCGCGGCCACCGTCGTCACATTCGGGGACGCCGCCACGTCCATCGGCGCCTACCACGAGGCCATGAACTTCGCCGCGCTGTGGAAGCTCCCGATCGTCTTCATCTGCCAGAACAACCAGTGGGGCGAGCACACTCCGATCGCCGAGTACGCGCCGTCCGTCGAGCTGGCGAAACGCGCATCGGCGTATTCGATGCCCGCCGAGCGCGTCGACGGCTTCGACGCACTCGCGACAATGCACGCCATCGAGACCGCAGTGGAACGTGCCCGACGCAACGATGGCCCCACCTTCCTCGAATGCGTGACCTACCGACTGACAGGTCACAGTGGTACGGCCGACTTCTCCTACGTCCCCCGTGACGAACTGGGGGCGGCCATGCAGCGTGATCCTGCGCCGACCTTCCGATCCTGGCTGATCGACCGGGGGCTCACCACTGCCGAGCGCATCGAGGCACTGGACCGCGAAGCGGAAGCCTACGTCCTCGACGCCTTCCAGTTCGCGGAGAACAGCCCGCTGCCCCACGAGGACGAGCTGTTCACCGACGTATTTGCCGACGACACCTGGGTACGGAGTGTGAAGTGACTACCACCGAACGCAGCACGGAAACCGCCGTCATGACGTCCGCGGCGGCGATGAACTCCGCCCTCGACGTGGCCATGGCCGCCGACGACAAGATCATTCTCCTCGGCGAGGACATCGCCGAACCCACCGGCGGAGTGTTCAAAGTAAGCAAAGGGCTCTCGACGAAGTACGGCGTCGAACGGGTGCGCTCGACGCCTATCGCGGAGCAGGCGATCGTGGGAACCGCGGTCGGACTCGCACTCGGCGGATACCGCGCCGTCGCCGAGATCATGTTCTTCGACTTCATCGCGGTGTGCATGGACCAGGTGGTCAACCACGCCGCGAAGTTCCGGTACATGACCGGCGGCGCCACCCCGACGCCGATCACCGTCCGGACCGTCGTGGGCAGCAGCCGATTCGGCGCTCAGCACGCCCAGTCTCTCGAGGCGTGGTTCATGCACACCCCCGGAATCAATGTGGTGATGCCGTCGTCGCCCGCAGACGCGAAAGGCCTGCTCGCCGCGTGTCTCGAGTCGGAGGACCCCTGCCTGTACATCGAGCACATCTCGCTTGCCTACAGCAAGAAGGAAGAAGTGCCGACGGGGCACTACAGCATCCCTCTGGGACAGGCGAACGTACTGCGTCCCGGGCGAGACGTGACACTCGTTACCTACGGACCCCAGGTTCCCGTCGTCGAGCAGGCAGCGGAGGAACTGGCCGCGAAGGGAATCGAGGCGGAGGTGATCGACCTGCGTACCCTCGTCCCCCTCGACTTCGACACCGTTCTTTCTTCGGTGGAACGGACACGACGTGCGGTCATCGTCCACGAGGCCACCCAGTTCTGTGGGCCGGGTGCCGAAATCAGCTCCCGCATCCACGAGGAACTCTTCAACGAACTGATCGCGCCGGTGCAACGGGTGGGTAGCGACTACTCTCCCGTACCCTTCTCGTCCGCGCTCTCCGGCTACCCGACGGTGGCCAAGATCGTGAGCAGCGTCGAGGAATTGATGTGAGCGCGATGCAGACGATCGAGCCGAACGGCACCGCGGACGCCGACACCACGATCCCCACCCTCGACGAGTTCCGTGCGGCGGCGAAGGAGTTTCTCGACCGCACCGCGGAGCCGCGGCGACCGCGAACCGCGGAATCGTGGGGGGAGGGCGACGACACCTTCAGTCTCTTCCGCGGTGCAACCTCGGAGGACGCGAAGGTCGCATGTGATTGGCGGAGGACGGTCTTCGACGCCGGCTTCGGATGGATCCGGGGGCCCCGCGAATGGGGTGGTCGCGGACTGCCGTCGAAGTACGAGAAGGCCTACCTTCAGATCGAGCGAAACTACGAGACCCCCTCCCGTTCGCCGCTCGGGGTCAGTCTCGGAATGGTGGGGCCGACCCTCGACCAGTTCGGATCCGACACCGCGAAGAAGCGATGGCTGAAGGCGCTCTACCGCGGCGACGTCGTGGGATGCCAGCTCTTCAGCGAACCTGCCGCCGGTTCGGACCTGGCCGCCGTCAAGACCAGGGCGACCCGGGTCGAGGACCACTGGGTGATCAGCGGCCAGAAGGTGTGGACCTCCGGCGCGCACTACTCCGACGTCGGACTTCTTCTTGCCAGGACGTCTGCCTCTCCCCGCCACAAGAACCTCACAGCATTCGTGATCGACATGCATGCACCCGGCGTCGAGGTGCGTCCCCTCCGGCAGATGACCGGCGGCGCCGATTTCAACGAGGTCTTCCTCGAGGGTGTTCGCGTCGAGGACGAATTCCGGCTCGGTGAAGTCGACGAAGGCTGGCAGGTCGCTCTCGCGACGCTCATGCACGAACGTGGCGCCATCGGAGGATCGGCGGGCGGCGGAAGCGGTCTGTTCGACATGAATCGGCTGGCGGGCATGCTCGTCCAATTGGACGCGCAGTTCGATCCGGCGATTCGCCAGGAATATGCCAAGGTGTATGCGGGCGTTGCCGCGGCGAAGGCGATGAGAGCGCGCGCCGAGGCAGCTGCCAAAGCAGGCCACCTCCCCGGACCGGAGATGTCGCTGTCGAAGTTGGCGCTGACGCGAAACCTGGCCGCCCTTTCACACCTGGTGAGTCAGACGCTGGGTCCCAAGTTGCTCGCGGACACCGGGGAGTGGGGTACCTACTCCTGGTCCGAGTTCGTGCTCGGTGTACCTGGATTCCGGCTCGGTGGCGGGACCGACGAGATCCAGCGCAACATCATTTCCGAGCGAGTCCTGGGGTTGCCGAAGGAACCGGTTACCCCGGCTCCGAGCGCATCGACCAAGGGCTGACAGCCCGATCGACGCTGTGGTCCGCCTCCTGGGTGACTGCAGCCATTCACACGCATTCGAGTAGGAGTTTCACATGGGAAGCTTGGACAACGCCGTCGCGATCGTGACGGGCGCAGGCCGGGGAATCGGCCGTGAACACGCACTGCTGCTGGCAGCGGAGGGCGCCAAGGTCGTCGTCAACGACCTCGGTGGTGGTCAGGACGGTACCGGTGCTGCGTCGAGTCCCGCAGAGGAGGTCGCAGCCGAGATCCGCGCGAACGGTGGCGAGGCCGTGGCGAACGGTGACGATGTCGCGGATTCGGCCGGCGCCCAGCGCATCGTCGACACCGCCCTCGAGACGTTCGGACGCCTCGACGTCGTCATCAACAACGCAGGAATTCTGCGCGACCGTGTTCTCGTCAACATCGAGGACGAGGATTGGGACCTCGTGGTCCGCGTCAACATGCGGGGCACCTTCCTGGTCACCCGAGCGGCGGCGCGATACTGGCGCGAGGAGAGCAAGGCGGGGCGGCCGGTCAACGCTTCGGTCGTGAACACCTCGAGCGAATCCGGGGTCTTCGGCAACCCCGGCCAGGCGAACTACGCCGCAGCCAAGGCCGCGATCGCATCGCTGACCCAGGTCAGCGCGAAGGAACTCGAACGATACGGCGTGCGCGTCAATGCCATTCTCCCGCAGGCACGTACGCGCTTGACCGTCAGCGCCTTCGGCGACGCCCTGTCGTCCGACGAAGGCAAGTTCGATCGGTGGGACCCGGCGAACGTGTCTCCGTTCGTCGTATTCCTGGCCTCACCCGAATCCGAACTCAGCGGAGAGGTCTTCCTCGTCGGCGGCAGCCGGGTGCAGAGGATCAAGCCGTGGGAGAAGGATCCCGAGTGGAAGCTGCAGACCGAGGGACGCTGGTCGGTGTCCGACCTGGCGAAGGCAGTCCAGGACGCCGGTATCCCGGCCGGCCAGAAGTGGACCGCGAACCCGAACGCAGGCAAGAAGTGACCGCCGGCGCCATCCAGTCTGCACCGGAAACGGAGGAGGCTCGGATGCCCGAAGCGGTCATCGACGACGCGATGATCGCCTCGATGGAGTCGAAGATCGGTGCCCAGTTGCGGATCGATCACTCGGTCAACAATGAGGAAGCCACTCGAATTGCGGTGGCCAAGTTCGCGGGCGGAATCGGCGACATCAACCCGCTGTGGACCGACGCCGAGCACGGCAGGCGTTCCGACTACGGCGGGCCCGTCGCCCCGCCCTCGTTCTCGATCGGCTGCTTCTCCGGAATCCAGTTCGGCTGGCCCGGACTCGGTGCCTTCCACTGTGCAACCCAGATGGATCTCCTCGCTCCGATCTATTGGAACGACAAGATCAGCTCCGGGTGCCGCTACGACGGATTCACCGGTCCGCGGCCCAGCAACTTCGCCGGCAAGATGGTCACCGACACGTTCACCAACACCTACGTGAACCAGTTGGGCCAGGACGTCGCCGAAATCCGTTGGCAGGTCGTCAACTACGAGCGTGGTGCCGCAAAGAGTAAGAGTAAGAGCAATAAGCGGGATATTCAGGTACCGCACCGGTGGACCGTCGAGGAGATCGAGGAGGTCGAGCGGAAGGTCCTGGCAGAGAAGCCGCGCGGCGAGAATCCCCTGTGGTGGGAAGATGTTGCCGTCGGCGATGCAGCCTCGACCCTGACGAAGGGCCCGATCGGGCTGACCGACGAGGTGGCCTTCGTGGCCGGCGGTGGCGCCCCCATTCCCCGGCTGAAGGCGAACGCATCCGCCGCGCTCGACTACGCCGCCCACCCCGCCTGGGCGTTCCGTGATCCGGTAACGAAGGCACGTGAGCCGATCTATTCGGTGCACTACAACCAGGCGGCGGCGAACGCGATGGGCGTCGCCTACCAGTACGACGTCGGATTCCAGCGCCAGTGCTGGCAGATCCTCGCGTTGACGCACTGGTGCGGGGACAACGCCTGGGTCAAGCACGTGACAGCGGAATACCGGGGATTCGTGTACCTCGGAGACGTCATCGAGCTCGGCGGGACCGTGACCGGCAAGCGGGTCGACGAGGACGGCGAGCACGTCGTGGAACTCGAAACGTACGCGCGAAACCAACGTGGCGACAACGTGATGCCCGGAACCGCCGTGGTGGCACTGCCGAGCTGCGGGGCGCCGCAGTCGCCCGTGGCGATCCGGGCCCGCGCAGCCGAAAGCATCCGCTCCCATGTCTGACGTCATGGTCGAGGAGCGCGACCAGCTGCGATCGGCGGTTCGCAGCGTCATCACACGGCATGGTGACGTTCGAGCGTGGCTGGAGTCGACGGTCGACACCGGTGACGACTGCGACCTGAGCTTGTGGCGGACACTCGCAGAGGAGGTCGGCGTCGCCGGACTGCTCGTCGCCGAGGACCTCGGGGGCGCCGGCGCACAGGTGGCCGACGCGGCCGCAGTGTTCGAAGAAACCGGACGCGCACTGTCGCCGGTACCGCTCTTCTCCACGGTGGGCCTGGCCTCGGCGATACTCCTGGGGTGCGGTGACGCACCCGAGGCGGGGCGACTGCTGCAGAAGATCGCGGAGGGCGCGGTCGTCGCGACGGCGGCGTTCCACGAGACCGAGACCGGCTGGTTTCTCCCTCCGACGTCGACTGCTGCCACCGAGACCGACGGACGATGGCATGTCACGGGGAAGAAGGGCTTCGTCGTCGATGCCGCCGCCGCAGACATCGTGCTCGTCACCGCGTCCACTCCCCACGGCACGGGACTGTTTGCCGTGGAAGCCGGCGCGGCGGGACTCCAGAGGCGAATGCTCGACTCACTCGACCTCGTGCGTGCTCTCGGTACCGTCGAATTCGCGAATACCCCGGCAACGCTGCTGGCGACCGGAGAGGCCGCGTCGGCGGCCGTGGCCAGTGGCCTCGATCTGGCCGTCACGCTGCTCTCGGCCGAGTTGGTCGGCGCCGGGCAACAGTGCCTCGACGAGGCTGTCGCCTACGTGAAGCAGAGGGTGCAATTCGACCGCAAGATCGGCAGCTTCCAAGCCATCAAGCACACCCTCGTGGACGTGCTGCTCGAACTGGAAATGGCGCGGTCGGCCGCTGACGCCGCCGTGGCGGCGGCGGAGAAGTGGCTGCGTAACCCCGATCCGGGGACTGCGACCGCGTTGGCGATCGCCGCGAGCGTTTCCAAATCGGTGTGCGCCGATGCCTTCATGCACATCGCCGAGGAAACGCTGCACGTTTTCGGCGGGATCGGGTTCACCTGGGAGCACGACGCGCACCTGTACTACCGCCGAGCGAAATTCGGCGAACTGTACCTCGGAACCGCCAGCGAGCACCGCGAACGGGTAGCGCAGCTGTCCGGGTTGGGGGAAAGGCGTGTCTGAGGTCCTGACCACCCGCTCGGAGGGTGTCGTGACGGTCACGCTCAACCGGCCGCACCGCAAGAACGCGCTGACCGGTGAACTCGTGGAGGGGGCGATCGCCGCATTGGAGGAGATCGCCCGCACTCCCGACGACCGTGCCGTCGTGATCACCGGGGCCGGCGGCGCATTCTGCTCGGGCATGGATCTCGGCGCCCCGTTGGAACCGGACGAGCTGACATTCATGCGCCGAGTGGGCCAGTTGTGCACTCTTCTCCACGACCTCCCGCGGCCGACCATCGCGAAGGTCGAGGGACCCGCCGTCGGATTCGGATGCAACTTCGCGCTGTGCTGCGACCTCGTAGTCGCTGCCGAGGATGCCGTTTTCGGAGAGACGTTCGCCAACTTGGGAATTTCAGTCGACGGTGGTGCATCCTGGTCCCTCCCTCGACTCATCGGTGTGGCGAAGACGAAGGAGATCCTGTTCTTCGGCCGGCAGCTGACGGGCAAAGAGGCCGCGGAGATGGGGATCGCCAATCGCGCGGTTCCCTCCGGCGAACTCGACCGGTTCGTCGAGGAGTGGGCTCAGACTCTGGCGGACGGGCCGACGTCCGCGTTGGCGATGATGAAGAGCCTCGTCAACGTGTCCACGGAGTCTTCTTTCCACCAGGCGATCGACCGGGAGGCGCTCGGCCAGTCGGTCAGCTTCAAAGGCCAGGAGGCGCGAATCGCCGGCCGCGCGCGGATGAAGAAACAAATCCCTAATTTCCGGAATCCGTGATCCCGGACCAGAACCAGGAGCCGTAGCGACGATGTCGGGTGCGACAAGCCCCAGGGCAATTCAGCTGAATGGATGCTTCAACTTTCGGGACCTCGGTGGACTTCCTGCCGGTTCGGAGACCTCGATCCGCGAGCGCGTGCTGTTCAGGTCGGATGCACTCGGCCGGCTCGACCGCCGCGATCAGCGAGTCCTTGCCGACATCGGACTGCGGACCGTCATCGACCTGAGGACGTCCAAGGAGGTCGAGCAACACGGACTGTGCGCGTGGTACGAGCGATCACCGGAGCTGCATGCTCTGCCGCTCGTGGCGTGGGAGTCGCTGCCGACGAAGTCCCAGTCACAGGGGTGGTGCACGCCCGCGCCGTTGATCGACGCCTACCACCAGATGCTCGGGGAGGGCCGGCAGACGATTGCGGCAGCACTGACCGTGCTCGCCGGCGCCGGTGCACTGCCCGCTGTCGTGCACTGCACGTCCGGGCGGGACCGGACAGCGATCGTCGTCGCGGTCCTGCTGGGGATCCTCGGCGTTCCCGACCATCAGATCGCCGAGGACTACGCGCTCAGTGCGGCCGGTATGGCGCGCAGCCTCGCATGGATGCGCGAACACGATCCGGTGGCGATGGCGCTGATCGTCAACGATGAGGCCTCGATGGTGTACACCCCGCCGGAGGTGATGCTCGGGTTCCTCGATGCCTTCCGGCGCGAGTACGGATCCTTCGAGCGCTACGTCGATTCGATCGACCGGCGCGCCGAGGTCGGCCGCCTCCGCCGGTTACTGACGGTGGGCGGCTGACCTCGGCGTCTATCGCCGAGGGCCGGTGAAGGCGTCCTGCTGCCAGCGTTGTTCGCGCTCGAGCTGGTGACGCATGTACTCACGCGCGGCTTGCCGGCTCGGGTGCGATTCATCAGGTGTCGCGTCGATGATCGAGACCAGCGCAGCACGGAGGCTAACAGCGTCACGGTGGAGGTCTGCCAGGTCGGGGTATCGCGGCGCCGGTGCATCGTCTATCGCCGCCGCGATGGATGTGCGGACCTCGGCTGGGTGGTCCGCGCGGTGGAGGGCCGCCGTGAGGACGCCGCGTAATTCATCGTTGCCGGCATGCAGCGCCGAGATTTCGTCGGTCGTGCGTGCCCGGACCGAGCGCAGCATCTGCGCGACGGTCTTACACAAACTCGCTGCGTGGTCGTCCTGGACGTGGGGAGCGATGTCGGTCTCGACTGCATCGATGATCGACGTGAGAACGACATCTGTCGTGGGATAGATCATTGTGAGGACCTCACTTTTCCGGGTGCGGCGCCGAAGAGGCCTGCCAGGCGTACTTCGCTGTGGAATCCGATTTCGGCGGCGTTCCACACGAACCGCAACGGTGGATGGTCCTGATCGCGCACCTGCGCCGCCGCATGATGGGTGTACAGGAATTGCAGCAGTCCATAGAGCGCTCGGTAGAAGTCGATCCGCTCGACCGTGACCTCGATGCCGGTGCGGTCGTAGTAGTAGGACAGCGCTTCGGGAAGGCCCCAGAGGCGCCGCCCGCCACGCTCGATCTCGGGAATCATTTCCTGAATCTGTGCGAAGTCGTAGGCCGGATCACCGAGTGCGGCGAGTTCCCAGTCGGACATCGCCACGATGCGCCCACCGGACCAGACCTCCTCGCCGTGTCCGTTGGTCCCCTTGCACAGAGTGATCTGCGGGCAGTCCCGGGGAGCCGACTGCAGCAGGCGCGACACGCCCTCGCTGAGTATGGGATTCGGTTCGAACTGAAACCGTTCGAGCTGTGCCACATTTGCGCGAACCAGATTCGCGGCGCAGTCCGCCGGGGAATCCGGCACTGCGAAGATGTCAGCGAATCCCAGACTTTTCCAGTCCGCGGTGTGCACCAGTGCGAGCTTGTCGAGGTGTTCCTTCGAGGCCGCGATGCGCATCTCGTCGTGCGCTTCATCGGTGCTGCTGATGAAGGGAAGCTTCCAGTCACCGGCGACATGGGTGCGCACGTATGCCGGCCGAGAGTCCGGGCACCAGTCGTGGTTGTCCTCGAACCACAGCGCCTTCGAGGTGGGAATCGCGGAGTCGCGCAGGAACCGATAGACGTCGTACTCGGTCTGCAGCGAGGTCGGAATGATGCTCCCGCTGGCGTGGTCACGGCGGACGACGAACTGCTGCGGCGCCCAGGTTCCGTGGACCAGGACGGTCGCGGTCACCGACCACGTCTCCCGCGACACTCCTCGCGAGAGACGCTCGGCTGCGGCGATCCGAACGTCGGTAGCCTCTGGGTCGATGTCGCCGAGCCGCTCGCGGAACCACCGCTCGACGAACGCGACGTCTCCGAGTTCCGCCATCACTGCAGACCGTAGGGAGCGAAGGGGCCGTCGAGGAACAGCTCGGTATGGCCGGCACCATCCCAGCGTCGGCCATCGGGCGCCAGGGTGGTGACCCGGGAGAGATACTCCTTGCCGTGCAGATTGCGGTGAACCGTGCCGTCATACATCGTGTGGTCGAACGGTTGCTCGGCGAAATCGAACTCGTCCCATTCGACGCTCACACCCGGTCCGTGGTAGGTCCGCATCGAACCGCCATCCTTCCAACTCCCGGCCTGATAACCGATGGTGGCGGTGACCCACGGCGGAGCGACCGGTTCGACGTGCTGCACCCATTTTCCCCCGTCGGCATCGAGAAGGGTGACGGTCGCCGCGCGCAGCAAGCGCGTACCCGGCACGAGTTCGAGCTCGTGCGACCCGCCCACCAGGTCGATGGTTTCCGTGTCCCATCCCAGGTGCAGCCTGCCCTCGAAGGGCGTACCGAACGTGTCGTTCATCGGCACCTGTTTGCCGTCGGGTGATTCATGGATGGCGTAGAACCCCGACAGTTCACCGGCACCGAACAGCGTCCAGAATCGCAGGGCGCGAGGCACCCCCTCCGCTGCTCGCGGGGGTAGGAATCGTGGATTCGGTGCGAGCGGCGGCCGTTCGTGGTAGAGCCCCCACGAGTGATCTCGGCTGCCGTACCACTGGGTGGGCTCTACATCGATGCGTTCACCATCGATCTCGATCCAGCCGAGCGCTGTTCCGGCCTGGGAGTACCTCGTCTGGTCGGTGGTCGGACGACCACGATTCGTTGCAAGATGGTGCGCTTCTTCGTATGCCGGGGAGGAGCCCATCCAGTTCAGCTCGAATCGGAGACCCGAGGGATTGTCATCGAGTGTCAGACGGATGTCGCGATACGGCTCGACGACCTGGATGCGATAGGGGCCTACGACGGTGTCGCACAGTTCACGCCAGGTCCGGCTGAACCGGACGGTCCTCTGGATGCCGTCGCGACTGAAGCCGACGTACCCACCGACGATGTCGGTGTTGGGGTTGATGCGCAGACCCTGGAAGCAAACGATCCGGTGGTCCGCGGAGAAGACACTGAAGAAGTAGCCGTCGTCGAACCCGGGGTCGGTGTTCGTCACCACCGACAGGGGGTAGGAAGTTTGATGGACGGGAAGTTCGTCGTACGGACTCAGCATGGAGATTCCTTTCAGGCGGATGCGCCGTTCGGCTATCGTCACGAACTTGTTCATCCAAAGATCTAATGTCCGACTATCGTACCTTAGTGTGAACTCGGTCACCATGGGGAGTCGGGGGCTCGGTGATCGGCGAGGCTCACATGCGGTCGACCGGTCCGAGATGGTCGAGCTCGCCGGCGTCCAGTCGCCTCACGATGCGAGGAGCTTCACCGGCATACATGTCCTCCCCCATGATGAGGCCATCCGGGCTGATCGGCCAGACGATCAGCGCCTGGTACTCCACCAGGAACCATGCCGACGAGTCGTCCTGCAGGCCGCCGTAACCACGGGTGGTCAGCACGGCGCCGGAATAGGCATGGCGGAAAACGCCTTCGGTGACGACGGCGTCATGGTCCACCACGACGCGTCCGATCTCGAACTCGAGTCGATTCTTGCCGATCCGGATGGCGGCCCGATAGAATTCCGCCACTTCGTCGTATCCCTGCGGTCCCACACTCGTAGAGGCGCCCCATACCTGATATCGCGGTTCCGGGACGAGAGTCGCCATCAAGGCGGGAATGTCGCCGCGCACTTCTGCCTCGACGTGTCGTGCGACGACCTCCATGTTCGCGCGCAGTCGAGGGTCCCGCTCTGCTGCGGCACGATCTGCGAGGAGTTGCCAGGTCTTGGCGGCTACGGGGCTCAACGGGGTGATCATCTGGTTGCCTCGCTCGTGTAGGTAGGGCCTGCCGACGCCCATCGATGCTGTGAACCGTCGGCCGTGTCCCCCGCAGCCATTGCCTCGGGGAGTGGGGAGTGTCAGACTGACGGAAGCGCGATAGTCGCGTAGTTCATTATCTAATAATAGACTGTTGTCGCGGACGAATGTCCCGGCGATCCGAATATTTTCTGTGGAGAGGTGTGGCGAGTGAGTACAGCGTTGGTCACGGGTGCGGGACAAGGCATCGGACGTGCGATCGCGCGACGGCTGGCGAAGGACGGATTCTCCGTCGTCGCCGTCGATCTGGATGCGGAGAAGGCGAAAGCGGTGGCAGAGGAAGTCGGCGGCCGGGCGGTGGCCTGCGATGTCTCGGACGTGGATGCGGTACGCGAACTCTCGCAATCCGTGGACGACCTCGACATACTGGTGAACAATGCCGGAATCTTCCCGGCGGCGTCGTTGGCCGATGTCGACGTCACGCAGTTCCGCCGCGTGATGGACGTCAACGTCGTTGCGCCGTTGCTGCTCACCCAGCAACTGCTGCCGCAGCTGACAGCCTCTGGCGGATCGGTAGTCAACATCGCCTCGATGGCGGCGAAGGTGCCGACACCGGGGACCGGGGCGTACTCACCCTCGAAGGCGGCAGTCGTGTCACTGACGAAACTCTGTGCCGTGGAATTCGCGCAGACCGGTGTGCGGTTCAACGCGGTCGCTCCCGGCGGAGTGGCCACCGAAGGGACGGCCGCCGCGATGGCTGATCCCGCCCGGGAGGAGCGGTTCAACTCGCTGGTCCCGCTGGGCCGCAGGGCCGCGCCCGAAGACATCGCGGATGTCGTGTCGTTCTTCGGTTCGAACGACGCCCGCTACGTCACGGGGCAGGTGCTGTACGTCGACGGCGGTCTCTCGGAAGCGACGGTGCGATTCCTCCAAGCCGCGCAGCGTGGCTGACGAACACTCACCTACACCATGGACCGCAGTGTCCGGCCCCGCATCGATGGCGATCCGGGCCGCGGTACCAAGTTTGACGCAAAGCGAGAGGCGAGTAGCCGAGGTCTGTCTGGAGCGGCCGAGGGACGTCGCGTGGGGCTCGGTGGCCGATCTCGCCGCTCAGTCACGCGCGTCGTCCGCGACGGTCGTTCGCGCCTGCCGACGTCTCGGCTACGCCGGTTTCCGGCATCTCCGTGGAGCGCTTCTGGAAGAACTCGGCGCTTCGGCACGCGAATTCTCGCCACGCCGTCAGTGTGATCCGGCATCTGCTGCCGACGCCTTACGCTCCACGTTTGCCGACTTGTCGGAAGGACTCCGGGAAACGCTCGATGCGTTGGATCCGGTTGCAGTCGACGGGGGGTGCGACTGCTCGCCGGAGCCGACGTAGTTCTCGTCCTCGGAAACGGACGATCAGCGACCTTGGCGGCCGCATCCGCTGCACTATTCCTGGAGGCGGGTCGGCGGGCGCAGGCGCCGGCAGATGCACTCGTTCAGAACGTGATGGCGGGTCGACTTCAGCGCCCGAACGTAGTCCTCGCCGTGAGCTGTAGTGGACAGAATCCGATCACCCTCGAAGCAGTGCAGGCCGCTCGCGCCACAGGAACGGCGTCGGTCGTGGGGGCGTCCGGTCGTGCGGAGTCAACCCTGATCGAAACGTCCGATATCGGGATTGTGGTCCCGCCGGCGAGATTGTGGTCCCCGCCGGCGAAACGGTGAGTGTGCTTGCAACGCTGATGAGTCTGCAGATCGCATCCTCCTCGATGATCGCAGCATCGTCGAACGGGTAGCGAATCAGCCGCCGGGACGAGGGTGGAGAAAACACCACGCCCCGGCGACCCTTCTCCGGTGGACTGCCTACTTGATTGCGTTCAGCTCCTCGATCTCGGCGACCGCAATGGCGCCGCCTGTCGTCTGGCCGATGACGAGTTTTCCGGTCGCTGCAGCGACCGAATCGATATCACACGGTCCGGAGCCCGGCCGGGGAAGAGGGAAATAGTCGATGTGGTGAGTTGTGGTGTCGAAGCGTCCGATCGTGCTTCCTCCGGTGAAGCCGCCGTTCGCGGACCACAGGTTGCCGTCCGACCCCAGAACGAGCGGGCCCATCGAGGGAACGGGCACCTCCGGCGTTGCGATCGGGTATTCGGTGATGTCGCCGGATATGGGATCGATCCGGCCGATCTTCGCGCCCAGCGTCTCACTGAACCAGATCGCGCCGTCGGCGCCGAGCGTCAGTCCCTGCGGTACCGCGCCGGGCGTCGGCACGTCATGGTGCGTAAACTCGCCGGTCGCGGTGTCGTACTCGACGATCCTGTTGGCAAGGGCTGCGGAGAACATCATCTTGGCGCCGGCACCCGGCATGATGATCGTGGTGGGAACGTTCAGGCCCCCGCCTGGAATCGGCACCTCGGTGATCTGGTGTGTCGTCAGGTCGATTCGTCCCAAATTCTGGGCGATCGATTCGGTGAAGTACATGGCATTATCCGGCCCAGGCCAGATGTCCGTCGGAGTCGAGTTCGGGCTCGGGGTGGGGAATGCATTGAACAGCCTGGTGTCGGGATCGAGGAACGCGACACCACTGGAAGCGCCGAAATACGTGAACCAGAGCTTTCCGTCCGGCCCGAACGCCGCCCCGCCGGCGGTCGTTCCCGGAACGGGAAGTGGATAGCGCGCGATCTCTCCGGTCACGGGATCGAGGACGCCGAGACTTCCGATGTTTCCGTTCGATCCTGGATTGACGATTTCCTCGACGTAGATCTGGTCGCTCGGGGCGTGGTAGATCCCTTCGCACGGCGCATGCAGTGGATCGGGGTACTCGGCGAATCCGCCCAATGGATCTGCGGCAGAAACAGTCATCGAGAGGGTCCATGCAGTTGCGGTGGCAGCGAGGACGGCGATCGAGGCGCGGGTCCTCGAATACAGGTTGTGGCGTGATGACACTGTCGATCCCCTTCATGGTGATGAGGTACAGGTGAGTGCGGCGTCGAAGTCTACTTACAAATAGTCGATGTAGCGACTATGGTGGTGACTGGCGTCACATTGGACGCTTGTCGATCGGCGGCTGACGATGCAGCGCATCCGCGCCGAACATGACCCGCCCGCAGTCGGATTCCACTCAGGTGCCGGCGGCGCGGTCTCGATCGCTCATCACACCCACAATGAGGAGTTCTGCATGTCAATTCGCAGGTCATCGATAGTGCTGTTGGTGGTCGGACTAGCGCTGATCGTAGCGGCCGGCGTGATCAGATTCGTTGCTTTGCCGTCACTGACGAAGCTTCCCGCCGACCTGAGTCAGGGCCAGAAGTACGAGGGAACGATGAGTGCGCTGAACCCTCAGGCGTTTGCGGCGAACGACCTTGCGAACCTCATCACGCCGGAAATGCCGATCACGGCCGACCGGTCACTGACCGTCGACGCAACCGATGGCGACACGGCGATCGTCACCAGCAATACCGCAATCACTCTGCCGGATGGATCAACGCAGAAGGACGTGCACAGATACGCAGTCAGTCGCGTGGACTTCGCACCCGTGCAGCTTACCGATGAGCAGAAGCAGACGCTGATACCCGCCGCGGACAAGGCCACGTTCGAGGATCACGAGGGCATTGCGTTCAGCTTCCCGATGGGACCCTCCGAGGACGGCAATCTGCTGTACGACGCAGTGACCCGGTCCGGGCAGGCAGCGACGTACGTCGATTCGGGAACCCTCGAGGGGCGAGAGGTGAACAACTACGAGGTCAACGCCTCCGGTCCCATCGAGAGCCCGACGGTGCTGGCGCAGTTCAAGGACTTCCCGTCGCAGCTTCCCAAGGCTGTCGTCGCGGGCCTCCTGCAGGCGGGCATCGTCCCCGAGGCTTCGCGAGCGACTCTGCAGGCCGATCTCGCGACGCTCCCCGACGTTCTGGACCTGGGGTTCGGAAGCGTCAACGTGGCAAAACTGGCGGTGGACAAGCAATTCGGCGCACCTCTGAACGTCGACCAGACGCAGAGTATGTACGTCACCGTTCCGGTGAACGGTGAGAATGTGCCCGTGCTTCCGCTCTCGACCGTCAAGCTGCACACCGCGCCGAGCGAAATCACCGGCCTGGCAGGGGACCTGTCGAAGAACGGCATGCTGCTGTCCGTCGCGGGTGTGTGGGTGCCGCTCGGGTTGGTCGTCGTGGGGCTGCTCTTCGTCGCGATCGCAGCGGTGCGCTGGCGCAAACCCGTCTCGGTCACACCGGAGCGGAAGGCCGAAGCGGCGCACGTCTGATACTCGACGAACGGAACGGGATGGGCTCGCACGAGTGCAGTGCGAGCCCACCCCGTTCAGGTGTCTTCCAATCGGTTTGTCAGTGTGGGATCGGGGTGCCGTTCCAATCGACCAGGGTCCATCCGGTGTCCGGGCGACCGGTGATGACGACATATCCGGTGTTGCGGAGGGGGTTGGTTTTCAGCAGGCTCACGTCGGGGTTGTCGACGTTCATGAGTGTCCAGATCATGATCGAGCCACCGTGTGCGAACGCGATGGGGTGCGTGTCTCCGCTGTCGGATATCTGCTCGACGGCATCGTCGAAGCGCTGGTCGAATTCGTTGCCGTCGATGGAGCCGGGGATTCGCGCGTCACGCTGCCCCTGGAGCCAGCTGGTGGGCGCCGCCAGGTAGGTGCTCTGCGCAGTGGCCTCCGGTTGACCTTCGTACTGTCCGGCTTCGATTTCCCGTAGACCAGGCAGCACCTCGACCGGCTCGTCCACAGCGCGGGCCATGAATTCGGCCGTTTCCTGCGTGCGAACCATCGTGGAGGCGTACACGCCGTCGAAGTCGTGGCCGGCGAACCTGTCGGCCGCAGCGCGCGCCTCGTGCCGGCCCTTGTCCGTGATGTTCGGGCCGGGTGTGGACGTGTCGATGAGCCCGGACGCGTTGCCCGCGGATTCGGCGTGGCGCATCAGGGTGATGGTGATCGGCTCTGCGTCACTTCGAGTTGGTGGTGCCGAGCTCGGCCCGGATGCGGTCGTGGTCCCGGCGCACGCCGTCAAGGAAACGACGGTGGCGACGGTGGTACTTGCGGTGGCAAGGATGGAACATCGCCGATTCATGGTGGTCCTTCCAGAGGCTGTGCGGGCACGTCGACCGGTGGGCTCGTCGATCGAATGGTGTCACGTGTCCCGTCCGAGGTAGCCCTCTTGCATGATGCTCGCCACCAGCGCACCCGAGCGGTTGTAGATGCGGCCCGCTGCGAGTCCGCGACCTCCGGTTCCGTTCGGGGAGTGCTGGTCGTAGAGCAGCCAGTCCGCAAAGTTCGCGGGCCGGTGGAACCAGATCGCGTGGTCGAGAGAGGCGACGATACCGGGGCCACGCGAAGTCTTGCGCGCCTGAAGCATCACCGAGTCGAGGAGTGTCAGATCGCTGACAAAGGTGATCAGGCAGCTGTTGAGCATCGGGTCGTCCGGGATGTCACCGTCGGGTCGCAGCCAGAGCCGGCTCCGCGGTGGTGGCGCGATGTCACGGTCCAACGCGACGCGGGGCGGTGCGTTGAAATAGCGCATGTCGAACGGGCGTGGGCGGACCCACCATCCGTCGTATTCGTCGGCGTACGGAGCGAGCTGTTCCTCGATTCGAATGAGGCTGTCCGGCTCCGGAACCGCGGGCATCTGCTGTTGATAGTCGATACCGGAAACCGGCGCGTTGAGGGAGATCATTGCCTCGAAGATGACGATCCCGTTCTGAGTGGCAGCCACTTTCCGGGTGGAGAACGATCCGCCGTCCCGGAGGGACTCCACCGTATAGACAAGAGGAACGGTAGGGTCACCAGGCCGGAGAAAGTAGCCGTGGAGACTGTGTGGCAGTCGCCCCGGTGCAGTCCTGCCGGCCGCCATCAAGGCCTGCGCCGCAACCTGGCCGCCGAAGACGCGTTGTCGGTCCTCGACAGGTTGTGCTCCCAGGAAGGTTCGTGGGCTGATCTCGGCGAGCGAGAGGAGGTCGAGAACCTCGGCTACGGTCGACGTCACAGCGAGGCAAGCACTGGCATGTCGCCGCGCTTGACCCCTGCACCGAGCTCGGTGCGCAGGCCGGCAGCAGTTCCCAGCAGCTGTTCCAGTATCAAGCCGCGTCGGAGGTAGCGATGGAAGCTGTGCTCCCAGGTGAATCCCATCCCGCCGAGCAGTTGCTGGCAGTTTTCGGCAGCGCTGCGGAAGAACCTGCCCGACAAGGTTTTCGCGAGGATCGGTGCCTCGGCCGCACTGGTTTCCCAGGCGGCATCTGCGGCAAGTTCTGCGCATTCCTGCCACACTCGGGCGTCTGCGAGTGCATGTTTCACAGCCTGGAAGCTGCCGAGTTCGCGGCCGAACTGCTTGCGCGACGTGACGTGGTCGACGGTGGCGGTGAGCATTTCGCGCCCGATCGCGTTCAGCTCGTACGCCAGGGCGCGGTTCGCCGCCGCTCGAATGTCCCGCCAGAGATCGGCGGCTTCGTCACCCGTCGACAGCACGGTTCCCTCGACGGTGCCCGCGACACGCGTCCACCTTGACTCCGGTTCAATTCCCGCAGGTTCGAACGTCAGGTTCTGTTCGTCGAGCGGAGTCTGAACAAGGATCAGATCGTCCCCGAGGCGTGCGGGGACGAGTAGCGACGCGGTAGCCCGGGGGTCCAGCGAGACGATTCCGGAGACAGCGACGGTGCAGTGGTCCGCGCCGGGGGTTGCAGGGTTCTCGACGACGCTCCCGACACGGGCCGAGCCGAGTGGGGGGAAGACGATGCGTGTGACCGGTGCGTTCGGCTCGCGTTGCCATTCGCTCCGACCTGTAGCGGCTAGCGCCACGTCGTCGACGAAAGAGGCGTGCGGGAGGAGACGTCCCTCCAGGTCCGACAGGATGCTGACGGCGGTTTCGGCGTCTTCCTCGAGCAACTCGTGCCAGCCGAACTCCGCGACGGCGTCGGGCCAACCGTCCGGACCCGCTGCGGCGGTCACATGCTCGAGGCTCGTACGAAAGAGGTCTTTCTCGTCTGTGTCCATCATTTCTCCCGTGGAAGGCCGAGGATTCGTTCGGCGATGACGTTGCGCTGAATCTCTTTCGCGCCGCCGTAGATCGAGGACGCGCGTGAATAGAGATAATCGGTTCGCCAGTCCTTCGACTCGCGATCGTTTCCGAAGAGGATCGTCTCCGGCATCGCTTCCAAAGCGGAGTCGAATAGGAACTTCTCGGCGGTCGACATCAGGTACTTGTCGAACGAGGGGAGTACGCCGAGATCCTTGCCGGCGGACAGCGAGCGCAGCGTGCGGCGTGAGAGAAGACGTAGCGCCGAGATCAGTTCGAATGCTTCGCCGGTGCGGGCGTCGGTGAGGCCCGGGGCGTCCGCAACCAGTCGGTCCAGTCGCCACCGCATCCATGCCTGCCGCTGCCACGCGGCGGCGCCTCGTTCGCAGCTGAGGATGAACATCGCGATTGCCCAGCCGCCGTCGACGTCGCCGAGGGTACGCGCTTTCGGAACCTTCACGTTGTCGAAGTGGAGGCTGGAGAAGTCTGCCTCACCCGTGATGGCGACGAGCGGGCTGACGGTGATGCCCGGGGTGTCCATATCGACGAACAGTGCCGTGATCCCTCGATGTGCTGAGTCGGGGGCTCCGGTACGGGTCAGGACGATGCAGCGGTCGGCGAACTGCGCCCAGCTCGTCCAGATCTTCTCGCCGTTGACCACCCAATGGTCGCCGGCGTCGACCGCCTTGGTGCGCAGCGAGGCGAGATCGCTTCCGGCGCCGGGCTCGGAGAAGCCCTGGCACCAGCTTTCTTCCCCACGTAACAACCGAGGAAGAACCTCGTTCGCGAGATCGGTGGGGGCATAACGCGCGATGGCGGGTCCGAGGACTTCCTGGGTCGCGAACGAGAACGGTGGGGGGTATCCGGCGGCTGCGAGTTCTTCGCTGACAACCGCGCGTAACGCGGTCACGCCGCCGAGGCCGCCGAGTTCGACGGGCCAGCCCAATCTGATCCAGCCGGCCTCGTAGAGCTCACGCTGCATCTTCGACAGGGTCGAGAAGATGCCGTCGACGTCGGTCGGAAGCTCGCGGAACTGCTCGAGCGCGTCGGCCCGCTCGGTGAGCCAGCTGCGGAAAGTGGTCCGGAGCTCGTCGATCGACATGTCACTGCGAAGTGCCGACTGGATCGTGGTCATCAGCGCACCCCTGCCTCGAGGATGTGAACGGCGCACGCCGACGCGAGTCCGATGACGTGTGTGAGTCCGACCTTGGCCCCCGTGATCTGGCGATCGCCCGCCTCGCCGCGCAGGTGAGTCGCCACCTCGTAGATGTTCGCGATGCCCGTGGCGCCCAGGGGATGGCCCTTCGAGAGCAGGCCGCCCGACACATTGACGGGGGTCTTCCCGTCGCGCCACGGCGCACCTGAGTCGAGGAAGTCCCCGGCGCCGCCCGGTTCGCACAGCCCGAGGTTGTCGTAGTGAATCAACTCGGCCGTCGCGAAGCAGTCGTGCAGTTCGACCAGGTCGAGATCCTCGGGGCCGACACCGGCCTGCTCATAGGCGGCGGTGGCCGCGTTCCGGGTGAGGGTGCTGACGTCGGGCTGAACCTGACCGCCCTCGACCCAGGGATCGGACGTCAGAACGGACGCGGAGATCTTGACAGCGCGCCGGCGAACATCCGGATCCATAGTCTTCAACTTCGCGTCGGAGACCACGACGACGCTGGCGGCGCCATCGGTATTGGGGCAGCACATCGGCAGTGTGTTGGGGAACGCGATGACGTCGGCGTTCAGGATGTCGTCGAGGCTGAATTCCTTGCGATAGTGCGCCAGGGGATTGAGCACCGAGTGCGCGTGGTTCTTCTGGGCGACCTTGGCGAAATGGGTCGCGGTGACGCCGTGAGCGAGGGCGTACTCGGTCCCGGCCTGGGCGAAGACTCCCGGCATGATTCCGGTGCCGAGGATACCCTCGGTCTTGAGCACGGAGCCGTACCGACCATTCGGGCTGTACACCTTCCGGGCGTCGCGCTTCTTGGCTGCGCCGCCGATCAGTCCGCCCTTGCCCATCTTCTCGACACCGACGGCGAGGCCGATGTCGGATTCGCCGGCCTTGATCGACAGGAGGGCGACCCGCAGTGCCGTGGCGCCGGTCGCGCAGGCGTTCACGACGTTGTAGACGGGGATGCCCGTCTGGCCGATCTGCTTCTGCAGTCGCTGGCCGTTGTGCGAGTTGGCCTCGTACACGTTGCCCATGGTGAGAATGTCGATGTCCTCGATGGTGACGTCTGCGTCGCCGAGGGCATCGAGCGCCGACTCGGCGGCGATGTCGATGAGATCCTTGTCGTCGTGACGGCCGAACGGCGTCATGGACGCGCCGATGATCCAGATGTCGCCGCTACTCATCCCTGCTCCTTCACGGGCTTGTATCCGAAGGCGATCGCCTCGGTGCCGTCGTCGTCGACGCCGGCGACGAACGTTGTCATGGTGACGGTCAGGCCCGGGGTGATGTCGTCGAGTTGGGCATCGATCAGGTTCGCCTTGACGACGCCGCCTCCATCGAGTTCGACGATCGCGGAGATGTAGGGCACCGGAACGGAGGGAGCTGCTCGGTGGACCTGGGTGTAGCCCCGCAGCTGTCCGGTGCTGGCCAGAGCCTTCCACGTGAAGTCTCGCCTACCGCAGTGCGCGCAGGCATTGCGCCGGTCGAAGTAGAGGGCATCGCATTGCGCGCACATCCGCGCTTGAAGGTGGGGTGGGTCGCCGAGCACCAGGTAGTCGACGACCGGAATCTGTCCCGGCATGGTGATCCGTCCGATCTGCGTATCGCGTAAGGGTCCGAGCAGCTACACAAAGCTCGACATGAAAATAGTATATGAGTAGAGTTTCCCGGCAAGCAACCGTGCTCGGCATCGGGTTGCGGAATCACACGTCTCTCGCAGCAAGGACACGACAAGATGACTCAGGCATGGATAGTCGACGGCGTTCGAACACCGCGGGGCAAGGGAAAGCCGACCGGCGCACTGCACGGGGTCCACCCGCAAGAGTTGCTCGCTCAGCTCCTCGCAGCGCTGGCTGAGCGCAACGACCTTGCGACGGCCGACGTCGACGACGTCATCATCGGAAACGGCGATCAACGAGACGACCACGGCGACGACATCGGGCGGCTGGCCGTGCTGGCGGCGGGCTGGCCGGTGACCGTTCCCGGCGTGACGCTGAACAGGTTCTGCGGTTCGGGGCAGCAGGCGGTGATGTTCGGTGCCGCGGGGATCGCGGCCGGCTGGCAGAAGCTCGTCGTCGCCGGCGGCGTCGAATCGATGTCGCGGTATCAGCCTCGACGCACCAGTGGCCGCCTGGACGGGGGAAATGCCGCGATCCTCGCACAACATGCTCTGGTCCCGCAGGGAATCTCGGCCGACCTGATCGCCTCGGTGGAGGGATTCACACGCGAGGAAGTCGACCGGTTTGCGCTGCAGAGCCAACAGAAGGCTGCCGAAGCGATCGCCGACGGGCGGTTCGCACGAAGTCTCGTTCCGGTGCGTGATGACGCGGGGACGATTCTTCTCGCTGCCGACGAGCATCCGCGCCCGCAGACCACCGCGGAATCGCTGGCCGCGCTGGAGCCCTCGTTCGCGCGGAGCGGTTCCAAAGTGCGTGAGCCGGAGGGCATCTCCTTCGACCAGATGGCCGTCAATGCCTACCCGCAGATCGGTGCGGTCAAACATGTGCACCATGCCGGCAATTCGTCGGGTGTCGTCGACGGCGCCGGTGCTCTCCTGCTCGCTGCTCCCGACTACGCGCGGGCTCATGGTCTGACGGCGCGGGCATCCATCCGAGCCGCGGCAGTCACAGCGGCGGACCCGATCATCATGTTGACCGCCCCGGGCCCGGCGTCCGAGCGTTGTCTCGAGCAGGCCGGCATGTCCGTGCAAGACATCGATCTGTGGGAGATCAACGAAGCGTTCGGAGCCGTGCCGCTCAAGGTGATGCGAGACCTGAAGATCGATCCGGATCGCGTCAACGTCAACGGCGGAGCCATCGCGCTGGGCCATCCGATCGGGGGAACCGGACCGATGCTGTTCCAGACCGTCCTCGACGAGTTGGAACGCCGCGACCTCGCAACCGGCCTCGTCACGATGTGTACCGGGGGTGGCATGGCGACCGCCACGATCATCGAGCGGATCTGACGACGTTGACCAAAAGCTCTATTATTAGATAATCTGACACGCGAATATCAATCGCGCAGCCACACCGATTCGACGGAGTTGATCACGAGTGCCCCAGCAAGCGCATACGTCGGACCAGCCCGCGCCCGCCACCGGGCCACTGACGGGGCTGAAAGTCCTGGAACTCGGCGGGATCGGGCCGGGACCCTTCGCGGCGATGTTGTTGTCCGACATGGGTGCAGATGTGGTCCGGGTGGATCGTCCGGGACCGGACAGCCAACTCGGGGCGACCGACGTGCTCCAGCGGGGCCGCCGTTCGCTCGTACTCGACCTGCGGCGGGAGGAATCGGTCGCGGTGCTCCTGGACCTGGTCGAGCAGGCGGACATCGTCATCGAGGGTTATCGGCCGGGCGTCGCTGAACGACTCGGCGTCGGGCCCGAGGATTGCCTCGCCCGAAACCCGCGGATCGTCTACGGCCGGATGACCGGGTGGGGCCAGTCGGGCCCCTGGGCGCAGATGGCCGGGCACGACATCAACTATGTAGCCCTGACGGGTGCCCTCCACGCCGTGGGCCGTGCAGGCGAACCGCCTGCGGTCCCGGTCAACCTGCTGGGCGATTTCGGTGCGGGGTCGACCTACCTCGTCATGGGCGTGCTCGCCGCACTGTGGGAGTCGAGACAGTCCGGTCGCGGGCAGGTCGTGGACGCCGCAATCGTCGACGGCGCGGCGTCACTCACGACCATGCTGCACGGCATGCTCCACGCCGGAAGCTGGAAAGACGAGCGCGGTGTGAACCTTCTCGACACCGGTCGCCCCTGGTACGACGTGTACGAGACGTCAGACGGTGGATGGATGACGGTGGGCGCCCTCGAATCGAAGTTCTATGCACAATTCGTCGAGCTACTCGAACTTCCCGCGCAATTCACGCGCCGTCCGAAGGAGGACGGGTGGCCGGAGCTTCGCAAACATATCGCCGATCGATTCCAGAGCAAGACCCGCGCCGAATGGACTGCGATCTTCGAGCACACCGACGCGTGCGTTGCTCCGGTTCTCACTCTCGGTGAAGCCGCCGATCACCCGCAGTTGCGCGATCGTCAGACGTTCGTCGACATCGCAGGCGTCCGGCAGCCGGCGCCCGCTCCGCGCTTCGATCGAACTCCCAGCGCGGTCCAACGCCCCCCGGCCAGGCTGGGTGAGCACACTCTCGAGGTATTGACCGACTGGGGATTGACGAGCGCGGAGGCATTGATCGCCGACGGCATCGCCGGGAACACCTATCAGCCTGCAACGACCTCGTAACCTTCTCCGCCCCCGGGCGTACGGCACAGACAGGAATCAACTCATGTCGATCACCCCAGCAGCTATCGGTGCAGTGACGGAACCGAAACGCGTTTCGTGGACCGACCGCGACACCCTTCTCTACGCGCTCGGTGTGGGAGCGGGAACGCAGGATCTGTCGTTCACCACCGAGAACAGCAACGGTGTGGAGCAGCAGGTGTTGCCCACCTACGCCGTCATCGCGTGCGCCGGATTCGGCGCATTGTCGAAGGTAGGAAAAATCAACTGGGGAAAACTCCTTCACGGATCTCAGGAGATCCGATTGTTCGCACCACTTCCTGCCGCGGGGAGTCTCGACGTGGTGTCGGAGGTGGCCGACATCCAGGACAAGGGTGAAGGGAAGAACGCTGTCATCGTCCTGCTGGCCCGGGGCACCGACCCGGACACCGGTTCGGCGGTCGTGGAGACCCGCACGACCCTGATCATCCGTGGCGCCGGTGGGTTCGGCGGCCGGCCGGGGACCCGTGCCGATGCCGTCGTGATCCCCGACCGTCTGCCGGACGCACGAGTCAGCCTGCCGACCCGCGAAGATCAGGCCTTGCTCTACCGGCTCTCCGGTGACCGCAATCCCCTGCACAGCGACCCCTGGTTCGCCACGGAGAAGGCGGGTTTTCCGCGTCCGATTCTGCACGGACTGTGCACGTACGGTGTCGCCGGGCGCGCTCTTGTCGCCGAGCTGGGTCACGGAAAAGCGCAGAGCATCACGGCGATCGCCGCGAGATTCACCTCGCCTGTATTCCCCGGTGAGACGTTGACGACGTCGGTGTGGACCACTGAACCGGGGGTGGCGGTGTTCCGCACCGAGGCAGTTGCACCCGACGGAACGAACGCACGAGTGGTCCTCGACGACGGCCGTGCCGAGTACGTCGGCTGACCACCGTTACCCCGATTGCCCGAGACAATCCCAGGAGGAAGCATGTTCACCACCGATTTCACCACCACCTTCGGGATCGAGCACCCGATAGTCTGCGGTGGGATGACGGCAGTAGGTCGAGCCGAGTTGATCTCGGCCGTTGCGAACGCCGGCGCGCTCGGATTCCTCACGGCGTTGACGCAGCCCACACCGGACGACCTGGCGAAGGAGATCGCGCGCTGCAAGGAGATGACGGATCGCCCTTTCGGTGTCAATCTGACGATTCTGCCGACCATCGATCCGGTTCCGTACGACGACTATCGTGACGTCATCATCGACTGTGGTATCAAGATCGTCGAGACCGCCGGCAGCAATCCGGCCCCGCACCTGCCGGCGTTCAAGGCGGCAGGCGTGAAGGTCATCCACAAGGCGGTCGCGGTGCGGCACGCGGTGAAGGCGCAGGCTCTCGGCGTCGACGCGGTGAGCATCGACGGCTTCGAGTGCGCGGGTCATCCGGGCGACGACGACATTCCGGGGCTCGTGTTGATTCCGGCGGCCGCACGCGCTCTGTCCATTCCCATCATTGCCAGCGGTGGGTTCGCGACCGGTGCCGGGCTCGTTGCGGCGCTTGCCCTGGGCGCTTCAGCTGTCAACATGGGCACGCGTTTCGTTGCGACCGACGAGGCGCCTGTGCACGAGAACGTGAAGCAGCAGATCGTAGCCAATGACGAGCGATCGACGGTGGTGGTGTTCCGGGAATTCCGGAACACCGCGCGCGTCGCGCGTAACGCGATCTCCGAACAGATCGTGGAGATATCGGGCAAACCCGGCGCCACGTTCGAGGACGTCGCACACCTCGCCTCCGGTAAGCGAGGTCGAACCCAGGTTCTCGAACACGGACTCGTCGACGACGGTATGTGGTGGGCAGGGCAAGCCCAGGGGCTGATCCACGAGATCGCGCCCTGCGCGGAGGTGATAGACCAGATCATCGCCGATGCCACCGAGGTGCTCGCGCACCGTCTCCAATCGATGTCGATGTAGTTATTGCGTGCGTGATCCGGTACGGATCGTCATCAGGAGGCGGCAGCAGTGGACGACAATCTCGAGGTTGCGGTAAAGGAAGTGGTGTCGGCAGCCCCGGCGCAACCCGAGACCGTCGACTGGTTGACCTTCGCGAGAGACCATCGCGACGACGGAAACACAACCATGTTCATGGCGATGCGGTCGGTCATGCGGTTGCAGCAACACATGACCTCGGTTCTCGAACGTGAGTTGAAAGAGCACTTCGGGATGAACCTGACTGACTTCCTCATGCTCAAGACACTCCAGATGAGCGATGACGGGACCCGATTGTTGAGCCGCGTCGCGTGGCACCTGCTCGTGCACGCAACGACCGTGACGATCGCGACGGACCGTCTGGAGGCCCGGGGGTTGCTGTACCGCCACACGCACCCTCGTGACCGCCGAGCGAGGTGCGTCACCATTACCGAGGAGGGGCGTGCAGTAGTCGATTCGGCGACCGAGAAGGTCAGTGGCTGTGGTTTCGGTATGCCGGGTCTCGATGCCGGGACTGCCCGGACGCTCGTGGAGTTACTGGCACCCGTGCGGCGTTCGGCAGGCGACCTCGATCGGTCTCACTGAGGCCGCCTCGAAGCTGTGGGCGGAGGTAATTCTGAAACAGCCCGTCAGTAGCTGACGAGGTTGTGGGAGCGCACGTGATCGATCTCGTTCACAGTGTGCATGGCCCACCGTCCGTCGCCATGGAAGGCGCGGGTAACCGAGGTGTGCGCTGCGTAGAAGAACATGTCTTCGCGGATCTCGAATGCTGCTGCCAGGAACGCGCTGATGACGCCGCCATGGGCGACGACAGCGAATCGCTCGCCGTCATGGTGAAGTGCCAGTTGCTCGATCTCGCGATACACGCGGGCACGGAAGTCGTCGCTGCGTTCGCTGTGAGGAAATGCCTCCCAGCGTCGTGTCCGGAGGAACTCGTCGCTTGCGGCCGAGAGCTCGTCCGCGGTGGGATCCGGGTGGGCGTCGTCGCCGAAACCGAAGACATCGATCTCGCGCAACCCGCCGAGTACCACCGGGTCCAGTGAGGACTGGTGTGCTCGCGCGACACGCATGGCGGTCTCTCGGGCACGCTCGAGATCGCTGCAGTAGATCGCAGAGAACTGTTCACCCGAGAGGTGCGCCGCTACCGCATCGGCCTGCTCGAGTCCGACATCGGAGAGTGGTGGATCCAAATGCACTGAGCGAGGCTCGGTCCCGGAGGGCGACACCTGTTGAGCGTGCCGAATGAGAACAACCTCTGTGCGCGGTCCCTCGATGAGTAGCGCCCGGTGGATCCGGTTACGCGTCGATGGCGTCGAATCGGGTGCGGGGACCTCCATGGGATGCGACGACGAACTCATGCGAGATCGGCCTCCGGCCACCAGCGTGACAACATTCCGACGACAGAATCGTCGTCCCGGGCCGGGAGACGACCCATGTAGCTGAGGTCGGAGCGATCACGCCGTGACCGCGCGAATCCGCGTGGCTGCTCCGCCTCCGAGAGCATCGGCTGACGGAGGCGCCATTCGCGGACCACGATGCGATGCGCGATCCTCCATCCTGCCCCCGGTCGGTTCTCGAAGCGGTCGATGTAACGGCAGCCGAAGACATCCATGATCAACTCGTCGCTGTCGGTCGGCCGCACGTGGTGGGCCACGCAGTAGCTCTCGGCACGCGCAGTGTCGCCGTCGACGTCGATCAGGGTGTTCTGCAGCGTATGCATCGTGCTCCCGAAATGAAGGAGGTGTTCCATCACCCACTCCACATACGCGTCAGGTCCACCCAGGAACGCTCCGCCGTGGTCATCGATCGCGTCGTCGTGATAGACGGATCGCACGAGTTCGCCATCCCGCCGGTCGATTCCCCGGCAGTACAGCTTCAATGCCCGATCGATGTCACGTTCCGCTGCGAGAAGTTCCAATGTTGCTGCGATGTCAGGCAACGGTGTCTCCAAACTGGTGGTCGATGTAGTGCCGGTGCAGCCGCGGTCGGCTGGCTGTACTCGGCCGCTTCATGCCAGCAAATCACTCTTGTCATCAATAATCAACAGTTAGATAGTATGGGGAAATGGGGCGTCGATGCTCGATCGCCACAGTTCTCGGCCTGTGCGGCGAGGACCGGTCGGCAGAGACGATTGCGCGCCCCTCGGCGATGGTCTCGAATAGGAGTGGTAGCACATGACGGTCCCCATCAGTGATCACGGTTCGATCGGCGTCGGCATCGTGGGGCTCAGCGCGTCGGGTGGTTGGGCGGCCGGTGCCCATGTGCCCGCCCTGACGAGGCTTGTCGGCTTCGAGTTGCGTGGATTGGTCGCCAGCAGCAGCGCTACGGCAAAGGCGGCGGGCGACAAGTTCGGTGTCGACCTGGCGTACGACAATGTGCGAGAACTCGCAGGCAGGGATGAGATCGACCTCGTCGTCATCACAGTGAAAGTGCCCGAACACCGTGAGCTCGTCATGACGGCTCTCGATTGCGGAAAGGCTGTTCTCTGCGAATGGCCGCTCGGCAACGGACTCGCGGAGACCGAGCAACTCGCGGAGGCGGCGCGCACGCGGGGTCTCCCAGCATTCGTCGGACTCCAGGCACGGTCGGCTCCGACCATCCGATACATGCGCGATCTGATCGCCGACGGCTATATCGGAGAGGTCCTGTCGACCAGCCTCATCGGATCGGGAGGTACCTGGGGGGCGGCCGTCGACGCCCGGAACGCGTACACCCTCGATCGTGCGAACGGCGCGACAATGCTCACCATTCCGTTCGGTCACACCATCGACGCTCTCACCATGGTGCTGGGAGAGTTCGATGACATCGCCGTCACCACGGCGACACGACGACGGCAGGTCGTCGACGGGGAGTCCAACAGGGAGATCCCGATGACCGCCGAAGACCAAATCGCGGTGAGCGGCGTTCTCGACGGCGGTGCGATCGCGTCCGTGCACTTCCGAGGTGGAATGTCCGCCGGCACGAACCTCCTCTGGGAGATCAACGGCACCGCCGGCGACCTCGTGCTGGCAGGGAACTCCGGGCATCTCCAATTGGCGGACATCGAGCTGCGCGGCTCGCGTGCCGGCAGCGACATGGCGGTGATGACGCCGCCGCGGCGCTACGAACTCGCACCGCGGGACGCGTTCGCCGACGCTCCCCGCGCCTACAACGTGGCGAACGCCTACGCGCAGATCCGGGACGACCTCGCCTCCGGGACCACGCTCGCGCCCACGTTCGCGCATGCCGTGCATCGCCATCGTCTGCTCGATCGTATCGGTGCGAGCGCCTCGAGCCGGTCGGGGTCGCGATGACAGCGCCAAGCGCTCGGATGGGCGGGGGGACTGCGACCTCCCCGAGTTGTCGATCTCGGGCGCCGGCGCGCCCGGGAGGCACCCCGTCTGTTGATCACATTGTCCTGACCGACGATTCGCTGATCACCCGCGATAACCGGCGCGGTCGCAGTGGCGGATTGGCGAGATCAATCCTCCACCACCGAGATCGTCGCTTCCGCAGCACCGGTCCGACGACAACGCGCATGTCCTTGCTCCTTCTCCGATGACTGGGCCTTCTCTGCAAGATTTCGAGCCCTCGGGTGGTCGTTTCGGGTGGGCCGATGTGATCGTTGGTAGTGATCTGTTGCACAGTGCTGTACGATCGGTTTTACTCTAAAGATCGACAATAAATCTGTCGAGTAAGAACGCACACCGAGCACGAAGGCAGAATCGATGAGCACCGGAAGTTCGCACCACGAGGACACTTCGCAGGAACTGAGCCTGCTGCAGACCCTTCGCCTCAAGGGGCGCGCGACACAGGACGCGCTCGCGTCCGCTGCTGGGATCGACGACGCAACGGTCGAACGTCTCGTCGACCGCGCTGTCGAGGCTGAACGCTGCACTCGAACGGGCCAGTTCGTGAAGCTCTCGGCATCGGGAAAGGAGCGACTCGCGGAACTGACTGCCGCTGAGCGAGCGTCGGTCGACCACGCAGGCCTGGAGAGCCTGTACGAGCAGTTCGACTCTTACAACAACGACCTCAAGGCCCTCGTCACCGACTGGCAGATGAAGGATGGGGCCACACCCAACGATCACGCAGATGCGGCATACGACGAGGAGATCGTGCGTCGGCTGTCCGAACTGCATGAGTCCTTCCTGCCGTGGCTGGGAAAGCTCGCGGTGCTGAACAAGCGCCTGGCTCACTACACAGCCCGATTCGACACCGCTGTCGACAAGGTCAACAGCGGCGACCACAGCTTTATCGCGCGACCGATTGCCGACAGCTACCACACCGTGTGGTTCGAGCTGCACGAAGAATTGATCGGCCTGCTCGGCAGAGATCGCGCATCCGAGGCCGCAGCCGGCCGAGCGGTCTGATCACCGTCACCATTCATGGACTGATATTGGTTAGGAAGGACAAAAGATGACGGTCTTGCGCCTGGGGCAGTGCCCGGATGCGGAGCGCGAGCTCATCGGAGGAAAGGCGTTCAGCATCAATTCGATGCTCACCCTCGGACTCCCGGTGCCCCCCGCGTTCGTTCTGGGAACCGATGAATGCGCACGGTACTACGCTTCCGACCGGAAGCTCGCCGATGATGTGCTGACAGAATTGCGACGGGGGATCGAATCTCTCGAAAGCACACTCGGGCGTACGTTCGGAGCTGCGCAAAAGCCGCTGCTCGTCTCCGTTCGATCCGGTGCGCCCCGCAGCATGCCGGGGATGATGGACACCGTTCTGAACCTCGGCATCAACGACGCCGTCGAGGCGGCTCTTCGCGACGAAACCGCCGACTCGGATTATGCAGCGGACACCCATCGCCGCTTCAAGGAGCAGTTCCGAAAGGTTGTCGGGAGTGACCCGTCGCCGGAGCCCTGGGAGCAGCTCGAAGCCGCCGTCGCGGCCGTATTCAATTCCTGGCACTCGCCTCGCGCGGTGGCCTACCGCCGCCACCACGGGATCTCCGACGACGGGGGAACCGCGGTCACGGTGCAGGCCATGGTCTTCGGCAATCTGGACGATCATTCAGGGACGGGCGTGCTGTTCACCCGCGACCCCGTCACTGCGCAGTCCGCGCCTTTCGGCGAATGGCTCCCCAAGGGGCAGGGCGAGGATGTCGTCTCCGGACGCTGCACGCCGCTCACTCTCGGCCACCTCGCCGAGTCCATGCCTGAAGTTCACAAGCAACTGATGGAGTCCGCGGACCTTCTCGAACGCACATTCCGTGACGTCCAGGACATCGAGTTCACCGTCGAGTCGGGGCATCTGTGGTTGCTCCAGACGCGTTCCGCGAAGCGCTCGGCGAGCGCCGCAGTGCACCATGCCGTCACGTTCGAAAAGGAAGGCATCGTCACGCCCGAGGGCGCACTGTCGATGATCAGCCCCGAGCAGTTGAGCGCGTTTCTCCGCCCTCATCTCGCGCCGACGGCCCGCATCGGTGCCACGCTACTGGCGCGGGGGGAAGTCGCGTGTCCAGGCGTGGTCACCGGTCTGGTGGTCGGCACGGCAGACGAGGCGGAGGAGATGGCCGAACAAGGCATCGATGTCATCCTCGCTCGCCCGACGACCGATCCGGACGACGTCCACGGAATTCTCGCCGCCAAGGCGATCATTACCGAGATCGGAGGGGCCACCTCGCATGCGGCGGTGGTCAGTCGCGAATTCAACCGGGCATGCGTCGTCGGCTGTGGAGAGGGCTCGCTCATGAGTCTGGTCGGCAAGAACGTCACGGTCGACGCATCGGCGGGTGAGATATTCGACGGCGTCCTGGAAGTGGAGATTCCCTCGAAGGACACGCATCCCGATCTCCGCGTCGTCACCGAGTGGCTTGCGGCGAGTGCAACGGGGTGCGACAACCCGCTCAACAAGATTCTCGCGGCTGCGCATTAGACACGAATCAGCGCAACGCAAATTGGTGAGACATGGTGCCGGGTGTGGCCCCTCAGTGAGTCCGCTGAGGGGCCATACCTTTTCGAGACTTTCGCGACGTTCGGGCTATCTCTGCGGACCGCCGAACCTTCACACATCGACAGGGAAGGATGCGCGAAATGACCACAGGTCACGACGGCGGTTGCTTCGGTTGCGGCAGCGACAACCCGATCGGCCTCAAACTCCGGTGTACCGCTGGCCCGGGGTTGTCGCTGCGCGCGTCGGTGGTACCGGCAGCAACGAATCTACGATGCATCGGCCCCGTACCGTTCGGGATCATCTCAGCGATTCTGGAGGAGTCGATGGGATTGCTGGGTGGGCTGGTACCGACATCGATGCATGTCGAGCACCTGTCGATCGATTGCGACCATTTCCCGCATGCTGAGCAGGAACTCACCGTCGAGGCCGCGATCGATGAGATCGTCGGCGACCGCATCTGCACCAGCGCGGTTGCACGATCTGTAGGTGGCCGCCTCGTCGCGACTGCCACAGGAACCTACGTGGCGGAGGGCGCTTTGCGCCCCGTGCGCCTTTTTGGTAGCTGCAACAACCAGAAAGGCGCACGGGCGGCGGAGCCGCCTACCGCGGCGCCATGCGCAGAGCGCCGTCCATACGAATGGTCTCACCGTTGAGGTAGTCGTGTTCGACGATCATCTGTGCGAGTTGCGCGTACTCGGCGGGCTGCCCGAGGCGCGAGGGGAACGGGACCCCGGCCTCGAGGCCCTGGCGGTATTCGTCGGTGACGCCGGCGAGCATCGGGGTGTCGATGATGCCGGGGGCGATGGTGTTCACGCGGATGCCGAACTGCGCGAGGTCGCGGGCAGCGGGGACGGTCATGCCGTGCACACCGCCCTTGGACGCGGAGTAGGCGATCTGGCCGATCTGGCCCTCGAATGCGGCGACGGAGGCGGTGTTGATGACGACGCCGCGCTGACCGGACTCGTCGACGGTGTCCGTCTTGGCGATGGCGTCCGCGGTGAGGCGCATGACGTTGAACGTGCCGAGCAGGTTGACGGTGATGACGGTGCGGAACAGTTCGAGGTCGTGCGGGCCCTTCTTCGACAGGATGCGGCCGGCCCAGCCCACGCCGGCGCAGTTGACGACGATGCGCAGCGGCAGCCCCGACTCGACGATCTTGTCGATCGCGGCCTGGACCTCGTCGCCGCTGGTGACGTCGGTGGCGAGGAGGGTCACGCCGTCGGGGACGTTGTCGCCGGCGCGCTCGATGGACTGCTGCAGGTCCAGTCCGAACACGGTGGCTCCCGCGTCGGCGAGACGCTTGGCGGTGGCGGCGCCGAGGCCGGAGGCGGCCCCGGTGACCAGTGCGGCGGTGCGTTCGATGTCCATGCGGTGTCCATCCTTGAAGTAGGGCCGATCGGTCGCAATACACTTATGATCGATAATCTATGTATAGAGTAGTGGCGCGGGGTCGCGGGTCAAGTCGGTGGCCGAAGAATGGAGCGAAACACATGTCTTACCCAGGTACTTTCGCGGAATCACAACCTGATCGCCCCGCAATGGTCATGGCCGGTTCCGGTGTACGGATCAGCTACCGCGAACTGGATCAAAGGTCGCGTTCTCTCGCGAAAGTATTCCGAAGCAGGGGGCTGGAGGCCGGTGACACCGTCGCAGTCGTCAGCGAGTATCGTGTCGAATGGGCCGAGGTCATCTGGGCGACCGCGCGCGCAGGGTTTGATATCGCGCCCGTCAACCGGCATCTGGGCGGCGACGAACTCTCTACGGTCCTGGGCGCGTGCGACGCCCGTGTCGTCGTCGCTTCCCAGGGTTGTATGGACGCTGTCCAGGCGGCGATCAGCGGCCTGCCCCGGATTGGCACGGTGTTGGTAATAGGCGGCGAGTCCGACGCGACAAATGGATCGGGCAACTTCGTAAACTACGAAGAAGCACTGTCCTCGGTTGGTACCGACACGGAGTTGATGAACGAGCAACTCGGTGGTCGAGTGATGTTCAGTGCGGGAACTACAGGCATACCGAAAGCGATACGCCATCCTGCCCCTGCGGTCCATCCCGCGGATGCCCCGCTTCACCTCGGGAAATATACGGAGTTGTTCGACTTCGACATCGACACCGTGTATTTGTCACCTGCGCCGCTCTATCACACCGCTCCGTTCCGATTCGTATTGGCGATCACACAGCTCGGCGGGACTGTTGTGTGCATGGAACGATTCGACCCGGTTCAGGCGCTGCAGGCAATCAGCGAGTACAGGGTCACCCATGCGCAATTCGTTCCCACGATGTTGGTTCGCATGGATCGGCTCCCCGAAGCGGTTAAGAGTTCCGCCGATCTATCCAGCCTGAAGGTGGCCATAACGGGGGCTGCCCCGTGCCCGCCGGAGCTCAAGCGTCGGATCATGAGCTGGTGGGGACCCGTGCTCCACGAGCTCTACGGTGCATCTGAGAGTTACGGCAACTGCCATATCGGACCGGCTGAATGTCTCGCTCGCCCCGGCTCGGTCGGCCGAGCACTCGTCGGCACTATTCACATCACCGACGACGAGGGAAACGAGCGCCCAGTCGGCCAGGACGGCGTCGTGTGGTTTGAAGGTACTTCGAAGTTCGCGTACACCGACGCGGGGGAAGGGCGTTGCGACAACGGTGAGCAATGGCCAGGTGAGAGGGGATGGCAGACCGTGGGAGACATCGGCTACCTCGACAGCGACGGCTATCTCTATTTGACCGGGCGGAGGAATCAGCTGATCATCTCGGGAGGAGTCAACATTTATCCGCAGGAGATCGAGGATCTTTTGCTGCTGCACCCCGCTGTGTCCGACGTCGCGGTAGTCGGTCTTCCGCACAGTGAATACGGTGAGGTCGTCGCGGCGTATGTCGTGCCGCGCGAACAACTTCTGAACGAGGTGCAGGTCGAGTCGATCCTGACCGCCTACTGCCGGTCGAAGCTTGCCGGCTACAAGTGCCCGCGAAGGTTCGTCGTCGTCGACAACCTCCCGCGAGGGGACAACGGAAAGCTGTACAAGAGATTCATCGAGACCTCACTGCAAAACTGAGCGAAAACCAGGATCACGTGCCGGTCTCCAGTACCGAATCGCGTGATCCTGGCTTATCGAACGAGGCCGGCCGGCCACCGCAGGATGCTCTGGGCGGGAGTGTTCTTATCGTCGTGTCTCGACCGCGTCCTCCGGGGAGTCTTGGGAAGGAATGTAATTCGGCCGGAACGGTGGCCGCCCGAGCACTGACTCGAGGATGAACGCGAACACGGCAACCCCCAAGGCGATAGTCACCATTCCGAGCAGCTGTGTCGGCAGCCAGGGGTAGTTGCCATTGACTGCGATCCAGGACGGCATTGCGATGAAACCGTAGACGGCTGTCACGGACAGGGGAGTGATCACCAGCATCGACACCGACCGCCAACCGCGAAGGCGCTCGCGGTACCGGTAGGCAATTGCGGCGGCCAGGAACACACCGACCGAATTGCACGGGATCCACCACCACGGCAGCTGTGTGAGGATGATGAGCGGCTGATTCCCGTAATAGTGGTAGACGCCCATATTCAACAAGATCTCCTCGAATATCACCGAACTCGCCGCGGCGCCCGCCCACATCCACCAGATGGTCTTCGTGCGCGGATTGCTCTCGAGAAGTTTGTAGATGAAGATCATGAAGGCCCCATAACCGAACCAGCCGGCCACGATCCACCACGGCATCTCCCGGCCGAGGATCGTGAACGCATGGTTCGACTCACTCCAGGGGAAGTAGACCGCGCCGATCACGTCGTAGAAGACCTCGGGGATGCAGATCATCGCCCCACTGAGCGCGAGCATCAAAGGTAGGAAGGAACGAGTCTTCCTGAGTTCGTGGATGCCGAGTCCGACCCCCACGAGCCCGGCCAGGGTCATGAAGGCCGTCGCAATGATGTTGTTCAACGACATGTACGGCGTAGATTGCGGCGGAACGGGAATCTTGAAGACCGGATCGAACGTGAAGTCTGCGCTTCCGAGAACAGGGCCCTGCCGAAGCGCCGTGATGACGAGAGCCGCGACGATGGCAAACGCAACGGTAACGGCGATGACGATTTTCCCTCTTGGCGTGATCCCCTCCATCGAGGATTGCCCGGGGTTGGTCGGAGCGGCTCGCTGCGGGGAGCTCTCTCTTGGCGACGTGGAAACCATGTCTGCGCCTCTCTTCGGCGACGGCGAATGTGGACTTTGCCTGTGAAGTGGCAACTCTCGAGCGGGAATGACTGCATAACCGTCGTCCCCTGCTCAACTCTATGACGTAGGCCACAGAAAAGTCGATAGTTAGATGTTCGCAATCAAGAGTGTCGCTCGATCGAGGGTTAAGCAGTCGCTCTCGGGGGCGGTCGATGTGTCGGCGGATCGACTCGCCATGACGTAAGTCGATCATCAAACGGTCGCATATTAGACAATATCCGTGGAACGTGACTAGCTCACACTCGGTCAGTGAAGCGATGCAACGAAGGAGATCGAATGACAATCTGGAAGTTGGGCGACTTTGCCACGCGCCCGGTGGTGGGTGCCTTCGAGCCGGAGCCCGACGACATGGACCTGCTGTCGGACAAGCACGGACTCGGTCTCCAGAAGTCGTGGCTCTACGGCTTCTTCCACGACTCCGACGGCCTGGCCTACGGCCTCGAGCGCAACTTCGTCGGTTCCAACACCTCGGGCCTGTTCCTGATGACCCAGGACGGCGACCACACCCGCGAACTCAACGTCCACCCCGACTCGGGGCGTAGCGCGCGAGGCGAAGTTCGACGCACGCTCGAGGGCAAGACGCGGCGGTGGTCCGACCCGGTCTTCCAGAAGCTTCCCCCGGGGTGCTTCCCGGAGGGTGAGCAGCCGATGGACCTCGAGTTCAGCCGCGACAAGCTGGTCTACAACGAGGGCGACATCGTGGCGATGGAGGGCCCGTAGGCCGGGCTGGGCATGCAGTTCTATATCCCGTCCCTCGAACGGCCGCTGCTCTACACCAGCACGTGCTTCTGGATGGAGGGCACGATCGGTGAATCGCAGGTCGCCGGGCCCATCTGGTTCGACAACGCGTTCTGGAAGCATGGCCTGGAGTGGAAGGAGTACGGCTACTTCCTCGACAAGAAGATCATGTGGCACGTGTTCTGCACCAAGTTCGACGACGGCTCCTTCGAGTGGGGTCACCTGGTCTCCGGGCGCGACGGCTTCTCCCCCGGCGTGGTGATCCAGAGCACCGGCGAGGTCGAGCTGACCTCGGACACCGACGCCTGGATCGGGCTCGACGAGGACCGCTGGCCGACCGACCTGACCTTCCAAGTCGGTGACGCGACGTACCGCATGGACGGCCCGAGGACCGAACGGATGACGGAGTTCTCCGAGTCACGCTGGGCCGGCTACCGTGCTCAGTTCGTCAATCCCGGCGCGAAGGCGACACGCGCACCCTCGTTGACGGCCTGACCTGGAACGAGGGCTTCCCGGTAGACCGGGTCGGCCCCGACGGCAAGCCCGCATGAGGCTCTCATGTCGATGAACGCTCTCACCCCCGACGCGGCGGAATTGTCCGACCCTGTTCACGGGTGGTCGGAGCCGGACCGTTTCTGGACCCTGGCCAACACCAGCGAGGTCACCCCCGGGATTCTCACGACGCTCGACTGGAGCGTGTGGGACAACTTCGAGTTGGCCGTCCGGGCCGCGTGGTGCCAGATGGGGATCATGCGGCCCAAGGATGTGCATCTACCCTCAGATCCGAATCTCCGCCAGACCTAGGTCTTCTACGGACGCCACGCTCTCAACGTGGACTACGTCCGAGATTTCATGGGGGCCGTACCCGGCGCGTCGCCGAATGACTTCGAGCGCGACGTGTGTGGCACCCTACGTCCGGACATGCAGGACGGTAAGGGCTCACTCCGGCGCGTTCCGGCCATGTCGGTCAAATTGCCACGAGTATTCCGTCGCCATTCGGGTGAGCTCCAGCGCTCTTATACGGAGATGGTGGATTGGTGGCGGCGGGACGTCCTGTGCGGGGTCGGCAGTGACGACCCCTTGCCGACCTGACCGACGCGGCAGGCCGGTTCCGCGATACGATGACCTTGCACATTCGTACCCGAACGTTCCTGCAGGGCGTCCAGGGCGCTCTCGTCGGCATGGCCGAGAAGGCGGGGCGTGCGGACTTGTCGCTGACAGTCTTCTCGGCCTACGGCGACGTCAGCGAGTCTGCGCTTGCCGATGACATGTGGGCACTGGGCCGTGAGCAGCTCACCATGGCCGAATTCCTCGAACGGCACGGCTATTACGGCCCTGACGAGGGCATGGTCTGGACGTCGTCATGGCGCGAGGATCAGACGCCGTTGCTCGGTCTGGCCCGGTCGATGGCCGCTCGTCCCGCTCATGAGCTGGGCAGCCGCGCTGACTCCGCACGCGAGGCTCGCCTCGACGCAGAGGCGCAGCTGATGGCAACGATGGGTCCTCTGAGGCGGAAACTTGCTCGGTTCCTCTTCGCGCAAGCGGGCCAGCAGGTTCGGAATCTGGAGTTGGGCAAGGCGAGCTACCACATTGCGCTCGACGGTTGCCGGGCCGCGGCCCGGCGCGTCGGCGCCGATTTGGCCGCCCGCGGATGTGTGGACGACCCGGAGGACGTGTTCTTCCTGACGCTCGAGGAACTCGCGGCGCCACCGGCGCACGTCCGTGAGCTCGTCGAGTTCCGGCGGGCCCGCCGCTTGGAATATCACTCCACCGGAAACGGTACGCGCGCGATTCGCACCGGGGACCGCATCCGTGTCGACGGTACAGCCGGCATTGTCACGATCGTGGAGAGGTTCGCCGGTACGGCTGACCGAACCGATCTCTGACGCACCGATGATGGCGAGGCGTCGCATCCGCACATCCGGCGGATGCGGCGCCTCTGCGCTGGGAAGATCGAGCGCGACCTCTGCGCCGGACCGTGGTTCGTGCGGTCGAACCGCCGCACAGTAGAGCGCAAACACTCTATTGCCACATAGTAGATTGATGGAGTTTAATTGTGGTGTCCGTCACTTTCGGTAGCAGATCGCGCAGCGTCACGGTGCCGGACGGCCTCGGCTCGATGACCGTACCGGCCCGTGTAGGGGCCGCCAGACTGCGCTCACGATGAGGAGAAATTCTTTGTACACCAACGTCACCGATCCGATTCGCGGGACTTCCGAACCTGACCGGTACTGGACCAGCACCAACCTGGGCGAAGCATGCCCCGAGGTGATGTCACCGATGTGCTGGAGCGTCTGGGAGCAATCGGCGGAGCTTGGCTGGCTCTACTCGATGTACGCCTTCGGCGTGCTTCCGAAGAGGAAGGTCGTCGTCTCTCCCGACGTGAACGATCGCGGATTGTCATGCTTCTTCGGTAGGCAGGCACTCAATGTCGACGCCATCAAGGAGATCATGTCGGCACTACCGGGAATCGACGCCGACGACTTCGAGCGCGACCTGATGGGCAGTGTGCGACCGGACGCGCCACGCTTCGAGGCAACCTACGCACGCGTTCCTGTACTCATGTTCAAGGCGCCATACGCGCTTCTGCGGACCGGATCCCGGTTGCGATCCTTGCACGACGAAATGTACGACTACTGGACCTCGGCAGTGTTCTCCCGAACGGTGTCGAAGTGCGAGCCGATCGAGGACCTCGTAAAGGCGCGCGAGCGGTTCCAGCGTATCTTCTCGGTTCACTGTGTGCAGCGATTCATGTTTCAGGGTGCTCAGAGCGCGGTGGCCCAGGCTGCTGCGAAGGCAGGGGATGCAGCGCTCGCGGATCAACTGCTGTCGGGCGTCGGTGATGTCAACGAGACGAAGATGGCGGACGATCTGTGGCGGCTGGGCCAGGGCGAGCTCACGGAGACCGAGTTTCTCTCGAAGTGGGGCTACCACGGACCGAACGAGGGAAATCCGTACACGTCGGTGTGGCGGGAGAATCCGGGCCCGGTCCGCGCACTCGCGGCGTCCTACGCTCAGCGAGCGGAGCGGCCTGCCGAGCGTGCCGCACGCGCACAGGCATCTGGCGCCGAGGCCGAACGCCGCCTTCTTGCCGCCACGCCGTCGGCGCGACGTCCGGTGACGCGCTGGTTGCTGCATCGCATGCGAAACATCATCCGGACCCTGCAGATCGGCAAGGCTGCTTATCTCATGGCGATTGACGCGGCCCGGGCGGCGGCCCGGACGTTCGGCGCTCAGCAAGTGGAACGCGGCGTACTGGACCAGATCGATGACGTCTTCTTCTTCACGATCGAAGAATGCGAGGAGCTTGCCGCCGGCCGGCTGCCGAATCCGCGAGAGATCGTCGACGTTCGACGCGCGACGCGGGCCGACTACAAAGCAATGGTGCTTCCGGTCGCCTTCCGGGGCATGCCGGAGCCGCTCGAAGTCGACGATCGGATCGACGGTGCCACTCCCACCGAGTTGTCCGGCGCCGCCAGTGGCGGCGGAACCGTGGAGGGTCGGGCGCGGGTGGTGGTCGACCCGGACCAGGAGGTCGAACTGGACGCGGGCGATGTCTTGGTCTGTCGGTTCACCGACCCCAGTTGGGCTCCACTGATGGCACTGGCCGACGCGCTTGTGATCGACATCGGTGGTTCGGCAAGTCACGGTGCAGTGGTCGCACGAGAACTCGGAATTCCGTTCGTGATTGGAACCGAGAACGGAACACGAGTGATCCGGGACGGGGACCGGATTCGAGTCGATGGGCCGGCGAACCTGGTGAGTGTGCTCGCGACGGCACACCGCCCGGAAGCCACGCCGGCATGAACAGACGAGCCACCGCCAGCGCCTGACGCTCCCCGGTGAAAGCCGATCCGCTCGGTCACGTGCTCAATCACGGTGACCGGGCGGACTGCTGTCAATCATTAAGAATGCGATAGTACGAACTCCGCACGGGGTTCGTACTATCGCATTCTTGTCGTGGCAGACTCTTGCGGCGGTCCGTCAGGAAGGGGCGGGCGAGAAGGTGATCGGCAGCGATTCGATGCCGTGCAACACGAAACTGCGGTGGAAGATCACGTCCTGGTCGGGATCGGCCAAAGCGATGCTGTGGCATCGTTCCAGGAGCACCGTCAGCGCGGCCTTGGATTCCATCTTCGCCAGATTCATGCCCAGGCACGAATGTTCGCCGCGGCCGAATGTCAGGTGCCGTGCCTTCGATTCGTCCAGGTCGAGGTCGTCGGGCTGGGTGTAAACTGCGGGGTCACGGTTCGCGGAGCCTGTGACGAGGTAGATGAGGCTGTCCGCGGGAATGTGCGTGCCTGCGATTTCCACGTCTTCGACCGCGACCCTCCAGATGCCCTGCACAGGCGGTTCCAGGCGAAGTACCTCGTCGAGGAAGTTCGTGAGCTTGGAGGGGTCCTCACGCAGAGCGTCCTGCAGCTGGGGATTCTTGGCCAGAGTCCACACGGCGCTGGTCAGAAGGTTCGTGGTCGTCTCGTTTCCGGCGACCAGGAACTGGACCAGCATCTGGAGTAGTTCGGGCAGAGTCAGCGGTGCTTCACCGTCGAGCCGTGCGGCCAGGAGGTCGCTCAAGAGATCGTCGACGGGGTGCTCGCGCCGTCGATCGAGTTCCTCGGTGAAGTAGTCGTAGAAGGCATCCACCTGGTCGAAAATCTCGATGATGGCATCGACGTCGTGGGAGAGTGCACCAACTCCCCGAGTGAAGGCGTTCGACCAATCCTTGAAAGTCTTCATGTGTGACGGCGGAACTCCGAGGAGTGTGGCAATCACCGTCATCGGGATCGGCATGCTGAAGGCTTCGACGATGTCGGTCTCGTCGGCGGCGAAGTTGTCGACGAGTTGGTTGCTCAACTCCTTCACCGCACCATCGAGTTCCGCTACCCGGCGAGGAGTGAATGCCGCGTTCACCAGCGAGCGCTGGCGCTTGTGCAATGGCGGGTCCGAAAACAGTAGAACGCGTGATTTGCTGAGTTCGATCCTTCGGGCCGCCTGTCGACGGGTGCGCTCGGGAATCTGGTCGTTCTCCCGGATCTGCTGGGCGATGCTGGACACCGAACTCGGGCCGCTGGCCATTCGATTGGAGAATCGAGTGGCATCGCGCAGCACATCCAGGACATCTTCGTGCCGCGTGACGACCCAGGCGCCGAGCTGCTCGTTGTGGGTAACCGGTTCACTGTCCCGTTGCGCCGCGTACGCCCCGTAAGGGCACCGTACGACGTCGGGGCGTAGCGCCAGCAGGTCGTCAAGTGTGGCGACTGGGCAGGTTGGGGACTCCACTCGTTCTGTCACCGCAAACTCCTCATGCACGATTGATAGAATGTTGAGCATTAGAGTATCTGACGACGTGGCGACCTGTCTACCGTGCGGACATGCCACGTCAGAGATCGAGGACGAGCTTTCGTCCTTTGCAACGACTCACGCAAATCATCATCACGTCGCTCGATTCCTGCTCGTCGGGAGTCAGGTAGTCATCGCGGTGGTCGGGTTCACCCTCGAGTACCCTGGTCTCGCACTCCCCGCAATAGCCTTCCTCGCACGAGAAGGGTTGATCGGGGAGCACGTTGCGTACCTCGTCGAGAATATTGACACCCTCCGGAACGGTGAACGTGACCCCGGTCCGGCGTAACTCCACTTCGAACGAATCTCCGCTGGTGTCCACCGGCCCACTCGCGGAGAACCGTTCGAAGTGCAGGCCACCCAGGTGGCCATGGGCGGAAAACTCCTTCGCGACGGCATCGATCATGGGGCCGGGGCCACATGTGTAGACAACGGTCCCAGCGGGTGCACCAGCGAGAATGGTGGGCAGATCGGGATATCCGCGCTCTTCCTCGATCCACAGGTCTACCCGGTCTCCGAAAGAGATGAGCTTGTCGCGATACGCCATCGAGCTGGCACGGCGCCCACCGTAGACGAGCGACCACGTGGCGCCGGCTTTGCGGGCCTGTTCGATCATGGGAATGAGCGGTGTGATGCCGATTCCTCCGCCGACGAAGACGTACGACTCCGCCTCGACCAGGGGAAAGTTGTTTCTCGGGAGGCGGATGCTCAGCTCGACGCCGGTCTGTGCGGCCTCGTGGAGTTCCTTCGATCCGCCTCGGCCGTTCTCCTCACGCAGCACGGCGATCGTGTACTTCGCCCGGTCATCTGTGTCGCCGCAGAGGGAATACTGGCGTGACAGGCCGGAAGGCAGATGCACTTCGATGTGCGCTCCCGGCTCCCAGGGCGGTAAGGGATCTCCGTCCGGATGCGCGAACGACACTTCGATGACGTCGTCGGCGGCGACCGTCACGCTGATCACGCGGAGGGTCAGGCGTTCGATTGTGGTGATCATTGCGATCATCCCTTCGCTGCGTCAACAAGCGGCTCGAGCTTGCTGAGAACGTCGAGCCAGGCTGCTGATGTGGTGATTTCGGAACAGAAATTTGTCTCGACGATGACTCCGTCGAGGTCGGCGGCGACGCACTCCGCGACTCGGGTGGTCATCTCCTCGACGGACATCCTCTTGCCCGCGGTGGACTGCTGGGCGAGTCGGTAGATAGCCCCCACCGGTGCCTTGCCGGCGGGGCGCACGCTGTTGATGTCGTCGAGGAGGGCCACTACATTGCTGATCGGTATCGAGCCGGGGTTCCACAGGTCGAAGTCACGGGCCGTTCGAGCGAGGCCGGCTTTCGAGTACATACCCGACATGAATCGCGGAATCCGGGTGGGCTTCGGCTGCATGATTGCCGGTCCGATGTCGAAGAAGGTGCCGTGATACTCCACCGGGTCGTCGCCCCAGCATGCGCGAAGTGCAGGCACGAATTCGTCCATGCGCTTTCCGCGTGTCCGGGGGTCGACTCCGACCGCGCGGTGTTCCTCCTCGGACCACCCGACACTCAGGCCGACCACGGACAGCCGACCGTTGCTGATTCGGTCGATGGTGGCCAAGCGGTTGGCGAGTTGAGCGGGCCAGTGATTTCCGCCGACGAGAATACTGCTTCCCAGCTGTAGCCGTTCCGTCCAGGTGGCGACGGCGGCGAGCATCTCGGTCGGAGCCCACACGGAGCGGTAGACGTCGGGTTGGCTGGCGGCGCTACCGCCGTAGTCACCCGACTGGTCAAGCGAGTACAGGAAGTGATCCTGTACCCAGAGACTGTCGAAGCCCATCTCATCGGCTTGTTGCACGAAGTCGCGAACCAGCGATGCCGACACGACTGTTCCCAGCTGAGGCAGAGTGAGGCCGATTGTGGTCACGACGAGACTCCCTGCTTCGGGAGTTCGTGACGCTCGATCCGAGTCAATCGACTGCGGCAGATGCGCCACCGTCCGTCGTCGCACCGGCGGTAGGTCTCGGTGTAGTGCCCCCACCCTTCATGGGACACATATCCGCTGTCGCTGGGAGATTCGACCCGGTCGTACATCGGCCAGATGGCGGTAGCCGTCGAATCGTCGGTGACGTCGATCTCGGGAACGTGGCCGTGATGCACCGAGTATCCCGTTTGGAAGTGCCGGGCCACGCTGGCGAGAAACTCTTGCTTTCCTCGGGGTGAGGACGTCGACTCCGCGAAATCGACCTGTAGGTCCTCCGTGAACAGGTCGGCGAACTCGTCCCAGAGTCGGAAATCGACGCAGCGGAAGTAACGGGCCTTGAGTTGGCGGATGTCTTCAATGGCTACGAGCCGGCGAACGGCCTGCTCGAGGGGTTCAACTGTCATTGTGCCGCTCCTGTCCGACAGTGTTCAGTGGTGGTGCCGCGGGAATCGCTCCCGGATCGGGGAGTCCGCGTTGTAGTCGGCGTAGCGAGCGATCTTTCCGTCCTCGACCACGAACGTACCCATGATCGGGATTTCGATCGCCACGCTGCCGTCGGCGGTGTGCACGCGGTCGATCCGCTCCGTCAGCACGGTGTTGCCCCGGGATGCGATGTTGAGAAGTTCCGCGGTGCAATACTCCATGTCGAGGGTGTCGTGCAGGGTTGTCAGGAAGTCCATGGCAGCGTGCTTGCCCTTGGTGGCGGGTGACCCGGTGTTCTCCCACGAGACATCATCGGTCATCCACCGGTCGTAGCAATCACGCATGTGAGGCCACCCGCCGGGTCCCCAGTCATCGAGGAAGCCGACGACAGCCCTCTCGGCATCGTTTTGCGGTTCTGCGCCCGGGTGGATGATCACTCGACCCTCCTTGGTTTATGGTCCTTGTCACACCAGATACTCGCATGACAAACTATTGATCGTCAACGTAACTATCGTCGGTCGCGCGGGAGGCACAGTGAGTCTGGATTCGGTTGTCATTGCCGGAGGAGGCATCGCGGGCCTGCTGTCCGCCGCCGCCGTCAGCCCCCACGCACAGCGGGTCACGATCCTCGAAAAGGACGACTTCCCTTCCGAACCAGCGCACCGACGCGGGGTGCCGCAGGGCAGGCAGGTCCACGCCCTGCTGGGTGCGGGTCAAGACGCGATGTCGGAACTGCTGCCCGGCGTTGTGGATGATTTCGAGGCCGCAGGCGCCCGCATGGTCGACTCGCCGGCAGATCTTGCGGTCTTCGGTCGATTCGGCTGGGCCGGACGAGTGCGCAGTGGCACCAAGACGGTGATGATGCGCCGGCCGGTCCTGGAGCATGTGGTGCGTGCGAGGGTGCTGTCGCTCCCGAATGTCACGGTGCGCAAGTCGGCGGCGACGGGCCTGTCGATGACCGGTGACCGGACGCGAGTACTCGGATTTCGGCTGCACGACGACACAACCGTCGACGGTGATCTCGTCGTCGACGCCACCGGACGGGTATCGAAGTCGGTCGACTGGCTTGCCGATTTCGGATATGAAGCCCCGGAAGAGAAGGAAATGCGTTCGCACATCGGCTATGCCACCGTCGAGGTGCGCCTGCCGGATGATGCCTTCGACGACGGTGTCGTGGGAGTGCTGGCGCATCCGCACCCGGGGAACTGTCGTGGTGCCGCAGTGGTACCCGCCGACAACGGCATCTATCTGATCGCCGGCCTCGGAATGATGAATCAGGATCCACCCCGAGATCTCGACGGCTTCATGGCACACCTCGACGCCGCTCCGAGTCCGATCGTGGGGGAGATGGCGCGGAAGGCGGAGTTTCTCACCGACATCGTGACGTATCGGGTCCGCGGTAGCCGGCGCCGGATGTGGGAGGACCTGGAGCGGCGGCCGGACGGGTACCTGCTGATCGGCGATGCCGTAATGGCGTTCAACCCGCTGTACGGCCAGGGTATGTCGGTCGCCGCGTGTGAGGCAGTTGCTCTGTCGCGCAGCGTGTCTGCGAACTCATCGGCCTCCGGCCTGTCGCATCGCGCGCAGGCGGCGATGAAGGACGTCATCGACACCGTCTTCGCTATGGCGGTGTCCACCGACGGAGCCTACGAGGACGCTGAGCTCATCGGCGTGGCGAGGCCGAACCCGGAGGACATGAAAGCGGGTGCCCTCCTGTCTCAGGTCGCGACCGAGGACCCGGAGGTGGCCCTCGCTGTCAAGCGGTACGCCCACTACTTCGATCGTGCCGGTCTGCACAAGCCCTCGATCGCTGAAGCGGTGCAGACCTGGAACGCTGGTCGCCGCGAAGTCGTCCACAACAACCCACTGGTCATTCCCGGCATCATCGGCTGATGTCTGTCGCGCAGGATGTTTGGCGACCGAGTCGGAAATTCGATCTGTTACCCACGTCACGCTTTTGATAGTCTTTCCATGGAATATCTACTACACGATAGTTGGAGGAACTGGAATGGTGTCGCCCAGCAATGACAAGGAACAATTCGTTCTCGACTTCTTCAAGGGAATGGGACCTGACCTGGAGTCGTTCAAGAAGACGTATCGCGAGAGCCTTGCCGAAGATGTCGAGTGGGAGAGCGTGGGGTTCGACCACCACCCCAACCTGGAGGACTCCCTGAAGTACCTCGACACGCTCGCCGAGCAGACGGGGATGGCCTACTGCGACATCAATGTGATCAACATCGGTTCGGCGGGAGACTTGGTCTTCACCGAGCGCGTCGACACGATGTACCGGAGCGACGGATCGAAGATCATGGACTTCCGGGTTGCGGGTGTTCTCGAGGTGCGAGATGGCAAGATTCATCGCTACACCGACTACCTCGACAGTCTGGGCACCGCGACCCAGCTACAGTCGCTGGCTCAGGAGATGGGTCACGGAGCCGTCGGCGCCTGATTCGATCGCGGCGTGGGGTCTACAAGACCGGGCCCCACGCCGTGCAACATACTCGCTCGGCGGAAACCGTCGGGAGGCGGATCAATCTCCAGGGGGCAGCTTCATGATCACTAGACCGTTTCGGATGGACGGTGAAGTCGCGGTTGTCACCGGTGGCACTGCGGGGATAGGTTTCGAGACAGCCAGGGTGCTACTGAGCGCCGGGGCCAGGGTGGTCGTCTGTGGCCGCAATCCTGAGCGTGGGCGCCACGCAGTCGAGCAGCTCAGGACGGTGGGCGACGTACTTTTCATCCCCGCCGATGTCAGCGATGAGAATTCGGTTTCCGGTTTGTTCGCCGAGGTCAGGTCGCGCTGCGGACCGGTGAGCGTCCTCGTCAACAACGCCGGCCCGACGGACCTGCTGCATTCGCGCGACGTCGATGGCCCGCTGGGTGCGGTACGTCCGACTGCGTTCGCGACCTTGATGGAAAGAACGGTCACGTCGAGTTACCTGCCGACACGCGAAGCTCTGACCGACATGCTCGGTGCGCGTGCCGGCAGCATCGTCATGATCTCGTCGATGGCTGCGGCTCAGGCGATGCCGGGCTTCGACACCTATGCCACCGGCAAGGGGGCCATCGAGTCGATGACGCGTGCGATCGCGGGCAGCTACGGGCATCTCAACATACGTTGCAACGCAATCCGTGTCGGCCGCATCGCGGTAGATCACGGCGGAGGCCTGCGTGCCGCCGCCGACCCGGTCGAGGAGGATCACGAGGCCTGGCGGGGTCCCGTACTTCCCAAAGCGGGTGCGCCCGAGGATGTCGCACATGCTGTGCTGTATCTCAGCTCCGCGGCCGGACGCTACGTCAACGGGGTGGTTCTCCCGGTGGACGGGGGCGTCGGAAGTCGCTCGCTCATGCCGTGGCAGACGCCCCGGCCGGAGATGCTCGATGGGCGCGTGGCTGCACTGCGCGGCGATTGATCCGGTCCCGCGACGAGGGTGGCCGGTGCCGCTGGAGTGCCGGGCACCGGCCACCCGGCATGTCACGCGTAGAGGCCGCGCCGAGGGAGCGTCCCGCGCGTCATCACGGCACAGTAACCAGTCGACTTGACACCGTTTACCGTCATCCGGGCGAGCTGCTCGCGATGTCCGGTCGGGGTCGGTCGACCGTCGAGCAGCACCTGCTCCCGACCCGCGTGCACATAGACGTCGTATTCGGCCACCTCGCCGCGCCACGCACCGAGGCCGCGCCCGTCGCGGTATCCGCCGTCGTACCCGGTCCCTGCGTACGCCCACGCATGGATCAGCGGTGTAGCGCTGACCAGCAACTCCTTCCCGTCGCCGACGACCAGTCGGAGCGTCACCTCGTCGTACTGTCGGGTTCCGGGGTGAAAGTCCACGTCAAAGGTGGCAATGCCCACCGGAAGACGCACACCGTCTCGGGTCATGGCCACGACGTCAGTGAACGTGATCCGCCCTTCGCCGTCTTCGCGCTGTTGGAGCGACACCCAGAGGTCGTCGTGCTCGACGACCAGGGCGATGTGCAGCATCGACGAGGCGGGCGATGTCGGCGAGGCCGCCTTCGCGGATTGCGGATCCGCAACCGACCGGTCGAACCCACCTACGCCGGGCCGCACACCCCACGAGTGGTCACGCGTACCCCACCAGTTGTCGACGTCTACCGTTTCGCCGGGGTACTGGATCGACCCCGTCCAGCGGCCGGGCTGGTGGTACCGAGTGATTTCCTGTCCGACACGTCCGCCGCGTGAATCGACATAGTGCGCCTCGCAGGCCGGCTCGTGAGTGCTGGTGAACGTGAGGTCTGCAGAGAGCGGGGTGTCGGAGTCGGCCAGTCGAACGCGGAGTTGTCGAAATGGCTCGACGACGTCCACGGTCAAACCGCCGACGCCCGTGGTGAGAACGTCGTCACCGAGTGCCCGGGAGAACCGCGCGTTGTGCTGTCGGTCGCCTTCGAGAATGCAGAGGAAGCCGTCGCACACTCCCATGTTCTTGTACATGGCCAGTCCAGAGACGAATCCGAACTTCCCGGAGGGGTCGACGCCGGCAAACCAGTACCGATCGAAGAATCGGTGGTCGCTGGTCGCGGTGTACAGGAAAGGCCATGGCGCCTGGTGGAGCAAGGTCTCGTCCGCGGGATGGAGAGTGCGTTCGTCGATCACTGGTCACCTCTGGGTCCGGGTCAGATATTCGAATTGCCGATAGTCTAACTCTAGATGTTCTTCGTCATCGGTGCTACCGTGCGGGAGTGAGACATTCGGTAACGTCCCAGGTAGCCCGCGTACTTCAAGCCGAATTGGCCCTTGTCGATACCGACCCGAGTAGGGTGGTCGACTTGCTGACCGTGGGGCGCGCTTTGCTACGACGAGCAGAACTCGACGACGACCTCGGCCGCAGGCGCGCGGCAACGCCTGCACCGCAGCGCGTCGAAGAACTCCTCGCGGTCGAACTCCCGGCGGTCGGTGAAGAACTCGACGGAGCAGTCGTCCCGATCGACTACGGAACGTCGACGGAATTGACTGTCACTGCCCCGGATCTCTTTGCGGCGCTGAGTCGTCATCCGAGAGCGGGACGCATCGTGGCATCAGTCGGGGATGTCCGACGGCTGTCCGGCGGTTTCTCGAAGGAAATGCTGATGGCGCGAGCTACCTACTCCGACGGCTCCGGCGAACGATTCGTCGTCCGTAAGGTGGCGCCCGGACGGCGGGCAGATGGCCTTCGCGCCGAATACGACGTCCTGTCGTCGGCGTTCCACAGTGGCTGCCCCGTGCCGGAGCCGTGGTGGTATGACAGCGAGGCCCTCGGAACTCCGGCGATCGCAACCTCGGCACTCTCCGGTACGCCCGCCGGCGACCCGAACGGATGGGTTGCACCTCCCTCCTCGGCGGTGCTGGCGTCGGTTGCGCGAGCGGCCGCGCAGCAGCATCAGGTCGAGCTGGCGGCGTTCGATGCGAATCCATTGCCCCCATTGATCTCTGCGGAGGACCGAAGGGAGGCTCTCTCGGAGCGAAGAGCGGTGCTCGACGGCCTGTGGGCCGAGGGTGACGATGCCTGGGCGCCGGCATTCAATCTGGTGCTGAACTGGCTCGAGTCCGCGATCCCCGAACCGGCCGATCCACCGGTATTGGTCCACGGCGACTTCGGGCCCCACAACTTCCTGATCGAGGGTGACGAACTCTCGGGGATCCTGGACTGGGAACGTAGTCACGCCGGACTTGCCGTGGAAGATCTCGCTTACCTCAGACCCACCCTCGACGACGAGTCGTGGACCGCATTCATGCGCGAGTACGTTGCAGCGGGCGGCCGGGAACCATCGGACGACGCCTTGGTCTGGTACATCGTCTGGCAGGACTTCTGGCGTGCAGTGTCCGCCTATCGGATGCGCAGCCTCTTCCTGCAGAGTCCCGACCAGGTCCTCTACGGAATCTCCGGTCTTCTTCTTGCGCCACGTTTTCTCACGAGCGCGGTGCGTTCGGTGTCTTCGGCGCACGCGGTCGCGGGGGCACGCGCATGCTGACGCCACTCGACGAGAGTTTGTTTCACCAGACTACGGACCCGTTCGCCGTGGTGGCGACGCCGGATCATCGCTTCTTCGATCGTTATTGGTTCTCGGGTCTGGCCCCCGATGGGGCGGTTGCCTTCTTCGCCGGAACGGGCAGGTACCCCAACATGTCGACGCGCGACGCCTTCATCAACGTGCTGGTCGGTTCGCGTCAGCACAACCTGCGGGTGTCGACCGAGATCGACGTGCTCGCCGATGCCGCCACCGTCAACAAGGCTCAGGTCGGCGGATTCGCGATCGAGGTGGAGGACCCTTTCCGGCGGGTACGCCTCACGATCGACGAAGCGTCGGAGTCCGTGCGGGCGGAACTCTTGTTCACCACTGCGCGGCCGCCTCATCTGGAGGCCAAGCATCGTGAGATGGCGGGGCATCGACTCATTCAGGAGCAGACTCGATATGACCAGGTCGGTTCCTGGAACGGCTGGGTGGAGGTCGAGGGGCGACGATTCGACGTCAAAGACTGGTGGGGGGATCGCGACCACTCCTGGGGTGTCCGCGTCGACGTCGGTGGCCTGGAGCCGCCACCATTGGCGCGACGTGTGAGCAGCTTGACTATCTGGTGCAACTTCTCGACCCCCACCCGGTGCGGACTCGTGCAGCTTCGCGAGTACGCCGACGGTCGGCCTCCCTACGTCGACGGGCGGGTGTATGCGAATGACGGTTCCTCGCTGAGTGTTACGGCAGTGGATCACAACGTGGAGCGATCGCCTGCCGGTTGGAGCAAGGCGCGTCTCCGGCTCAGGCTCGAAGACGGAGTCGAGATGTCAATCGACGCAAAACCGCACCCGGACAGGGCGTGGGCGAGTCGCGGCGGTGGATACAACCGCGGATTCGGTGACGGGCTCGGTTTCGGCGCCCGTCGTGGTGATGTGATCGAGTACGACGTCTTCGACCTTGCGGACTCGGGTGAGGTGTACTGCGATGGGCTGCCGGTCGAACCGGGTCATCGGGAGAACTTGGCGGCGGTCACCGTCGACGGTGAAGCGGGGTTCGCGCACTTGCCGATCATGTGGCGAAGCGGAAACATGCAGCGTCAGAACTCGGCAAAATAAGTCTAGGTTCCGATAGTCGAGTCGACTACTATCTTGTGTGAGCGACGCCACTCGGAGTCGCCGGAAGGAGAATCATGGGCGACATCACACGTCCCTGGGTAGTTGACAACGAGTTGAGCACGCGGTGGCCGGTTTACACCCGCGGAAACGTCGGTGAAGTGTCTTCTACCGTTGCAACACCGCTCTTCTGGAGCATGATCGGTGGTCCGCCTTCCGAGCGTGAGTGGCAGCAGGCACTCGCAGAGTTCGGTGCATTCGACACCGACGAGTTCCGCGACGGCGTCATCGACATCCAAGGTCTGGTACATGGGTACGTGTACCTGAATCTGTCGAACATGCGAACGTTCGGTGCCCGGATGCCCGGTGCCACACCGGATTTGATGGACCGAACCTACCTAGGTGACCGTGAAGCGCCGGCCTACGTGCCGCATCCCGACGACCAGAGGCCCGAGTACACCGACCGAATTCTGGCGACGGTCCAGCGCGTCATGAGTGAAACCGGCCGACCCGACATCGAGGAACATCGGAAAACCGCCGAGAAGCTGCGCAGCGCCCGCCCCGACTACTCGTCCATGAGCGAGGCCGACCTCGTCGCGTATCAACGCCTCGTGATGCGCGAGTACTATCCGATGTTCACTCGGACGCACCTGCGCATGGTCTACGAGGGTTCCATCGTCACCGGGGCATTGGAAGACGCAGTGGCCCCGTTCGCCGACCCCGGACTCGCTGTCCGGCTCACCGCGGGTCTCGGCAACATCGCGTCGGCCGCTCCGAATCACGCGATGTGGGCACTCGGCCGAACGGTCAGACAGAGTCCGAGTCTCACCGCACTCTTCGAGCAGGGAGTGGCCTCGCTCGACGAGCGTCTCCGGGCCGCAACCGTTCCCGAGATCACCGACTTCGTTTCCGCGTTCGACGAGTTCCTCTACGAGTTCGGTTCCCGCTCCACACAGGAATGGGAGGCCAATGCACGCACCTGGGAAGCATTCCCGTCCATTCCGCTGGGCATGATCGACCGGATGCGGCTCCAGGACGAGGACAAGAACCCGGTCCAGCAGAGCAAGAGGCTGCGGGAGGAGCGAGAGCTCTGTGTCGCCCAGATGCGCGACACACTCGCCGACCAACCCGAACAACTGGCCAAGCTCGAGGCCGCGCTTCAGTCGGTGTCCGTGTATTCACCGGCACGCGAACAGAGCAAGACCAACACGATCAGAGTCCTGCACGAAGCCAGGCTGCCCATGGCCGAACTCGGGCGACGGTACGCCGACCTGGGAATCTTTGACCGTCCCGACGACATCGTCATGGTGCGCGAGGACGAACTGGATGCGTTGGTCGCCGATCCGCGCTCCTTCCACAACATCATCGTGGAGCGCTGGGCGTGGTTCGATCAGCTCTCCGAACTCGAGCCGCCGTTCATCGTCGAGGCCGGAAAGGTTCCGCCGGTCACCGAGTGGCCGAAGAAGACGGACCCGGGTGCCGAGACCGCCGTGTCGGGGGACGTGTTGACGGGGCTGCCGGCCTGTACGGGTGTCGCGACCGGCGTCGCTCGTGTCATCACCGATCCCGAGGACGCCCCCGATCTGGAACCGGGCGAGATCCTCGTTGCGCCGCTCACCGATCCGGGCTGGACGCCGATCTTCACCTCGGCTGCCGCAGTTGTGGTGAACGTGGGTTCCTCCATGAGTCACGCGGCCATCGTCAGCCGCGAACTCGGCATTCCCTGCGTTCTCGGCGTTCGGCAGGCGACAAAGCGAATCACGGACGGCATGGTGCTGACCGTGGACGGCGGCGCCGGAACGGTCGCGGTCCACTGACCGCAGGGGTGGCGGTGTGGCGGCGGTCGGACGAGTGAATTCTCGTCCGCCCGCCCAACACCGTCATTCCGTGAAACGGTCTTTCCAGAGCTGGATCGACTCGTCGGTGGCGCCACGCGACTGAATCCACCCATGGACTCCGCCGGAGTGCGAGTCCCACTCCGACAGAACGCCGTCGAGGGCGTCGGGGACGGCGCCCCGCAGGTCGCGGTCGTGGGGATGCGTGCGGCCGAGTTCGGGAGCAAACCGGGTGATGCGCGCCAGGACGGCGGGCATGTGCTCGTTGGTCGACACGTAGTCGGCGAGGATGTCCCGGGGGTCGACGCCGGAGATACGCAGCAGGAGTGCGACGGCGATGCCAGTGCGATCCTTGCCCGCCGCGCAGTGCAGCAATATCGGTCCGGGGGCGGTGGCGGCGATCTGCAGGAGGGCTACGAGCTTGTCGCCCGCGTTGACGAGAATGCCCTGGTAGACGTCGGCGAGGCGCGTGCCCTGGCTGGGTGCGGTGACCTCGGCGTCGGTCAGCAGAGAGACCTGATGCACGGTTGTGTCGTCGGACTGCAGCGGGTGTGCGCGGGTGGCGAACTCGCGCGGGCTGCGGAGGTCGATCACGGTTCGTGCAGGCCACTCGGCGACGGCCGTGGGACGGGCGTCGCCGGGGGCGGGGAGTGCGCTGCGGTACAGCACCTCGGTTCGCGTTCGCCGGCCGTCGTTGGTCGGGAGCCCGCCGAGATCGCGGAGGTTGGGGAGAACGTCGATGTCGGTCACTGTCATAGAAGCTTCTTTCTGAGATAGGAGGCGACGCGGTCGAGGGTCACCACGACCACCAGCACGACCAGGACGATCGTGAGGACGTTTCCGTACTCGAAGAGCCGGAGTTGCTGGGTGAGTTCCATGCCGATGCCACCAGCACCGACAATGCCGAGGAGTGACGCGGCGCGCACGTTCCCGTCGAGCACGAGGAGGGTGTAACTGGCGACGGTCGGCACACTCTGTGGCAGCAGGACCCAGCTGACGCGCTGGGATCGGGTGGCGCCTGCCGCGGCGGCCGCTTCCCAAGCCCGCATGTCCATCGTCTCGAAGATGTCGGCGAACAGGCGGGCCATGCCTGCCGCCGACCCGACGACGATGGCGAGGGTGCCGGCGAGCGGACCCAACCCGACCGCGGAGACGAACAGCAACGCCCACATCAGTTCCGGGATGGCCCGGGTGACGTTGATCGATGTTCGTGCGGCGTGGTGCAACCACGCCTGCTCGAAGACCGAACGCGCGCCGAGCAGCGCCCACGGCAGCGCGAGGACGACGCCGATCGCGGTGCCGATGACCGCGATCGCGAGGGTCTCGCCCATCAACGAGATCGCGGTGGGGAGGATGGACAGGTCGGGCGGGAACATGCGGCCGATGAAATCGGTGATGTTCGGGATCCCGTCGAGCAGTGCGGCGACGGAGAACTCGGTGGCCTGCGCCGACCAGAGGATCACGACGGCGGCGACGAGGACGCCGGCGCCAGTTTGCCAGGACGGGCGTCGCAGCGTGGCGAGGTCGGCCGTCGACGGAACGCGTTCGGTGTCGAGAGTCATCCCTGCACCCCCGCCAGCGCACGGTCGGTGGCGTAGAGCAGGTCGAGGTCGGCGGCCGTGACGGTCGTGGTGGGACGGTCGAAGACGAGGCGCCCGGCGCGCAGGCCCACCAGCCGGTCCGCGACGTGTCGCGCCAGGTCCACGTCGTGCAAATTCAAGACCGCAGTGAGTCCTTCGACGCGAGCGAGTCGCACGATGTCGTCGACGACGCCGCGGGCGACGACCGGATCGAGGTTGGCGACGGGTTCGTCGGCGAGGAGCATATCGGGTTGCTGCACGAGCGCGCGGGCGATGGCCACGCGTTGACGTTGCCCACCGGACAGGGCGTCGGCACGCTTGCGTAGCTGGTCGTCGAGTCCGAGTCGGCGGACGGCCTCGACGGCGATCTCCCGATCGCGGCGTCGGACGAAGTGCACGAGGCTGGGCAGCAGCGGCTGGTAGGCGAGCCTGCCGATGAGCGCGTTCGAGAGCACCGTCGCCCGCTCGACGAGCTGAAACTCCTGGAACACCAACCCCACCCGGGCCTGCGCACGCCGCCGGGCGCGGCCGCGCAATCCGCCGCGATCGCTCCCGTCGTGCAGCACCCGCCCCGAGGTCGGTTCATCGAGGCCCGCGAGGCATCGCATGAGTGTGGATTTTCCGGCACCGCTGCGGCCGAGCACCGCGACGATCTCGCCGGGGGCCACCCGCACCGACACCTCGTGCAGCGCTGCCGTGCCGTCCGGATACGTGTAGCTCACCGTGTCGGCCTCCACGCGGGGCACGCCGTTCTGTGTGGACGTCATTTCCGCGACAGCTCCTCGAGGTTCACGCCGAGTTCTGTTGCGGCGTCCCGGAAGATGGCGAAGTCTTCCTCGTTCGCCTGCTCGAAGCTGGTTGCTTTGACGACACCGAGGGCGGCGGTGTTGTCGCCATCCACGAAGGCGTCGACGATGCCCTGCTCGAGGGTGGGGTCGAGATCCTTGCGTGCGATGATCACCAGGGAGACCGGGATGGGGTCGGACTCGGCGACGATCTTCTGGGTGGCGCCGTCGATGACACCCTTGTCGACCATCGTCTGGTAAGAGGAGCGGGCGTCGGCGGCGCAGTCGGCCGAGCCCTGCTCAACCGCGAGTTGGGCGGTGTCGTGGCCACCGGCGTAGGTGCCCTCGATGTCGGTATCGGGGTCGATGCCGGCCCGCTTCAGCAGGAGCTTGGGAATGTAGTTGCCGCTGGTGGAGCCGGCGTCGACGAACGCGATCTTGCGCCCGCGGAGGTCGTCGATCGAATCGATGCCGGTGTCCGTGCGGCACACGAACACCGAACTGTAGGCGGCGCCCTTGGCCACCACGAGGGGCTCGACACCGGCGACGGCCTCGGCGAGAGGCGTCGGGAAGGGGCTGAACACCGCGACGTCGATGAGGCCCGACCGCATGGCCTCGACGATCGAGAGGTAATCGCTTGTCGGCTTCACTTCCACCGACTTGCCCGTCCCGTCCTCGATCAGCGAGGTGATCGGTGCGAACTTCGCCTGCAGGTCCGCGTTGGCCTCCGCGGGAGGCAACCCCACCTTCAGTACATCGGGTGCGCCGTCCTGGGCGGAGGAGTCGCCGCAGGCGGCGGCACCGCACAGCGTGATCGCGCAGGCAGCGGCGGCCAGGGTGCGGCGCAGGGTCGGGTGGATGTTCACGGGCGGGGCCTTTCCGAGGAATTTTCGACGTTGATGCCCGAATATTCATCTAGATAAGTAGCGTAGTCGATCCTCGCCGGTGTCTTGCAAATGAATGCAATCTGAACAGGTCAGATGCGGTCTGCGCGAATGACGGGAACATCGGCAGTCCTCTAGACTTGCCGCATGCCGAGCAAAACGTCGCCGGGCCGGGTGCCGCTCTACCGACAGGTGCAGGACGTCCTGCTGCAGCGACTCGACAGTGGGAGGCTGCAACCGGGAGACCGGCTGCCACCCGAGACCGACCTGGCCGCCGAACTCCGGGTCAACCGGCTGACGGTCCGCCAGGCCATCGGTGAATTGACCCGTGCGGGCCGGCTGGTGACGCGGCAGGGGTCGGGCACCTTCGTGGCTCCGCCGCCCCGGCATTTTCCCATCGAACTCGTCGCCAGCTACATCGACGGTCCCGACGGCCTCGGCGGGGCCTTCGCATCAGTCGGCCGCACGTTGAGCGAGACACTGGTGGGCAGTGAGGTCGTGCTCGGTGGCAGTGCGCCCCAGGCGGAAGAGTATCTGCCGGCCCGCCGGCTGCGCCGCGTCGATTCGGTGCTCGAGGTCGACGGCGAACCCTGGTTCGCGAACTCGGTGTGGATGGACGATCGCCGGTTCGCCGGGATCGACCGGCACCTGCAGGACGGCGTCCCGATGTACACGGTGTGGCGTGACGTCTATGGCGTGCGCCTGAAGGCGGCGTGGCGGTCGTTCGCCGCGGCTGCGGCCTCGCCGCGCGTGGCGGAACTGCTCGGTGTGCCCGCCGGCGCACCCGTACTGCTGCGCGACGGCCTGAACCTCGACGAGGACGGCCTTCCCGCCGTCTACATCAACCGGTCGTGCCGCAGCGACCGCGTGCGGTTCGTCGCGAACTACCTGCAGGTGGACTGAGCCACCCCGATTCCGGGTCACCCGATGTGACGTACGACATAGGTACCTACGTAGGTAGTTCGACGAATGGTTTCCCGTGTCGCGGTCCTCCAAGCTGGAGAAGACAAGGAGGTCAGAGAATGAACACAGCGGAGTTGGGCGTACTCGAGCAGGTGGCAGTGAGCGAGTTGGTGGCGTACTCGCATCGGTGGGACGAATCCGGGCCGACGGCGAAATCGATCGGCCGCGCCGATGAGCCTGCTTCCGACCGCCAGGCGCTCGGGCGACTGGAGAAGTTGGGCCTCGTCGCGCGCGGGGCGCACTCGCGAAGCGGCGGACGCGTCATGATCACCTCGGCCGGCATCGAAGCGCTCGCGTACATCACCGCGACGAGCTGAGCGGAGGGTGGTCAGTCGGGTTGCTCGGCTGTATCCAACCATCGCACGATCTGGGTTCGTGAGCGGAAACCCAGCTTGGTGAGGATGTGCTCGACGTGGGCGTCGACGGTCCGCTGGGAGATCACCAGCTTGGTGGCGATCTCTCTGTTCGTGAGACCGTCGGCGACCAGGGCGGCGATCTGCTGCTCACGGCGGGTCAGGCCGGCGCGAGTACCAGATTCTTTACCCTTCGGTTTTCGATCCGTCTCGGACCCGAGGGCAAGTGCCACCGATTCGTCGAAGGAAAGTGCTTCACCCTTGGCGTACATCTGCTCGAAGGTGGGGTTCCCGAGGTTCTGACGGAGTTCCCGTTCGACAATGCTCGTGACTTGCTGCACTGCGGCCTGAGCAAGTCTCATCTGGCTGTATTGCCAGATCGATTTTGCCGCGCCCAATAGCATGGCGGCGTGATCCGGTCGGCTCGCGGCAGCCGACCACGCGAGCCCCTCGATACAGACAGCGACCATGCCCGGATGCTCGAACATCTGATACAGGCGTATCGCCTCGGACATGAGGGCTGTGGCGGAAGCGACGTCTCCCTTCCGCCACCGCACGGCTCCGAGCGGATACAGGGCGATGGCTTTGAGCAGGTGCGCCCCGTGGCGCTCCGTGAACTGCACGAAACGCCCCGCAATGTATTCCGCGTCCTCATGCTCCGTGATGAATGCGTACAGGGCGGACAGGGCCATCGCTTCGGCTACGAGACCTGGATTCTCCCGGTCGATTCCCAGCTCTACAGCCAGCTCAGCTTCGTCGAATGCTTTGTGAATGTCATCGTCCGCGGACGCTTCCAGAGCCGATGCGAACAGGGCGGTCACGGTCAACTCGTCCCACGGCTGTTGCGTGGTCAGTTCGCGGTATTCGCGAAGTAGTGTGCGGGCGTCTTCTGTCTGCTCGACGAGGAACGCGAGGATGCTTGCGGCGACGAGACCCGTTGCCCGCTCGAGCGACGGGTCGGTGACTCGATCGAGGATGCGTCGCAGCCACTGATACCCCTCCAGAACGGATCCGGATTGCTCCCAAAAGGGACGCAGAGCCGTCGCCATCTCGAGTGCGACCAGCGGCTCGCCGGGGTCGGACAAACTGAATGCGAGCGCTTCGCGGATATTGGCTTGGTCTGTTTGTGTCGTCGCGTACCACTCGACGTCTCTGCTGCTGCAGTAGTCGGACATTCCACGCTGGGCGAGACGGAAGAAGTAATCCCGGTGACGATGTCGCACGGCCGACGCGTCCGGGGACGACGCCAACCTCTCCATGGCGTATTGGCGCACCGGCTCGAGCATTCGATACCGGCCCTGCGTTCCGTGAGGGCCGTTGATGCGGACGATGATCGATTTGTCGACGAGCCCGATCAACGCGCCGAGAACACTGGATCCGGGTTCGGAGGGTAGGCATACTCCGTCCGCGGTCTCGACCGTGAACCCTCCGGAAAAGACTGCGAGTTGCTCCCACACATGACGTTCGTGTGGTGTGCACAGGCGGTAGCTCCAGTCCACGGCAGCGTCCAGCGTCCGATGACGTGGCGGTCGCGTCGGTTCGGTGGCTGTCAGGACCTCGCTGTCCTGGAGCCGCACTGCGATCTCTGCCGGGCTGAATGTTCGTACGTTGGCTGCTGCCAGTTCGACCGCCAGGGGAAGACCCTCCAGCGCTCGGGAGATTTGCGCGACGGCCTCGCGATTGTCGTCGGTGATGCGGAAACGCGGGTCCGCTGCCGATGCGCGCTCCTCGAACAGCAACATCGCTTCACTGAGTCCGGTCACGGACTCGTGTGCGAGAGGTGGCACGGGAAAAACTTGCTCGCCCTCGACTCCCAGGATGTGTCGGCTCGTGGCGAGAACCTTCAGGGTCGGCGCGGAGCGAAGGAGTCCGGAGATCAACTCCGCGCACGCCTCGGTGAGGTGTTCGCAATTGTCGAGAACCAGGAGGAGCCGCCGATCCCGGAGGTGCTCGGTCAAAAAGCCGACAGGGTCATTCGACTCGTCCCGAATGCCCAGGACACTGCTGATCGTCGGGGCCAACAAGCCACCCTGCCGGAGATCTGCCAGTTCGACCAGCCAGGAACCGTCGGCGAAGTTGCGCCGGATCTCGCCGGCGAGCCTGAGGGCGAATCGCGTCTTTCCGACTCCACCCATGCCGGTCAGGGTCAGCAGCCGCGTAGAGGCGAGAAGATTCTTCGCTTGCGTGAGGTCCTCTCGCCGGCCGACGAAACTGGTCATCTCCACCGGCAGGTTGCCGACCGCACGCACACTCATCCGGTAAAGATCTCACCTCGGCCGGTGGAGTACCAGGCCGACTCTCCGTGGTGAGCTGCGATCATGCCCGCTCAGTCTGCCGGGTCGACGTCGCCCGCAGCGGAGCGCAGTGCCGTGAGCGCGGCCAGGAGCTTGCGCTGCTGCACAGGCGTGCTGCCCACCAGACCGAAGTTGATCTCCTTGAGGGTGTTGGTCACCGTCAGGATGAACTCGCGCCCTTCGTCGGTGATCGTCGCGTACGTCGCGCGCCGGTCCGTAGGGTGCGCGTCCCGCGATACGAGGCCTTTGTTTTCCAGACGGTCGGTCGACAGGGTGATCGTCGTGGCGTGCACGAGCAAGCTCTTGGCCAGCCTGGACAGCAGCCGTGTGCCGTTTTCGCTCAGCTCGAGCGTCATCAGCAGCAGGTAGTCCGTCAGGTTGAGCCCGTGGGTCTTCAGTTCGACTTCGAGCGCGTCGGTCACGATCCGATGGAACCGGAGCATCGAGCTCATGGCGAGGAAGGCTTCACGGTCTGCGCCGAGGTCGTTCTTCTCCCAGAAGTAGCTCGCCCAATCCACTGGATCGCTCCGCTTGACAGCCTTCTTCTTTGCGACTGTCGCGGCGTTCTTCCGTGGCGGCACGGCGTTCCTCCTTGTAGTCCATGCGCAGATGAACGCACCCCTGCGCCCGGTGACCGAGTGTATCTGGGTGATGGCCTTGCCGAGAGCAGCGCAACGGCATAGGAACCAGGACACTCCGTGCTGCGCGTACGCCGCGTCGATTTCGGCACCGATTTCGGGAGGCCTGGCCGCACCTCGACGCTGTAGACGCCGGTGGTGTGGGTGCGCGGGTGTCGAGGGTGCCGACTGTCGGGCACCGCCACACGCGCGATTACGAGCGACCTCCGACCAGCTTTCCGAGCGCGAGGCCGACGTGCAACTCCAGGCGGTCCTGGCCGATCGACAGGTCCAGTGTGGTGAGTTCCTGAATGCGACGCAGCCTGTAGTACAGCGTCTGCCGATGAATGCTCAGTGCACCGGTCGTCGCGGCAATGTCGCCGGCGTTGTCGAAGAATGCCTCCGCGGTGGAGAGAAGGTCGCGGTTCCGGTGCTCGAACAGTGCCCTGACCGCAGGGGTGACGACCGCTTCGGCGATGAGCTCCGCGGATGCGATTGCAGCCAGCCGATACACGCCGAGTCGATCCCAGTACGCCACCGGCCCCCTCGACGGCTCGAGTGCGATGACGTCGAGGCACAGTCTTGCCTGCCGCCAGCTCTTCCTGGCATCCCGAAGGTCCGAGTAGGTTCCCCCGACTCCGACGACACTGCCCTCTCCGGAGTAGCTGTCGATCGCGGAGCGAAGCGCGGAAGACGATGAATGACGTTGCGCTACAAAGACCGCCGTGAGTCTTCCCATCGGCACGGCGGTGACGCCCGATCGTCGATCGATCGAGGCGTGGTCCGTCGCGAGCATCGTGAATTCGGCGTCGTTCACGTCGTCCGCCGCCCTGAGGTGCTCGGCGGCAGCCGACGACCTGTCCGGATCGCCTTCCAGCAGGTCCGCGAACGCGCCTGCCAGGCGCCCGTTCCCCGACGTGTCGGCGGCGAGCAGCGCACCCGCCTGGGCCGCCAGCGGCATCAATTCCTCGAGTTCACGGTCGGAGATCGATGCGTTTTCTCCCGGCAGTACGAACAAGAACCCGTAGGTTTTTCCTCCGTGCCGGACGGGGAGGCAGATGCGCGCCCTCGAACCGGTATTCCCGTTCGCCGGTGTTCGAACCGGCCTCGTGGCGTAGGCGATTCCGCAATCGACGATCCAGTTGCGGGAATCCACATCGGTCGCTTGCCTGACAGCAGACTGTGCGTGGTCTTCGGGCACTTCGATCGACTCGGCACCGTACGCGACCAACTCGAAATCACGGTCCAGTAGTACGACGGACGCTCCCAGGTGCTGACGCGTGCGTGCCATGAAGTCATCGACGCTGGCAACGGCAACCGGCCGGCCGATCTGATTCATAACTAATATATTAACATGCGGCCAGTCTGACGATTATCCATATGTCTGACGTACACCTGGTTACTTCTGGCATCTGTCGATAGTCGCGGGGGACCGGTTCGGTATTAGATGGATCACATCCAGACACGGGACTTGATCACCACCAGGGCGGGTGCGTCGCTACCGCTGGTTCTGATCGGAGTCGCTGGGCGAGTTGAAGTCTCGCTCGGCGGATGCGGCCAGTTCGGTTCGCATCCACGTGTATCGAATCGATCGTGAGAGCTGCCGATGTCTGATTTGGATAAGAACCCGACCACCACACTGCAGAAGAGCCTGAAGCAACGTCACTTGACGATGATCGCGATCGGCGGAGTTATCGGCGCCGGACTGTTCGTCGGTTCCAGCGCGCTGCTGAACTCCTCGGGCCCTGCCGCAATCTTTTCCTACGCGATCACCGGTTTCGTAGTCATTCTCGTCATGCGAATGCTCGGCGAAATGGCCGTGGCAGACCCATCGACAGGGTCCTTTGCCGGATACGCGCGCAAAGCGTTCGGAAACCGCGCGGGTTTCACCACGGGGTGGCTGTACTGGTTCTTCTGGGTGGTCGTCGCCGGGGCCGAGGCCGTGATCGGCGGAAAACTCCTGCAGCGGTGGATAGATCTTCCCTCGTGGCCCATGGCGGCGGCGTTGCTTCTCGCCATGGTTGCCACCAACCTTCGGTCGGTTCGCAATTTCGGTGAGTTCGAGTACTGGTTCGCCGGCATCAAGGTCGCCGCGATCATCGCGTTCCTCGCGATCGGGGCGTGCTTCGTGGTGGGCCTGTGGCCGGGGCACAGCGCCGACGTCTCCAACCTGACCGCTCACGGGGGATTCGCGCCGAACGGATGGACCGTCGTTCTCTCCGGCGTCGTCGTCGCGGTCTTCTCCATGGTCGGCCCCGAGATCGCCACGATCGCGGCGGCTGAGTCCGAGGAACCCGAGAAGTCGGTTGCCAAGGCGGCGAACTCCGTGATCGGCCGTGTCGGAGTGTTCTATCTCGGCTCCGTCCTTCTCCTGGCGATCATCGTCCCGTGGTCCTCCATCAAGGTCGGCCAGTCGCCCTTCGTCGATGCCCTGAACGTCATGGGGATCCCGGGCGGCCCGGACATCATGAATGCGGTGGTCCTGGTTGCCGTCCTGTCGTGCCTGAATTCGAGTCTCTACACCGCCTCACGCATGATGTTCGTGCTGGCCAATCAGGGCGACGCTCCCCGTTCGGTCGCTCGGGTGGACAAGAACGGAGTTCCCCGCGGGGCGCTGCTGGCCGCGTTGTGCGTCGGGCTGGGCTGCGTTGCGCTCGACTACTTCTCACCGACGACGGCGTTCGCGTTCATCGTCAACGCGTCGGGCGCCACGATCCTGATGGTCTACTTGATGATCGCGCTCTCCCAGATCAAGCTCCGGTCGTTGCTCGGCCGGGAGAAGGCCCGCGAACTCCGCTTCAGGATGTGGCTCTTCCCGTACCTCTCGATCCTCGGGGTCGTCGGAATCCTCGCGGTCTTGATCTCGATGTTCTTCGTCGAATCGACGCGGTCGCAGATCTCCCTCAGTCTCGGCGCCCTCGCCGTCACCCTGATCGCCTATCAGGCACGACGCAGGTTCGGCTCCGCGCACACGTCGAACGGTTCCGTCGAAGGCCGAAACATCTACAGGGAACGAGACTTCGGCACCGAGGTTTCGTACGCGGTGCCCGCGGACGTGTCGCCGAGCGACCGCTAGCCGCTCCGCAGAGTCTGATCTGCAGCGTCGCCGCACGCCTCCCGCCGTCCGGGTCTCGGATGGCGGGAGGAAACGGTCAGACGCTGTGCGGTGCTTCTGGTTACGGTTCGCGCCGCGGGCGGCTGCTGCGGCTTGCGGTCGGTAGAGAATCGACGGTCGGCCTCGGTGGCGCCGCCCCAGATCCCGTACGGCTCACGAACGGTCTGGGCGTGAGTGCGGCACTCGGTCACGACCGGGCAGGAGTGGCAGATCTGGGTGGCGAAGTCTTCGCGGTAGCGCCGGGCCTGCCGTGTTTCGCCCTCGGGCGAGAAGAACAGGTCGGTGTCCATGTTCCGGCAGCGGGCACGCAACTGCCAGTCCCACATCTCCGTCGAGGGTGCATAGGGGTGCGCTGTCAGAGACGTGCTCATGACTTCTCCGCTTCTATCCGGTCTTTCACGCCATCGGTGACCGTAGTCGGGATCACACCCACCGTCAATAGATTCGATCTGTGATCACAAAAGATGCTAAGGTGAATGTCACCGTCGGTGACCTCTCGCCGGCGATCTCGCCACAACTCGGAGGTCCTCGTGGGCAGGCCGAACACTCTCGTCCTACGGGAGATGAAAACGACTCCACTGCAGGGTTCTTCGTCGAGCTTGCTGGCGGACCGGGTGTACGACACCCTGCGCGGTCACATCGCGCAGGGTCATTGGGCGCCGGGGACGCAGCTACGGATCCGGGAGGTCGCCGCGCTGGTGGGCACCAGCGTGATGCCGGTCCGGGAAGCGCTCCGGCGGCTCGAGCAGGCCGGTCTGATCGTCACGGAACCCTACCGGGGGGCGTCGGTACGGGAATTGAGTATCGACGAACTCGAATACGTGTACGACGTGCGCATCATGCTCGAACCCGATGCCGCGCGCCGGGGCGCCGTCCTGGCCGACGACGCGGCCGTCGAGACGATGAGGCAGCACTGGCGCCTGCTGGAGCACGCGGCCGCGCACGGCGACATCGCCGGAGCCGTCGCTCAGGACGAACTGCTGCTGTCGGCGTTGTTCTCGGCCGGAAACAACCCGGTTCTCACCGGACTGATCCAGGGGATGTGGGACACCTGCCGTCCCTACAAGAACCTCTGGGTGCGCGACGCCGTCGGGCACGGACTGTCCCGGTGGAACTATCTCGCCGACCTCGTCGCTGCGGTCGAAACCCGCGACGGCGACAGCGCGTTCCACATTCTCGAACACGTGTGCCGCAGTTCTCGCTCCACCGTGCGGGGAATTCTCGATCCGCTGTCCACCTGAGCGTCCGAGCACATCGACAGACCACCAGTAGATTTCACAGCCGGAACCTGGATCCGGGACGAACGTGCCGCCCACACGGATGACCGTGTGGGCGGCACGGCAGGACTCCCTCGGAACCGTCGACGTCGGTTCGTGGTGCCGATTGAGTCAGCGACTGTGGTTGTGCATCACGTGCTTGGTGCGGGAGTAGTCGTCGAGGGCGTAGATCGACAGGTCGCGTCCGTAGCCGGAACCCTTGAATCCACCCCAGGGGACCTCGTTGGCCAGCACCAGGTGTGAATTGACCCAGACGGTACCGGAATCGAGCCGCGCGGCGATGTCGTGACTGCGGCGCGCGTTCTCCGTCCAGACCGAAGCGGACAGTCCGACGGGGACGTCGTTGGCGCGGCGGACCGCCTCGTCCTCGTCGGTGAAGGTCTCGACGGTGACGACGGGTCCGAAGATCTCCTCGCGGGAGCACTCGGCGCCGTCCGGGACGTCGACGAGCACCGTCGGTGCCACGAAGTAACCGGTGCCGGCGAGTGCCGTTCCGCCGATGGCGACCCGGATGCCCTGCTCGGCGGCGCGATCGAGGTATCCGACGACGCGATCGAAATGGGCCTTGGAGACCAGGGGCCCGATCTCGATGTCGTCCCCGCAGCCGGGTTCGCCGATGGCGAGTTCACGGACCTGCGCGACGAAGAGTTCGACGAACTTGTCGGCGACCGACTCGTGGACCAGGACCCGGCACGCCGCGCCGCACTCCTGCCCGGAATTCCAGAAGCTCGCGACCCGCAGCGATTCTGCTGCCGCCTCGAGGTCGGCGTCGGCGAAGATCACGACCGGCGCCTTGCCGCCGAGTTCGAGGTGGACCCGCTTGAGGGTCTCGGCGGCGCCGCGGGCGACGGCGCGGCCGCTGCCCACCGACCCGGTGAGCGCGATCATGTCGACGTCCGGGTGCTCGGCGAGCCGGGCACCGACGACCGAGCCGCGGCCGGTGACGACGTTCAGCACTCCGGCGGGCAGCAGATCGGCGACGAGTTCGGCGAACTTCAGGGTGGTCAGCGGGGTCTGCTCCGACGGTTTGATCACGAGGGTGTTGCCGGCGGCGAGGATGGGCGCGATCTTCCAGGCGGCCATCAGCAGGGGGTAGTTCCACGGGGTGACCACTCCGACCACTCCGAGGGGTTCGCGCAGGATTACCGACAGGTGGTTCTCGACGTAGTCGCCGGCGGCCATGGACGTGGTCGCGCGCAGGGCGCCTGCCATGAAGCGGAAGGTGTCGATGGTGCCGTCGACGTCGTCACGGGAGACTGCCAGGGGCTTTCCGGCGTTCGCCGATTCGAGCCGGGCGAGCAGGTCGGCGTTGGCGGCGAGCCGGTCGGCGATCTTGTGCAGCACCTCCGACCGCTCCTTGGGTACCACGCGTGCCCAGGCTTCCGCGGCCGCTGCGGCGGCGCTCACCGCGCGGTCGACTTCCTCGGTGGTGCCCTGCGGGATCTGTGCGATGACGTTCTCCGTGCAGGGGTCGATCACGTCGAACACGTCGCCGGGAGCAGATGCGTCGAAGGCGCCGTCGACGAAGTGCGAGGTCGGGGGAAGATCGGCCGCCGTGATCAGCGGCGCCGAGCCGGTTGCGCGGCGTACCGTCACGTCCTCGACGGGAGTTGAGATGGACATCAGAGGTACCTCCATGATTGTGGAACTCGAGCTGCCGGTCTGGTCCGTGCGACGTCGGCGTCCCAGCAAGCCTAAAATGTAATCACAGATCACACAAGGGTGGACGGTGTCCCGCGAGATGGAGTCGCTGGCCGCGGGGGGAAATCCGATCGCCGGTTAATATGTGATCTGTGGTCATGTCCAAGCGCGCCGAGCCGACACTTCTGACCGATCAGGTCTACTCGATGATTCACGAGTCGATCATGAACGGTGATCTGCCTGCCGGTGCCCGCCTGCGGGTGCGCGATCTCGCCGAGCAGGTGGGAACCAGCGTGATGCCGGTGCGCGAGGCGATCCGCCGACTCGAGGAAGCCGGTCTGGCCGAACGCGTGCCCCACCGGGGGGCGGTGGTCAAGGGTCTGACCCTCGCCGAGTTGGTGCACGTCTACGACGTGCGGCGGTTGCTCGAGGTCGAGGCTGCGCGGCTCGGGGCGCAGCGGATCAGTGCCGAGGACTGCGACAGGATGCAGGCCGAGTTCGCGCTGATGCGCACCGCCGTCGACGAGGGACGCGTGGTCGCCGTCCTCGACCACGACGAGGCCCTGTTGTCGATCCTGTACGAAGCCGCCGTGAATCCTGTTCTTCTGCAGACGATCCGCAACCTGTGGAACCACTGCCGGGCCTACAAGATCGTCGGCGCGCAGGGAAGTCTGGATTCCGGTGGAGACGACCCGCTCTGGCGATTCCAGGAGCGCCTCGTTGCTGCTGCCCGGGACCGTTCGGGTGAATCCGCTGCAGCGGTCAACGAGGAATCACTCCTCGACGCGACCGACCGCATCAAGGCACTCCTGGCGACCGAGCAGGCTGCGTCGGCAGACGCCGGATAGCACGAGACGCACCACAGCACCGTCGGCACGAATCGCCGTCGAGCGTTGCACCCTCGGGCCGGTGTGACCCCCGAGCGGCTACAGCCGGAAGATCCCGGCCCCGAAGATGGCGAGCCAGCGGCCGGTCGAGCGGTAGAGGTTCCTCCCTGCATCCTCGGTGTGGAATCACATCCGGGGGGTTGTGTGATCTGTGATTACATATTAATGTTCTGTGACGAGACGCACATCACACAGTGCGGAACCTAGCGAACGAAGCCGGCTCGCATCGCCGGCACGGCCCCGGGTCGCGAATCTTGTGTTCTCGAATCACTGTGTGTCTCAACAGGAATTGAATCAACATCCGACCACCTCGATCTCCACCGAGGAACGCCGCATCAGGTCCGGGTCGGCAAAGAATGTCAACAAGGAGTCCGAGATGACGACCAATCCGTTGGACGACGCGCCACTGTCCACCTTTCATAAGAAGTTAGCGGTGTTCTCCTCGGGAGGGCCGTTCCTCGACGGTTACGCCCTCTCGATCATCGGTGTCGCGATGGTGCAGATCTCGGGCCAGTGGAACCTGTCGTCGGCCGAACAAGGCCTGATCGCCGCGTCCACGCTGATCGGCATCCTGCTCGGTGCCTTCGCCGGCGGTTGGCTGACCGACCGCTTCGGCCGGGAGGTCCTGTTCACCCTCGATCTGGTGGCGATCATCGCCTGCTCGGTGGCGCAGTTCTTCGTAGAAGGCGTCGTCTGGTTGATCGTCCTGAGGCTGCTCCTGGGCATGGCCGTGGGTGCGGACTACCCGATCGCCACGTCACTGATGACGGAGTTTGCGCCGCGCAAATACCGTGGTCCGTTGCTGGGTGCCTTCGTCACCATGTGGTTCGTCGGCGCCGCGGCAGCGTACGTCGTCGGCGAGGTCCTGGCACGAACCGCCGGAGACGACGCGTGGCGTTGGATGCTGGCCAGTGCCGCATTCCCTGCAGTGTTGATCGTCGTGGCCCGGGTCGGCACACCGGAGTCGCCCCGGTGGCTGGTCAGCAAGGGAAAGATCGACAAGGCCAACGAGGTGCTGCTGAAGGTCTACGGTCCCGGTGTCACCGTCGCCGACCTTCCCGAGGAAGAAGAGAGCAATGTCGGCGTCAAGGAGCTCCTCCGCTCCGGCTACGGCAAGCGGATGGCCTTCATCACCCTCTTCTGGACCTGCTCGGTGATTCCGCTGTTCGCCGTCTATGCCTTCGCCCCGGCCATCCTCGGTGCTCTCAAACTCGAAGGCGACGCCGCACACATCGGATCCGCCGTCATCACCATCTTGTTCATGGTCGGCTGTGTCGTCGCCCTGTTCCTGGTCAACCGGATGGGCCGGCGCCCGCTGCTGATCCACAGCTTCGTGTGGTCGGGTCTCGCCCTGCTGTTGCTCGGAATCTTCCCCGGAGCGCCGAGCGCGATCATCATGGTTCTCTTCGCCGCCTACGCGGTCCTCATCGGCGGCTCCCAGATCCTGCAGTGGGTGTACCCGAACGAGCTGTTCCCCACCGAAGTCCGGGGCTCCGCAGTCGGATTGGCGTCCTCGCTCAGCCGCATCGGCGCTGCGATCGGCACGTTCCTGGTGCCGCTGTCCCTCAGTAGCCTCGGTATCGGCGTCACCATGCTGATCGCTGCAGGTATCACCCTCTTCGGTGCCGTCATCTCCCAGATGTGGGCACCCGAGACCCGGGGGCTGTCCCTCTCCGAGAGCGCGGGCCTCGGCCAGGCCGCCAAGTCGCCCGCCCCCGCGGAGGCGATCTCCGTGTAACAGAATCCAGGCACCGACCGAGCACCGTGTCCTTCACTCCGAAGGACACGGTTCTCGTGCGCTGTCAGCGGGTCTCGACCGCGCCGGCCTCGTGCTTGCGCCGGCGAATTGCCAGCGCGCTCGGGCCGCGCGACGAGTGCCGTCTGCCGCCGGCGCGCACCGACACACGATCGTGCGGTCGTTCGCCCGTGACGGTGCTGTCGGGCGCCGCCGCTGCGGACGGGCGTATTTCGGCGGCCTTCTTCGGTTCGCGCGTTGCGACCCAGCACACCGTTGCGCCCACGCACACGATGGCGGTGCCGACCCAGAAGGTGACTCCGAGCGCGGTAGCCAACATCAGCGAGGAGAACGCAGCGGACAGTACCGGGGTGAAATAGGAAGCGGCGGCGAGCAGGGTCATGTTTCCGTGAAGAATGCCCACGTTCCACAGGGCATAGCCGAAGCCGATTGCACACGCCGCTACCAGTGTGGCTACCACCCCGGTCAACGTCAGATGGATGGGTTCGGTGTCACCGGTCAGGTACAAGACCCAGAACGACGCCGCGGTGAGCATGAAGAACGGAGTAATCCCGTTGTTCCCCTTGGCAAACAGCTTTGTCACGGTGCAGTATGCGGACCAAATCGCGGCACCCAGGAGTGCGAGGGCATAACTCAGGGGGTTCGTGCGAATGTTCTCGATGGTCCCGGGCAGGTCGAGTCCGGCGTCACCGCCGAGGACCAGCGCGATCCCGGCAATCGACAATCCGATGCCGGGGATGAACAGGATCGAGGATCTCTGGCCGGTGAACAGGATGGCGAACAGGACGGTCAGGCACGGCCACAGGTAGTTCACGATGCCGACCTCGATCGCCTGGCGCGCGTCGGTTGCCAGTCCGATCGCGAGGGCGAAGCACACTTCGTATCCGGCGAACATCAGCGCGCCGGTCAGCAGATAGACGCGGTTGAACTCGCGAAGCTTGGGCCATCCGACCGTAAGGAACAACAACACGGAGCAGCACGTATAGATCATGGCCGCGCCGCCGATTGCACCGAGACTTTCGGTGACCAGTCGGATCATGCCGACCATGGTGCTCCACAACACAATCGCTGCCAGGCCGGCCAAGGTTGCGTTCCGGCCAGTCATCGCCACTCTTGCCAAGATGATCCTCCTTCGTGCTGAGCTCAGGGATTTACGAACCCGACCACCGTGGTCGGCAGATCCCGACTGCTTCGTCGGACGGGCCAACCGCGGCTGCGTGACGTGCAGGCGAGGTGGGAGTTCGTCCCGCGGCACACCTGAGAGGTCCTTGGATCGAGTTGTCGTGGGCATCACGAATCGGCGCACGTCGGCGAGGGAACCCGACTGTTACGCGATTCTTACGAGAATGTAATCTGTGATCACAAAGTTGGCAAGTGATGTGCGCCGCAGTGAGCGGTGTGAGCGCCTATTACAGCGGGTAGTGCGTCAGCACGCCCATCGGGTCGTGCCGCTGCCGTAGTTCTCGCAGTCGCCGGAGGTTTCCGCCGTAGGCCGCGTCGATCTCGGTGGCCGTCTCGGGGAATCCGGGCCGGACCTCGACGCTGTAGACGCCGGTGGTGTGGGGTGCGAGCGCATCGAGGGTGCCACCCGCCCACGACAGGCAGGCGGCGCCGTCGTAGGGGTCGGACCATATCGCGTTGAGCGGGATGTTCCATTCGCCGCCCCGGCCCCAGAACGCGGTGTCCGTGTCGGCCACGTCGGCGAGCGCACCACCGGTGTGCTGGAAGTCGATTCGGCATTCCCGCGTCGGCGCCCCGCGGATCTGCGTGGCGAGGGCTTCCGCGAGTTGGGAATCGAGGGTCGGCCCGGTGAAGACGGCCTTTCCGAAGAACGACCCCCGGCGTTCGCCCGGTTCGGGCAGCCGGATCGGGTCCGGTTCTTCGCCGTCGGATCCGGGTGGCGCGAATTCGGGTAGCCCGGAGAAGTAGTCGCCGGAGGTCTCGGACCGGTACAGCACGCTGCCCGACACGGCGGCGACCGACGTGGCGGCAGCCCGGGCGCGGTCGATGTCGGACGCGTCCCCGCTCGCACATGCGGTGTACACGAACAGGACGGGCTCGTCGGCGGACAGTGCGCTGTAGCCGAGCACCGCGCCCATCGTCGTGCTCCGCGGAAGCGCCGGTGCGACACGGAAATAGGTGGCCAGCGCTTCGAGTCCGAGCACCATGCGATCGACCCACACCGGACCCTGCGGATGCGTGCGCAGCACCGCCGACGTGACCACGCCGAAGCACGGTGCGCAACCCCGGACCGCCCACCACAGATCGGCCTCGTCGCCCGTGCTGGCATCGGACAGGTGGACCACTTCGCCCGAGGGCAGCACGAGTTCGACCTCCAGCAGTTGATCGAGGGTCAGCCCGAGACTGCGCGTGAGGTATCCGACGCCGCCGCGGGTGACGAGTCCGAAGCCTGCATGTCCGACGATCCCGACCGGGACCACCCGGCCGGTGGGGGCGAGGGCGTCCAGCATGGTTCCCACGGTGGCGCCGCCGGCGACGACCACTCGATCGTCCTCGGGTCGCGCCGTGTTCATCCGGGCGGACAGGTCGAGCATGACGGCGTCGTCGGCGACACAGTTGGAACTCAGCCCGCCGCCGCGGACGGTGACGGTGCCGCCCGTTCGGTGCACAACCCGCATGACGGTGGAGACGTCCTCCACGGACTCCGGTTCGACGACGCAGGACGGACGGCGTCTCGCGGCGTCGGGAAAGAACACCCTGCCCAGTGCCGTGCGGTAGTCGTCGGTGTCCGGCAGGTGAACCCGGTGCGGGAGCACCGCCTTCAGCTGCGCGACACATTCCGCGGATGGTGAACTCACGAGCGCCTCCTATCCCGTTGCGTTACCTGCCTGCCACTCGGCCCACGGGACCTCCCAGTCCCCGTATGTGTCCCACACGGGCAGGATCGGTCCGCCCGAATTGGTGATCTCGACGACGTCGCCGATACCGAAGTGGTCGAACATCCACTGGGCGTTGGCCGGAGCCAGGTTCACGCAGCCGTGGGAGACGTTGCTGTTGCCCTGATCGCCCACCGACCACGGCGCCGAGTGGACGAACTCGCCGTCGTTGGAGATGCGGAGGTTCAGGTCGACCTTCTCGCGGTAGTAGTCGGGGTCGCCGGCGCAGACACCGTACGTGCAGGAGTCCATGATGATGCTCTGCTGTTTGTCGGAGACCACGTGCGGGCCCTCGTGGGAGGGATGGTCGGGGGATCCGAGACTCATCGGCATCGAGTTTTCCTGAACACCGTTGTGGAATACGGTGAGCACCTCGCCGGCCCCGTCCGCCTTGGCGACCCACGAGTCGTGCACGGTGTAGTCGGCGGAATTGTTCTCGGCGCCGAAGACGCCGTCGCCCAGGTCGACGCCGTACACGTCCGCCTCGATGTGGATCTTGGTTCCCGGCGCCCAATAGTTCGCGGCGCGATAGTGCGCGTTCTGGTCGTCGGTCCAGTACCAGGCCCCGGGCTGCGGCGGCGTCGTGGTCACGTGCAGTCGCTGCTGTACCTCGGCCTTGTTCACGACCGGCGAGGTGAACTGGAACACCATGGGCTGGCCGACGCCGATGCCCGTGTCGGCGACGACCTCGGGTGCCGGCACGACGTTGGCGTAGGCCGTCGAGCCCGGAGTCATCGTCGTCACCGTGAACGTCTGCTCGACGGGGGCGCCGTCCGGGTTCACCGCGTCTGCGACGACCGTGTACGTGGACTCGTAGCCGAGGGGTGCGCTGCTCGTCCAACTCGTGCCGTCGGGGGCGAGGGCGCCGGCGACCGGTGTGCCGGCGCCCGCGGGATTCGTGACGGTGACGGTGGTGAGCCGGCCGCCGGTGGCGGAGACCACGATCGGGGTGGTCGGGTTGATCGGCGCACCGTCGGCCGCGGGAACGGCGATCGAGGCGGGCGCGGCCTGGGTGGTGGTCGGGGGTTCCGAGGTGCCGGTGTCTCCGATGGTGCATGCCGTGGCCAGGAACGTCATGGCCACCACCGCAACGATGCCGGCTGTTCGTGTGCGGAGAGTCACGACCACCTTCTTTCGATCTCGATCAGCGTTCGCCGTTCCTCATACTGCCAGCGATCGGCTCGGAGTTTCCTGTGAGACGCCCGCGCGCCCCGCCCGACCTGCGGGAATCCGATCACCGTCGCCATATTAGACAGTCTTGCTGGTGAAGTTTAAGGATTGAATCAGGGATTCAGCCCGGAAATACGTGATTGATTATCGAAAATAAAACAGCTAGACTGGCTAATGAATTTGACGGGCGATCGAGAGGTGAAGACATGGACGAGAAGGTCGAGCGGCTCCGTGAGGACGTCGTCATGTTCACCCGGCGTATCCGGGCCCAGCGGTCCGGGCACCTGCTCACGCCCTCGCAGCTGCAGGCCCTCGCGCATCTCGACAGGGAAGGTCCGATGAGCGCCCGCGCCCTCGCCGATCTCGAGCAGGTGGCGCCGCAGTCCATCGCGCGGACCGTCTCGATCCTCGAGGACGCCGGCATGGTCTCCCGCACGGTGGACCCCCAGGACGCACGGGCGAGCATCGTCGCGATCACCGCGCCGGGGCTGCAGACCCTCACCGCCGACCGGTCGCGGCGGAGCGAATGGCTCGCGGCGGCACTCGCCACCGAGTGCACCGACGCCGAACGCGACCTCCTCTTCATCGCCGGACGGCTACTCCGCCGACTCGCCGCCACCCCCGAGTCGGCGCCGCAGCGGGAGTCACTGATGAACTCGTGAGCGCGACCGTCGCCGATACCGAGGTCGCGCAGAAGTCGCCGTCCGTACCGTTCCGGGTCAGCGGATCCGTCGCCACCGGGAGCATCCTCCAACCCCTGAACTCGTCGATGATCGCGGTGGCGATCGTCGGCATCGCCGCCCAGTTCGGCTCGTCGTCCGGCATCACCTGGGTGATCTCCGCGCTCTACATCGCCACCGCCGTCACCGCGCCGATGGCGGGGAAGCTCGGCGCCCTCCTCGGCGCGCGGAGGGTGTACCTCGGGGGCCTCGCCCTCGTGGCGCTGGGCTCCGTGGCCGGACTGCTCGCACCCACGGTCGGCTGGCTGATCTTCTCCCGCATCCTCGTCGGAATCGGAACCGCCACCCAGTATCCCAACGCGATGACGATGATTCGCGGCTACGCGGAACGGCACGGTGCGCAACCGCGCACCGCGATCACGACCCTCGCGATCTGCAGCCAGGCTGTCGTGGCACTCGGACCGACGCTCGGCGGACTACTGGTGGGTGCGTTCGGCTGGCAGTCGATCATGTGGATCAACCTCCCGATCGTCGCGTTCAGCGCCGTGGCGGTCACGAAGTTCGCGAACGTCGGCTTCGTCGGCGGCATGTCGGTCGGCCGGCGGCAACTGGTGCACGCGCTCGACGTCGTGGGCGTGCTGCTGTTCCTCGCGCTCATCTCGTCCACGATGCTGTTCCTGCTGTCGGTCACCACCGACCCGGTGTGGTGGCTGGTCCCCGTGTGGGCGCTCGTGCTCGCACTGTTCGTCCAGTGGGAACGGCGGGCGGACGAACCGTTCATCGACGTTCGGGCACTTGCCCGGAACCGCGCGCTCAGTGCGACGCTCGCGCGGACCCTCCTCACCTACACGGCCTTCTACTGCGTCTTCTTCGGAATCCCGCAGTGGCTGCAGTACTCCCGGGGGATGGGCGCCACCGAGGCAGGCCTGACGATGCTCCCTGTCGCGGTCGTCGGTATCGGCTCCACACTGCTCGCGTCCCGGACGTACCGGCGGCACGGCGTGCGCCGAACGCTCACAGTCGGGACGTGCGCGCTGCTGGTCGGCGGGGTGCTCCTGGCCTCGGTGGAAAGCAGCACCGCCCCGATCGTCGTGCTGCTCATGGTGGCGGCGGTGCTGGGAATCCCCAACGGATTCAACAATATCGGCAACCAGAATCTGATCAGCTCGGTCACGTCCGTCGAGGAAGTGGGCACGGCCATCGGGATGTACCGCACCGTGCAGTACATCGGGGCGAACCTGTCGGCCGTCGTGCTGCAGACCACGGCCGGTCACGTCATCGGCGACGACGGACTGCATCGCACGGGATGGTTCATCGCCGTCGCGGGTGTTCTCCTCCTCGCGGGGGTGCTGATGTCGCGGAACATGGGCGACCGACGGTCGGCGGCGTAGGAGCCGCATCAGGAGGGAACCGTTCCTCCGGCCGCCCGCCAGATCAGTGCGGCGGTCCGGGCAGGCCAGTCCGCGGGGGGACGATCGCCGGCCAGGGCGCGGCCGTACCAACTGCCGGTGGTCTCGGCAGCACCCCCCGGACAGCGGCACCGCTTCGCCTCGACCACGATTCTCGCCGCCGACGACGCGGGCCTGCCGCCCGACCCACAATTCCGCTCCGCCTTCATGGCATACGTCGAGTGGGGGACCAGGCTGCGCTCTGCAGAATTCGAGTCCCGGAGCCGAGGTGGTCGAGCACGCACCCGTTGGGGTTGCTCCGCCCTACCACGGCTGACCGGGCGGGGCGCCGGACCGGCGTCCTACAGGTTCCCGCCGGTGATCGGACAACCCGACGCCGCTGCGGGCGCCGGGAGAAAGTTGGGGCGGATGGTCGTGTCGGGGGCGTCGTAGAGCCGGTGGAACGTCGGTGTGAGCGCCGCCGACATCGGTGGGTTGATCCACGACCAGTCGGTGGGGCACTTGCGGCCCAATGATTCCTCGCGTTCGACGTGACTGATGAACTGTTTCGCGACGGTGTGGTGGTCGACCATGTGCACCCCGGCCTGCCGGTAACTGTGGATCACGGCGCGGTTCAGTTCGACCAGCGCGCGGTCACGCCACAACGTCCGCTCCGACGACGTGTCCAGGCCCAGCTTTTCGGCGATGGCGGGCAGCATGTCGTACCGGTCCGTGTCGCTGAGGTTGCGGGCCCCGACCTCCGTGCTCACGTACCACCCGCTGAACGGGGCGAGAGGATACTCGAGCCCACCCACCGACAGGCTCATGTTCGACACGGCGGGAACCGCGTGCCAGCGGAGGCCGAGATCGGCGAACCAGGTGTAGTCGGGATGCTCGATGTCGACCTCGAGGACGAGGTCCGGGGGCACGTCGAACCAGCGCAGTGGCTCGTCGGGAGTGCTGATCAGCAGGGGCAGCACGTCGAATCGTGTTCCCGCGCCGCGCCACCCCATCTTCGTCACCGCCTCGGTGATGCCGACCTGCGCGGGATCCCCGGTCACCGTCCCGTCCGCGTTGCGGTAGCCCGCGTACCGGATCAGTTGCGGGCTGACGATCTTGTACTCGCGCCCGTCCGCCAGCGGCCGGGGACCGATCGTGATGACCGAGCGCAGCGCGCCGCCGTTGGTCGCGACCCGCAGGTGCTCCCAGCACGCCTCCGCGATCCCGTCCGCGGTGGTGACGTGCCGGGCGTCGATCAGCTTCAGCGTGCGCCAGTGCTTGCGGCCCACACACCGGGCATGATTGCGCCACGCCAGCTGCGAGCCGACTTCCAGCTCCTCCACGGTGTGCTCGTAGCTGCCCGTCTCCGCCAGCGACTCCAGTGCGTCCGCGAGGCGGGCCGTGGGCAGGTGCGCCAGCTCGGGCTCGCTGAAGAACTCCGCGCACTCCCGCATCTGCGCAGCGGACCGCGACGTGACGTCCAGCGAGTACGACATAGTCCCCGTGCTGCTCACCATTGACCTCCCGGCGATCGTGGATCCTGCGGCGGTCAGTATGTCAGCGACGCGGGCGCACTCACCCACCGAGTGCGGACGGGGTGAGGAAATACCGTCGGCGGGACCACGGTTCTCCCCGGGGTGAAGCTGTCGATTCTGGATCGGTCCCGCACACGCCGCGGCGTGCCCGATGCCGCTGCGCTGACCGGGACGATCGAGCGGGCGATCCACGCCGAGCGGCTCGGATTCGACCGGTTCTGGGTGGCCGAGCATCACGCGGTGCCGGGCATCGCGAGTGGGTCGCCGCCCGTGCTGCTCGCCGCCCTCGGCGCCCGCACCAGCCGGATCCGGTTGGGGTCGGGTGGCGTGATGCTGCCGAACCACCAGCCGTTGGTGGTGGCCGAACAGTTCCTGATGCTCGAGGCCATGTACCCGGGCCGGATCGACCTGGGCGTCGGACGGTCGCTGGGATTCACGAAGCCGGTTCGGGAAGCACTGCGACGCGACCGCAACGCCCCCGACACGTTCGCGGACGACCTCGACGAGGTGCGGAGCTACCTCGAGGGCAAGGGCGGCGTGACCGCCCGGCCGCGGGTGGCGAGTCCGCCGCCGATGTTCGTTCTCGCCACTCGCCGCGGGCTCGACTTCGCCGCGAAAGCGGGGCTACCGGTGGTGGTCGGCGGTCCGATCCTCCACGCGTCGGGCGCCGGCGTCCCGGAACTCGACCGGTACCGCGACAGCTTCGTCCAGTCCGCGGCCCACCGGTCGCCGTACGTGGTGATCTCCCTCGAGGTCATGATCGCCGAGAACGAGGACCGGGCCCGCGAACTGCTGCTCCCGGAGGCGTGGGCGCTGGCCCAATCGAGCCGGACCGGCGAGTTCCCGCCGCTCGAATCGGTCGCGGACATACGCCGTCAGCCCTGGACCCCGCGGCTGCGCGAACAGGTCGACGCCTCGATCGCGTCGTCGATTCACGGCACCCCGGAGCAGGTGAGGGTCGCGCTCGACGGGCTGGCCGAACGCGCCGGCGCGGACGAACTCCTGGCCTCGACGTCCACGTTCGACCGGGACGCATTGTTCGAATCCGATCGGCAGTTGTCGCTTCTGTACCCCTGATCGGTGCGGTGACAACCTGTGTCTGCAAGCCTTGCGCAACTTCTTGACAAGCTTGCGCAAGCTGTGGATAGTGTGTGTTGTCAATCACAACGAACAGCGAGGCGGTAGCACCGTGGCACCCACCTTGACCGAGGTCGCACAACGCGCTGGGGTCTCCCTGTCCACCGCATCGCGGGCGTTCAGTGCCCCGGACCGGATCGGACCGGACACCCTCGCGAGGATCATCGCGGTCGCCGACGAGATCGGCTACCGGGCGGCGTCACCGACGCGAACCGATGCCGTGCGACCGACCGCAACCACCGTCGCTGTCGTGGTGCCCGACATCGGGCACACCGTGTTCGCGAGCTTCGTGAAGGCAGCGCAGGCTCAGGGCTGGCACCGGCGCCAGACCGTGCTCCTCACCGACACGGACGGCAGCGCCGATCGCGAGCGTGAGGTTCTCGGCGAGTTGCAGGGCCGGGTCGACGCGCTCGTCGTCTGCGCCCCCCGACTGCCCGCGTCCGACATCGTGCAACTCGCCGGCGACACCCCGCTGGTGCTCGTCAACCGGTCGTCGCCCGAATGCGATTGCATCGTGGCAGATTCCGAGGACGGACTTCGCCAGACCATCGACTACCTCGTCGCGCTCGGGCACGAACACCTCGCGTACGTCCAGGGCTCGCCGCAGTCCTGGTCGAACCAGCGTCGCGTCGCCGCGGTCGAGGACTTCTGCAAGTCCCGCGACGTGCGGCTGAGCCTGCTCGGCTGGCAGCAGGAGACCCTCGCGGGTGGTCATGCCGCGGCCGCCAGTGTGATCGCGACCGGTGCGAGCGCCGTGATCACACACAACGATCCGATGGCGATCGGTGTGATGAACGGCGTCCGTGCGATGGGCTTCTCGGTCCCGGACGACCTGAGCGTCACCGGCATCGACGACTCACCGCTGGCCGAGCTTGCCAACCCCGCGCTCACGAGCGTCAACGTGCCCATGGCGCGAGCCGGCGTGCTGAGTCTCGACCTGGTGTACCAGCGTGCGAGCGAACCGGACTCCGACGTCCGCGAAATCCATCTCCCCACCCAACTCGTCGTCCGCGCATCGGCCGGGCCGGCGCACGATCGAGTGTTTCGCCCCGGAAAAGAGAGCCGCTAGATGAAAATCGTTGTTGCCGACCGCAACCTGATTCCGCACCGATCCCGGCTCGAGGCCACGGTTCCGTCCGATTCGCGGCTGTCCTGGCACGACGGCTTCGACGAAGCGGCCCTGGCCGAGGATCTTCGCGACGCCGACGTCTACGTCGGGGGAAAGTTCACATCATCCCTGGCGTCGTCAGCAGAGCGGCTGCGCCTCGTCCATGTCGCCGGTGCAGGAACGGACAACATCGCCTTCGACGCCCTGGCGCCGGATGTGCTGGTGGCGAACACCTTCCACCACGAGAAGTCGATCGCCGAGTACGTCGTGGCGACCGCGGTGATGCTCCGGCGCGGTTTCGTGGCTCAGGACAAGGCGCTCCGGCAGGGGATCTGGGCGACCTCGGTCTACGACGACCGTCTCACACAGTCGAATTCGCTGCAGGACGCGAAAGTGGGTTTCGTGGGGTTCGGCCACATCGGCCACGCCACGTGGAATCTGTTCCGAGCATTCGGCGCGACGGGAGCGGCCGTGACCGGCCGTGGCAACGTCGACGCGCCGAGTGCGGGATTGGACTGGGCGGCGGACGTTTCCCAGCTCGGGCGTCTCCTCGTCGAATCCGATGTCGTCGTCGTGTCCGCACCGCTCGACGACCGGACGCGGGGCATGATCGGCGCAGAAGAACTGCGCGCACTCGGCAGCGACGGTGTGCTGGTCAATGTGGGCCGCGGACCTCTCGTCCAGGAGCAGGCACTGTTCGACGCACTGTCCTCGTCGACCATCGCGGCTGCGGCCATCGACGTCTGGTACGACTATCCCGGACCCGACGGTCGCGGGACGCCCAGCGCTCTGCCGTTCTCCGAACTCCCCAACATCCTGATGACACCGCACTCTTCCGGGGTATCACGACAGACGTTTCTCGGCCGCGTCGACGACATCGCCGACAACATCACTCGACTCGCTCGCGGCGAGCAACTGCGCAACGTCGTCGCTCCCGCCGTCGGCTCGAAAGGATCACGAGCATGACCGACAAGATCATTTCCGCGGACGTACTGGTCTGCAGCCCCACCCGCAACTTCGTCACCCTGAAGATCACCACGGCCGACGGCGTCGTCGGTTACGGTGACGCCACGCTCAACGGCCGTGAACTGTCCGTCGCGTCGTACCTCCGGGACCATGTCGCTCCCTTGCTGATCGGACGCGACCCGGCGCGGATCGAGGACACCTGGCAATACCTCTACCGCGGCGTGTACTGGCGGCGCGGGCCGGTCACGATGGCCGCGATCGGCGCCGTCGACGTCGCCCTCTGGGACATCAAGGGCAAGACCCTCGGCCAGCCCGTCTACCAGTTGCTCGGCGGTGCCGTTCGCGACCGGGTGCTCTCCTACACCCACGCGACCGGGTGGGACGCGCCCGCGCTGCTCGACTCCGTCGACGCGAAGCGTGAGAAGGGCTTTCAGGCGATTCGAGTGCAGTCCGGGGTTCCTGGCCTGGATTCGGTGTACGGCGTTCACCAGGGCGCCGCCGGATACGAGCCCGCGAGCCGCGGCGCCCTCCCGGTCGAAGAAGTGTGGGACACGGACGCGTATCTCAACCATGCCCCCCGGATCCTCGAGGCCGTTCGCGAACACGTCGGTCCCGAACTCAAACTGCTGCACGACGCCCACCATCGGCTCACCCCGCAGCAGGCCGCGCGGCTGGGGAAGTCGGTCGAGCACGTGGACCTGTTCTGGCTCGAGGATGTCACGCCGGCCGAGAACCAGGATGCGCTGCGTCTGGTGCGCAACCACACCACGACACCCCTGGCGATCGGCGAGGTCTTCAACACGATCTGGGACTGCCAGCACCTGATCACCGAGCAGTTGATCGACTTCATCCGCGTGGCCATCGTCCACGCAGGCGGAATCAGCCACGTCCGCAAGATCTTCGCGCTCGCCGAGGTGTACCAGGTTCGCGGCGGACCGCACGGCCCGTCGGACGTCTCACCGATCTCCCTGGGCGCGAGCCTGCACCTCGGGCTCGCGACACCGAACTTCGGAATCCAGGAGTACATGGGTTACGACCCGCTCGTCAGCGAGGTCTTCCCCCACGCGTGGTCGTTCTCGGACGGTCACCTCACCCCCGGCGACGTTCCGGGTATCGGAGTGAACATGAACGAGGAACTCGCGGAAAAGTATCCGTACGAGCAGGCGTATCTCCCGGTTGCCCGGCGCCGCGACGGCTCCATGACGGATTGGTGACGGGCATGTCCGAACCGACACTCTCTCGCCGACACGTTCCTTCTGCGGCATTGATCCATCGGCGGGTGCCGGAAGGCACCGGGATCGTGCACCTGGGCCTGGGCAACTTCCACCGCGCGCACCAGGCGGTGTACACCGCGCTCGCGATGGAACGCGAACCCGGACCCTGGGGAATTCTCGGCGTGGCGAGCCGTTCGCGCGCCGTGGCCGATGCGATGAACGCGCAGGACCTCCTGTACAGCGTCGTCGAGATCTCGCCGGAGGGTTCTCGTGTGAGCGTCCCGGGTTCGCACACCGGAACCCTGGTGGCCGAACAGGACCCGGAGTCCGTCATCCGCGCCATCGCGGACCCGGCGACGAAAATCGTCACGATCACGGTGACCGAACACGGGTACACGGTCTCACCCGAGACCGGTTCCCTCGACCTCGACTCCGACGCCGTGCGCCGCGACCTCGCCGAGGTGCGGACGCCCCGCACCACGATCGGGCAGATCGCCCGCGGACTGGCCCTGCGGGCGAGCACACACGCCGCCCCGATCACGATCCTCAGCTGCGACAACCTGCTGTCCAACGGGCGTCAGACCGAGAGGCTCGTACGCGAGTTCGTCGGCACCTTCGCGCCGCCGCTCCGCGACGACATGCTGTCCTGGATGACCTCGTCCGTGACGTTCCCCAACTCGATGGTGGACCGGATCGTGCCGTCCGGTGCGGACCGCTACAACGAGGCGGCACTGGCACACCTCGGCGTGCGGGACACGATCGCCGTCCCCGCCGAGCCGTTCACGATGTGGGTCATGGAGGAGCGGTTCGCCGCCGGCCGTCCCGTCTGGGAGCACGGCGGCGCGCTGTTCACCGACGACGTCGAGCCCTACGAGCTGATGAAGGTCCGACTGCTCAACGGAACGCATTCGCTCATCGCCTACCTCGGCGCTCTCGACGGGCGCGCCACCATCCCCGAGTCTGTGGCGCAACCGTTCGTCGAGGCCGCCGCGCGGCGGATCCTGTGCGACGAGTACCTGCCGACGGTCACCGTTCCCGAATCGGTGGACACGGTCGACTACATCCGGCAACTGTTCTCACGCTGGTCCAATACCGCTCTGGGGCACCGTACCTCGCAGGTCGGCTCCGACGGATCGGTCAAGCTGGCGCAGCGCATCCCGATCCCCGCACTCGAACATCTCGGCCGCGGTACCGTCCCGCAGTACCTGTCTCTCACGGTCGCGGCATACCTCTGCTGCATTGCCCCGCTGCCCGGGTTCGATCCCGGCCCCCACGCACGATCCATGACCGACCCCGCTCGACCGCGCCTGGCAGGAATGGCCGACAACGCCGCTTCCACTACGGAATTCGTTCGCTCCGTCTTCGTCGACGGAGGTCTGTTTCCCAGCACTCTCGCTTCGCACACCGAGTTCGTCTCGCGGATCGCCGACTTCGTCGACATCATCGTCCGCCACGGGCCGGCAGTCGCCGCCGCCGAAGCATCCGACCCGGACCTCGGGACGATCACGTCGCTGCAGTCCAGAGCGACCATCTGACTCCCTCACCCCTGCCCGGACAAGTCCGGGAACCACCAATGGAGGAATCCATGGACACTACACTCGACCCCACGGTGAACCCGCAATCTCCCGGCCGCGCAGGCGGCACACCCCAGGCAGACCCGTCCGCGGTCCGCCGGGCGGCGTGGGCGGGACTTATCGGCACCACGCTCGAACAGTACGACTTCGTCATCTACGGCACCGCCTCGGCGCTGATCTTCAACACACTGTTCTTTCCGAACATCTCGCCCGCGGCGGGCATCCTCGCGAGCTTCAGCGCCTACGCCGTCGGGTTTCTCGCCCGGCCGCTCGGCGGCTTGTTCTTCTCGCGTTACGGAGAACGTCTCGGCCGCAAGTGGGTGCTCGTCGCGACGCTGATGCTGATGGGCGGCGCAACATTGGGTATCGGCCTGCTGCCCACCTACAGTCAGGTCGGGCTGCTCGCACCCGCTCTCCTCGTCGCCTGCCGGTTCTTCCAGGGTTTCGGCGCGGGAGCCGAACAGTCCGGCGGTGCAACCCTTCTGACGGAGACGGCGCAGATAGGCAGGCGAGGTCGGCTCGCAGCTCTGGTGATGACCGGGGCCGCGCTGGGTACTGCTCTCGGCGCAGTCGCGTGGATCGCCGCGCAGCTCCTGCCGGAAGAGCAGCTCATGTCCTGGGGTTGGCGTCTGGTCTTCATCAGCAGTCTGCTCGTCACCGTCGCCGCGTTCGTCATCCGCCGCAAGCTGACCGAGAGCCCGGTGTTCCAGGAACTCAAGGAGCAGCACCAGGTTCCGAAGACACCCGTCAAGGAGATCTTCGCGAACGGCAAGAAGCCGCTGTTCATCGTCATGTTCATGACGATCGGCATCAGCGCGCAGTCGTACATCTACCAGGTGTTCATGGCGTCGTACCTCAAGAACGACGTGCACGTCGACCCCACCTTCATTCCCAAGGTGCTCCTGGTCGGCGCCATCTGCGGCGGCATTGCCGCCTACGGGTTCGGCCGTCTCTCCGACCGGGTGGGCCGCAAGCCGGTGTACATCTCGATCGTGATCGCTCTCATCATCCTGCCCGTCCCGACCTTCCTGGCCCTGAACACCGGCTCACACCTGCTGATCACGATGGCGATGATCGTCGGCTTCATCCTGGCCTGCCAGGGCGCCGTCGGCGTCACCATGAGCTACTTCCCGGAGATCTTCGGCTCCCGCTACCGCTACGCCGGCGTCACTCTCGGCCGTGAATTCGCCTCGATCTTCGGGGGCGGTGTCGCACCGCTGATCTGTGCGGCCCTCGTCACGGCCTTCTCCGGCTCGTGGATCCCCGTGGCCGTCTACATGATCGTGATGGCCGTGACCGTTCTGATCGCCTCGGCGATGGCACCGGAAACCCGGGACCGCGACCTCACGCTGGCCGCCAATGCCACCGACCGTGAGGTGACGGCGGCATGACCTCCTCCGTCATCGCGGTGCTGCGCGCCGCGCACGCCGACCGGTACGCCCCCGTCGTCAACGTCCTCGCCGAGAACGGCGTGCGCGCCGTCGAGCTGACGATGAGCACGCCGGGCACCCTCGAGTCCCTGAGCAGCATCCGGCGCGACGCACCCGACGGCGTCGAGATCGGGGTCGGGACGGTCACCACCGTCGACCAGGCCCGCGCCGCCCTCGATGTGGGAGCCGACTTCCTCGTGACGCCGACGACCGACCTCGAGGTCATCGCCACGGCCGTCCGTGCCGGAATCCCCATCTATCCGGGCGGATTCACCCCGACCGAACTGTGGAACGGATGGAACGGCGGTGCGACTGCCGTGAAACTGTTCCCGGCATCGGTAGTCGGTCCGGAGTACATCGGGCACCTGCGCGGACCCTTCCCCGACATCCAGGTCGTCCCTTCGGGTGGGGTGAGCATCGAGGACGTCCCCGCGTGGGTCGCCGCCGGCGCGGCGGCGGTCAGCCTCGGCGGCCCGCTGATCGGCGACGCACTCCGCGGCGGCGACCTCGGGCAGCTCGCCGAACGCTGCCGGCGCCTCGGCGACGTCGTTGCCGGGCTGGCGGTCGCGTGATGACGGTGCTGACCTTCGGCGAGACGATGGCTCTCACCCGGGCGGTGGACACCGGGGCGCTCGCCCACACATCGACGCTCCACCTGGGAATCGGCGGCGCCGAATCGAACTTCGCGATCGCCTTGCGGCGACTCGGCGTCGACGTCACCTGGATCGGTCGCGTCGGCCGGGACAGCCTGGGCGACCTGATCGAACGGGAACTCCGGGCCGAGGGAATCACCGCCGACGTCATCCGGGACCCGGATGCTCCGACCGGACTGATGGTGAAGGAGCGGCGAACCGCCACTGCCACCCGCGTCTGGTACTACCGGACCGGCAGCGCGGGGTCGCGGCTGACGACGTCGGACATCGCGGACGCCCGCCTCGAGTCGGCGTCCCTGCTGCACGTCACCGGCATCACCCCAGCCTTGTCCGACTCTGCCAGGAAGACCACCCTGCATTGCGTCGAACAGGCACGCGCACTGGGTATTCCGGTGTCGTTCGACCTCAACTACCGCCGCGCGCTGTGGTCGCCGGACGAAGCGGGCCCCGTCTTCCGTGAGCTGATCGCGTTGTCGGACATCGTCTTCGCAGGTGAGGACGAGGCCGCGATCGCGGTGGGCGAGGGCACCCCCGCCGAACTCGTCGCCCGTGTCCGCGACCTCGGACCACGCGAGAGCATCCTGAAGCTGGGCGACCAGGGATGCCTGGCGATGGTCGACGGAGAGACGTACTCCCTCCCCGCGGTGCCGGTGAGCGTGGTCGACTCCGTCGGGGCGGGAGACGGTTTCGTCGCCGGCTACCTAGCGGAACGCCTCGCCGGGAAGGCACCCGCCGACCGACTGAAAACCGCTGTGACGGTCGGGGCATTCGCATGCACCGTGTCCGGCGACTGGGAGGGCATGCCGCGTCGGGACGAACTCGGACTCCTCACCACCACGGAACCCGTCACCCGATGACGAGCTCCGACCTCCGACAGAACTGGATTTCACCGATGAACACCAGCCCGACCACCGCCTCCGAAGCCATCGAGGTTCCGACGCACGCGCAGGCGGTCGTCGCCCACGGCGCGAACGACCTGCGCGTCGAAGACGTGCCGATCGCGGCACCGAAACCGGACGAAGCGGTGATCCGGATCGCCTACGGCGGAATCTGCGGATCCGATCTGCACTACTGGCAGCACGGCGCGGCGGGGGAGTCGATTCTCCGCGCGCCGATGCGGCTCGGGCACGAGGCGTCCGGCACCGTTCTGATCGGTGCGACGGACGGAAGCGGACCGGCCGTCGGCACTCCCGTCACCATCCATCCGGCGACACCCGGCGGCGATACCAGCAAGTACCCGGCGGATCGCCCCAACATTTCCCCCGGCTGCACATATCTGGGCAGCGCGGCGCACTTTCCGCACGCGGACGGGTTGTTCGTCAGCCACGTCGCCGTCCCGACGCGCATGCTCCGGGTTCTTCCCGACGGCCTCGACCTTCGTCTCGCCTCACTGGCCGAGCCGGCGAGCGTCGCGTGGCACGCGGTCGCGCGAGCAGGGGACGTGAAGGGCAGGTCGGTCCTCGTCATCGGTGCCGGACCGATCGGCGCGCTCGTGGTGGCGGTACTGAAGCGAGCGGGCGCCGGGAAGATCACGGCGGTGGACATGCACGAGTACCCGCTGAGGATCGCGCGCGCCGTGGGTGCGGACGAGACCCTCACCGCAACCGATGCCGACGCAGTCGCGGCCGTGGAAGCGGACGTCACCATCGAATGCTCGGGTAACCATCGCGGTCTGGCATCGGCGATACACGGAACGGCCCGCGGCGGCCGGGTCGTGATGGTCGGATTGCTTCCGTCCGGTGATCAGCCGGTACCCGTGTCGATTGCAATCACCCGGGAACTGGACCTGGTCGGTTCGTTCCGGTTCAACGACGAGATCGACGAGGTGGTGGCCGCCCTCGCCGACGGTTCGCTGGTGGTCGATCCGATCGTAACGGCCGAGTACGACGTCGCCGATGCGCTCACCGCCTTCGCGGCGGCCAGGGATGCGTCGTCGTCGAGCAAGGTGCTCCTCAGGTTCTGATCCGGGGAACTTCGCCCCGGCCTCGTCTGCGGGGCACGGCTGTCGCATGATGGTCTCGACGCACCCCCGAGGTCAGGAGAGCAAGCTGATGAAGGAATTCACCGCCTGGATCGCTCGCGAGAACGAGGGTGCCATCGGCCTCTCCCAGGAGACGGTCGGCGAGTCGTTCCTCCCGCAGGGCGAGGTGACGATCCAGGTCGAGTACTCCAGCGTGAACTTCAAGGACGCGCTGGCGCTCACGCCGAAGGGTGGAGTGGTCCGCGAGTACCCCATCGTGCCCGGCATCGATGTGGCAGGCACCGTCGTCGAATCGCAGTCCCCGGAGTTCTCCGTCGGCGACACGGTCGTCGCGCACGGCTACGACATCGGCACCGCCCGGCACGGCGGGTACGCGCAGTTCGCCCGTGTTCCGGCCGACTGGGTGGTGAAACTCGACGGCATGTCCACCCGCACCGCTGCCGCGATCGGGACGGCCGGTTTCACGGCCGCGATGAGCGTGGAGGCACTGCAGTCCCGCGGCGTCGAGCCGGGCAACGGCCCGGTCCTGGTGACCGGTGCGAGCGGTGGCGTCGGCACCGTCGCCGTCGACCTGCTGTCGGCGGCCGGCTTCGAGGTGGTCGCGTCGAGCGGAAAGCCGGAGAAGGCGGAACTGCTCACCCAGCTGGGCGCGAGCAAGGTGATCGGACGACTCCCCGAACCCGACACGAAACCGCGTCCGCTCGGCAAGGCCCAGTGGGCTGCCGCGGTCGACTGCGTCGGCGGCGCCACCCTCGCCCACGTGCTCAGCACCATCGAATACGGCGGTGCCGTGGCGGCGAGCGGCCTGACCGGCGGACCGAAGCTCGAGACCACGGTCCTGCCGTTCATCCTGCGTGGTGTCAGCCTGCTCGGGATCGATTCGGTGCAGTACCCGATCGACCAGCGGCGCCGGCTGTGGGGCCGTCTCGCGTCCGACCTCGCGCCGTCCCGGCTCGAGTCGATCACCCATGACGTTCCGATTGCGGACGTCGTCTCGGTGATCGACCAGGTGCGAGCCGGCACCTACTCGGGCCGGGCCGTTGTGGCTGTCGCCCCGTGAGTACTTATTAACGTCCCGCGGTTAACAAGTACTCACGGGCGCCGGAGGCGCACGATCCAGGCACGGGAGTCGGCCGGGTCGATCACGTCGTCGAGTTCGAAGATCGTCGCCGCGTTGAGGGCCTTCCCGTGCTGGTAGGCGGCGTCGACGAGGTGCGCGAACGCGGTGTCGCGCTCGGCGGGGTCGTCGAGGGCCTCGAGTTCCTTCCGGAACCCGAGCCGCACCGCGCCTTCCAGTCCCATGGCCCCGATCTCGCCGGTCGGCCACGCGACCGTGAACTCGGACGCGTGGAAGGAGCCGCCCGCCATGGCCATCGCGCCGAGGCCGTACCCCTTGCGCAGGATGACGGTCCCGTACGGCACCGTCATCCGCGCGCCCGCGACGAACAGTTTCCCGAACCGGCGAACCGTGGCCTCCTTCTCCGAGTCGGGTCCGACCATGAATCCCGGTGTGTCACACAGTGAGACGACTGGCAGACCGAACGATTCGCACAGCTCCAGGAAGCGGGCCATCTTGTCCGCCGCGACCGCGTCGATCGCGCCTCCGAGGTGGTGGCTGCTGTTCGCGACGAGACCGTACGGGGCTCCCTCGACCCGGATCAGCGCGGTGACGATGCCGACGCCGTGGTCGCGGCGTAGTTCGAGGACCGAGCCGACGTCGGCGATGGATTCCACGGCACTGCGCACGTCGTAGGCGCGCAACCGGTTCTCCGGGACGACGTGGCGTGCCAGCCGCTCGTCGGGGGCTTCCCAGTCGGGGAGCACCCCCTGGAAGTACGAGAGGTACGTCTTCGCGAGTTCGACGGCGTGCGCCTCGTCGCGGGCGAGCAGGTCGATGACGCCGTTGCGCCGCTGCACGTCGACCGGACCGATGTCCTCCGGCCGGTACACACCGAGTCCGCCGCCCCCGACCATCGCCGGACCGCCCATGCCGATGTTCGCGTCGGGGGTGGCGATCAGGACGTCGCAGACCCCGGCCAGGGCGGCATTGCCCGCAAAGCAGCGACCGGACACGATCGACACCAGCGGCACCTTCCCGTTCAGCGCCGCCAGCGACCGGAAGGTGTTCAGGTCCAGGCCGGCTGCCGGTCCGGCGTCGGTGTCGCCGGGCCGTCCGCCGCCACCCTCGGCGAACAGGACGACCGGAACCTGCTTGCGGCCGGCGAGTTCGATCACCCGGTCCGTCTTCGCGTGGTTGCGCATGCCCTGGGTACCGGCGAGCACCGTGTAGTCGTACGACAGCACCACCGCCTGCGAATCCTGCGGGCCGAACACGTCCCCGTTGACGGTGGCGAGTCCGGCGACGAGACCGTCTGCGGGGGTGTTCTCGATCAGATCCTGCTCGGAGCGGCGGCTGCGCTGCGCGGCCAGGACCAAGGGTCCGTACTCGACGAAGCTGCCGGGGTCGACCAGATCGTCGATGTTGGCGCGTGCGCTTCGCCTCCCGAGCTTCGCCCGCTTCGCGATCGCAGCGGGCCGGGCGGCGTCGAGCGTGTATTCGTGGCGCTCCCGGATCTCCGCCAGATCGGCACGCTCACGATCGAGATCGATTGCGCTGTCAGCCACGCCACTCGTCTCCGCCGCGGTGCGGCGGATCACGACCAACGGGTCGCCGGCGCTGACGGTCTGCCCGGGCGACACCAGATTCCGCTCGACCACCGCGCCCGCGGGGGCGGCGATCACGTGCTGCATCTTCATGGCCTCGAGCACGACGAGTTGGGCACCCGACTCCACGGTCGCCCCTTCTCCGGTCGACTCCACGACCGTCCCGGCCATGTGGGCGCGCAACACGTCCTCGCCGGCCCGCAACTCGAGTGCCTCCGACGCCACCTCCGCCGGCTGGTGCACGTGCGCGGCGTCGACGAGCGCACTCATCCGCTCGGCGAGATGGTCGGTGCCGACGACGCCGTCGGCGAAGCCGGGATCGGCCAGAATCGCCCGGAGGAAGCCGATATTGGTGGGGACGCCCTCGACGACGAACTCGGCGAGCGCCGCATCGGCCTTCCGCACCGCGGCGGAGAACGACTGCCCGCGCGAATGGACGATCACCTTCGCGAGGAGCGAGTCGTACCGCGGGCTCGGCGACAGTCCCGGCCGGCCGTAGGTGTCCACGCGCACACCCGGTCCCGTCGGCGGGGAGAAGACGGAGAGCGTTCCCGCGGCGGGAACGGCCTGACCGTCGGGGCGCATCGTCTCCATGTTCACCCGGGACTGGACGGCGATTCCGCGTGCGACAGCGAGTGTGCCCGACGTGTCGAGTCCGGTGGCGCCGATCCCGTCCGGCAGCGACAGGTCGTCGAAGTCCGCTCCCCGCGCGATGTCGATCTGCACGGCGACGAGGTCGATCCCCGTCACCTCTTCGGTGACCGTGTGTTCCACCTGGATCCGAGGATTGACCTCCAGGAACACGAATCCGTCTGGCGACACCAGGAATTCGACGGTGGCCAGGCCCCGGTAGCCGACACTGGCACACAGGCGCGCCGCGGCCTCGTGGAGTTCGCCGCGCAGTCCGGGATCGAGTCCCTGCGCGGGTGCGATCTCGACGAGTTTCTGGTGGCGGCGCTGCACGCTGCAGTCGCGGTCACCGACGGCGAGTGCCCGCGTCACGCCCGCCTGCGGTGCCGCAACGACCTGCACCTCGATGTGCCGGGCGCCGTCGAGCAGTGCCTCGGCGAACAGTGCGGGGTTGCCGAATCCGAGTTGCGCCTCGGACGCGCAGAGCCGGTAGGCCTCGTCGATCCGGTCTGCGCTGCGGACGGCACGGATGCCGCGACCGCCGCCGCCCGCGAGCGCCTTGATCATGATGCCGCCCGGGTGTTCCGCGAAGAACATGCGGACGCCGTCGAGATCGGTGGGACCGGTGGTCGCGGCGAGCACCGGTACCTTCGCGGCGACCGCGGCCTCGCGTGCGGACGACTTGTCGCCGAAGATGTCGAGCACCTCGGGGCTCGGTCCCACGAAGGTCAGCCCGGCCTCGGCGCATGCACGTGCGAAGTCGGCGTTCTCGCTGAGGAAGCCGTACCCGGGATGCACTGCCGTGGCACCGAACTCCGCGGCCGCGTCGAGGATGGCCCGAGTGTCCAGGTAGGCGGACGGGCCGGAACCGTGGAGTGCGACTGCTTCGGTCGCGGCGCGCACGTGGGGGCTGTCCGCGTCGTCCTCCGCGTAGACGGCGACGGTGTCGACAGACATCTCCTCGGCGGTGCGGATGATGCGGAGCGCGATCTCGCCACGATTGGCGACCAGCAGGGTCACTTGTACTCCTCGGCCAGAGCGAACAGGTCGGCCTTGCGGACCTTCCCGGTCGCCGTCATGGGTAGGGCGTCGAGCACCTCGACGGTGGGGACCTTGTAGGTGGCCATGTTCCGGGCCGCCCACTCCCGCAGTTCCTCTGCGGAAACCTGGCGGTCGGGCAGGAGCTGGACGAAGGCGAACGGCACCTGACCCTTGCCCGGATCGGGCTTCGGGACGACCGCGGCCGACTGGATGTCGGGATGCAGCAGGAGCAGTGCCTCCACCTCGGAGGGGAACACGCTCATTCCGTTGGTCTTGATCATTTCCTTGTTGCGCGCCAGATAGTGCAGTGCGCCTTTGCCGTTCAGCTTGCCGACATCGCCGGTCTGGAGCCAGCCGTCGCGGAGCGCGGCGGCGGTGGCATCGGGTTTGCCGTAGTAACCGGTGAGCAGCGACGGACTGCGGACGATGATCTGTCCGGGTTGCCCCACCGGCACGGGCGCACCGGCCTCGTCGACGATCAGCACGTCGGTGCCCGGAACCGGGAGTCCGCAGAACACGGGTTGGCTGAGCAGGTCTTCGTCGCCGGTCTGGAAACCGAGCGTGATGGTGTCGGCGGTGTGCGTCTCCGTCATACCGTAACTGGCCTCCCGGAGCACGTGCCCGGTGGCGTCGCGCCAGCGCCCGCGAATCGCGGGGTCGAGTTTGAGCACGAACGACACGGCCATCGCGTTGTCGAGGGTGGAGAAGTCTCTGTCGCGGAAGCCGGGCAGGTCCATCAGTTCCACAAAGTTGTCGACCGTCCCCACCATCGACGTCACCCCACGACTTTCGACGAGCGTCGCCGCGGCGTCCGGGTCCCAGCGGTTGAGGAGCACGACGGTGCCGCCGTTGATCAGCGGATACAGGATGCCGAAGTCCTCGCCGGCGATCCAGAAGATGGGCAGGAATCCGAGGACCACCGGGGGAGCCTCGCCCACCTGCTTCCCGCCTGCCAGCGTCGCGGTGGCGGCGGTGTAGACCATGTGCGCCTGCGTGTGTTCGCAGCCCTTCGGCATCCCGGTGGTGCCCCCGGTGTAGTTCAGTGCCGCCAGCGCGTCGGGATACATCGGAATCGGCTCTGCGCGTTGAGTGTTCATGATCTCCGCCCAGTCGGTGACTGCGGAGGCGTGGGGGAACGGTGGTGCCACGCTGGGTTCGTCCGGCAGCATGTCCGACAGCGCCGTGACCGCGACGTGCCGCAGCGCCGTCTGGTCGCGCACGGATTCGACCATGTCCGCGAAAGAATCCTGGGTCAGCAGGATCTCCACACCGGCGTCCACGAGTTCGTATGCGAGTTCGTGCTCCCGGAACAACGGGTTGATCGGGACGTGGACGGCGCCGATCTTCAGGATCCCGAGCATGGCGACATGGAACTGCGGACAGTTGGTGAGATGGACGCCGACGCGGTCGCCGGCGGCCGCGCCCCGCTTCCGGAGCCAGCCGGCGAAGCGGTCGGACAGTTCGTCGAGTTCGGTGTACGTGATGGCACGACCGTAGAAGTCGATCGCGACGGTCTGCGGTCGCTCCGATGCCCAGTGCCGCAGGTAGTCGATGACGGTGCGGCCCTCGATCGGGTACTCGACGAACCGCGGTACCTGCGGCGGCCACGCGGCGTCCTGGAGTTCTCTGATCTCGGCGAGGGCCGATTCCAGTGCCGTGGGGTTGCTCGAAGGCGAAGTGGGCATACCGAACTCCCGATTCTGTGCGGATTGTCGTTGCTAGGCGAAGCCGATGAGTCTTTCGGAGATGGCGGTCAGGTCGGCGGTGTACCGGCGTTGTTCACGGGCCGTCGCGTCCACCAGCCGGGCGGCGCCCGCGAGCTGGGCGTCGGCGAGGGTCTGCGCGATGCGGGCGGGCGGCGCGCACGGTGTGACGTCGCACGAGGCGTTGATGCGCTCGATGAACCGGGTGTAGCGGCGGATGAGCCGGGTCTGCACGGTGGTCCAGCTTCGGCCGACCTCGGGGTCGAGCCGGGCGCGGTGCCGGATCAGTTCGAGGACGCGCCCGTTGGTGTATACGGCTTCCACGAACGCTTTCGTGGTGGTGCGCAGCACCTCTCGCAGGTCCTCGCTGGCCGGTCCTTCCACGTGCTGGGCCTCGAGGAACTCCTCGCACACGTCGGCGGCGACGGCGTGGAACACCTCGTCCTTCGACGAGAAGTAGGCGTAGAACGTTGCCCGCGACACTTCGGCCCGGGTGGTGATCACTTCGACGGTCGTCCGGTCGTAGCCGAGTTCGGCGAAGCAGGCGCTCGCGGCGCGGAGGAGTTCGCGGCGGCGGGGACCGTCGTTGTCTTTCCGCGCCGACCGCGCCCGCTCCTGAGCCTCGCTTGTGGTCACGGTCACAGTATGTGTTGATGTTGACGTCAATGTCAATCAGGGCGTGTCGCCTGCCCGATCCGGAGCGGGAGCGCGCTGTGACGGCGCACGAGCAGGCTGGGGAGCCACCGTGACTCGGCGTCGTCGGCGAGGGAGAACTGCTCGGTGCGCGCGAGCAGTGTGGTGGTGGCGGTGAGTGCCTCCATGCGGGCGAGCGCCGATCCGACGCAGAAGTGGACGCCCTTGCCGAACGCGAGGTGGGAGCGGATGTGTGGACGGTCCAGCACGATCTCGCCCGGCCGGTCGAACGCGGCCGGATCTCGGTTGGCCGCGCCCCACAGCAGGAGCAGATGGCTACCCGCGGGCAGGTCGACGCCCCCGAGGGTGGTGTCGGCGACCACGTGCCGGTGATGCCCGCGGAACGGCGATTCGAGACGCAGCGCCTCGTCGAGGAACGCGTCGACGAGTGCGGGTTCCTGCCGGAGTCGTGTCTGCACGTCGGGATGGGTGGACAGGAGGCGGGCGGCGTTCGCGATCAGGCCCGCGGTCGATTCGCCGCCGGCGCCGACCAACTGGAGGAGGACGAGTACCGCCACGTCCTCGAGGAGTTCCCCGGCATTGCACGCATGTGCGAGCACTCCCAGGAGATCCTCCGAGGGACCCGACCGTGCCCGCACGAGTTCGGCCCGCAGATACGCGGCCAGTTCGGTCACGGAGGCGACGAGCGGGCCGAGGCGATTCGCGTCGACGATCCCTCCCAGCATCTCCGTGCTGTCGTAGGCCCAGGCGAGTAGCTGGGGAACGTCCTCCTCGGGCAGCCCGATGAGATGCGCCACCATCGTCAGGGGTAGTCGGTCGGCCATCTCGGCCGCCCAGTCGATCCGCCCGTCCCGCACCCCCTCGTCCCACAGGGTGTCGACGAGCGACTGCACCGTGGGGGTCAGCGCCCGGATGCGGCGCCCGAGCGTGGGCAGCACGAGTTTGCGATGGTGCAGGTGGGTCGGGTCGTCGGCGGTGGCCAGCACGTGGATCGCCCGGCCGCCGCCGTCCATGTCGAACGTCGTGGGCGGTCCCTCCGGCTGCTGCACCAGCACCCCGGTGAGGTGCGAGGAGAAGTCTTCGGTGCGGTTGGCCGCCTCGGTCACGAGATCCCACGTGGACACGAGGAAGAAGTCGGTGCCTGCGACGCGATGGACGGGGGAGTGCTCGCGGAGTATCCGGTACAGCTCGTTCGGTTCGTCGAGGTGGGCCGGATCGAAGATGTCGATCCGGTGGGTCGGCGAGTGGGTCATCGAGCACTCCTTGCGGGCGAGAACCTGTTATCGATCAACACAGTTCGCGTCGAACCCGAGTGCTGTCAAGGGTGGGGAGCAGGGTGAGATTCTGCTGTTCGGATGGCTTTCGCCGGTGTCTCACGACGCGGCTGTGAGGTCTCGTCCCCGCTGATCACGGCGACGGGGTGGACGTCGACCGGGTCGCCGCGCGTGCCGGGTGCTCGCGCGCCACGCTCTACCGGTATGTCGGGGGCAAGCGGGCGCTCGTCGAGGCCGTGATGTCCCGGGCTGCGGACGCCGTAGCGGAACGCATCGAGGCCGCGTTGCAACCGTTCGAGAACGCGGAGCGGATCGTCGAGGCGATCCTTGCCGCGTTGGTGGAGATCCGTGCGGAGCCCACCCTGGTCCGGTGGCTGGCCGGGGCGCATCCGCGGAGCACGGACGAGTATCTGGCCCGCGCGCCCGAACTCGGGCGGGTGGCGATCTCGCTCACCCGCATCGCGCCCGACGAGGAGGCCGCCGGATGGATGGTGCGTGTCGTCCTGGCACTGTTGACCTGGCCGTTGCCGGACCCGGCCGCCGAGCGTCACATCGTCGAACGCTTCGTGGAGCCGGTCTTCAGGATTCGCGCGTTGTCGTAGCCGTCCGGGTGGGTTCCAGGACGAACAGCCGGAACTCGCGTCCCCCGGACCGCCGGTGCTCCATGCGGTATCCGGGCCAGTAGTCGACGACGAATTTCCACAGGTTTTCGCGTTCGTCGCCGGTGACCATGCGGACGCGCATCCGGGACTCACGTGCCCCGGCCTTCACGAGCGCTTCGTCTGCCGCGCGAAGATTCGCCGACCAGGCCGGGTGCTCGGGCCGTCCCCAGTTGGAACCGGTGACGATGTATCCGTCGCCGTACGGAATGCAGAGCAGTGCGGTCGTCCGCGGGGTGCCGCTTTTGCGTCCCGGGACCGTCACCTGCAGGGACTGCAGGCCGGCGATTCCGAGGAGGCTCACGCGGTTCCCGGTCCACGCGCGCAGGTGTGACTCCAGCCAGATGATGACCGGCGCCATTCGCATCACCCATTCCTGGGTGCCCAGCCACCGCGCAAGGACGCGGAGCGGGTTGGGGAGCGCGCGCGATCGGCCGGGGGGTGTGGGGACGGCGTTCATAGTGGCCATCTTCCCTCAGGTTGCCGGTTCGGGCTGATCGCGATGAGTTTTCCGCACCGCGCGGGTCTAATGGTCAGGTCCCACCGAAACGACCTCGATTTCACGCCTTGACCCGAACAATGGTTGAGGTTGCACGATCGGTCAGTAGCAATTCGAGCCACTCGACAGGGAGTACAGATCATGTCCGACACCGGAGCCACGATTTCTGCAACCACGACCTCACGGATCAATCCGGCGACCCTCGAACTGAGCCGGCCCTGGGCGGTCGCCGCGACCGTCATCGGAGCGCTCGTCCCGAACCTGGTCATCTGGCTGCTGGGGCTCGCCGCCGGCGGGTCGTTCGAGATGACGGACGCCGGCACGACCAGCAGTGTCGCCCCCGGAGGCGTCGTCATCCTGACGGTGGTTCCGACGCTGATCGGGATGACACTGGCCGCGCTCATCTCACTCAAATGGGTGGCAGTCATCCGGCCCGCCGAGGTGATCGGCGCGCTGCTGCCGCTGGCGACGATCGCACTCACGGTGCAAGCGGACTTCGACACTGCCAGCACCATCGCCCTTGCTGTCATGCACGTGGTGATCGCCGTGGTGATCGTCGTCGGTCTCGAAGCGATGCGGCGACCGCTGGTCCGCGTCTAGGGCGTGCTGTTCACCGGCACGTGCGCCTCGATGGTGAGTGCGATGTGCTCGACGATCCGCTTCTGCGAGATCTTCGGGCTGCCGGTGAGCCAGCGCTGATACAGAAAGGCGATCGCCCCGAACAGGGCGATCGCGTTCAGCTGGGTGTTGACGGCGTCGCGGGGTGCGCCGTCGGCACCCAGCATTTTCAGTGCCGCCGCCATGGGAGTGGTGAACTCGGCGACGAGTTGTTCTCCGCGCTGTGCCAGTTCCGGCACGGACTGCGACTCGACGAACATGATGCGTCCCCGCCGCCGGTCCTCGGCGATGTAGCCGGTGAACGCCTTCACGACGTGGCGGACGAGTCGGCCCGGATCGTCTGGCGCCGTCTCGAGCGCCCCGAGCAGGGTGTCCCTCGCTCCCAGGACGACGTGGTCGAGGAGGGTGACGAGTAGCGCCTCCCGGTTGTCGAAACTCTCGTAGAAGTAGCGCTCGGTGAGACCTGCCTGACGGCAGGTCGCCCGCATCGTCGTGGCCGCCGTTCCCTCGGTTCCCATGATCTGCAGGCCGGCCTCGATCAGTGCGGCACGTCTCGCCGCACGGCGGTCGTCGGGCTCTTGGCCACGCCATTTGCGCGGCGCTCCACGAGGGTTCTCGCTGTCGCTCATCCCGTCATCGTCCCACCGATTCCGGTGTGCCGAACGGGGAGCGCTCGCGTCCCGACTGTTGACATCATGTGATGTCAACAGTCATCCTGAATGCATCACGTCCCCGATCGAACCGCATCAGGAGATCGCCATGACCACCACCGAGCTTCCGTCCCAACGCCGTTCGGCTCTGCCGCCACTCGGGCCGGAGTCGCTGACGTGGCACCGGTTCGGCGACTGGCGAACCGCGCTGCTCATCTCGTGGTCGGGCACGCTGCAGGTGATGCACCCCGTCATCGACGCCGCGCTCGTGCAGCACTCGACCGTCTTCGACAACGAGTTGGCCCGGCTGGCCCGTTCCGCGGGACCGATCATCCGTGCGCTCTACGATCCGACGGGTGCGGAGGCCCAGACGATCCGCGACATGCACAAGGACATCAAGGGCACCACGGACGACGGCCGGCGGTATCACGCCCTGAACCCCGGCCCGTATTTCTGGGCGCATGCCACGTTCCTGGCCACCCAGTACGTGGTCGCCGAGTACTTCGGAGAACCGCTGAGTCAGGCCGAGAAGGAGCTGCTGTACCAGGAGTCGAAGCAGTGGTACGCGCTCTACGGGGTGTCGGCCACGAATCTGCCCGAGACGTATGCGGATTTCGTCGACTACTGGAACGAGATGGTCGGCACCGTTCTCGCGAAGACCGACACGGTGCGCCGGTCGAAGTTGCTGGGCGGGCTGCCGACCCCTCGCCCCGACGATCGCATCCCCGCGATCGTGTGGCGTCTCGTCGGTCCCGTGATCGGACGGCTGCTCGTGTGGATCGCCCGGGGAACGCTGCCTCCCGTCGCCCGCGACACGCTCGGCTGGGAGTGGTCCGCCGCCGACGAGCGCAGGCTCCGCCGATTCGGCGCCGCCGTGCGGATCGGTTTCCGGATCCTGCCCGAGCGGTGGCGGCTGACTCCGATTGCGCGCAAGGCGTGCGAGGTAAAGGGATCAGGAGTGTGAGCCGCCCGGGCGGGACGACAGTTCTGCTTGGCTGATGGCGTCTGACGCGTCGAGGTTTCCGAGGACGGGTGTCCAGTGCAGAATGCGTTGGTCAGGCACGAGTCCGTGGACGGCGAAGGGATCGTCGGCGAAGAGTGCTCGGACCGTCTCGGTGGTGTCTGCGTTGACGATGATGAAGGCGCCTGCGTCGTTGCCGTAGGGGCCGCAGGTGATGACGGTGCCGGTGTCGACGAGGTCGGCGAGCCAGGCCCGGTGCGCGGCTCGGTGGGTGTCACGGCCGGCGGTGGTCTCGGCGGTGTAGCTGTATTCGACGACGAAGTAGGGCATGCTCTCACTTCCCAGTGGGACAAAGAATTTCAGGATTCGGTGGTCCGGGCGCGGTTGCCGCAGTCGTACGACGACCGGGACGGGGTCTGCGGGCAATGGTCAGGGTGCGACGGGTCGGCGCGCCGACCCGGTGACGCAACCGGTCGTGTCCGGCGTGCGGCTTGGTTTGGCTCAGCCGAGCAGTTCGTAGATCAACAGGCCGGACAGGGACAGGATGGACACGAAGCCGAGGGCGCCGACGACGTTCTTCCACCAGGTGTTGCGCAGGTTGCCCATCAGCGCGGTGTTGTTGCTCATCACGAAGAGCAGGAACCCGAGGAACGGCGCGATGAGCACGGTCAGGGCTTGAGCGACGATGATCAGCTGCACCGGGGATTTCGTGAACAGAAGGGTGATCACGAGGCCGAAGGTGAGGATGGCGGCGCTGGTGCGCTTGGCGGTCGGGGTGCTCGGGGAGGCGCCTTTGCCGAGGCCGTCGGAGAACATGGTGCCGCCGGCGGTGGCGTTGGCGACCATCGCGGAGAATGCGGCGCCGGACAACCCGAGCGCGAAAATGGTTGATCCGATGGGCCCGGCGATGGGTTCGAAGATCTTGGCCAAGCCCGCGAGGGTGGTGGCTTCGGCGTTCTGCCGGCCGAGGACGGCGGCGGCGACGATGATGACCAGGGAGGTCATGATGCCCGGTGCCACGATCCCGGGGATGGTGTCGGCGATGGTGGTCTGCCGGTACTCGGCTTCGGTGCGCTTGCGTTCGTGGGTGCCGTAGGAGGTGAAGAACGCGGCGTTGAGGGAGAAATTGGTGCCGACCAAGGCTACGACGAGCAGCTGTCCGCCGGGCGGGATGGAGGGGACGAGTCCGTTCACGGCCTGGAACCAGTCGGGTTGGGCGATGACGGCACTGAAGATGAAGGTGGCGGCCAACAGCGCGACGATGACCAGCAGGATGCGTTCGACGGTGCGGTAGACGTTGCGGAACAGCAGGATCAGGCCGACGAAGACGGTGCAGACCGCGGACCAGATGAGCGGGGAGCCGCCGAAGACCATGGACAGGCCGAGGCCGGAGCCGACGGCGTTGCCGACCGAGAAACACAGCGTGATGATGAAGACGCCGATTCCGGCGGCGGTTCCGACGCGTCGGCCGAGGATGTCCTTGACCGAGCTGATCATGGACACCGGGGTGCGGATGCCCAGTCGCACGCTCATGTCGGCGTAGACCAGCATGAAGATCGTCGACAGGGCGATCACCCAGATCAGGGAGTAGCTGAATTCGCTGCCGGCCTGGACGGCGCTGGCGAGGTTGCCGGGTCCGAACTGCCATGCACCTGCGATGAAGGCCGGGCCTGCCATCGCGAGGGTGCGCATCCAGGTTCGCTGCGACCGTCGGGGTTCCGCCGGCGGCCGGGGCGTGCCTGAGACCACTGATTCGCCTCCGGCCGATTCGGCTGCTGTACGAGATTGCTGACTCATCGATGAGCCTACTTTCTGGTGTTCGAGCCGCCGATGCGGACAGTGGCGCCGAAAGTGGGCGGCGCCGGCTCGAAGGGGGGAAGTTCGGCGACCACGGCCGCGGCGGGCCGGAAGTGGCCCGGGACTACTCGGGGGGGTGCCGCCCGGCGCCGGAGGTGTCCGGGCCGGGCGGCAGAACCGGCACGCAGTGCGGGGTGCGCCGCGGGCGGCGGACTCGTGTGCCGAATCCGGGAAACTGAGTCCAGCAGGGGTGGGGCTGGGCTCAGGCGGGGACGGTGACCGAGGACAGTCCGGCCGACTGCAAAGCGGCGGCGATCTCGGCGCCCGCGCCCTCGGCCAGCGGCAGCAACGGCGGGCGGACGGTGGCGTGCTCGAGGATGCCGCGGGCGACCAGACCCTCCTTCAGGGCGACGGTGCCTTCCATGTGCGAGCCGCGGTGGTAGACGTTGGCCGTCACCGGCAGCAGGCGGTCATGGATGGCGCGAGCTGCGGGGTAGTCCTTGGCCTTGCCGGCTGCGATGAGCTCGACCAGCGGCTCGGGAGCGAGTCCGCCGTAGCCGACCAGCAGGCCGTCGACGTCGAACACCGTGTGCAGCAGGTACTCGTCATGGCAGCTCAGGATCTGCAGGTCGGGGTTCTCGCGACGCAGCACCGGGATCTCCCGGTCCCAGCGGCGCATGTTCCGCACCCCGTTCTTGGTGGCGAACACGCCGGGCTGGGCGGCGATCTCGAGCTGGGTGTCCAGGTTGTAGGTGGCCTTGGTGGCGTCCGGGTACTGGAACAGGATCAGCGGCAGGCCGGAGCCTTCGTAAATGGCCTTGTAGCGATCCTGCGGGGCACCGTCCTGGTAGCCGAACCGCAGCCACCCGTGCGACGGGTACACCAGACCGGCGGAGGCGCCGGCGTCCACGGCGCGCTGGGCTTCTTCCACCGAGACGGCGGTGCCCTCGCCGGTGATGCCGGCGATGATCGGCAGCCGGCCGTCGACGGAGTCCTTGAACGCGGCGATGACGCGGACCTGCTCGTCCTGGGTGAGGAAGGTGCCCTCGCCGGCGTGGCCGAGGACGACCAGGCCCTTGACGCCGTCGACACTGCCGAGCCACGAGCCGAGGCGCGAGATGGCGTCGTAGTCGACGGCGCCGTCCCGGGTGAACGGGGTCACCGGCGCCGGGGTCAGGCCGCGGAGGTCGAGTGTGCTCATGGGGTGCTCTTTCCCTCGAAGAAGTATTGCAAACGTTCCCGGGAACGTTCCCGTGAACGATTTCATCGTGCAGTAGAATCGGTCACTGTGTCAAGCGTCACGTGCCAAATCGGGTGTGATCAGGGCGGCCCGGCGGGCGTTTGGGGGTGCCGGGACGGTAGAGAAGGAAATCGATGGAATCGAACACGAGCGCGCAGCAGCAACCGCGGGACAACAGAAGCCGGGTGGTCACGCTCCGGGAGGTCGCGGAGGCAGCCGGGGTCAGCACCTCGACGGTGAGCCGGGTGCTCGACGACCGGGTTCCACCGTCCCGGTCGGCTACCGCCGAGCGGGTGCGGGCGGTCGCCGACCAGCTCGGCTACCGGCGCAACACCTTCGCTTCCAGCCTCCGGCGCGGGCAGACCGCCACCATCGGTGTCCTCGTCCCGCGACTCAGCGACACCGTCATGGCCCTGATGTTCGAGGCGATCGGCCGAGCTGCGCATCGGCTCGGGTACTTCACCGTGGTCGCGACGACCGGCGACGACCCCACCGACGAAGGCGAAGCTGCGCGCACCCTCCTCGCCCGCAATGTCGACGGTCTGATCATCGCCTCCAGTCGACGCGACGACCCCCTCCCTCGTCAGCTGCGGGACCAGGATGTGCCGCACGCTCTGGTCCTGCGCACCGACGGCATCAGTCCCTCGTCGGTCGGCGACGACGAAGCCGGTGGCTACCTCGCGACCCGGCATCTGATCGACCTCGGACACACCGATATTGCGGTCCTGTCCGGCCCGTTGTTCACCTCCACCGCCACCGGCCGCCTCGCCGGTGCAACGAAGGCCCTCGACGAGGCCGGGATCACGATCAACCCGGACTGGATCATCGAGTCCGGCTTCGGGATCGAAAGCGGCGAGGAAGCCGGACGCCGCCTGTTCGCGTCCTCGACCCGACCGACGGCGGTCTTCGCCGCGAACGACAATTTGGCCCTCGGCGTGATGGCCGCCGCACACCAGCGATCGCTGTCGGTCGGCGAAGACTTGGCCCTGGTCGGCTACAACGACATCCCACTGTCGCAGCGACTTCCGGTTCCCCTGACCTCGGTCAGGACTCCGTTCGACCAGATCGCTGCCACCGCACTCGATTTGATGTTCGCCGCCACCCCGCTCGGCGATCCGATCCGGCGGGCCCTGCCCACGCTGATCCCGAGACGCTCGTCAGGACCGCACAAGGCCTCGATGCACGCTCCACGCTGACCCGACGCCGTCCCGGCTCGCCGGCCTGGCGCGTCAGGCGCGGCGCAGCCCGTCGAACGTCAGCTCGACGACGGCGTCGGCGAGGTCGGCGACCGTCCCGCCGGTGCGGGGGCGGTACCACTCGATCAGCGAGTTGACCGTGCCGAACACGAGCCGGCTGGTGAGTGCGGGATCGATTCCGGGCCGCAGGTCGCCCTCTTCCGCCGCCGCGACGACGAGGTCGCTGACGAAGGCGTCGAACTCGCGGCGGCGGGCGAGGGCCCGACGCTCCACCGCGGTGTTGCCGCGGACTCGCAGCAGGAGCGTGACGTAGGGGAGTTCGGCGGCGAGTACCTCGACACTGCGGCGGACGAGGTATTCGAGGCGGTCGATGTAGCGGCCGCTCGTCGCCTTCTCCTCGGTGGTGACGGCGAAGAGGGCGTTGAGCGCGCGGGAGAGCGCAAGTTCGAGGAGCTCCGACTTCCCGGACACGTGGTGATAGATCGACGACTTCGTGATTCCCAGGCGCTGGGCCAGCACCTCCATGCTGGTGCCGTCGTAGCCCTTGTCGTTGAAGACCTTGACGGCGACAGCGAGCAGCGAGTCGAGGTCGTAGCCGGGCCGTCCGGGCGATCCGGTCTTCCGTGCGGGGCGTGCCGTAGTCATGCGCGCAATCCTTTCAGGTGCAGAACTCCACCGCATCGGTGCGCCGTCGTCCACGGGGGCCGACCGAAGGTTCGGTTCAGCCGAGAATACCGTGACGAACCCGGCGGCGGTGAACCACGTGCCGGCCCGCGAACGGGCAGATTCTCTACGCGAACGGCGGCGTGATCCGACTCAGCGGCCCAGCGCCTGCGCCCGGCCTTCCTTCCGAGCCTTCGCGAGGCCGCGACGGGCCAGGAATCCGTTGGCCAGGAGCATGATCGTCTTGTTCGGCGGCGCAGAGAAGCCGGACTCGGTGTGCGGTGCGTACAGGGCATCGGAGCCCGTCACCTCGAGCCAGCCGGTGTTCTGACGGGACTCGAGTCCGATGAGCTTGGCGCGGTAGGAATGGGCGAGTAGGCCGGCGCGACGGCCGCCCTGCGGAACTCCGACGGGAACCCTCAGGCGCACGCCGTCGCTGCTCGCCGAGTTCACGTGGACCGGCGCGACGGCCGGATAACCGTCCGCCTCGCGGTAGGCGAGCAGCACGTGCGGCAGCTTGCCCGCGCGCTCACCGGTCTTGGTCGCGTCCACCCGTGGGCCGGTGCCCTTCTTCGGTGGCTCCTGCGGCGGCGCCTCGACGCTGGGGAGCGGGGCGCCGAAGACCTCGGCCCTGCCTTTCATGCGCAGATCGGGCCAGGCGACGACCCGTGTCACCGTGACCGTCACCAAAACCCGGTCGGCGTAGTAGGCGCTGAGCCAGCGGTCCCAGAATGCGCCGCGCCGCGGTACTCCCGTGTAGGGGACCGAGCGCTCGCCGATGGCGTCGAGGATGTCCCGGTCGGGGCTGGGATCGAACGTCGCGTCACCTTGCACGAGCACATAGCGCCGGTTGGTGCCGCTGCCGATTCCGTGCTCGCGGGCATGGAAGGCGAGTGCCACCCGGGGTTCCGCCTTGATGCGCTCGAGCTTGCGGCCGAAACCCAGCGAGGTGGTGAATGCGACGGTGCCCTGCTCGCGGTCGCGCATGCCGACGGGTGCCACGGCGGCCACCACCGCGCCTCCCGCGGGTGTGATGTACGCGAACCCGCTGGTGAGGTCATCGCGGATGACCTCGTCGACGTCGTCCGACCAGGTGACCGGCATGTCCCGAGCCTACCCAGGCGACGTGGCACCAGGCCAGCACTTCGTACTCGCGAAGGGTTGACGGCTTCTCCGAAATGAATAATGCTTCATTTGCTGTGAGCAATCGCTCATACTTGATGATCAACCATTCATTGCGGCACCGAGGAGCATTCCATGGACCTGACACTGACCGAGGAGCAGAAGGAGTTCCGGCAGCTGGCCCGCGACTTCCTGAACAAGGAGGTCGTCCCGCACCGCGCCGAGTGGGACCGCGGCGAATCGGTGGACACCGCGATCGTCCCGAAACTCGCCGACATCGGCTTCTTCGGCATGACCATCCCGGAGGAGTACGGCGGGCTCGGGGGCGACTACATCACGTACTGCCTCGGCATGGAGGAACTCGGCCGGGCGGACTCGGCGGTCCGGGGCATCGTGTCGGTGTCGATGGGGCTGGTGGGAAAGGTGATCCTCTCGCACGGCACCGAGGAGCAGAAGCACGAGTGGCTGCCCCGCATCGCGTCCGGTGAGGCGCTCGCCTGTTTCGGGCTCACCGAGCCCGACAACGGTTCCGATCCCGGCAACCTGAAGACCAAGGCCGTGCGCAGCGGCGACGAGTACGTCATCAACGGCTCCAAGATCTTCATCACCAACGGCACATGGGCCAAGCTGTGCCTGGTGTTCGCGCGCACCGGAGGTCCGGGGCCCAAGGGTGTTTCGGCCTTCCTGGTCCCGACGGACACGCCCGGTTTCGAATCACGCGAGATCCACGGCAAGCTCGGGCTCCGCGGGCAGGCGACCGCCGAGTTGTCGTTCACCGACGTGCGGGTGCCGGCGAGTTGCCTCCTCGGATCGGAGGGGCAGGGCTTCTCGATCGCGATGCACTCGCTGGACAAGGGGCGCGTCTCGGTCGGCGCCGGATGCGTGGGGATCATCCAGGGCTGCCTCGAGGCGGCCGTCGACTACGCCCGCGAGCGCACGCAGTTCGACCGTCCGCTCGCGTCGTTCCAACTCGTGCAGGACCTGATCGCCGACATGTCCGTCGACACCGACGCCGGGCGGTTGCTCACCTGGCGGGCGGCCGACCTGATCGAGCGCGGGGAGCCGTTCGGGACGGCCGCGTCGAAGGCGAAGTACTTCTGCAGTGAGGCGGCGGTTCGTGCCGCCAACAACGCAATTCAGCTGTTCGGCGGGTACGGCTACGTCGACGAATACCCCGTCGCCAAGTACATGCGCGATGCGCGGGTCATGACGCTGTACGAGGGCACGAGCCAGATTCAGAAGTTGCTGATCGGCCGGGCCGAGACCGGGATCAGCGCCTTTCTGTAGGGCGGGTGACCCTTGACACACTCCGCGTGTGAATGTACGTTCATTTCCATCGAATACTGGTTCATACTTCTTGAATCACATCTCATCGCAGGCTCTCCCAGGAAGGAATCACCGTGACCGATTACGAAGACATCACCTACGAGGTCGACGGCGCTGCCGCGGTCGTCACGATCAACCGTCCGGCGCGCTACAACGCATTTCGCGGAAAGACCGTCGAGGAACTGATCAAGGCGTTCCGTTCGGCATGGGCCGACGACGCGGTGCAGGCGATCATTCTCACCGGGGCGGGGGAGAAAGCCTTCTGCACCGGCGGCGACGTGAAGCAGCGCGCCGAAACCGGCGACTACGGGCCCACCGAGAGCGGTATGTTCGAGATCGGCAATCTGCACAAGCTGATTCGCGACGTCCCCAAGCCCGTCATCGCGGCCGTGAACGGCATCGCTGTCGGCGGCGGCCACGTGCTGCACGTTCTCTGCGACCTCACCATCGCGTCCGAGACCGCGAAGTTCGGCCAGGCGGGACCGCGGGTGGGCTCGTTCGACGCCGGCTTCGGGTCGGCCTTCCTGGCGCGCGTCGTCGGTGAGAAGCGGGCCCGCGAGATCTGGTACCTCTGCCGTCAGTACGACGCGGCCACCGCCGAACGCTGGGGTCTGGTCAACTGGGTCGTCCCCGCAGACCGCCTGCTCGACGAGGCGAAGGCCGTCGCCGCCGAGATCGCCGAGAAGAGCCCCACCGCCCTGCGATTCCTGAAGCAGTCGTTCAACGCCGACACCGATCACCAGGCCGGCCTGAGCAACCTCGCGATGTCTGCGCTCGACCTGTTCACACATTCACCCGAGGGACTCGAGGGCGCGGCGGCATTCGCGGAGAAGCGCAAGCCCGAGTTCGACAAGTACGTGAACGCCTGAGTCCGGAACAGCCGGGAAGGGGAAACAGTATGAGTAACAACATCGCAGTGGTCACCGGCGCAGGATCCGGCATCGGCCGGGCCATCGCGCTCGCACTCGCCGAGCAGGGCGACCGGGTGGTCGTCGCCGACCTCGACCTGCAGGCCGCGGAGAAGACCGCGGCCGAGCGGCCCGACCGGCTCTTTCCGATGACCGTCGACGTCGCCGACCGGGCCCAGGTCGACGCCCTCCGCGACCGGGTGACGGCCGAGGTGGGGGTCGCGAACATCCTCGTCAACGCGGCGGGATGGGACCGCACCGACCAGTTCCTCAACGCCACCACCGAATTCGCCGAGAAGGTCGTCGCGATCAACTACCTCGGGCCCGTGCACATGTGCAGTGCCTTCCTCCCCGGCATGGTGGAGGCGGGTACCGGTGGGCGCGTCGTCAACCTCGCGAGCGATGCCGGCCGTGTCGGCAGCGCGGGGGAGAGCATCTATGCCGGTGCGAAGGGCGGCGTGATCGCGCTGTCGAAGTCGCTGGCGCGGGAGATGGCCCGGCACGGGATCAACGTCAACTGCGTCTGCCCCGGCCCGACCGACACGCCGCTGTTCCAGGCGCAGGCGGAGAAGCTGAAAGAGGCTCTGGTCAAGGCTATTCCGTTCCGTCGACTCGCCCGGCCGGAAGAGGTTGCGGCGCCGGTCGTGTTCCTCGCGTCCGAATCCGCATCGTTCATCACCGGCCAGGTGATCAGCGTCAGCGGTGGCCTCACCATGGCCGGCTGACCGGCACCGGGACGGGAGACTCATCATGACGTACGCATACGATGCCCACGCCTATCGTCAGTACTTCGAGCACGACTTCACCTATTTGAACGGCTTCCGGCGCAACACGCACCGCTACGCCGATCGACTCGCGATGCAGTCCCCGTCGACCGGCGAGAGCTGGACGTACGCCGAACTCGGCGACCGGGTCGACCGGCTCGCCACCGGCCTCGCCCGCGCCGGCGTCACACCGGGCGGCGTCGTGGCCTACCAGTTGTTCAACGGCCCCGAGTTCGCCCAGCTGTACCTGGCCGGGCAGGCCTGCGGGGCAGTCGGATCGCCGATGAACTTCCGGCTCGCGTCCGGCGAGACGGCATACATTCTCGACGCGAACCGTCCCGCGGTGTTCGTCTACGACACCGAGATCGGCGACATGGTGCGGGATGCGCTGGCACGGTCGACGCACAAACCCGCCCTGGTCGTGGCCGTCGGTCCGGGAGAACCCCTGCCGGGAGACGGCTTCGAGGTGATCCGGTTCGACGACCTCGTCGCCGAGTCGGCGTCCCCACCGGAGGTGACGCGCACGGTGTGGGACGAGACCACCCGGCTGTTCACGTCGGGTACCACGGGCATGCCGAAGGGCGTCCCGCTCAACAGCATGATCGAGATCTTCAGCGCCCACGACGTGATCATGCATTTCCCGCTGACGGCGGAAGACAAGACGTTGAACATGACGCCGTGGTTCCACCGCGGCGGACTGTACTGCGCCGGACCGAATCCCACGTTCTATCTCGGCGCGTCGCTGGTGCCGATGCGCAGCTTCGACGCCGAGACCACCCTCGACCACGTCGAGGAGCACGGACTGACGTTCCTGATCGGCGCCCCGACCAACCTGGCGATGCTCGCTCGTGCCCAGGAGGAGAAGCCCCGCGATCTGTCCACCCTCAAAGGCATCGTCACGATGGGTGCGCCCCTCGAACGGGAGGCGGCACTGCACTACCAGAAGGTGCTGAATCCGCGCATCTTCAACGGCTACGGCAGCACGGAGGGTTTCTGGAACACCTTCCTGAGGCCCACCGATCTGCCCGACATGGCTGGGACCGCGGGGCGGGCCTGCATCGACGACGACGTCGCCGTGGTCAAGTTGTTCGACGACCGCCTCGCCGACGCGCACGAGACGGTCGCGAGGGACGGAACCGAGATCGGCGAGGTCATCGTCCGCTCCCCGAAGGGGGCCAACGCCTACTTCGATGCCCCGGAGCAGGAGAAGCAGAAGTTCCGGAACGGCTGGCTGCACATCGGCGATCTCGCCACCTGGGACGAGAAGGAGTTCGTGACCATTGTCGGACGCAAGGACGACATGCTCCTGTCCGGCGGCGAGAACGTTCACCCGGTGCAGATCGAGGAGGCGCTGAACGAGCACGCGTCGGTGACGGATTCGCTCGTCGTCGGTGTTCCGGACGACAAGTGGGGCCAGGTCGTCGTGGCGTACGTCGTCACAACCGCACCGGTCCCGTCCGCCGACGAACTGGACGACTTCTGTCGCAGGCACCCGATGCTGTCGCAGTTCAAGCGGCCCCGCGCCTACCGCTTCGTCGAATCGCTCCCCGTGTCGGCGACCGGAAAGAAGCTGCACTACAAGGCAACCGACACCGCGCGCAGGGAGTTCGAGAGCGGGGCGTTCGTCGTCCCCGGCGCCCGCGGAACCCAGACCCTCGGCTCGTAAAGGACACAGTCATGACCACCCATGCACAACCACGGCCGTTCAGTGCCGTCGACCCGCTCGACATCGACTCGATGTACTCGGACGACGAACTCGCTGTCCGCGACACCGTCCGGAAATTCTGCGCCGAACACGTCACCCCGCACGTCGCCGACTGGTTCGAGGCCGGGGATCTGCCCGGAGCCCGGGAACTGGCGAAGGAGTTCGGCAAGCTCGGGGTCCTCGGCATGCACCTCGAAGGCTACGGATGCGGCGGATCCTCGGCCGTCCACTACGGATTGGCGTGCCTCGAACTCGAGGCCTGCGACTCCGGCATCCGGTCCCTGGTCTCGGTGCAGGGCTCCCTGGCGATGTTCTCGATCTGGAACAACGGTTCGGAGGAGCAGAAGAACCAGTGGCTGCCCGGCATGGCGGCGGGCGAGATCATCGGCTGCTTCGGTCTCACCGAACCGGACGTGGGCTCCGACCCGGCCTCGATGTCGACCCGCGCCAAGCGGGACGGCTCGGACTGGATCCTCAACGGCCGCAAGATGTGGATCACCAACGGCAGCATCGCCGACGTCGCAGTGGTGTGGGCGGCCACCGACGACGGGATCCGCGGATTCATCGTCCCGACCGACACACCCGGCTTCAGTGCGCCCCTGATCAAGCACAAGATGTCGCTGCGCGCCTCGGTCACCAGCGAACTCGTGCTCGACAATGTGCGGTTGCCCGAATCGGCGATGCTCCCCGACGCACGCGGCGTACGCGCCCCGCTCAGCAGCCTGTCCGAGGCGCGCTACGGCATCGTGTGGGGCGCGATGGGAGCGGCGCGGTCCGCGTGGGAGGCTGCCCTGCAGTACTCGAAGGACCGCGCCCAGTTCGGGCGGCCCATCGGCGGATTCCAGCTCACCCAGGCAAAACTGGCCGACATGGCGGTGGAACTCCACAAGGGGCAGTTGCTGTCGCTGCACCTCGGCCGGCTCAAGGACACGGCCGGGCTGCGGCCGGACCAGGTCAGCTTCGGCAAACTCAACAACACCCGTGAGGCCATCGAGATCTGCCGCACGGCGCGCACCATCCTGGGCGGCAACGGAATCTCGTTGGAGTTCCCCGTCATCCGGCACATGGTGAACCTCGAATCGGTCCTGACCTACGAGGGGACCCCCGAAATGCACCAGCTGGTTCTCGGGCAGGCCTTCACCGGCGAGAACGCGTTCCGCGGATAGGAGAGCATCATGACCATCGACTACGAATCCGAGCACCAGCAGTTCCGGGACAGTGTCCGCAGCTTCGTGCGCGAGCGGATCGTTCCGCACCACGAGCAGTGGGAGAACGAGAGCTGCCTCGACCCGGCGCTGTTCACCGAAGCCGGCAAACAGGGATTGCTCGGCTTCCCGGTTCCCGAGGAGTACGGCGGCCCCGGAGTCGAGGACTTCCGGTACCACGCGATCGTCGTCGACGAGGTCAACCGGGCGGGTGCCGCCGCCGCGGGTATCGCGTTCTCCCTCCAGAACGACGTGGTGCTGCCGTACCTGACGGACATGACGACGCCGGAGCAGAAGGCGCGGTGGCTGCCCGGAACCGTCACCGGGGAGACGATCCTCGGCATCGCGATGACGGAACCGGGCACCGGCAGCGACCTCACCGGCATTCGCACCACGGCGGTGCGCGACGGCGACCACTACGTGGTGAACGGCGGCAAGACGTTCATTTCCAACGGCCAGAACGGCACGCTCTTCGTCGTCGCCGTGCGCACGGCGCCCGACAAGCACAAGGGGTTGTCCCTGCTCGTCGTCGAGTCGGACACGCCGGGGTTCTCCCGCGGCCGCAACCTGGAGAAGATCGGGCTGCATGCCCAGGACACGAGCGAGCTGACGTTCACCGACATGCGCGTTCCGGTGGCGAACCTGCTCGGCGAGGAGGGGCAGGGTTTCTATCAACTCGTCCACAACCTGCCGCAGGAGCGGCTGTCCCTGTCCGTCGGCGCCGTCGCCGCCGCCGAAGGCGTGCTCGAACAGACCCTGGCGTACGTGAAGGAGCGCAACGCGTTCGGCCAGCCGATCGCGGGATTCCAGAACACGCAGTTCGTACTTGCGGAACTGGCCACGGAACTCGACCTGGCCCGTACCTACCTCGACGACTGCATCCGGCAGCACGTCCGCGGTGAGCCGACTGCGGCTCGTGCCGCGCGGCTCAAGTGGTGGACCACCGAACTGCAGGTCCGCGTCGCCGACCGGTGCCTGCAACTGCACGGCGGATACGGCTACATGCGCGAGTACGCGGTGGCACGCGCGTTCGTCGACGCGCGGATCCAGACCATCTACGGCGGCACCACCGAGATCATGAAGACGATCGTCGCGAAGGATCTCGGTATCTGACGCGGCCCGGACTGCCGGACCGGGGCAGGGCGAGATACTGTGAATACCCATTCACCGCAGATTTGCCGGCAAGGAGAGGTCAGCTGTCATGGCGAAGGACACTTCCGCCCTTCCACTCGACGAGGCGGTCCGTGCCGTCCGCGTCAGCTCGCGTCGACGTCAGGTACTCGACGCCGCCGTCACGGTGATGCAGCGGACCGGGTTCCACCAGATGTCCATGCAGGCGCTCGCCGACGAGGCGCAGGTGAGCGTGGGGCTGATCTACAAGTACTTCGGCGGCAAGGAGGAGATTCTCCTCGCCACGATCGTCGACATCCTCGACGCCTTCCGCGATCAGCTCGAGCCCGCGATGGACGCCGCGGGAGCCGACCCCGTCGAGCGGCTGGCCGCCGGCTTCCGTCGGTTCGTCGAGATCGTCGACGAGAATCTGGACGCCGTCGTGCTGACGTACCGGGAGAGCCGGACCCTCGACCAGGAGGGGCGTGAGCGGATCAAGGAACTCGAGGTGGCGACGTCCAAGCCGCTGCACGACGCCCTCGAGGCGGCGATCGCCTCCGGTCTCGCCGGCGACCTCGACGTCGACCTGACGACGTTCGACATGATGATGCTCGCGCACGGGTGGGCGCTCAAGCACTGGCATTTCGCGTCCCGCTACACCGTCGATCAATACATCACGGCGCAAACACGATTCATTCTCCGCACCGTCCTGTCGGATCGGAGCGCCGCCGAGTACCGGCACCTGACCGGATGACCCGTTGGCGTTTCGACGGGGAGATCACCGGCCTGGGCACCGGGTCGGGCGTCCGCATCGTCGTCGGCCACTGGTCACGGTCGCCGCTCGGGGAGTTCACCGACGTGATGATCGAATGCGCCGACGGTCTCCGCGTGCTCCTCGCGCCGTCGGACGCCGTCCGCGATTTCGTCACCGCGACATACACCTTCGACCGGACGGTGATCACACCCGTCGACTACACGCGGTCCGGCGACAGTCGGACCGTCCGGGCCGGCGACCTGCACGTGCGGTTCGAGGTCGGGGCCCGCACCGCACTCGGACGGCTGCTGAACCTGGTGCCGCGGACCGTCGCGGGGGCTCCGTGGTTCTGTGCGGTCAGCGACCCGATCGCCCGCGTCGCTCTCCGCGGTGTTCGCACCCGGGGCACCGCGGGCAACGGGCGTCGCGAGTTCTACGGCGCCGTCGACCAGCGGCGGCTGGCCGGAATGTCCGCCACGTGGTGCGGCGAGAACCTCGGCGCGCTGACGCCGGTCGATCCGCCGGTGCGGTTCGGATTCGGTTCGACCCCGCGGACCCCGGCGGTCACGTCGATCGTCACGACGATCGTCGACTAGTCGAACAGGGTGGGTGCCTCTCCGGGCTGATCGCGCGCGGGCGGCTCGACCTCGCCCGCCGGGCTCGTCGCCTTGTGCACCACGGACAGCGTCGTCGTCCGGACCGACAGCCGATGTCCGTCGGGATGCTGCAGCGACGCCATGCCCTTGCTGACCTCGACGACCAGCCAGGGGCCGGCGTGACCGGACGCCTGCACCAGATCACCCACCTGTATCTGTACGGCTACCACCGCGTCCTCCCAAGGTCTACTGCATCGGCCTGTGCCCAGCGTAGCGACATCGGCCGGTGTCAGCCGACTGACGGGAGCAAGGCGTCGAGACGGGGCGGGTCGCCTCGATATGATGCACATCGAGGTCTGTCCGAGAACTCCACGACTGATCCGAGCAAGCACGATGACGCGACAGTGGTCACGGCGGTCAATCGGAGCGCTGTCGCGGCGCGACGCGGCGTCCCCGTTCGGGGCTTTCGATGCGGACGCGCGAGAGATGCCTGCGCGTGTGATAGCGCTCCTGGTGCGCCCGACCACCCCTCCGCTGTGGCTGGGCATCGTCGTCGCCGCTTCCGTGATCACCGTGGAAACCGTAGTGGTGCGCCAGCTCGACAAGGTCGCGCCGCAGAACGCCTTCGGTGCGGTGTTCCTGCTCGGAGTTCTGGTGGTCTCGGCGCGCTGGGGATTCGTGCTGTCGGTGCTGACGACGTTGGTCAGCGCAGTCGTCTACGGCTACTTCCACCTCCAGGTGTCGGGAACCCTGCTTCCGACGAAACCCGGCGACTGGGTGGCCATCCTGGTCTTCCTACCCGTCGCGCTGGTGGCCAACCTGATGGCCGGTCAGGCCCGATTGCGGACCGCCGAGGCGGTCCAGCGCCGGCGCGAGGCCGAGGCCAGCCGCGACGAACTCGGAATCCTCGCCTCGCACCAGGCCGCACTGCGCCGAGTGGCAACACTGGCGGCGCGTGGGGTGAGCCCACCGGAAGTGTTCACAGCGGTGGCCGAGGAACTCGCGCTCTGGCTGCACGTGGTCAACGCCGTGCTCCTTCGCGACGACGGGGACGGTACGGGGACGTTGGTCGCCGTTCGATACGAGCCGGGGATCACCGGGATGTCCGTCACCGGAGACAGAATCCCGATGGAGGGCGACGACGTCGGGGCGATCGTTCTCCGCACCGGCCGCGCCGCCAGGATCGACAACCACGAACACGTCGGCGGGGAAGTCGCGACCCGCATTCGCGAGGGGGGCTTCGGATCGATCGTGGGAGTGCCGATCTTCGTGGACTCCCGGGTGTGGGGTGCGGCGATCGTCGGATCGCGGCGCGCCGAACCGCTGCCACCGGACACCGAGGCGCGACTCGGCGATTTCGCCGACCTCGTCGCGACCGCGATCGCGAATGCTGTGACCCGCGCCGAACTGCTCGCCTCCCGCGCGAGGATCGTCGCGGCCTCGGACGAGGCCCGGCGTCGCCTGGAACGCGATCTGCACGACGGGGCTCAGCAGCGACTGGTGTCGCTGGGGCTCGAGGTGCGGATGACGGAGGCATCGGTGCCTGCCGAGTGGGTGGATGTGAGGGAGCAGTTGTCGGCGGTCGCCTCGGGGCTGAAGGGGGTGTCGGAGGATCTGCGCGAACTCTCCCACGGCATCCACCCGGCGATCCTGTCGAAGGGCGGGCTGGGATCGGCGGTGCGGACGCTGGCACGTCGCTCGGCGGTTCCCGTTTCCCTCGACGTCGCCGTCGAAGGCCGTTTCGCGGAATCGGTGGAGGTAGCCGCCTACTACGTGGTCGCCGAGGCTCTCACCAACGCCGCCAAGCACGCGCGAGCCTCCGAGGTGTCCGTGTCGCTGGGAACGGAGGACGGCGCCCTTCGCCTCGTGGTCCGGGACGACGGCGTCGGCGGCGCCTCGTCCGCCGCGGGCTCCGGGCTCCTCGGATTGCAGGACCGCGTCGAGGCTCTCGGCGGCCACCTGCAGATCACGAGTCCGCCGGGCCACGGGACCACGCTCGACATCACCATCCCGGTCGCCGGCGAGTGAACGACGGGCACCCGCGGTGTTTACCCGCTAGCGGGAATGCGTACCGGGAGGATCGGGTCGACCATGAAGGCATGGTGTTTCAGCTCGGTCATCCACGATGCCTGATCGTCGATGACAGCCCTTGTTTCCTGGACGCCGCTCGGCGACTGCTCGAGCAGCAGGGCATCCCGGTGGTCGGCACGGTGTCGAACACTGTCGACGCGGTGCGGACGGCCGCGGAACTGCACCCCGACGTCATCCTGGTCGACGTCGAACTCGGCACGGAGAGCGGATTCGATCTCGCGCAGCGACTCGACGAGTCGTTCGCCGCGGCGGTGATCCTGATTTCCACGCACGCCGAGCAAGACCTGGCCGACCTGGTCTCCGCGAGCCCCGCGGTGGGATTCGTGTCGAAGCCGGAGCTGTCGTCCGATGCGATCCGGGATCTGCTCCGCGCCGAACGAGATCGCGCGGCCCCGGTCAGCGAGCCTCGAGAAAGGTGACGACCGCGAGAACCCGTCGGTGATCGTCGCCGGTTTCCGGGAGGTTCAGCTTGGTCAGGATGCTGCGCACATGCTTCTCGACGGTTCCCTCGGTGACCCACAGTCGGCGGGCGATGCCGGCGTTGGAACGTCCTTCCGCCATGAGGGCCAGAACCTCCCGCTCCCGCGCACTGAGCACCGCGAGCGGGTCGTTGCGCCGGCGGGCGGAGACCAATTCCTGCACCAGCGCGGGGTCGACGACGGACGCGCCCGCGGCGATGCGCTGCAGGGTGTCGATGAAATCGTCCACATCGGTGATGCGGCTCTTGAGCAGGTAGCCGATTCCCCGGCCGCTGGCCAGAAGTTCCATCGCGTGCTCGACATCGGCGTGCGCCGACAGCACCAGGATGCCGACTTCCGGGAACTCGTCGCGGATCACCCGGGCCGCGTCGAGGCCTTCGGTGGTGTGGGTCGGTGGCATCCGGATATCGACCACCACCAGGTCGGGCGTTTGCGTGCGAACCAGTTCGAGGAGGGTGGTTGCGTCGCCGACCTGTTCCCGGACATCGAAGCCGGAGCGGGTGAGCAGGCTCGCCACGCCTTCGCGGAGCAGGACGTCGTCTTCGGCCAGAATCACCCGCACTCGTGTCGTCACCGGGTTGCTCCGTCGTCCGTGAGAAAGCGCCCGATCACCGTCGAAGTGATCGATTTCGAGAGTACGTCATCGGCACCCGCCGACACGCTACAACGCCGTCATACACAAGCAGGCCAACGATGGAATTGCAGCTACCTGGAAGACCGGAATTGCGGCTGGTAGCACCCGTAACCACCTGCTGGCAGTGGCGACTCCGGACCGTGTTCGAACCAGAATTTACATCAATGATCGTTCGATCATCTACCCGATCACAGCCCCAGAAAACGAAAGGCGAGAACAATGTACAAGTTCGCAATCCGCGCGGCGGTCGCCGCAGCCGCAATGGCACCTCTGGTCGTTCTAGGAGCCGGAACTGCCACCGCGGCAACAGTATCCGACAGCGTTGCGACGCCCGTCGCCCGGGTCGTGCCGGATGCGGGGCCGGTGACCGACGTGCCGCAGTCGGGCTTCCCGTGGGGCTGGCCGGGGACGTACGGGCCCCAGCGACCGGAGGCAGGCCCGTTCCTCGGTGGTTTCGGCGGTTTCGGCCACTTCGGTGGTCACGGCTTCTTCTAGCTCGCGGGTCGTTCCCCGGGACACCGGTCGTTCCGGGAAACGGCGATGCACTCGCTACCGTGGAACCGATTGACCGATGATTCCGGCGTTCGCGGGCAGTCTTCATTCTTGTCAGCCGCCCCAACCTGGAGGTCGCAGTGCGTAATGCCCTCACCCGCGCCACCCTGTGGTCTGCCGCCGCAACCGAACGCGCCGCTTTGGCCGATGACCTCGCTGGTCTTCACGAAGCGCAGTGGGCGCAGCAGTCGCTGTGCGGGCGCTGGGTGGTCGAGGAGGTCGTTGCGCACCTCACGGCGGCGGCGAGCATTGGCGCGGTTCGCTGGTTCGGCAGTGTCCTGGGCGCACGGTTCGACTTCGACCTGCACAACGACCGGCGCCTGGCCGAGTACCGAGGCGCGACCCCCACCGAGACACTCGAGTGGTTCCGGCGGATTGTCACCAGTACGACCTCGGCCCCGGGACCCACCGCGGCGTGGCTCGGTGAGGTCGTGGTGCATGCCCAGGACATTCGGCGGCCGCTCGGGCTCGCGCGTACGCCCGCCGTCGAGACGGTCACCGAGGTTGCCGGCTTCTACGCCCGGCGGGACTTCACCGTCGCCGGCCGCAGCGCCATCGAAGGCCTTCGCCTCGAGGCGACCGACGGGCCCTTCACGACGGGAACCGGCCCGATGGTCAGCGGCACGACCCTCGCGCTCACGATGGCCATGGCCGGTCGAAGTGCCTACTGCGACGACCTCACCGGACCGGGCGTGCCGACCCTGCGGAACCGCTGCACCACCTGACTACGAAATCACTGCGACGTGCCAGTGCGCCGAGGCGCGTGGGCCCGCTTCGGGATCAGGTGCATGATCAGGACGACGATCGCGCCGACGACGAGACCGACGAGAGCGGACACCACGGTCCCTGCCGTCCAGGACAGAGTGCCGCCGAAGCCGCCGTGCACGAGATCGCCGAACCAGTGTTCGAGGTCGTGGAGGCGATCGGCCGGCCAGTGGAATCCTGCCTCGCCGACGTTGACGATCAGAATGTGGCCACCGACCCACAGCATCGCGGCGATCCCGACCACGGTGAGCACCGCCATCACCTTCGGCATCGCGGCAACGAGCCCCCGGCCGATTCGCTGACTGAACGAGGACTCGCGCCCGGCGAGCGACAGTCCCACGTCGTCCATCTTCACGATCAGCGCGACCACGCCGTACACCAGGACGGTGATCAGTATCGCGACGACGATGAGCACCAACAGTCGTGTGACGAAGGGTTCGCTCTCGACCGCCGACAGGGAGATCACCATGATCTCGGCGGACAGGATCAGGTCGGTGCGGATCGCGCCGCTGACCATCGTCTTCTCGAGCTCGGCTCGGCTCTGCCCCTCGGCCGCGCCCTCGTCCTCGTGGTGACCGCCGGTGAGTGCTTCGTAGACCTTCTCGGCTCCCTCGAAGCACAGGAACAGACCACCGGCGATCAGCAGGTACGGCAGTGCCTGGGGCAGGAACTCGCTCAGGATCATCGCCACCGGCAGGATGATCAGCAGTTTGTTGCGGATCGACCCGATCGCGATCTTGCGGATGATGGGCAATTCGCGATCAGGGGTGAACCCGTGCACGTAACGGGGGGTGACGGCGGCGTCGTCGACGACCACACCCGCTGCCTTGACGCTGGCCTTACCTGCCGCAGCTCCGATGTCGTCGACAGACGCCGCGGCCACCTTCGCGATCGCCGCGACGTCGTCCAACAGGGCGACGAGACCACCAGCCACGGGAACCTCCCACATTTCGGATGTGCAGTGCCGATCGAGCGACACGCGGGCGCGGGTCGACACCGAACGGTACCGAATCGGCACACTGACACAACAATGATGGGGGTCTCGCCAGTGTGCCGTCGGGTGATTATGTGGACAACCGCTGTACGTCAAGCCGCGACCGGATCCGCGGCGCTCTTGCCGGAGTCGATCCGAAGAAGTAGCCGGCACCTCTGAGCCCGCGTGAGCTCGTCAGCGGCGCTGGAGGTCCGGCTCGTAGCCGAGCAGCGCCTGCAACCCCGGGCGCTCGGTGGTGGTCCCGGCTTTCTTGTCCACGTAGATGTTCGCCGAGTCGATCCCCGCCTTCCCGCGGCGGCGATGTCATCGTGGTGCACACCCTCGACCGGCTCGGCCGCACCGTCCGCGACGCGGTCACCTCGGACTCGCTCAGCGGACGCGGCAGATGGGGCACAACAGGTCCGAATCCACGCGCTGCCGACGGGCACCGGATCGCCGGCCCGGCGGCCGATGCCCTGCTGCACGATGCCGGCGCCAACAACCGCCCACGGTCCGACGGCCGCCGGGCCCAGTCGCTGGGCGGGTCTGTGCGCCGGACGAACACCACGCCCCGGCCAAATCACCGGGCTTCCTCTTACCCTCTGGTAATCACCGGCGCACTCGTCGACTGTTTCGGGCGCGTGCCATCATGGTTCGGCGGGTTCAGGTTCCCCCAGGGTGGGAGTGTCAGGTTTTCGGTGGCTCTAGCTCTGGCACATCGGTTTAGGCCTTATTCGGACAATTCGGCCGTCGAACGTGATTGCAAACGCGTTGAGAACCAGCTTCCGCCTCGGTCACATCGTCCATGTCCCCAGCGCTCGGGTTGAGTTCGTTGCGTTTTGTTGGCTTCTTTCTCTGCCCGCCCGCGGTATACCACCGTCTACGCTTAACCGACGTTCACATCGATGCGTGAAGAGGTGCTCATGCCCACTGACCTGTCAACGGTCCGGCGACGTCCGAAGGACCGCAAGGAGCAGATCCTCGAGGCGGCGCGTGCGCTGATCGTCGAGGTCGGGTACCGAAACGTGTCGATGGCGATGATCGCGGACCGTGTCGGGATCACTGCCGGTGCGCTGTACCGGCATTTTGCCAACAAGTCGGTATTGCTCGGTGCGGTGATCGAGCAGAGTTTCGACGAGGTGACACCGACGTTCGGGTCGCGGGCGAGGTTGGCCGATGCGCTGGCTGAGAGTTGTGAGCGTGCGGTTTCCCACCAGGATGTGGGTGCGTTGTGGTGGCGGGAGGCGCGCAATCTCCCGGACGAGAAGCTGGAGGAGCTGCGGGAACGGCTTCGCGTGATCAACAAGCAGTACGCCGATCTGGTCGCCGCCGAGCGCCCGACACTTCCGGAGGAGCAGGCGGAGGAATTGGCGTGGGGTGTCCAATCGATTCTGGCCAGCCCCAGCTCGCACACGTCGCGGATTCCCGAACCGGAATTCGCGGCACTGCTCACCGCGGTCTGCGCGGGGTTGTGTGAGACGCGACTGCCCGCCCCGTCGCCTGCGGTGGAACAGACGGTGTCGCGGTTGGAGCCGGTGTCGAAGAGGGAGGCACTGCTCGGGCACGCCATCGTGTTGTTCGGCGAGAAGGGTTACGAGGCCACCGGGCTCGACGAGATCGGCGCGGCTGCCGGGGTGTCCGGCCCGAATCTGTACAGCTATTTCGACAGCAAGGCCGATCTGTTGCAGGCGGCCGTCGAGCGCGGTACGAGCGCGCTGTGGTTGCTGCTGCACACGGTCCTGCGGGAGAACTCCGCCCCGAAGGACGCGCTGGGAGCCCTGGTGTCCGGTTACGTCGAACTGGCCTCGAACAAAACGATTTTGACATCGTTGCTGCAGGCAGAGCAGTCGACGCTGTCCGATGAGGCGCGGGTCCGGCAACGCGAGTACGTCGCCGAGTGGACGGCGTTGTTGCGTGCGTGCCGACCGCAGCTGGACCAGGCGACGGCGCGGGTGTTGGTGCACACCGGCCTCGGCGTGGTCCACACCCTTGCCCGGATCGAGCACCTGCGGGCGAACGCCACCCTGCGCGCCGATCTCGCGGCGATGACGCTGGCGGTGCTCTTCTCCGGGTGAACACCGGAACCCAAGCGGCCGCCGCGCCGTGAGCCGGACGCCCTCTCGCTGAACTGAAATTCACATCCGCGGCAGATACCCCTTCCCAAGGAAGTAAATTGCCGTTAAGGTGACTGTCATCACTCGAGAGTTGAGAGGATGGCAATGACCACCGATGTTCACGTAGCAGGTGTGGGGATGATTCCCTTCACGAAGCCGGGAAGAAGTGCTAGTTATTCGGATATGGGCGAGGCGGCGGCACGTGCCGCCCTCGCTGATGCGGGACTCGATTACGCGGCGGTGCAACAGGCGTTCGTCGGCTATGTATATGGAGATTCAACATCGGGTCAGGCGGCCCTGTACGGGTTGGGCCAGACCGGGATCCCGATCGTCAACGTCAACAACAACTGCTCCACGGGGTCGACGGCGCTGTGGCTGGCACGCCAGGCGGTGGCGAGCGGGACCGTCGACTGCGCGCTGGCGCTCGGGTTCGAGCAGATGGTGCCCGGGGCTCTGGGCTCGGTTTTCTCCGATCGGCCCGGACCGATGGCGCGGCAGGAGGCGGCCCGCGACGAACTGCAGGGTGTCGATCCGCAGGCCCCGATGGCGGCGCAGTTCTTCGGCGGCGCCGGCCAGGCCTATGTCGACGAGTTCGGCATCGACCCGGCCATTTTCGCGGAGATCTCGGTGAAGGCGCGCAAGCACGCCGCGAACAACCCGAATGCGGTGTTCCGTGCCCTGGTCACGGCCGAGGAGGTGCTCGCGTCGCCGAAGATCTACGGGCCGCTGACCCGGTTGCAGTGCTGCCCGCCGACCTGTGGTGCGGCCGCGGCGGTGGTGTGCAGCCCCGAGTTTGCCCGCAAGCACGGATTGGCGGCTGACGTGGTGATCCGGGCGCAGTCCCTGACCACCGACACCCCGAGCACGTTCGAGTCCAAGGACATGCGGCAGGTCATCGGCTACGACATGGCGGCCGCGGCCGCCCGCAACGTCTACGAGGCGGCCGGTATCGGCCCGGAGGACATCCGCGTCGTCGAGCTCCACGACTGCTTCACCACCAACGAGTTCCTCACCTACGAGTCTCTCGGCCTCACCCCGGCCGGGACGGCGGAGAAGTTCATCCGCGACGGCGACAACACCTACGGCGGACGAGTCGTCACCAACCCGTCGGGTGGGCTGCTGTCCAAGGGGCACCCCCTCGGCGCGACGGGCCTGGCCCAGTGCGCGGAACTGGTCTGGCAGCTGCGTGGCCAGGCCGGAGCCCGGCAGGTCGAGGGCGTGAATCTCGCGCTGCAGCACAACCTCGGTCTCGGCGGCGCCTGCGTCGTCACGCTCTACCAGAAGGTGGACGAACGATGAGCCTCGACCGCTCCGTCATCGGCCGCGAATTCCCCGCGGTGTACCTGCTGATCACGCGCAGCCGGCTGCAGAACTTCGCGAAGGCCACCGGGCAGCACGACCCCGTCTACCTCGACCCCGACGCCGCCAAGCAGGCCGGTCACCGCGACCTGCCGGTGCCGCCAACGTTCGTGTTCGGCATCGAACTCGAGGCCCCGAACCCCTTCGCGTTCCTCGAGGACCTGGACGTCGATCTGCGCACCGTCCTCCACGGCGAGCAGCAGTTCGACTACCACCGGATGGCCTACGCCGGCGACGAATTGACCGCCGCGAGCCGGATCACCGACATCTACGAGAAGAAAGGTGGCCTGCTGGAATTCATCGTCCGCGAGACCACCGTGACCAACCAGGACGGTGCCCGCGTCGCGGTGATGCGCGGCGTCACCGTCGTGCAGAACCGGCCCGGAAAGGACGCGTCATGACCGTCTTCACACCCGAGGTCGGCGCCGGCGTGCAGCCTCTGCGCATCGACCCGATCTCCCGCACGACGCTCGCCCTGTTCGCCGGTGCGTCGGGTGACCACAACCCGATTCACATCGACCTCGACGTGGCGAAGAGCGCCGGGCTCGACGACGTCTTCGCGCACGGCATGCTGTCGATGGCGTATCTCGGCCGCCTGCTCACCGATCTCGTTCCGCAGCAGCAGCTTCGCTCCTACAAGGTGCGCTTCGCGTCCATCACCCCGGTGCACGGTCAGCCCACCTGCGCCGGCACCGTCACCTCGATCGACGAGGTCGGCGGCGAACGCCTCGCCACCGTCGAACTGAAGGTCGCGCTCGCCGACGGCACCGTCACCCTCCTCGGCGACGCCGTCATCGCACTCGACTGACCACACGAACACACCACTCTCGAAAAGGAACACCGAATCATCATGGGAAAGCTCGAAGGAAAGACCGCCATCGTCAGCGGATCCGGACGCGGCATCGGACGCTCCATCGCTCTCACCCTCGCGCGTGAAGGCGCCAACGTCGTCGTCAACGACCTCGACACCGCGCCCGCACAGGCGGTCGTCGACGAGATCACCGCCGCCGGTGGCAACGCCGTCATCTGCGCGGGCAACGTCACCGCCCCCGACTTCGGCGAGCGCTTCGTCGGCACCGCCACCGGCGAGTTCGGCGGACTCGACATCATCATCAACAACGCCGGCTACACCTGGGACACGGTCATCCAGAAGATGGGCGACGACCAATGGGACGCCATCCTCGACGTGCACCTCAAGGCGCCGTTCCGGATCCTGCGGGCCGCGCAGCCGGTGATCAGCAAGGCAGCCAAGGCGGAGAAGGAAGCCGGGACCCCGGTGCACCGCAAGGTCGTCAACATCTCCTCCATCGCCGGCCTCTACGGCAACGCCGGCCAGGTCAACTACTCGTCGGCGAAGTCCGGGATCATCGGCATGACCCGCACCCTGGCCAAGGAGTGGGGCCGCTACAACGTGAACGTCAACGCGGTCGCGTTCGGTTTCATCGAGACCAGGCTCACCGAGGTCGCCGCCGACGGCGACGCGACCATCGACATCGAGGGCCGTGAGATCAAGGTCGGGGTCAACCCGCATCTGCTCACGGCGATGAAGGCGATGATTCCGCTCGGCCGCCCCGGCACCCCCGACGAGGCCGCGGGCTCCGTCGTGATGCTGACCTACCCCGAGTCCGACTACGTCAGCGGCCAGATCATGGTCACCGGCGGCGGATACGAAGGATAGGACGACGCGGATGCCCTCCACCACCTACACCTCGTCCTGGCGCGACTCCGACACCACCGCGCTCGGCGAGCTTGCCGACAAGTTCTTCGCGAGAGAGCTCACACCCCACCGCGACAAGTTCGAGCAGCAGCACTACGTCGACCGTGACGTCTGGACCAAGGCCGGCGAACTCGGGCTGCTGTGCTGCTCCATCCCCGAGGAATACGGGGGTGGTGGAGGGACGTTCGCCCACGACCTCGCCGTCGTAGAGGCTCAGGCCCGCGCCCTGGACACCGGCTTCGGCAACACCGTCCACAGCGGTATCGTCGCGCATTACATCCTCGCGTACGGCACCGAGGAACAGCGTCGCCGCTGGCTTCCCGGCATGGCAACCGGGCAGACCATCACCGCGGTCGCCATGACCGAGCCGGGTGCCGGTTCGGACCTGAAGAACATCAAGACGACGGCCCTCCGCGACGGGGATCACTACGTGATCAACGGCGCGAAGACGTTCATCTCCAACGGATCACAGGCGGATCTGATCGTGGTGGTCGCCAAGACCGATCCCGCGGCAGGCGCGAAGGGGGTGTCGCTGATCGTCGTCGAGACCGCTGAGGCCCCCGGTTTCACCCGCGGACGCATCCTCGACAAGGTCGGTCAGCACGGCGCGGACACATCGGAGCTGTCGTTCGAGGACGTCCGGGTGCCCGTGGCGAATCTGCTCGGTGGCGAGGAGGGGCGCGGGTTCGGCCAGTTGATGACCCAGCTGGCGCAGGAGCGCCTGCTCATCGGGGTCACCGCGGTGGCCACCATGGAGGCCGCGGTGACCGAAACCGTGGAATACACCAAATCACGGAGTGCGTTCGGGCAGAGCATCTTCGATTTCCAGAACACCAAATTCGTGCTCGCCGAATGCCAGACCGTGGCCCATGCCGCCCGGGTGTTCATCGATTCCTGCATCGAACGACACCTGCGCGGAAACCTCGACACGACCACGGCCGCGATGGCCAAGTGGTGGCTCACCGAACAGCAGTGCCAGGTCATCGACCGGTGCGTGCAACTCTTCGGCGGTTACGGCTACATGCGCGAATACCCGATCGCCCGCATGTACGCCGACGCCCGGGTCCAGAAGATCTACGGCGGATCCAACGAAATCATGAAAGACCTCATCGCGCGCTCACTCTGAGCCGAAACACCCCCAACGGAGGCAAGAATGAGTTCGTCCCCGGTCATCAGGTGCGGGACGGCGGTCCGCACACACGCCGACGTGAGAACCCGGGCCGCGCGGCTCGCGACCGTGCTCGCCACGATGGGCGTCGAGCACGGCGACCGCTACGCGATCGTTCTGCGCAACGACATCGCGTTCGTCGAGGCCACCCTCGCTGGCGCGGCGATCGGGGCCGTCCCGGTCCCGGTCAACTGGCACTGGACCGGGGACGACCTCGAATACCTGCTCGCCGACAGCGGCAGCAAGGTGGTCCTGGTCCACACCGATCTCCTACCCGCCGTCGAAGCGGTACTCCCGGCCGGGGCCGCGGTGATCGAGGTGGCCGTCCCCGACGACGTCGCCGCCGCGCACGGCTTCACCCGCCCGGAGTTGACCGGCCGGCATCCCGACATGGACACCCTGATCGGCGCCCACGCCCCGGTCACCGCCCCGGTCACCGATCCGCCACTCGGGGTCATCTACACCTCGGGCACCACCGGAAGACCCAAAGGCATCCTGCGGCAGCCCGTTCCGGCCGAGCATGCCCGCCGGCTCGCGGAGCTGGTCGTCGAGGGATTCGCCTTCGGGTCGGCGACCTCGACGCTGATCCCGGCCCCGCTCTATCACACCGCCCCTAACACGCACGCGGTGTTCGCCCTCGCTCTCGGACTCGACCTCGACATCCCACCCCGCTTCGACGCCGAGGGCCTGCTCGCTCTGATACAGGAGCGGCGGATCGAACACCTTCAGATGGTGCCGACGATGTTCGTGCGATGGCTGAAACTGCCCGAGGACGTTCGCGCCCGATACGACCTGTCGTCGCTGAAGTCGATCGTCCATGCGGCGGCTCCGTGCCCGCAGGAGGTCAAACGCGCGATCATCGACTGGCTGGGCCCGATCGTGCACGAGTACTACGGCGGCTCGGAGACCGGTGCCGCGGTCAACTGCACCAGCGAGCAATGGCTCGAACACCCCGGCACCGTCGGCCGCCCCTTCGCCGACGTCGAAGTGAAAATCCTCGACGACGACGGAACCGAACTGCCACCGGGCCAGGCGGGGGAGATCTACATCAAACCGTTCTCCGTCTGGCCGGACTTCACCTACCTCGGCAACGACGCCAAGCGGCGAGAGATCGAACGCGACGGATTCCTGTCGGTCGGCGACATCGGCTACCTCGATACCGACGGATACCTGTATCTCAGCGATCGCCGCAACGACATGGTGATCTCCGGCGGAGTCAACATCTACCCCGCCGAAATCGAGGCCTGCATCATCACCGTGCCCGGGGTGCGCGATGTCGCGGTGTTCGGCATCCCCGATCCCGACTTCGGGGAGGCCCTGGCCGCGCACATCGAACTCGAACCCGACGCGAGGGTCGGCGCCGAGGACATCCGCACCCACGTCACCGGCCACCTCGCGAAGTACAAGGTCCCCGAGGTCGTCGCCTTCGACGACACCCTGCCCCGCGAAGACACCGGAAAGTTGTTCAAACGCAAGCTCAATTAGCCCTACTGGCAGGTGCGGATCGATGCCTGAGCCCACAGCGGCCGGGCACGTGCGCACACAGGTGCGCACCGACGGCGTCGGAATTCTCACCCTCGACCGGCCGGACAAGCTCAATGCGCTCACCGGGACGATGTTCGCCGATCTGGAACGGGCACTACGCGAACTCGGCAACACCCCGGGATGCCGGGTGGTGGTGCTGTGCGGGGCAGGCCGGGCCTTCTGCGCGGGGATGGACCTGCGCGTCGGCCTGGTCCAGGACACCGGAGACCCGATGGCGGCGACCTACGCGGCCATGCGCCGAGCAGTGTCCGCGGTGACCGCGATACGGGAGATACCTCAACCCGTCATCGCCGCGGTCCAGGGACACGCAGTCGGGGCCGGGTTCGCGCTCGCTGCCGCGGCCGACATCCGGCTCGCCGCCGCCGACGCCCGCTTCGACGCCGTGTTCGTCAAACTCGGGATGAGCGCCGGCGACCTCGGGCTGTCGTGGCTGCTGCCGCGGCTCATCGGCCCCGGCCACGCCGCCGCACTCTTCTACACCGGCGGCGCCCTGACCGCACCGCGCGCCGAACACCTCGGCCTCGTTCAGGCCGTCGTGCCCGACCCCCTCACAGAGGCACTCACCCTCGCGGCGACCATCGCGTCGATGCCGCCGATGGGGGTGCAACTGACCAAGGAACTGCTCGACGCGAGCAACTCATCCAGCGGTTTCCGCGAACACCTGGAACTCGAGTTGCGCTCGCAGGTCATCGGCCTCAACACGGTCGACCACACCGACGCCGTCGCCGGATTTTCTGCCGACCGACGCCCCGCCCCCACCGTCTGATCCCACCCCTGTCGTCACTCGAGCCCGAGGACCACTGATGCATCTGACCCAACCACTGCACCGCAACCGGCAACAACGCCCCGACACGGTCGCCACCATCTGCGGTGACCGCAGCCTCACCCACACCGAAACCTACGACCGAGTCGCGGCCCTCGCCGGGGGACTGCGCGGCCTCGGCACCGACACCGACGACCGGATCGCCCTTCTCGCCCTGAACTCCGACCGCTACCTCCAGATCATCCTCGCCGTCGCATGGGCGGATGCGGTCATCGTGCCGGTCAACACCCGGTGGTCGGTCAAGGAGATCGCGTACTCGCTCGACGAGGCCGGTGTCCGGGTGCTCTTCCTCGACGACGCATTCGTCGCCCTCGCCGCCGAACTGCAGGCATTGTGCCCGCATCTGACGACCGTGATCCATTGCGGGGAAGGACCCACGCCCGACGGCATGCTGGCGTTCGAGACGCTGGCGACCGAGTCGACCCCGGTGCCCGACGCCCGCCGCCGCGGCGACGCCCTCGCCGGGATCTTCTACACCGGTGGCACCACCGGCTTCCCGAAGGGGGTGATGCTCAGCCACCGCAACCTGTTCGCCTCCGCCACCGGATGCGCGGCCACCGGCGCCTGGTCCACCGCCGGGCGGGCCCTGCACGCCGCACCGATGTTCCACCTCGCCGACCTCGCCTCGGTGATCGGGCACATGCTGCTCGGCGGCACCCACGTGATGATTCCGGCGTTCGACCCGGTCACCACCCTGACCGCGATCGCCGACCACGGTGTCACCGACGCCCTCCTGGTCCCGACCATGATCCAGATGACCGTCGATCACCCCCGGCTCGCGGAGTTCGACCTGTCGAGTCTGCGCCACATCATGTACGGGGCGTCCCCGATCTCCGAGTCCCTCCTCGACCGCGCCCGCACCGCATTCCCGTCGGCGAAATTCCTCCAGGGTTACGGCATGACCGAACTGGCCCCGGTCGCGAGCCTGCTGCACGACGAAGACCACCACCACCCGATCCGGCGCCGCTCCGCCGGACGCGCCGCCCCCCACACTCTGATCAAGATCGTCGATCCGGACGGAAACGAAGTGCCGCGCGGTCACTTCGGCGAAATCATCGTCACCGGCGACCACGTGATGCTCGGCTATTGGAACAAACCCGACGAGACCGCGGCCGCCCTCCGGAACGGGTGGATGCACACCGGCGACGGCGGCACCATGGACGGCGACGGTTACGTCTTCGTCGCCGACCGGATCAAGGACATGATCATCTCCGGTGGAGAGAACGTGTACTCCATCGAGGTCGAGAACGTTCTCGCGAAACACCCCGCGGTCACCCAGTGCGCGGTGATCGCCGTGCCCGACGACCGGTGGGGTGAACGCGTCCATGCCGTCGTCACCCTCAAGCCCGGGACCACCTTGACCCTCGACGAACTGCGCGAGCACAGCAAACGGGAGATCGCCGGCTACAAGGTGCCCCGCAGCCTCGAAATCGTCGACAGCTTTCCGATGTCGGGTGCGGGCAAAATCCTCAAACGCGAACTCCGGAAGCAGTACGTGTGATGGCCGGCTTCATCCGGCGGGAAGACCCCGCCCCGGGAATCGCCCGAATCGTGCTGGCCCGCCCGGAAATGCGCAACGCCCAGAGCCCACAGCTGCTCTACGAACTCGACGCCGCCCTCGCCGCCGCCACCGACGACAACGAAGTCAAGGTCATCGTCCTGGCCGCGGACGGACCCGACTTTTCCTTCGGCCACGACCTCGAGGCCGGCTTCGCGATGCCCTGCACCCCGGTGGCCACGATGCAATCCGGGCTCGGCGCGTCCGGCATCGAGGGGCACTACGCCTTCGAATGCGAGGCATACCTGGGCCTGTGCAAGCGGTGGCGGAACATCCCGAAACCGACCATCGCCCAGGCCCAGGGCCGGACCATCGCCGGCGGACTGATGCTGCTCTGGCCGATGGACATCATCGTCGCCGCCGACGACGCCACCTTCTCCGACCCGGTCACCGCATTCGGCGTCAACGGTGTCGAATACTTCACCCACGCCTGGGAACTCGGCGCCCGCAAGGCCAAAGAGATCCTGTTCACCGGACGGGCGCTGACCGCAGCCGAGGCGCAGCAGGTCGGAATGATCAACCATCTCGTCCCCACCGCCGACCTCGACACCTTCACCCTGGACCTGGCCACCGCCATTGCCACCCGTCCCGCGTTCGGGTTGCGCCTGGCGAAGGAAAGCATCAACCGCAGCCTCGACGCCCAGGGACAGTCCACCGCCCTCGATGCGGCACTCGCGCTTCACAACCTCGGCCACGCCCACAACATCGCCCAGCACGGCCAGATCGTGCACCCCGCCGGCGCCGACGCCATCCGCGCGGCCGCCCGAGAGAAGGAACCCATCTCATGACCGGACCCCTGAACGGCCTACGCGTCGTCGAGCTCGCCGGCATCGGCCCCGGCCCGCACGCCTGCATGCTCCTGGCCGACCTCGGCGCCGAGGTCGTCCGGGTCGAACGCCGCACCCACACCGACGCGCCCGGCACCACCATCGACGCAGACGCCACCCTCCGCGGCCGCCACATCGTCGAGGCCGACCTGAAGAACACCGCGGACCGTGACCGGATCCTCGAGCTGATCGAGCACGCCGATGTCCTCGTCGAGGGCTTCCGCCCCGGTGTCACCGAACGGCTCGGCCTCGGACCCGACGACTGCCAGGCCGTCAATCCCCGGCTGATCTACGGCCGCATGACCGGCTGGGGGCAGAGCGGCCCGTTCGCCGACCGCGCCGGCCACGACATCAACTACATCTCCCTCACCGGGATCCTCGACAACATCGGCCGGGCAGGCGACCGGCCGGTACCACCGCTGAACCTGGTCGGCGACTTCGGCGGCGGTTCGATGTTCCTCGTCGTCGGCATCCTCGCGGCGCTGTTCGCACGCGAGTCCTCCGGTCGCGGGCAGGTCGTCGACGCCGCCATGGTCGACGGTGCCAGTGTGCTGGCGCAGATGATGTGGTCGCTGCGCAGCAACCGAACCTGGGCCACCGGCCGCGGTGAGAACCTGCTCGACGGCTCGCACCCCTTCTACGACACCTACGAGTGCGCGGACGGCAAACACGTGGCGGTCGGTGCGATCGAACCGCAGTTCTACGCCCAACTGCTCGACGGCCTGCAACTCGACGCCACCCGACTACCGGGGCAGTGGAATCGGCAAGGGTGGGCACACCTGCGGGCGGAGTTCGAGATCGCGTTCAAATCCCGTACTCGCGACGAGTGGGCCCAGGTCTTCGCGACCACCGACGCCTGTGTGACTCCGGTCCTGACCTACGACGAGGCGTTGCAGCACCCGCACATGGCCGCCCGCGGCACGTTCGCGACAGTCGCGGGAGTCGATCAGCCTGCGCCCGCGCCCCGCTTCTCGGACACCCCGACAACCACCCCCTCGCAACCGCGATCACTCGGCCTGCCCGAGCAGATCCGTCAGTGGGTCACCCCGCGATGATCCCCGTCTACGGTCGTGACCTGCGCATCGGTGACCGGTTCGGACTCGGCTCACACGCGGTCACCGAAACCGAGATCATCGACTTCGCGACCACGTGGGATCCGCAGACCTTCCACACCGATCGCCACGCCGCCGCCGAGGGCTACTTCGGAGGGATCATCGCCAGCGGAATCCACACCCTCGGGATCTTCCAACGCCTCGCGACGGTGCGGCATTTCACCCACTGGCGCATCATCGCCGGCCGCGGCGTTCGCGAACTCCGCTTCGTGCGGCCGGTACGCCCCGGCGACATCCTCACCGGATTCTTCGTGATCGAGAACATTCGGGCGGCGCGAGGAACCGGTGATGTGATCACCCTGGAAGGGACACTGGTGAACCAGACCCGGGACACGGTGTTCATCATGCGCACCGACATTCAGGTGCACCACCGACCCTCGGATGCTCACTGCGACGTCTTGTCGAAATCCGGTAACTGCCACGACCCGTCGAACGCCGGCGCGTCGGGGCCGTAGATGCGGAAGTAGACGAACCAGCCCTGCCCCGGGAGGGTCTGAATCCAGCGGCCGGCCTCCTCCGACGCCGGGGAGTCCGGACCGAAGTGCAACACGATCGGGGCCTGCGGGTCGAGGTCGGACAGTTCGAACAGCGACCGGAGCGCAGCCCGGTTCTGCTCGGTCCGGATCTCACTGCGGGTTTCGGCGTCGTAGACGGTGATCGACCAGAACAGTTTCGCCGGCACCGGCTGCGGCACCGTCAGGGTGGAGGTGTTCGAGCCGTTCAGGTAGGTACCGTCGGAGTCACGTAGTCCGAGCCAGTACAGCGATCCGGCGCCCGGGCTGCGGGCGAACATCGCGGGGGATTCGATCTGCGCCTGGTAGAACCACTTCTCCCGGGCGTACAGATCCACGTAGTTCGCCGTCTCGAATGTTCCGTTCTCCGGCCGGAGCACCGCCCATTCCCAGTGCCGTCCCTCCCACACCGTGCGGTCGGGACGCCGGTCGGCGAACGACTGCACACACAGCTGGGCGTGCCCCAGTTCGGCGGCCCGGGCCAGGATGATGCTCATCCGTTCGTCCGGCTCGAACGGGGCGCCCTTGGCGATACCGAGCGCGGCGAGCTCACCGTACTGACTCCGATACCCCTCGTACGCGGGTTCGGCGTCGATGATGTCGTGCAAAACCTGCCAGTACTGGAGATTGTCCTCCCACCGCACCGGGGTGAAATCGAGATCCGCCTGGCGGCTGAGATCGATCCAGGTCGGCTCAAGCCATTCAGCGACCGGTTCGTGCGGGTACACCTTCACCGACTTCATCAGCGTGATCGCACCGGCGACGTCCTTGCCCTGCGGCAATGCCCGCACCAGCACCAGCACCCGGTTGGTCGTCGACCGCCCCGAATAGACATCGTCGGGGACAACGCCGTCGTATCCCGGCGGGATTACCAGATGCTTGCCGCCCGCGGCCTTCGCCGGACCTGGGAGCCCGATATCCATCACCCACAGCTGATTCAGGTCGTTGACCGCGCCCATCAACGGTCCCGGGGGCAACTCCAGCACCATCGGGCCACCGCTCAAGTCCAGCGCCAGCCCGGTATATGGGGTGTCGGAGTTGGGGGTGAACACGAACTGCTGCGGGGTGCCCTCGAGCAGGGCGAAGACCTCGTTCGGCACCACCCCACCCGAGAGGTTGCCGCGCCAGGTCGCCTCGAGCGAGACGGTCGGATAGAAGAACCGGTAACACTGGATCGCCCGCACCAGATCCGCGTCTTCGTATGCCCGCCGAATCGTCTCCTCGGTGGGATACCCGCCCTCGAATCGAGTCCTGTCACCATCGAACATCGTCGACACCTCCGCCATCCGGCCGGCAACCCCTTCCGTTCATGCTTCGCATACCGCCAGGAGTGCGCCTTCACCCGAAGCGGGTGAAACGGGCTGAGCTCTCGCGCCTGATCACAAGAGACGCCCGACTCTCCGCCCTCCTCGCCCGCGACTAGGACAACTCTTCGCAGCAATGGTCTTCCCGACGAAATGGTCCGGTGTGGTTGAGCCGTCGTGGTGGTGACCTCGTGCGGGCACCGCCGTCGGCAGGCTCGACGGCGGGGCACCGGCATGCCCGACATCCGAATCCCCGATCGGTCGGAGGGGGCCCTGTGCCAGTTCCCGTAGCCTGATGTGCGTGGACACGGCCGGCACAGAGGATCGAACGTACGGCGGCCGGCCGGTCGCAGCGCGCAAGGCGGAACGGCGGTCCCGGTTCCTCGAGGCCGCGCTGACCGTCTTCGCCGAGAAGGGGTACGCGAAGAGCAGCGTCGCCGACATCTGCGCCGCGGCCGATCTCGCCCGCGGCCAGTTCTACGACGAGTTCCGCAGTCGCGAGGACCTCCTTCTCGCGGTGTACGACCAGGTTCAGTCCGACGCACGTGAGGCCATGGTCGCGGCGCTCGCGAAGGAGACCGGTACCGATCCACGCACACTGGCGGCCGTGGCGATGGCGGCCTTCGTTGAGTCGATCGGCCGAGATCCGCGGCGCACCAAGATCTCGTTTGTGGACATCGTCGGTGTCAGCCCTCGGGTCGAGCAGCACCGCATCGACCAGCGCGGGGTGTGGGTCTCGTTCTTCGAGTCGACAGTCGGGGGCGCGATGGGCGCCGACTTCGTTCCGCCCGGGGGGTACGACATGGCGTCGACGGCCTTCATCGGTGCGCTCGTCGCGTTGGTGCAGCAGTGGAGCACGGCCGACCCGCGGCCCCCGGTCGAGGGCCTCATCGAATTGATGACGCGTTTGCTGAGCGCCTTGATCCCCGACTGACCCCAACACCCATGGCGGGGGTCACTCCGATGCAGTGATTGTAATCTGCGCCACTACCCTCTACGCTCATGCCACCAAAGTTAGACACCACTATCTAACTTGTCGGGTCATGCGGTTGTGACCACACATGTGAGGGGCTGCTTGTGTTCGTGTTCATACGCCGGGGAATCGCGTCCTCGCTCGGTGCGATCGTCCTCGCCGCGGCAGGCGGCCTGTCGGCGCCGGCGGTAGCGCAGCCCGCACCACCGCCGGTGCAGTGGTTGTGCACCCCCGAGATGGCCTCGGATCCCTGCGATCTTGGATCCGACACCACCGACCTCGGCACCGGGGTGGTCTCGGCCGCGGACCAGGTCGACGAGTCGGACAAGCCCGTCGACTGCTTCTACGTGTACCCCACCGTCAGCGACCAACTCGCCCTCAACGCCGACCTGACGCCGCAACCGGAAGTGCAGTCCATCGCGAGCTATCAGGCCGCGCGGTTTTCCAGCCAGTGCCGGGTCTTCGCGCCGATCTACCGGCAGATGACTCTCACCCCCGGTATCGAGGCCGCGCTCGTGGGTGCCCCCCTGGCCCAGACCGCGTACGGCGACGTCCTCGGCGCCTGGAACGAATACCTCGCTCATGAGAACAACGGGCGCGGTGTGATCCTCATCGGTCATTCGCAGGGCACCATGATGTTGCGCAAGCTCATTCGTGACCAGATCGACCCGAACCCCGAACTTCGCAAGAAACTGGTCGGTGCCTTCCTGATGGGCGGCAACGTCACCACCGCCCGCGGAAGCACCGTCGGCGGCGACTTCCAGAACATCCCGGTGTGCACCGAGCAGGGTGAATCCGGCTGCGTCGTCGCCTATTCCACCGCGGTCGCCGATCCGACCGTGTCGCTGTTCGGCAACAGCTCCTTCGATGCCCTCTCACCGGTGATGGGTTTGCCGAGCGGTCCCGGCTATCAGATCGCGTGCACCGACCCCGCCGTGCTGAGCGGGAACACCGACCCGGTGGGCCTGACGATCCCCAGTTCCCCCTTCGCCTTCGGCATCATCTCCGTGCTGCTCGGATACACCTCGTTCCCGCACGGTGCACCCACCTCGGCGTCCTCGTGGACCACCATCGCCGAACGCACGGTCGGCGGATGCACCGACACGAACGGGTACCGCTTCTACCAGTTCCATCTCACCGATCCCACCGGACAGCCGGTCAACGAGCTGCCCCTGTTCAACACCCACCTCGTCGATGTGAACCTCGGCTACGACCGTCTCATCTCGATCGCCGAACAACAGACCGAGAACTGGCAGGCATCGGCATAGCGACTCGAGGGCATCGTGTCGCCCAGCTCGGTGTGGGTGTGCACGGCGGCCGATCGCGCGACGTGCTTCTCGAGCCATCCCCCGGCAGCGGTGGCCAATCTCGTCGCCTCTGGTCCGTCACCACGCACACAGGTCGGTACCGGCGATGGGGCGGGGTCCTCGACTCGAAGCCACGGGCGGGGAGTCACAGGCTGGGCGCAGGCACCCGCGCGCCCCCTCACTTGACCGCCCGCAGCACGACAAGCTCCTCGCTGCGCTGTCCCATAGCGATCACTCCACGCTGTGTGAGCATGTTCCGTCGGGCCGCGAGCACCGGCCCGAAGGGGACCTCGACCCGCGACACGACATCCACGCACAGGCCCTGTTCCTCAAGCATCGTCCCGGACTTCTCGATCCCACTCAACGCGGACTGCACGAACAGCAGCACCCCGCCGGCCTCGAGAACATCGGGTCCGTGCAGGCAGATCCAGTCGAGTACCGCGCGACCGTCCTTACCCGCATCCCAGGATCGTGCGATCCCGCTGACTGGCACCCGATCATTTTCGGCGGGGACGTAAGGGAGGATTGGACACCACCAGATCGAAACGCTCGCCCCGAACCGGCTCGGTGAGGTCACCGCGCACCACTCGCGCCGAACGACGGTGCGGCCGGGTGTTCATCCACGCAGTCGCCACCGCACGCCGCGAGACGTCGACCGCCGTCACCCGCGCACCTTGCTCGGCAGCGCAGACACTCAAAATCCCGGACCCGGCGCACAGATCGAGCACCCGGGAATCGGGCCCGAGAGCCTCCCGCCAGTTCCCTTAGCCTGATGTGCGTGGACACGGCCGGCGCCGAGGATCGAACGTACGGCGGCCGGCACGGCGGGCACCGGCATGCCCGACATCCGAATCCCCGCAGGACCTGCTCCCACAGGTACGGGGCCCCAGCCCGCCCGGAAGCCAAATGGCCACCGACCAACGCGTCGTGACCCACACCGTCAACTCCGACTTGTCAGCCGAAGCGGCCTCACCCCGTTGCGAGCTACCGGCATCACCGAACACCATGTTCCACATCTTGGAAATGAGACGGTCGCCCACTCACTGATGCACCCCGCAAAGCGCCTGGTCAGAACATCTCAAAAGTCAGTCCCAAAAGAGCATGTCATAAGTCCCGTACAAACCTGACTTTCGGTACGATCAGGGTATGGAGTTGGGGTATGCCCGGGTGTCCACGAGCAAGCAGGACCTCGCTCGTCAGATCGACGCTCTCACCAATGCTGGGATCGACTCGGCGAACATTTACGTGGACAGGAAGTCCGGGACCACTACCGACCGTCCCGGGCTGCAGGCCCTGCTCGGCTACGCCCGCGGCGGCGATGTCATCGTGGTGCACACCCTCGACCGGCTCGGCCGCACCGTCCGCGACACCCTGAACCTGATCCACGACCTGCACCAGCGGAGCATCGGCTTCCGGAACCTGGCCGACCCGATCCGCATCGACTCGACGAACCCGGACGACCCGATGGGACAGCTGGCGGTGGTGCTGTTGGCGCTGTTCGGGCAGATGGAACGCACCTACGCGGTCGACCGCGCCGCCCATGCCCGCACGGTGGCCACCGACAAGGGCCGCCGCACCGGCCGGCCCAGCGTGGTCACCGACGCCCAACTCGCCTACGCCACCCAACTCCGGGACGGCGGCGCCACCATCGCTGAGATCACCGGCAAGACCGGGCTGACCCGCTCCACCCTCTACCGGCATCTCCCGCCCCGGCCGGCGCAGACGCTCACCGCCGACGCCGCGGCTGAGCAGAAGCCGTCACCGTCAACAGTTTCGGTGTCGCGACCACCACGGGCGCCCAACCGCTCGCATGTCCCACCTGTGGACATCAGCCCACCACGCGTAAAGACCTCGTCCCGCACCGCGCCGACCTCGCCACCGTCTGGCTACACCTCGACGAGCTCGGCCACCTGCGCGAGACGCGGCACTGCGCCCGCTGTCAGCCACATGGACATGTCCTGGTGATCAGCTGCTCCCGGTGCGGCGACGGCCCGCTGATCACCGGAACAGATCCCGGCACCGACGAGGTCCCGGTGCCGGTGCGGGACTGGCTCGCACACCACGATTGGTCGGTGGATTCGGACCTGTTGTGCCCCAACCATTCCTGAACATCATTGGGCCTCGCCGTCGTCGAGGTCATCGAGCAAGTGCTGCAGACGTCGGCACGTGGCTTCGTGCCGTTCGACTTCCCGATCCCAGCCGCGGGAGCGGGCGTCGTCGATCAGTACTTGCTCGGTCGCCAGGCGCGCCCTAATCCGCGGCGCATACTCGCTGGTGGTGAGGAACTTCGGGCAGGTCAGCATCAGGTCGCATTCGCACGGCCCCTCGGCGGGCAGCCGCAGGCAGTGCCCCAGTTCGAGTTCGGTCTCGAGGAAATTCGTCTTCAGCCAGTCCACGGTGGCGTCGTCGAGGGCATCGTGCAGCAGGGCATCGGCCGCCGGGCCGGCGATCCGGTGCCCGTCGGCGAGCGCCGTCTCGTATTGACGGCGGATCTCGGGATCGGAGATGCGGCTGTAAATCATGGACATGGTCGCGCTGCGATGGCCGAGTACCGCCATGATCGTCTGGATGCGGGCGCCGCCTTCGGCGAGTTGGGTGCCGAGGGTGTGCCGCAACCGGTGTGCGCTCACGGTCGGGGATCCGCGGTCATCGACCAGACCCGTAGCGCCGCAGACGGTCCGGAACGCCTCGTCGAAGAGGGTCTTGACCGAGAGCAGCTTGCCGCGGCGGACGAAGACGTAATCGACTCGCCGGCCGGTGACCTCGTCGATCCGGGCGATCGAACGTTGGGCCCGGGCCAGGCCGATGGCATTCTCGAGGGCGGCGGCCGCGTCCGGGTGCAGCGGGACGATCCGTTCGGTGTGCCCTTTGCCGACCGGGATCCGCAGCCGCGGATGTCCGCCCGGATAGGTATCGAGGCAGTCCCATGTCAGGCGGCGGATCTCGTCGCGGCGGGCCCCGGACCAGCGCAGCAACAACAGTGCGGCACGTTGCAGCGGGTCGGTCAGGTCCTCGATCGCGGTCATGATTGCGTCGAGTTCGTGTTGAGGGAGGTAGCGGTGAATCGACTCCGGGCGCCGAGGCGTGTCGCGGGAAGTCAGCAATGGTCGGCCGGGGACCTCGGCCCACTCCCAGACCGCGGTGTCGCGGCAGAACCCGGCGATCGCGTTGAGTTCGTGCTTGACCGTGGTCGTCGTCAGCGGCTGGCCGGTGTGTTGGCTCGGACAGCTCGGCAGCCACCGCATGTATTCCTCGATGGTGGCGCGGTCGAGCTGGGCGAGGCTGGTGACTTCGGGGTGATGGGCGCCGAGCCAGTTGACGAGCCGGCGCAGTGCCTGCCGGGCGTGGTGCACCGTCTGCGGTCGATCGAGTTTGGCGTCGAGGCGCAGTTGGAGGTACCGCTCGATGACCTCCCGGATCTTGGGCGGGCACGGTTCGGGCAGCAGGTGGTCGGTCCAGTCCTCGATCGTTCGCGTGCCGATGCGCGGCGCCACCGTGACCTGGCCGACGTTGTACAGCAGCACATGGGTGGCGTGGAGATTGGCGAGCTGGGCCCGGAAAAATCCACGGTTGGCGTCGGGACCATCGAGGAATTGGCCGTTCGGGAACAGCGCCCGCCGTAGCGCATTGAAATCCTCGCGGGCGGCGAATGCGCGGATCGCCGACCCGAACTCGAACAGGTCCGCGACGGTGATCGAGGTCAGGTCGGGGTCGCCGCGATAAAGCATCAGCCGGCATGGGCACCGACCCATGCCTGGTATTCGCCTTCGTCGACGTGCCGCCGCGGGTGCGGGATGGGTACCGGCCGGGCAGTCGCGGGCCCGGTCATCGGCGATCCCGTAGCGCCGCTGCGTACTCGTCCCGGACCTGTATGTCGGACACTCGGGTGTAGATCCGAGTCGATTCCGGCGAGGCGTGCCCGAGGCGTCGCTGCAGTGCCAACTCCCGCATCCCCGCCTCCCACATCACCGTCGCGTGGGTATGCCGCAAGGCGTGGGGAGTTTTGTCGACGGTGCGTAACCCGAGTGCCTCCAGTCGTCGGGCGAACATCCGCACGAGCGCGGCATACGAGAGCGGCACGCAACGACGACCGCCCCGGCCGCCGACCAGGAACACGAACGGATTCGGCGCGTCCACTGGACGTTCATGCAGCACATACCGATTCACCGCATCCAAGGTGCGAGGATCGAGCAGGTCGACGACCCGTTCGTGCCGGGACTTCCCCCGTACACCCCGCGGATGGTCGTCGCGTTTGCGGATCGTGACCCGCCGTCGCCCGTAGGCGATATCACCGAGCTGGAGACCGAGCACCTCTCCCGGCCGCAGCCCGCCGTCGAGCATCAACAGCACCATCGCCAGATCCCGCAAACAGGTCATGCTCTCCAGCACCGCGGTCACCTCGGACTCGCTCAGCGGCCGCGGCAGACGGCGCGGAATCCGGACCCGGATGTCCCGGCTGACCGGCTGTTGTCTGCTCGCATGTCCCGCAAACGGGCGGTGCCGTTCGGCGACCATCGCCAACGCGATATCGCGGCGGCGGCGCATCGGATTCTGGTCGGAGACGAGTTCGGCGACGATTGCCCAGTCGTAGAAGCTCGAGACCGCCGCCAACACCCGGGCCACACTCGCCGGCGCCAACAACCGCCCGCGGGGTCCGACGGCCGCCAGGCCCAGTCGCTGGGCGGGTCTGCGCGCCGGACGACGGCGCAACCATCCCAGCAACTCCAGGGCGTGCGCCGGCCGGAACCGACGCCAATCGATGTTGTGTTCGGCGAAGAACTCGAACACCAGGCGCAGGTCGTAGCCGTACGCCAGTGCGGTGTTCGGGCTCCTGCCGGAATCGAGCACGTACCGCAGGAACCGGGTCACCGGCAGTACTGGCTCACCATCGGACCCGACCAGGACCACCGAGGACACGATTCCGTCGGTCTTCACGGTCTGCACGTGCATGACACCAGCCCACCACCAGTTGATCCGATCCAGGTTGCGGCTCGCCGTGAGATGTCCACATAAGAAAGAACCCGGCCGAGGTGACGGCTCGTTCCAGTCTCCCGCGCGTCTACAGCCGATGGTAGTTCGCCGAACTCCGGCAGCCGAACGGATTCGTAGGGCGATGTCTCCGGGCCGAGTGGAGGAACGGGCGCTCAGGCCCGGTGCGTGAGGTGTCGTATGTCGCAGCACTGCAGTCGATTACGGGTTCGTGATGCGCGTCTCGGCGGGACGTGAGCGGGGTAGTCGGGCGATCGCGGTGGCGACAATGGCCACCGCTGCGGCGACCATCGCGGCGATGGCGGCCGGCGGCGAGGTGAATCCATCGCCGGTGGTCCGTGCGACGGCAATCCAGGCGAGTCCCCACACGATGGCGGCGGTGACGGTGAAGCGTCCGTGACCGGCGACGGCGAGGACGACGGCGACCAGGGCAACTGCGGTGAGGACGAGCACGGCCCAGGTATCGGCCCCGAGTCCGAAGGGATCGATGTCGGAGGCGGCCAGAGCGGCGGCGATGTTGGCGACCACCGCGACGCAGACCCAGCCGAGATAGACGAATGCGGTGGCGTCGACGACCATCGCCTCGACACGGCTGGACGGCGTCGTGGTGGTCAGGATGGCGAACACGACAATCAGCACTGCGAGCAACACGAGGATGGTCAGGACGCTGAGCCACAGTTGGTCGAACTGCACGCAGACTATCCATGCCGCGTTCAGGAGCATCGCTGCGGCGAGCCACCACCCGGCGCGGCGTTGTCGAGGATCGGTGCGGTGGGCGGGCAACGCCTGCCAGATCGCGAGCGCGACGAACCCGAGGTAGATCAGTGTCCAGATGGAGAAGGCGGGCCCGCCGGGGGCCACTGCGGTGGCGTCGGCGGCGAGGGCGCCGTCGGCGACCTGGGAGATCGGGGTTCCGACCAGGGCCCCCGAGCCGATGAACGAGCTCACGATCGCCACCGCCGCGGAGAAGGTCACGACGAGCGCGCGGGCACCGTCGTGAGGGGATGATGCGATCGATCCGCTCATGGTCACTCCTTCGCGGGGACACGCCCATTGTCGAGGATCGGAACTCGATAAGCGCGGTGCGCCGGTTGGCGGCGACGAGTTCGGGTGTGGCGGGCGCGTTCGTTGGCGGACATGCCGCCCCAGATGCCGTAGGCCTCGCTGGCGGCGAGGGCGTGGGCGCGGCACTGTGCGAGCACGGGGCAGTCCTGGCAGATCTGTTTGGCGGCACGCTCACGCTGGGCGCGGACGCTGCCGCGTTCACCGTCGGGGGAGAAGAACATCTCGGTGTCGGCCCCGCGGCAGGAGGCGCGGTGCTGCCAGTCCGGGTTGATGTGGTGATGTGAATGATCAGGCATAGGCACTGCGGAAGAGGTCGCTTTCGAGAGTCGAACGTGTCACGATCCGCTGGCAATGCGGTCCGCGTGGGTTCGGCACGCGGGCATGGGTCGGTTGCCGTCGGGTCGTGCAAGGTGGATCGAGGGGGCGGTGGGCTTGGCCTCCTTTGCGGGGGCGGAGTCGGGCGGCTGCAGGATTCGTTGTTCGGAAAATGTTGTGCGACACGACCCCTCGACGCATCGCAGTTTCGCTCGTGGTGACCAGCCGGAAGCGAGGGCCGGTCCGCGAGCGCATCCGTGAAACCCGGCGTCCGCAGACGGGAACGGGTGTGTGAGTGTGTTGATGCCTGGGCTCGACATCGATGGGTCCGGGAGGCTCCCGGACCTGACCCCTCACCGACTTCAAAGAGTGAGTGAAGGCTGTGCTGGTAATGGTATCGATGCACCGATGCGGAATGAATCGATTCGCTCGAAAGTAACTGGCGTCACATTCGCCGTCCCGCCGCGAGCGCGCGTCGAATCGTCGTCGGTGCCCCGGGCGAGCGGGCCGCCGGAGATGCGTCGGCACTGCGGGTGTAACGCCAGCGCGTGTGAAACAGATCACATGTATGCGTGGTTGGCGGAACAGCTGCGCGGCCCCGCAGCGGCACACACCCATCACGATGAAGGCAGACATTCTCATGGCGAGACCTCAGACCCCGTCGATCTCCGTTTCCACTCCGCGCATGCCGCGCCGGCCCGGCGGGATGAGCACCGCCGAGATCAAGGCGAGGATCGAAGCCATGTATGCCGACGACCGCCGACGCGACACCCCGACTGCGCGCTGAGCCCCGCCGCTCGGATTCGGAGGTGCCGCTCCAGACATTGTCGGAGTTCGGGTGCTTCTCAGATTCGGGGTCGACGGTTCCAGCGCCGGGCCTTGAGGGCGAGGTGCAATTCGAGCCGGGTGGCACCGTTGAGGGCGTCGACGCCGAGGATGTCGCGGATCTTGTTGAGCCGGTAGTAGAGGCTGGTGCGGTGCAGATGGAGGGTGTCGGCGACAGCTTTCACACTGTCGCCCTGGTCGTAGAACACCTCGAGAGTGTCGAGGAGATCGCCGGTCGAGTCGCCGCGGATGAGGGTGGCGAGCAGTTCGGACACGACGCCGTCGTCGGTGAGCACCCGCGTGGCGATCACCCGGTAGGGGCCGATCGTTTCCCAGGACGCGATGGTTCCCGATTCGGGTTCGACAGCGGCGGTCTGCGCGGCGATCACCGCACGCCGGTATGCCTCCGGTAGTTCGTCGGCGGCGGCGATGTTCTCCGTGACACCGGTGAAGAGGCGTTCGGTGTGCGTGTCGCCGGGTTGCCCGACTCCGGAGGCGGCGGCGAGTCGTTGGTGCAGGCGCAGGGCGGCGTTGGCCTCGTTGTCGGGGCGGAGCAGCACCACGGAATGGGTGTCCTGGACCGATCCGGCGACGACGCTCGGGTACCGGGACACGGTCTGCTGGCTGGCGAGGCGCACCTGCGCGGCCCTCGCCTCGGACACCTCGGTGACATTCGGACCGGAGGTGAAGAGTGAGACCGCCAACCGCAGCGAGGATGCCGACCGGACCGCAGGCCAGCTTTCCACCGACCTCAGCGCCCCGGCATCGCCTTGGCAGGCGGCGAAGAACTCGACCTCGCGTTGGTGTCGCTCGTCCAGGTGCGGGGACGCCATCTCGTAGAGGACGGTTGCGAGGAGTTCGACCTGCGGGGCGATGACGTCGACGGTCTTGGCGACGCGGTCCGGGTTTTCCGGGACGAGGGGATCGATGACGTAGAGCAGCCCGGTGCGCACCCCTCGATGAATCAGCGGCACGCAGATGCGCGCCTCCATCTTCAGGTCCGGATTGGCCTGCACGATGAGCGGTTCGACGGCGGTCTGTGTGCCGTGGCTCGCCTCCCACGCCCGGATGTCCTCGGGGACTTCTCGATTGAGCAATGCGCGCACCCGGGCGTCGTCGGCGTGGCCGTGCTGGACGCTGTAGGCGACGAGGCGGCCGGTGAGGTCGTCGAGGGAGGCACCGGTGCCCAGTGCGTTGGCGATCTCGTCGATCGCGGGCTGGATCTCTCGTTCGCTCACAGTCTCATCATCCGCTCCGTACGTAACTTTCGGACGGATCGCGCAGCGGTCGGACCGGGTACCGATCCGGACACTGTCGTGCGGTCGTCGGGGTGGTTCGCGGTCAGCATTCGGGGACGTTGACGGCGAGCCCGCCGGTGGAGGTTTCCTTGTATTCGGAGAGCATGTCCATCCCGGTCTGACGCATCGTTTCGATGGCCTGGTCGAGGGAGGCGCGGTGGGTGCCGTCGCCGTGCAGGGCCATCTTCGCGGCGTTGACGGCCTTGACCGAGGCGATGGCGTTGCGTTCGATGCACGGGATCTGCACCAGCCCGCCGATCGGGTCGCAGGTGAGGCCGAGGTTGTGCTCGATTCCGATCTCGGCGGCGTTCTCGACCTGGGCGGGGGTGGCGCCGAGGAGTTCGGCGAGGGCGCCGGCGGCCATGGAGCAGGCGGAACCGACCTCGCCCTGGCAGCCGACCTCGGCGCCGGAGATCGAGGCACGTTCCTTGTAGAGCACGGCGATCGCGGCGGCGGCGAGCAAATATTGGACGACCGCGTTGTCGCGTGCCTGTGGGCTCGGGAGTGTAGGCAGGTAGCGCAACGCCCAGAACAGCACCGCCGGGACGATGCCCGCGGCACCGTTGGTGGGGGCGGTGACGATCCGGCCCCCGCCGGCGTTCTCCTCGTTGACGGCCATCGCGGCGACGTTGAGCCAGTCCATCGAGTCCGCATGGTCGATGCCGCGTTCGGGGTCGGTGAGGCGGCGGTAGAACTCCGGTGCGCGGCGTTTGACCCGCAGGCTTCCCGGCAGATATCCGTCGGCGGTGAAACCGTTGTGGATCGACTCGGCCATCACCTGCCAGATCTCGAGCAACCCGGCACGGACCTGTTCGGGCCGGCGGGCCGCGATCTCGTTGCGCCACATGACGTCGCTGATCGACAGGTTCTCGCGTGCACAGATGTCGAGGAGTTCGGTACCGGTGTGGAACGGGAGCGGGATCGGCACGGTCGTGGAGTTGGCGCCCTGCCCGTGGGGCTCGACGAAGCCACCGCCGACCGAGTAGTACACCGCCTCGTGCGCGGGCGTCGCGGCGGCGAGTTGCTCGGGGGAGTAGCCGGCCGCGGCCGGGTCGGTGTGGACGGCGAACCGGATGGTGTTGGTGTGGCGGTCCTTGATGGTCAGCGGGTGCATGCCGATCGCGTGGGTGCTGAACGGGAGCCGGTTCGCCGATCCGAACTCGAGTCGCTGCTCGGTGTCGATCGTGGTGACCCGATCACGGGCATAGTCGGGGTCGATCGTTTCCGGGGCGTTGCCTTCCAGCCCGAGCAGGGTTGCACCGAGGGTGCCGTGCCCGCGTCCGGTCGCGGCGAGGGACCCGTAGAGATCGACTTCGAGCCGGGTGATCGACCGCAGGTCGAGGAGGTTCTTGACCTCGTCGACGAACAGGGCGCCCGCTCGCATGGGTCCGACGGTGTGCGAGCTGGACGGTCCGATGCCGACGGAGAAGAGGTCGAAGACGCTGATCGCCATCAGACCACGCTCCATTCTTCCGGAGAGGGCGCAGTCGCGGGGCGACCCCACAGGTCGGTGGTGACACGGTGGCGGAGCAGGCGGGTGTCCTGGGCGAGGGGGTGTTCGGTGGAGGTGGTCAACGATCGGTAGATCAGGTCGGCGAGATCGGTGACTGTGTCGAAGCCGGCGCCGCGGCGGATGAACTCCTGTACGCCCAGGCGCACGCCTTCCGGTGAGCTTCCCGGGGTCTGCCAGGGCAGCCGGCAGGCGCCGGTGTAGATGCCGGCGGCCTCGAGACGGCGGACTGCGACGGGTGCGCCGCCGAGCCGTTGAGCGTCGATGACGATCTGGTGGCTGCGGGTGTAGCCCAGCCGGCGGCCGACGACGATGAGTCCGTGTGCGTTGAGGTTGGCGGCCAGCTCGCCGGCGTACTCGATGGTGGCCGCGGCCCACGCCGGGGCCTGCTCGATCGCCTCGCGGGCGGCGATTGCGAGGGGGCCGAGCCGGGCCGGGTCGTAGTTCGAGAGCATCGTCGGATACGCGGCCTCGGCGAGGCGTTCGGCGTATTCGGCGGAGTGGGTGACGGCGGCGCCGCCCGCGGGACCGGCGTAGGTCTTGTACGTCGAGAAGGTCACCACATCGGCGCCCTCGGCGAGCGGGTCCTGGTAGTAGCCGGCCGCGATCAGGCCCGCGGTGTGGGAGGCGTCGTAGACCAGGACGGCACCGACCCGGTCGGCGGCCTCGCGGATCGGGTCGAGGTTGTGCGGAAACAGGGTGACGCTGCCACCGACCACGATCAGGCGCGGCCGAACCCGGTAGACGAAGTCGCTGATCTCGCCGGCGTCGATGTCGAGGGCACTGGGCGAATACGGTAGGTGTTCGACGGTCAGCCCGCGGATGCCGGCGGTGCCGAGGCTCTGCTGATGGCTGGCGTGACCCCCGGATTCCGGGGACAGCACGGCGATGGTGTCGCCGGGTTCGGTGAACGCGATGTAGGCGGCGAGGTTCGCCATGGTCGCGGTGAGGTACCGGACCTCGGCGTAGGTGCCTCGCATCGAGGCGGCGACCTGGCGGGCGGCGATTACCTCGAGGTGTTCGATCTCCTGGACCGCGGTCTGCACCTTCTCCCCGGGCCACCCCAGCGCGGGCCGGGTGGACAGGGCGGTGTCGTGCAGGGCGGTGACGTTCGGGGACAGGACGTTGGTGCCGGCGTAGAGGACGATGCCGTCGTCGATGCGGGCGTGATACTCGGTCAGGGCCCGGTGCACGGACTCGACGACCTGGGCTGCGCTGTCTTCGGTGTGCAGGTGCTCGAGGGCCGACAGACGCTCCTGAGCGATCGGTGATGCCCACGGGGCAATGGTCGAACGGGGTTTCATGCGTCTGTCTCCTCGGTGATGGTGGACGGCGAGCAGGCCGCACCCGGGTTTCTGGGTGCGGCCGACTCGGTTGTCAGGGATGCAATGCGGGATGGTCGTTGTCCGGGGACCGGTTCGGGGTCGGCGCGATGTCTACTGTCCGGCGGGTGGACAGGTAGTAGCCGGCAAGGAGCACGACGGCCCAGATCGGCAGGGCATAGAGGGCGATCCGCTGACCCTCGTCGAACGCGAGCAGGACGGTGACCGCGGTGAGGAAGGCGAGGGTGGCCCAGCACAACGGCTTGGCGAGCGGCAGCCGGAAGGCACTGGCGGGCAGGTCGCCGCGTTCGACGCGGCGCCGGTAGACGAGGTGGCAGGCGACGATGACGCCCCAGGACCAGATGGCGCCGAGGGTGGCGACCGAGGAGATGTAGGAGAACGCCTTCTCCGGGACGATCGCGTTGATCGCGACACCGACCAGCATCAGCGAGCCCGACGCGATGATCGCCGCCGCCGGGACGTGCCCGCGGTTGGTCTTCTCGAACATTTTCGGGGCCACCCCGTCGGAGGCGAGCTTCTTGAGCAGGCGGCCGTTGCTGAACAGGCCTGCGCTGCACGACGACAGTGCCGAGGCGAGGACGACGAAGTTCATGATGCTGGCGGCGGCGGGGAGCCCGATCTGAGTGAAGCCCTTCACGAACGGGCTCGAGTCGGCGTTGAACTGGTCCCACGGGAACAGGGAGAGCAGCACGACCAGGGTGCCGACGTAGAAGATGCCGATCCGCCAGGGGATGGAATTGATCGCCTTGGGCAGGACGGTGGCCCGGTCCTTCGTCTCGGCGGCAGTCATGCCGATCAATTCGACGCCCTGGTAGGAAAAGACCACGATCTGGAAGGCGAGCAGCACAGCCAGCAGACCGTGCGGGGCGATACCGCCGTGATCCCACAGGTTGGCGATACCGCCCTCCTGACCTGCCTTACCCACATTGAAGACGAGAGCGAAGATTCCGCCTGCAATGAGGGCGACGATGGTGATGACCTTGATGGAGGCGAACCAGAATTCGGCCTCACCGAAAAAGCCGACCTTCGCCAAGTTCAGACAGACGAGGGCGATCAGCGCGATGAGGGCGGTCAGATACTGCGGCATCGAGGGAAACCAGAACTTGACGAAGATGCCCGCGGCGGTGAGCTCGGCCATGCCGATGATCGTCCAGGTGATCCAATACCCCCAGCCGGTGATGAAACCGTAAGCAGGACCGAGGAACTCGCGGGCGTACTCTGCGAAACTGCCGGTGACGGGCCGGTACATCAGCAGCTCCCCGAGGGCGCGCATGATGATGAAGATGAACACGCCGGTGATCGCGTAGACACCGATCAGGGCCGGTCCGGCGTAGGAGATTCCCTTGCCGGAGCCGAGGAACAGGCCCACTCCGATGGCGCCGCCGATGGCGATCATCCGGATGTGTCGTTTGTTCAGGCCTTGTGCGAGGCCGTCCTCGTTCAACTGTTCGTGCGAACTGTCGACTGTCATGGTGTGTCCTTGTGTCCAGGGTCGGCGAGGACGACCGTGGCACGCAGGGGTGCCGGGCGTCGCTCGGTTGCTCTAGCTGGGGTTCGGATCGACTGCGGGAGAGGCGCAAGTCCGAGGACGCCCGAGGGGCTCCCGGCGCCGCCACAGCGGCGCCGGGAGAGGCGGGGATCAGACCGCGATGGTGATGTTCTTGACCTGGGTGAAGCTTTCGAGTGCCCCGTCGACGGAGTACTCGCGGCCGAGGCCGGACTGCTTGATGCCGCCGTAGGACATACCGGGAAGCTGACCGCCGCCGCGGTTGATCTGCACCCAGCCGACCTCGAGGGCATTGGCGGTGCGGATCGCCTTGGTGATGTCCTTGGTCCACACGTAGCCGGCCAGACCGTAGGTGCTGTCATTGGCCGCGGCCAGGACCTCGTCCTCGTCCTTCCACGGGATGACCACGAGGACGGGGCCGAAGACCTCTTCGCGGGTGATGTCCCAGTCGGCGTCGGCGCCGGTGATCACCGTCGGGGCGACGAAGAAGCCCTCGCCGTCGAGCGGGCGTCCGGGGCCGCCGGTGATGACGGTGCCGCCCTGCTCGATGCCGGAGTTGATGTAGCGGCAGACGGTGTCGAACTGCTTCTCGCTGACGATGGCCCCGATGTCGGTGGCCTCATCCAGCGGGTCGCCGATCGTGAAGCCGGCCAGCTTGTTTTTCAGCTTCTCGAGGAACGAGTCGAAGATGTCCTCGTGCAGGTAGAGCCGCGAGCCTGCGGTGCAGGACTGACCCTGGCGGGTGAACCGCATTCCGGCGATGACGCCGTCGACGGTGGCGTCGTCGTCCGAGTCCGGGAACACGATCGCCGGCGATTTGCCGCCGAGTTCGAGGGTGACCGGCACGATCCGGTCCGCTGCCGCGGCGAGGATGTCCTTGCCGACTCCGGTGGACCCGGTGAAGGTCAGCTTCGCGACGTCGGGGTGCTTCGACAGCGGCACACCGACCCTCTGTCCCGACCCGGTCAGCACGTTGAGCACCCCGGCGGGGAGGATTTCCGCGGCCCATTCGGCGAGCTGGAGCACTGCCAGTGGGGCGAGTTCGGCGGTCTTGAGGACCAGAGTGTTGCCCATCGCCAGTGCCATGGCGATTTTCAGCGACGACAGGGTGACCGGGGCGTTCCACGGGACGATGCCGCCTACGACTCCGAGCGGTTCGCGCACGGTGTAGCTGACGAGGTTGTCACCGAACGGCAGGGTTTCGCCCTTCTGCTCGGAGGCGATCTGGCCGTAGAAGCGGAAGATGTCGGCGCCGCTCGCCGCCTCACCGCGTGCCTGGGTGCGCAGGGCGTTGCCGGTCTCCGAGGCGATGATCCGGGCGAGTTGTTCCTGGTTTTCGGCGATCTTGTCGCCGATCTTGATCAGCAGTGCACCACGGTCGCGGGCAGGCAGTGCCTTCCACGGTCCGAATGCGGTCTTGGCGGCGGCGACGGCGCGGTTGACGTCGGATTCGCCGGAGTTCGGAATGAGGGCCAGAACCTCACGGCGGGCAGGGTTTTCGACCTCGATCCAGTCACCGGAATCTGCTGGGCCCCATTCGCCGCCGATGAGCTGGCTGACCTTGGTGGCGGTGGTCATGGTGGAGGTGCTCACTGGTGGTTTCCCTTCGTCTGCAGGCGAATGCCGGTGAAGTCTTCGTAGAACTCGACGACGCTGGTGAAGTCCTTGCCGCCGCGGCCGTCGCGCTGGCCGATGCTGAACAGGTCGCGCACCAAGCTGGTGATCGGGGTGGGGAGTTCGGACTTGCCGGCGGCGTCGAGGAACAGCCCGAGATCCTTGTGCATGAAGTCGAGCGCGAACCCGGTGGGTCGCTCCTCGGTGAACAGGGTCTTGGGGAAGTAGTTGCTCAGCACGTTGCTGTTGGCCGAGCTCTTGGTCAGCACCGCGACGGCGGTGTCGAGGTCGACGCCGGCGGCGACGGCACTGCTCAGGCCTTCACCGAGGGCGACGATGTTCGCGGCGGTGACCTGGTTGTTGGCGAGCTTGATCGCCTGGCCGCTTCCGGAGGGTCCGACGTGGAAGATGTTGCCCGCGTAGGTTTCGATGAGCGGGATCACCTTCTTCACCGAGGCTTCGTCGCCGCCGAGCATCACCGCGAGGGTGCCGGCCTCGGCGCCCTGGACGCCGCCGCTGACGGGTGCGTCGAGGAAGCTGGCACCGGCGGCCTGCGCGTCCTGGGCGAGACGACGGGTGGTGTCCGGGTCGATCGTGCTGTGATCGACGATGACCAGGCCCTGATTGCGCTGCTGCAGAACCTCTGCGACAACGCCTTCGACGATCGCCGGGGTGGGCAGGCTCAGGAACAGCGCCTCGGCCTTGGTCGCTGCCTCGGCCGGAGAGGCCACCGAGCGGGCACCGAGGGCGACCGCTGCGTCGACGGACGCCGTGTTCAGGTCGTACACCGCGACGTCGTGACCCGCCTTGACCAGGTGTGCAACTACCCGGCCACCGATGTTTCCGAGGCCCACAAAGCCAACGGTGGTTGTCATCAGTTGCTCCTATCGAAGATGTGTTTCTGCTGATCCGTGAGGATCCGACGTTTGGTACGCCGTCAACACTAGGAACGCGTGAGCTGGGTCACGACCGGCAAATGATGAGAGGTTTTCGCGATCTGCCCTACATTTGTCGAGTCGCCGGGGTCAGAGCGTCGACCAGCGGCTTCGGCAGCGCCCGGTTACGGCATTTCGCGCGGGGGACATGTGGTCCCCGTCGCAGCGATGTCGTCACCAGGATCGGCGGGCCCGGGTACAGCGACATCCGGAACTGGAGCAGGCCTGGGTCCTCCCTTTTTCCACCGCCGGCGCAGCCGCAGTTCGGAGATGCAGGTCGTGAAGTACACGAACAGGAACACCGCCGGAGGCGTTGATGAGGAACAGAAACACCGTGTCCGGGAACAAGGCCGCGAGCATCACGCATCCGGAGTTGAACACCGACAGCACCACAACCAGGATGACGAGGTTGAGCAGGTTCGCCGTACCCGGAATGCCGATTCGATCCAGGGCGGCGACGAAGCACCCGCCGACCGGCACGGCATCTGGTTGAGCTCCGCGTGGTGCGCGTCGCGGCGGCTACGTGCTTTCCTCCCGTAGCCGCATCGAGTGTCCTGGGCCGAGGATTCCGCCCGAGGAGGGTTGCCCTTCGGCGTCGTGTTCGCGGTGATGGCCGCGATTGTGCGGGGACGTGGACTGGATGGTCGAGGACACCGAGCGGTGGGTCTGGCGTGGAACGGAACGCTACTTAACCCTAAAAGGGCCAAAAACACTAAAGAAAGCCAAAAACACTAAAGAAAGCTAAAGAGGCTGGTGGTGTCCTCCCCATGGGGAACCCGTTCACCCCGTCGTTCGGTGCGCCCCCCGGCTCTGGTGGGTCGCGCCGATCTCGTCGCAGACTTCGGGGACGCCCTCGACGACGGTCCCGGTGTCCCGGTCGCGCGACGATCTGCACCGGGGCGCGCGTGCCGACCGCCATTCCCTGAGGGCGGTGCCCCTAGACGAGGTGGCACGGGCGATTCGTGAGCCGATCGAGGGAACCGGGCGCGCGATCGCCGACGCCGACTGCCGCACCGCGGCAGAGGCGACGAATGGCTAACCGTTTCTGATTCAGTTTGTCGGATAACATATTTGGAGTCAGAACCGGACCGCGGCCGTCGTCTCCTCAGACGATGTCACCGTCGGTGTTGCCGCGGCACGTCGCCGGATCGGCTCGCTGGTCCTCGAGCCCAGCCTCGCGGGAATCTCCGATGTCGATCGCAGGTTCCTCGTCGCGATGTCACACGATGACGGCCCGAGCCGGATCGGCCAGATTGCCGTCAGACTCGGTGTCGACGGAACCTACGCCAGCCAGTACCGCCTGCGCCTGATCGACGCCGAGCTGATCGCTTCGGTCGGTCACGGGAGCCGATTCGGCGGCCGCGATCGTGACGACCTCTACTCCGGTCATGGAGAAGATGACCACCACCACGCCGACGAACAAGGTGGCCAACCCGTTCGGCAATCGTCACGGAGAGTCCGGAACCGGTCAGCGGCGCTCGCCGGAGCGGGTTCGGCGAGCGTGGCGCCGGCGGTCGGCCTCGGTCATCCCTCCCCAGATTCCGTACGGTTCGTCCGCTGCCAGGGCGTGGTCGCGGCACTGGGCGAGGACCGGGCAGTCCTCGCAGATCTGCTGGGCGTTCGCCTCGCGACGGGCCCGGGCCTGACCGCGTTCGCCGTCGGGGGAGAAGAACACCGACGATGCGACTCCGCGGCACGCGGCGACCTCGCGCCACCCCTCGTGATGGGGTGCGGCCGCGGGGGCCCGTATTCCTGACGTTTCTGCCAACAGCACTGCGGTCCTTCCGTTCCCGGCCCGTGGCAGATCCACGTGCCGGGAAACCGATGTCGATGTTCTGTGTGTGAGTGTCGGTATCGGTTACGGCCGTTGCCGGATAACAAACCGTACGACCCGTTTCAAGGGTATACCGGATGGGCTTCCGCGTGTGCCACCAGGTCGGGTATCCGCAGTGCCGTGCCTGCCCGCCCGCCGGTCACAAAAGGGCGGTGACGACCAGCGAGGCCATCGCGTTCAGCCCCTCGTGGGTGGGGTGCAGGGGCATCGTGAACGACTGGGGGACGAGGCCCTCGAACCAGCGCCGATCGGGGCCGGCGCACGCATCGTGCCCCGTCGCCGCGGCGGCCACGTCGACGAACCGGGCGCCGTTGGTGCGCGCTGCATCGGCGAGAACGTTGTTCATTCGCACGAAGAACTGCACCACGAAGGCGGCGTCGGCGTCGCTCGCCGGGACGAAGGGCCAGCAGCCGCGGTCACCGAAGATGCCCCCGTGCCCCACCAGGAGCACTGTTGCGGCCGGAGCCTTCGCGGCGATTGCGGCCAGGGTGGTGGAGACCTTCGGGCCGAGCACCGCGAGAGCGTCGTTCATGCGCCGCGCCGTGATGGCGTCGCCACGACACTTCGCGTCCAACCCCGGGGCGGGCGTGTAGCAGGGCTCGACCAACGACGACCACGCGATGTCGTTTCCGCCGATGCTGACGGTGACGAGCGTCGTGTCCGGCCGGAGGGCCCCGATCTGCGGAGGCTGCGGCCCGGTGACGGTGAATTGCGGTGTTGTCGTAATATTTTCGGTCTTCGCGCCCGCGCACGCCCGGCTGACGTACGATGCCGGGCTCAGGGTGTCGGCGACGATCTGGGGGTACGCGTCGGATGTGCGGAAGCACCCGTCTCGAATCGACAGCAGATCCTGAGGTGACCCGGTGGCGCGCGAGTCACCCAATGCGACGTACCGGACGGGGGAGTCCGGTGCGGCGTCCGCCGCGGCCGGCTGAGTCCACGGGAGCGCGAGCGCCACCACGCACGCGGCGAGGACCGGGGGCAGTCCCGGCTTCACGGGACCGCTTCGAGGGCGACCGGATGGTGCGGGCCCGGCGGGTTTTTCGTCATCACTCATCTTATTTCCGTCCGCCGGATATCGCCTGACTTCGACGGACCGGCGCGTGAATACTCGGAGAAAATTCGGGCCACGGTCGACGTGACGTCAGGCCATCAGCGGGGCGAGCCGTTCCGCGTGCTCCCGCAGTGACGGGACGTGGCGCAACATGAGGTGTTCGTGATCGACGTGCCCCGACAGGGCCAGGCTGCCCACGAGCGTCCCCGATCCGGACCGGACGGGGACGGCGACACACGCCGACGCGTCCCGCAGCTCCGCGAGTTGGGTGGCGAACCCCCGGCTGCGGATCAGGTCCAGATTCGCGATCAGTTCGCTCCGCGCGACGAGGGTGCGGGCCGTCAGCGCCCGGGGCTCCCAACGGGGGATCACGGATTCGAGTTCCGACTTCTCCGCGAGGAGAAGCTTGCCGACCGCACACGCGTACAGGTGCTGGTTGAGAAACGACTCGTCCTCCGGCGGCGGATATTCGGGGTCGGCGTCGGCGGTGCGGACGGCGACGTTGGTGTAGTAGAAGAGGTGGACCCCGAAGCGCACCGACAGTCGAAGCTCGGCGAGGACCTCCCGCGCCGCCGCACACACGGTGGGCACGACGGCGGCGTCGACGAGGACCCCGATCTTCTGGCCCAGGGCGAACCCCGACAGGTCGGGGAGCCGCACCACATAGCCTTCGCCGACGAGGATGTTGAGCAGCCGGTACGTGGTCGCCGACGGCATCGACAGGCGGGCGGCGATGTCTTTCGCCGTGACACCCGAGCCGGCGCGGGCCACCTCCTCGAGCACCCGCAGTGCGCTGGTGACGGCCTTCGGCTGCCGACCCGACAGGGCCCTGTCGTCGGGGCTCACCGGCGGACCTCCCACGGGCGGTAGCGGCCCAGCAGGTCGTCGGCCACGGCCTCGTCGTACACACCCATCCGTTCTCCGATTCCGGGGGATCGCCTCGCGCGGATCGCGAACACCGCGGCGCCGAGGAGCATGAGAAGCACGTAGACGGCGGTCGCCGCACCCGCGACGTACGTTCGCGAGAACGCCGCCCACCCGACCAGTGCCACCATCGCCGTCGCCGCCAGCGCGCCGATGACCAGGGGGAGCCGGGTCAGTTCGCCGATCCGCCGGAGGAACGCCGGCGTCGCGACGCACAGCAGCACGTACGCGAGGACGTAGCCGTGCGCGGACACCGCGAGCAGCCCGATCAGGACGTCGCGGCTCGAACCGCTGACGAACAGGTAGACGACGGGGACGGCGACGATCACCGGCATCGCGGCCGCCAGCGCCACGTGCGGGGTGTGGAACCGGTGGTGCGTCCGGCCGAACACGGTCGGAACCACTCCTTCGCGGCCCATCGCGAACAGGGTTCGCGACAGTGCGGTCGTCGAACCGAGGACGCAGGCGAACCAGGAGGCGGTGATGCCGAGTTCCATCACGACCGACAGCGCCGACGACCCGGCGCCGGACGTGTCGGGCAACGTGAGGACGATCGGCAGCGAGTCGACTCCCTCTCGCACCGGCTCCGGCAGTTGCAGGGCGGCCGCGAACACGTACAGAACGCCCAGGGCGATCGGGGTCCACCGGATGGCGCGCGGAACGGTGACGAACGGGTTGCGGGCTTCCCGCGCCACCGTGCCCGCGCTCTCGAATCCGACGAACGACGTGATCGCGAGCAGCACGGCGAACCCGACCGCGGACCCCGATTTCGCGCCGCCCGCCGACGCGGTCGCGCCCTCCCGGACCGATTGGACGAACGCGACGACGAGGGCGGCCGAGGCGGCGACGATGGCGAAGACCTCGATGGCGAGCATGATCCGCGCCGACAACTTCACCCCCCGGATCATCAGCAGCAGGGCGAGCAGCCCGACGATCGCCGCGAGGACCGCGATGAGCGTTGACCCCGTCGGAAGTCCGACCCGGCCGAGTAGCGCCGCGAGGTAACTCGCGGCGCCGAGCGTGCTCGCCATGGCGGCGGCGGCGTAACCGACGAGCAGCGACCAGCCGCCGGCGAAACCGGGGACCGCCCCGAGACCCTTCACGATGTAGCTGTAGAGACCGCTGACGGCCACCATCCGCGTGGCGAACTGTCCGACGCAGTAGCCGACCGCGGTCATCAGGATCGCCGCGGCGGCGAACACTGCGAGGGTCGCCCGGCCGGCGTCGGGGATGACGAGAGCGGGCAGCGTGACCATCACCGCCGACGGTGCGACCGCGGACACGGACTGCCCGAGCACCTGGACGAAGCTCAGGCGCGCGCGCTCGAGACCGGCGACCGGTGATCTACTTCTGATTCTCGGTGTACCGGACACCACGCACCTGCTCTCCACACTTTCGCGCCTGCCCGCACGTGATCGACCCCGGGCTGCATGAGTTGCACGCTAGCGCAGGAGTCGAGCGTGATGCGCCGATCGGAATTAATTTTCGATCACCTCGAATGAGAATGGCCGGAGAATGCGTTCCCCATTCCGCACCCGGGTTCGGCGCGTAGGGCAGATCAACTGGGCCGACCCGGAAAAGTCGAATGAGAATCGACGCCGCCGCGGCCGGAAATGTCGAATGAGAATGCCGCAACCGCGGATTCCCATCCGGATTCAGTAGTGACCGGCGACACATCCGGGGTTTATCGTGGGTTCAGGCCGCAGCACGACGAGGCGAAAATTACCGCCAAAAGTGTTCTGCAGAAGCCGGATTCAATCATAGATTCATTCACTCCCATCGAAGAGGACATGATGACTGCAGTCGTTCACTCCCCAGCAGCCCTCGACCCCCGAGTCGTCGACTTCGTGTCGTCGCCGAAGCGCATGTTCGTCGACGGCCGCTGGGTGGACTCGGCGTCGGGCCGCACGTTCGAGACGGTCGATCCCGCCACCGGACAGGTGATCACGACGGTCCCGCACGCCGGCGTCGAGGACGTGGACCGCACGGTGGCAGTGGCCCGGCGGGCCTTCGAGTCCGGGCCGTGGCGCTCGATCACCCCCGCCGAACGTCAGCGGATCCTCTGGAAGATCGGCGAGGGAATCCTCGCCCGGGCCGATCAGTTCGCGCAGCTCGAATCCATCGACAACGGCAAGTCCGTGGCGGTCGCGAAGGCCGTCGACGTGACGTGGGCGGCGGAGATCTTCTTCTACTACGCCGGCTGGGCCACCAAGATCGAGGGCCGCACCATCCCCGTGTCCGTGCCGTGGGCGCCCGGGGCACGATTCCATGCGTTCACCACCCGCGAACCGATCGGCGTCTGCGCGCAGATCATCCCCTGGAACTTCCCGCTGGTGATGGCCGCGTTCAAGGTGGCCCCGGCGCTGACCTGCGCGAACACCATGATCCTCAAGCCTGCGGAGCAGACCCCGCTCACTGCGCTGCTCCTCGCCGAGGTGATCGCCGAGGCCGGCGTCCCCGACGGCGTGTTCAACGTGCTCACCGGTTACGGCGACATCGGCGCGGCGCTGTCGAGTCACGACGACGTCGACAAGGTCGCGTTCACCGGATCCACCGAGGTGGGAAAGAAGATCGTGAACGCCGCGTCGGGAAACCTGAAGAAGGTATCCCTCGAACTCGGCGGCAAGAGCCCACAGGTGATCTTCTCCGACGCCGACCTCGAGGCCGCGATCCCGGGCGTCGCCAGCGGGTTCCTGTTCAACCACGGTCAGGCCTGCACGGCCGGAACGCGTCTGCTCGTCGAGGATCGGATCTTCGACGAATTCACGTCCGGGGTTGCCGATTTCGCGAAGTCGCAGAAGATCGGGCCGGGCCTCGACCCCACCAACGACATCGGACCGCTGATCTCGCAGGAGCAGTTGGGCAAGGTCACCGGATACATCGACGCCGGGCTCGCCGCCGGTGCCCGCGCCCTCGCCGGTGGCGGGCGGCACGGCGACACCGGCTACTACGTCGAGCCGACCCTGCTGGTCGACGTGAACCGCGACTTCAGCGTGTACCAGGAGGAGATCTTCGGACCGGTCGCGGTCGCGGTGCCGTTCAACCGTGACGAAGGGGTCCGCGCCGCGGCCAACGACACGCCCTACGGCCTCGCCGCCAGCGTGTGGACCCGGGACGTCTCCCGCGCCCACGAGGTGGCGGCCGAGATCAAGGCGGGCACGGTGTGGGTGAACTGCCACAACGCGTTCGACACCGCACTTCCGTTCGGCGGCTACAAGCAGTCCGGATGGGGACGCGAACTCGGTGAGGGCGCCATCGGTGAATACACCCAGAGCAAGTCCGTGAACATCGCGCTCTAGATTCCCGGCCGCCCCCACACCTCGCCTCGTGAAAGTCGAAGGAAGCCATGACAACCAACGCCTCAACGCACTCGAGTGCAGTCAGCGACGGCGCGTCTCGCAAACTGGCAGGCACCCTCGGTCCGGGTGCCATCGTGTTCATGGTCGTCGCGGCGGCGGCCCCGTTGACCGTGATCGCCGGCACCGTCCCGCTGGGGATCTCGGCGGGTAACGGCGCCGCCTATCCCGCGTCGTACGTCGTCTGCACGGTGGTGTTGCTGTTCTTCGCCGTCGGATTCACCGCGATGGCCAAGCACCTCCCCGGCGCCGGCGCGTTCTACACCTACGTCACGCAGGGCCTGGGCAGGCACGCCGGTCTCGGCTCCGCGTTCCTCGCGCTGCTGTCGTACACCGCCGTCCAGGGCGCGGTCTACGGATACATCGGGGCCGCCGTCAACGATTTCGTCACCGCGCACGGCGGTCCCGAACTTCCCTGGTACGTGTGGGCTCTGGCCGTGACCGCGGTGGTCGCGGTCCTCGGCTACCGGCACATCGACCTGTCCGGCAAGGTGCTCGGCGTGCTGCTCGTCTGCGAGGTCGGGATCGTCCTCGTCATCGATGCCGCCGTCATCCTCCGCGGCGGTGGAGACGAGGGGTTCTCGACGGCGGCGTTCCACCCCGGCGAGTTCTTCTCGGGGGCACCCGGCATCGCCCTGATCTTCGCCATCGCCGGGTACATCGGATTCGAGGCCACCGCCGTCTTCCGCGACGAGGCCCGCGACCCGGGTCGCACCATCCCCCGGGCCACCTACCTGGCGCTGCTCGTCATCGGCGGCTTCTACGCACTGTCGAGCTGGGCGATGGTCAGCGCATGGGGCGACGAGGGCGCCGTCGCCATCGCGACGGAGAACCCGGAAGGCATGATCACCGAGACCGCCACCCGCTACGTCGGCGCGATCGCGGGCGACCTCGTTCAGATCTTCCTGATCACGAGCCTGTTCGCCGCGCTGCTGTCCTTCCACAACGTGCTGTCCCGGTACATCTTCTCCCTCGGGAACAGCGCGGCCCTGCCCGCCGGCTGCGGCCGTTCGCATGACAGGCACGCGTCGCCGTACATCGCGTCGGTCGTGCAGACGGCGTCCGCGCTCGTTCTGATCGTCGCGTCCGCCGTCGCCGGGCTCGACCCGGTGACCGAGGTGTTCGCCTGGTTCGCCGGGGTGTCGTCGGTCGGCATCGTCGCACTGATGACCCTGACGTCCGTGGCCGTCCTCGTCTACTTCGGCCGGACCCGGGTGGACCGGCGACTGTGGAACACGGTGATCGCACCCCTGCTCGGGCTCGTCGGCCTGGCCGGGCTGCTGATCATGACCGTCGCCAACCTCCCGCTTCTCGTGGGCGGGTCCAGCACACTCGCCGCCGTCATCGGGGTTCTGCTCGTCGGAACCTTCGCCGGGGGAGCCGCAGTCGCCGTGCTCAGGCCCCACGCCGCACGACACATCGATACCGCTGCGCCGCAGCACCACACGAACGACACCGTCCTCGACAAGGAGATCGCACGATGAGTACCGCCACCACCGAGACCCCGGCCACCGTCGGTTCCGCCGCCCCGGATCATCCGCTCACCCCGTTGTCCGCGGACGAGATCCGTTCGGCGAAAGCACTCCTCACCGACGAGGGCCTGGTCGGCGAGAACGTGCGCTTCGTGTTCGTCGCACTCGCCGAGCCGCACAAGTCGACGGTCCTCGCGTTCACCCCGGGCGATCCGATCGAGCGCCGCGCCCGGATCCTGCTGCTCGACCGGTCCACCGGCATCGGCACCGACCTCGTCGTGTCGGTGACGGAGAACCGTGTGATCAGCTCCACCACGGTCGATTCCGCCACCGACGGTCACGTCCCGATTCTCGACGAGGAGTTCGAGGACATCGAGGCGTTCCTGCTCGGCAGCTCCGACTGGCTCGCAGCGATGGCGAAGCGGGACATCGAACCGTCGAAGGTCCGGGCGGTTCCCCTGTCGGCCGGGGTGTTCGGCCACGAGGACGAGGTCGGGCACCGCATCGTCCGCGTACTCGCCTTCCACCAGGAGGACAAGGCGGACCTGCCGTGGGCGCACCCCATCGACGGGGTGGTGGCCTACGTGGACCTCACCGAGCGCCGCGTCGTGAAGGTGGTCGACGAAATCGAGCTACCGGTGCCCGCCGAGCGTGGTGAATGGGACGCCGAACCGCACGCGAGGCCCACCCGTACCGATCTCAAGCCGATCGAGATCACGCAGCCCGAGGGTGCCAGCTTCTCCGTCGACGGCAACGAGATCACCTGGGCCGACTGGAAGTTCCGCTTCGGTTTCGACGTGCGGGAAGGACTGACACTGCACCAGCTGTCGTTCGACGACGGGGGAGTCGAGCGTCCCGTGATCTACCGGGCGTCGATCGCGGAGATGGTGGTCCCGTACGCCGATCCGTCCCCGGTTCGATACTGGCAGAACTACTTCGACCAGGGGGAGTACCTGTTCGGCCGGTACACGAACTCGCTCGAACTCGGCTGCGACTGCCTCGGTGAGATCCAGTACTTCGACGTCACCATCGCCGACGAGGCCGGCGACCCGCGGGTGATGAAGAACGCGATCTGCCTCCACGAGGAGGACTACGGCGTCCTGTGGAAGCACACCGACATGTTCAACGGCATGACCGAGACCCGCCGCTCGCGTCGCCTCGTCATCTCGTTCTTCCTCACCATCGGCAACTACGACTACGGGTTCTACTGGTACCTCTACCTGGACGGCACCATCGAACTCGAGGCGAAGGCCACCGGAATCGTGTTCACCTCCGCCTACCGCGGTCCGGAGGGATTCTCCACTCAGATGGCACCCGGGCTCGGTGCCCCGTTCCACCAGCACCTCTTCTCGGCCCGCCTCGACATGGCCGTCGACGGGACCGTGAACACTGTCGAGGAAGTGGATGCCGTGCCCGTCCCGATGGGGCCGGAGAACCCGTGGGGCAACGCGTTCCGCTGCCAGAAGACGAAGCTGACCACCGAATCCGAGGGGCAGCGCACCGCCGACAACCTCAAGGCCCGGGTCTGGCACATCACCAATCCCACCAAGCAGAACCGGCTCGGCCAGGACGTCGGGTACGCCCTGCACCCCGAGGGGCAGCCGGTGCTCCTGGCCGACCCGTCGAGTTCGATCGCCGCCCGCGCCGCGTTCGCGACGAAGCACCTGTGGGTGACGCAGTACGACGAGTCCGAGCGCTATCCCGCAGGCGACTTCGTCAACCAGCATCCGGGCCAGGCCGGTCTCCCGGCGTTCGTCGCGGGCAATCGCGACATCGAAGGCGAAGACCTGGTGCTGTGGCACACGTTCGGGCTGACGCACTTCCCCCGGCCCGAGGACTGGCCGGTCATGCCCGTCGACTACGCCGGGTTCAAGCTCAAGCCCGTCGGGTTCTTCGACCGCAATCCCGCGCTCGACCTGCCGGCGAGCACCGCGAAGCACTGCTGCGAAGGCTGAACGTCGTGTCTACCGTCTTCACTCCGGCCGCCCGCCGCACCAGCCACTGGTGGCGGCGGGCGGCCGCGGGCCTCGCGGTCGCCACGGCGGGGCTGCACGCCGGGACACTCGGTGAGCATGCGGCGTCTTCGCCGATGGTCGGGGTGGTGACCCTCGCGATGATCCTCGGATGCCTGTACTGCGCGGGGCACCTGTGGACGCGGGGTTCGAACCGGGACTGGGGACTGGTCGCGATGATGAACGTCGGGATGATCGCACTGCACCTGACCGTGATGAGTCCCGGTTCCGGAGGTGGCAGCCACCACGGGCACGCGATGCATGCGGCGGCGACGGCTCCGATGACCCATGTGATGTCACCCGCCATGTCGGCGGCACTCGCGACGGCCGCGCTCGAAGCGGTGGTCGCCGTGACGGTGCTGTTCTACCGCAGCCGGCTCGACCAACCCCCCACGTGAGCGGCAACGCGTGCCCCGGCACACTTTGCCGCTCACCTGGGGGCGTTGCCGCTCACGTGGGGGTGGCGCGATGGGCGAGCACCGAATGCAGGACCTCACCGGCCCGGACCGCGACATTGGACAACAGCGACGACGTGATCCCGTGCGTGGTTTCGGTTCCACCCTGGAGGTAGATGCCCGCTCGCAGGCACGGGTCGGTCCGCAGGCGATAGTCGCGGGACACCTCCCGCGACGACTCGGTCGAGGGCAGGAAGTCGCCGAACAGCGGGCGCAGCGGCGCCGGGGTGTATCCCGTTGCCAGCACGACGGCGTCACACGTCAACGTCTCGACGCTTCCGTCCAGCAGATTCCGGATCGAGACCTCGAGCCCGCGGTCCGTCTCGACGGTGTCGGCGATCGTGGAGGCCCGGCGCATGAACAGGCGGCGCTCGCCCCGGACCCGTTCCTGATACTCCGTGGCGTAGAGGGCGTCGATGAGTTCGGAGTCGACCGCCGAATAGTTGGTGCCACGGTGCAATCGCAGAAGCCGGTCGCGCTCCTGCGGGGGTGCACGATGCAATTCGTCGACGGTGCCGGGGTCGAAGATCCGGTTGGCGTAGGGACTGTCGTCGGCCGGGCTGTAGCCGAATCGGGCGAACACGCTGTGGATCTCGGCGTCTCGATAGGTGGCGTGGAGGTACTGGACGACCTCTGCCGCGCTCTGTCCGGCGCCGAGCACGACGAACCGCCCGTGTACCGGCTCGGGTAGTTCCGCCATCCGGGTGAGGAAATCCTTGTTGTGGAAGCAGCGAGCCGACGGGGTCACCCAGTCCGGAATCCGGGGCGCCAGACCGGTACCCAGCACCACGTTTCGGGTCCGGACCTGTGTTCCATCGGCCGTCTCGACCAGGAACTGGTCGGCGACGCCCCGGTCGTCGAAGAGCGGGCGCACTCGCTGCACGGACGACTCGTAACGGACGTCCGCATCGACCTGCTCGGCCGCCCACCGCAGGTAGTCCTGGAACTCGTACCGTGACGGGAAGAAGGTCTGGTGATTGACGAAATCGACCAGGCGGCCGCGAACGAACAGGTAATTCAGGAACGTGTACCGGCTCGTCGGGTTCCGCAGTGTCACCAGGTCTTTCGGGAAAGCGACCTGCATCGTCGCGCCGTCCAGCAGCATCCCCGGATGCCACGAGAATCTGTCCTGGCTCTCGAAGAACAGGGCGCCGATTCGCTCTCCCGGTGGGCAGGCGGAGTTGTGTTCCGCGACCGCGATCGCGAGGGACAGGTTGGACGGACCGAATCCGACGCCGACGATGTCGAGAACGACTGGGTCGCCGGGTATCCCCCTGGACTGCCCGGTCATGGTCCCGGCCGTCCCGGCGCCGGCAGTGGAACGCTGTCTTCCTCGTCCAGTTCGGCGCCGAATATCTCCGCCAGGTCGGGCACCACCGGCGGAAGCGGGTAGGACACCGTCGTCGTGTTCAGGAAGTGGCGGAAGGTGATGTTCACCGACCGGCTGCAACCACCCCAGCTTCCGCTGGACACGGTCGACGTGAACGCGACACCGTTGTCGAAACTTCCGGCGTTCCCCATCGTGGACTGGTTCACCATCACCCGGCAGACGTCCGTCGCGGCGGCCAATTGCGCGACCCGGTCCCGGGCGACCTCGTCGTCACCGGTGTAGATGCCGCAGCTGTGTCCCGCCCCGCTGTGAGCGAGGATGCGCCCGAGTTGCTCTACCGCCGAGCCGAAGTCGGAATACGGGGCGACGGTGACGAGCGGCGTCAGCTTCTCGGTGAAGAGCGGGTGGCCGGGTTCGGGCCGCGGACGCTGGACGATCAGACCCGCCACCGCGTGGTGCGCCGGTGGCTCGAAGCCGCAACGGTCGGCGATCACCCTGGCCGGGCGGCCGACGAGCGTCCGGTCGTGCACCCCGTCGCGCCAGAGTGTGCGCTGCACGAGGGCGGCCTGCTCCTCCGTGCACAACCATCCGCCGCACGACACCAGCGCGCGGACGAGTGGTTCGAGCCGGCTCCGGTCCACTAGGACGTTGCTCTCCGACGAGCACGAGGTCCCGTTGTTGAACGCCGCGCCCGCGATGATCTTCGACGCGGCGTCGCCGATGTCGGCCAGGTCGTCGACGATCACGGTCGCGTTGCCGGATCCGCCGCTGACCGCGGGCGTCCCGCTGCGGTACGCCCGCTGCACGGTGTTCCGCCCGCCCGTCGCGACCACGAAGTCTGCGGCCGCCATCAGGGCGGACGTGAGTTCGCGGTCGGGGGCGTCCAGTAGTTGCACCAGATCCGGGTCGGCGCCGGTGCGCCGCAGACCGGTCCGGATCTGTTCGACCGCGACCGCCACGGCGGCCGCAGCCACCGGGTGGGAACCGATCACGACCGCGTTGCGGGTCTTGAGCGCCGACAGCACATTGGTCGCGACGGCCGTGCACGGCGCTGTCGCCGGCACGACGACCGCGATCACGCCCAGCGGTTTGGCCCACGTCACTGTGCCGCGGGCGGCATCGCGCGCGACCTCCCCGACGGTGCGCTGCCCGTGCATGTCCCGCAGAGTGCCGAGGACCCTCTTCCGGTGCAGTGTGAACAGGTCGACGACGTCGCCCATCCGGGTCGCGTCGACGGCCAGCCGGGCGAGCAGGGAAGCGTTTTCGGCCCGAAAGCATTCCCAGCCGACGGCCCGGACGACGTCGTCGGTGCGCGATTGGTCCCATTCGCTGGTGGTGGCGCGGGCCGCCCGGGCCCGCCGGACTGTTCCCTCTGCCGCTGTCTCTGCCTGCATAGCTACCCTTCGTGGGTGTGTTTCGCCGTCTCTGTTCCGGTGCACCGGGGCCGATCACTCTCGCGCAGGAACGAGATAGGGCGCGATGCTGGCGAACTTCTCGCAGGTCTCCTCGAACTCTCGGTCCGGCGACGACTGTGCAATCACGCCGGCACCGGCCCGCAGCCACGTCCGGCCGTTCTCGGCGTACACGGCCCGCAGGACGAGGGCCGCCTCGAGCGATCGCCGATGTGAGACACGCACGACCGCACCGGAATACAATCCGCGCGCGGCTTCGTCGAGGCGGAAGATGGCGTCGACGGCAACGGCCTTCGGCACGCCGGAGACCGTCACGGACGGGAACAGCGCTTCGAGCGCCTCCCAGTTGGTGCGGCCCCGCGCCAATCGCCCCTGGACGGTGGAAGCCAGATGCTGGACGCTGCCGCGCTGGCGGACCGACATGAAATCCGAGACGCAGGGGCTTCCCGGCTCGGCGATCGAGGCGACGTCGGCGAACGAGGCACGAACCGAGACCGCGTGCTCGGTGATCTCCTTCGGGTCCGTCTCCAGCTGGGTGCGGGCGAGGAGATCGAGATCCGCGCCGCGGCCGAATGCGCGGGTGCCGGCGAGCGGTTCGGTGGTGACGAGGCCGGCGGCGTCGACCGCGCCGACCAACTCCGGGCTGAAGCCGGTGGCCGCGAGCCCACCGAGCCGGAGGAGGAACGACCGGGCGGGGGAGTTGTGGGTGCGTCCCCGGACATAGGTGGCGGGGAGGTCGACCGCGAACGGGACCGTGATCTCCCGCGAGATAATAACCTTCTGGTAAGCGCCGCAGCGGATCTCCTCGACGGCCTTGGCGACGCGGTCGCGATAGGACGTCGGGTCGGTTCGCACGTCGACCGCGCCGGTGGCGGGAGGCGGGTCCACCGTGGGCGTGAGGAGGAGTTCGCGGACCCGGGCGCGCGTGGCGTCGTCGCCGCCGTCGATCCGGGCTCCCGACTCGGTGACGCGAACTTCGATGTGTGGGACGAGAAGCCGGGCCAGCTTGGTCGGCGCCTGCAGGCGCGCCGCGGACCGCAGGTGATACGCGCAGAATTCGAAGCCGATCCAGCCGTAGACGCTCTGCCCGTCGACGGGAAGTGAACTCAACGCGTCGTCGAGGGCCCGGGCGGGCAGCCCGGACCACGCCGACACGCGGTCCTGTCGGTCCCACCGGACGCGCAACGAGTCGGAGTCGAGTTCGATCGCCCCGCGGGTCCCGCCGGCGAAGGTCCACTCTCCCGGACGCTCGTAGACCACGTAGTCGTCGAATCCGCCCGCCGATGCGAGGCGGGCGACCGCCGCCACGGGATCTCCGTTCCTCGCGACCCACAGGGGGTCCTCGCCGCCGGTCACCGCACTCATCCGATGTCCGCGGCAACCGCACGTTTGTCGATCTTCCCGACTGCCGTGACCGGCAGGTGCTCGACGACGTGGAGCAGGTCGGGGTGCTTGAACGGTGCCAGACCGCGTCCGGTCAGAAAGTCCTTGAGCTGCGCGAGGGTGGGCAGGGTGTCGTCGACGACCATTGCTGCACAGACTCGTTCACCCAGATCGTCGTCGGGCAGGCCGATCACCGCGACCTGGACCACGGCCGGATGCGCGAGCAGGTGCTCCTCCACTTCGCCGGCGGACACGCTCTCGCCGCCCCGGTTGATGACGTCCTTGATGCGGCCGGTGACGACCAGGTGACCGGACGGCAGTCGGCGGACCAGGTCGCCACTGCGGTAGAAGCCGTCGGCGGTGAAGGCGCGGGCGTTGTGCTCGGCGGCGCGGTAGTACCCCCGGATCGTGTAGGGACCGCGTGTGAGCAACTCGCCCTCCGTTCCGGCGGGGACGTCGTTGCCGGCGTCGTCGACGATCCGGACCTCGTCCAGTTCGGACAGCGGCCGGCCCTGGCTGGTCGCGACCAGATCGTCGGGGTCGTCGAGCCGCGTGTAGTTCAGCAGCCCCTCGGCCATCCCGAACACCTGTTGCAGCGCGGCACCCAGCCGCGGCCGGACCTCACGGGCCGCGTTCTCGGCCAGCTTCGCACCGCCGACCTGCAGCAGCCGCAGCGAACCCGGATCGGCGGATTCCCATTCGGTGGCGGTGCACCACAGTTGCGCGAGCGGCGGCACCACGGCGGTGACGGTGGCGCGGTGTCGTTCGATGGCGGCGAATGCGGACTCGGGGCTCGGGTCGGCGAGGAACGTCACGGCGCCGCCGACACCGAACGTGCCGAGGATGCCGGGGCAGGCGAGTGGGAAGTTGTGTGCGGCAGGCAATGCGACGAGGTAGACGTCGTCTCCGGTCAGGGCGCACACCTCTGCGCTCGCCCGCGCGTTGTACGCGTAGTCGTCGTGTGTGCGGGCGATGAGTTTGGGAACACCGGTCGTCCCCCCGGAGATCAGCAGCACCGCGACGTCGGCCGGATCGACGGTGGGGAGCTCGCGAACAGTGGCGGGAACCGACGCCAGCGAGGTGAATTCCCTGGCGTCGCCGTGCACGAGGACGTGTTCGACGGACGGCGCGGCGGCGCGCACGGCCCGTGCCAGCTCGCGGTAGTCGTACCCGCCGACGCGGTCGGCGACCACATAACCGATCGCACCCGACAGTGCGGCGAGGTGTCCGATCTCCCGTTCGCGGTGTGCGGGCAGGCACAGCACGGGGATGGCGGCGGCCCGGAGCAGCCCGAAGAACACCACTGCGAATTCGGGAACGTTGGGGAGCTGGACGACGACCCGGTCGCCGGGGGCGAAGCCCATCCGCATCAATCCCGAGGCCATCCGGTCGGCCGCCGAATCGAGTTGCGCGTAGGTGGTCGTGTCGTCGGCCAGGATGGCCGGGCGTTGCGGCCAGCGGTGCGCGGCACGCCGCAGGATGTCACCGAGTGGTTCGCCCCGCCAGTATCCGCACGCCCGGTATCGGTCGGAGTCGGCGTCGGGGAACGGAACGAAACCGACTCGGTGGTCTGTATTTTCGCTCATGTGCGCGCTGTCGGGACGAACTCGGGCGCCCGGACGGTGGCGTACAGGGCGCGACGCCGATTCGCGGTCTCGTGTTCGCCGAGAAACGTCGCTCCCACCGACTCGAGCGCCCGGCGTGCGGACGCGTTGCGGTGGTCCGGGTCGTACATGATCCGATTGCACTGCGGGTCATCCCGGAAGACCGCGAGGACGCCGGGTGCGAACGCGGCGGGCCCCAGTCCACGGCCGGTGTTGTCGTCGTCCGCGATGGCGATGTGCACGCCGATGTCGTGCGGATCGGCGTAGTAGCACCGGGCGATGCTGTCCTGGGCGGCCCGGTAGAGCTCGACATAGGCGGAGCCGACGCCGAGCTGGGTGTAGATCAGGGGCACCGAGTAGCTACCCGCGAGCTGGGCCCGGAGATAGTCGCGCCACCGTGGCACCGGCCAGGCCGAATCCCAGGCTTCGACCAGGTGGGGGCGCTGCATCCAGTCGGCGATCACCTCCGGATCGGGTCCGTCGGGGTCGGGTATGCGCACTTCGTAGGGGTCGCCGAGCTGGGGTACGGGCGGGGCGGGGACCGCCAGCACGTCGGCTGGTAGCCCGGTACGTATCTGGCGATACAGCAGGTCGGTCGATTCGAATCCGGTCATCGGGGTCCCGCCTCTCTCGGTTGCCGGCTGAGGCGGTCGAAATTGCTGTTCGCCGGAAATCTCGGAGTGGTTTCATTTAGGCTAGGCTCACCCATTCTAGGGAAGGCAACCCTGATTGCCTACCCGAATCGGCAAAAGCCATCGGAACGTGGGAAGGACCCTCCGACGGTGTCACCCAGCGATGTCGACCCGAATCTGGCCGCGCAGGAGCGGCGACGGACTCTGTTGCGCCGCAAGCTCACCGAGCGTAATCTCACCGCCGATACCGTCCGTGCGCACGCCGTCCGGAAGCGAGATCCGCGATCCCGGTTCCCGCTGTCCGAGGGCCAGCGACGCATGTGGTTCGTCCACGACCTCGACCCCACCCACGCCGCACTGAACATCGGTGTCGGTGTCGAACTCGAGGGCGCGCTCGACACCGACCGCCTGTTCCGCTCGGTGCAGACGGTGACGGCCCGCCACGACCTCCTGCGCACGACATACCACACCGACGCCGACGGGACCCCGTTCCAGGTGGTGGCCGAACGGGGAACACCCGCGTGGACCGTGCACGACGTGTCCGGTCTGGCGGTCGGGGAACGCGACGAGCAGATCGGGCGCCTGGCCGCCGAGGAATTCGCCCGGCCGTTCGACCTCACGACCGACCCCCCGTTGCGCACGACGGTGATTCGCACCGCTCCGAATCGGCACGTGCTGCTGCTCGTCGCGCACCACATCGCGTGGGACGACGATTCCTGGGGGCTCTTCTTCGCCGACCTCGGCGAGGCCTACGAGAGCACCGCCCCGGTCGACGCCCTCCGGATTCGCGACGATACCGCCCAGTATCTCGACGTGGAGGTGCTCGACCGTCCCGACACCTCCGACGCCGATCGCGAAGACGTCGCGTACTGGCGGTCGGTGTACGCGCAACCGCCGGAGGCACTGGAACTGCCCGGCGAACACGGACGGCCGTCCGCCGTCCCGGCAGTGTCCGCGGCCCTCGGGGGGCGCGTGCCCGACGAGGTGGCCGAGCGGGTGCGCGCTCTCGCACACAAGACCGGTGCCACGCCGTTCATGGTCCTTCTCGCCGCCTTCGTCGCGGTGGTGCACCGCTATACCGGGTCGGCCGATCTCCTCACCGCCACACCGGTCGTCAACCGGCCCGCGGCAGCCGGACGCGCTCTCGGCTATTTCGGCAACACGGTCGTCCTGCGGAACCGGGTCGACCCGCGCGGATCGTTCCGCAGCCTGGTCGAGCACACCCGGGACGTCGCCGTCGGCGCCTTCACCCATCAGGGGGCCGGACTCGACCGCGTGGTCCGCGAGGTGAACCCCGGCCGCGGCGGGGGACTCGACGCGCTGCCGCGACTGGGATTCGGAGTCCGCTCCGGCATCGGCACCGGTTTCCGGCCGCCCGGAATTACCTGCGCCCGGACAGACCTGCACGGCGCCGTCGCCCAGGTGCCGCTCGGCGTCATGGCGGAATTCGACGACGGCATCACGCTCGAACTCGAATACCAGACCGAGGTTCTCGACGAGAATCTCGCTGCTCAGTTGCTGCGCCACTTCGTGCAGTTCCTCTCGGCCGCGTCCGAGGAGCCGGACCGCCCGATCGACGTCATCGACCTCCTCGGCGCCGACCGGGCACGCGTGTCGGACTGGTCGCGGGGCGCGCGGGCACCGGCGGCCACCCGGACTCTGCCCGACCTCGTGCAGGCCCGGATCGCCGAGACCCCGGACGCGGTGGCACTGGTACTCGACGACCTCCGGATCAGCTACGCCGAACTCGGAGCCCGGGCCAACCGCCTCGCCCACTGGCTGATCGCGCAGTCGATCGGCCCGGAGGATCTCGTGGCACTGCCGTTCGGGCGGTCCGTCGAGATGGTCGTCGCCGCCCTGGCGGTGGTGCAGACGGGCGCCGCGTACCTGCCGATCGACCCCACCTACCCGGCCGACCGGATCGAATACCTGCTCACCGACGCGCGCCCGACCTCGACCCTGGACGATCTGGACGCCGCGGAGGCGGCGGCCCAGGACTTTCCCGCGACACCGCCGACCGACGCGGACCGCGTCCGCCCGCTGCGAACCGCAAACCTGGCCTACGTCATCTACACGTCCGGGTCCACCGGGCTCCCGAAAGGGGTGGCCATCTCCCATGCCGCCATCGTCGAGCACTTCGAGTGGATGGAACGCGAGTACGTCGCCTACTCGGATGACGCGCTGCTGCAGGTCGCCTCGACGAGCTTCGACGTCTCGGTCGGGGAGATCTTCGGAACCCTGTTCGGCGGTGCCCGGCTCGTCATTCCGAAGCCGGACGGCCTGACCGACATCCCGTACCTGACGACTCTGCTGCGGACCGAACACGTGACCGCCATGCATTTCGTGCCGTCGCTGCTCGGGTTGTTCCTCATGCTGCCGGGAGCGGAGGAGTGGACGAGTCTGCGCCGGGTCCCGATCGGCGGGGAGGCGCTGCCGGGTGAACTCGCCGACAAGTTCACCGCGACGTTCGACGCCATGCTGCACAACTTCTACGGGCCCACCGAGACCACACTCGCCGCCACCCGGTTCAAGGTCGAGGGCGCGCAGGGAACGAGGACCGTTCCGATCGGGACGCCGAAGGCCAACACCGAGGTATATGTGCTCGACCCGGTGCTCGGCCTGGTGCCGCCGGGCGTCGTGGGCGAGGTCTACATCGGCGGTTCACAGCTGGCCCGGGGCTACCTCGGTCGCCCGGCGCTGACCGCCGAGCGTTTCGTGGCCGACCCGCACACCCCCTGCGGAAGGCTCTATCGCACCGGGGATCTCGCCCGCTGGAATTCCGACGGCGACCTCGAGTTCGTCGGACGCGCCGACGACCAGGTCAAGATCCGCGGGTACCGGATCGAACTCGGCGAGGTGGAGGCCGCCGTCACCGCGCATCCGGCGGTGGCCGCGGCGGTGGTGATCGCGCACGAGTCGGAGGCCGCCGGGAAGTCACTGGCCGCGTACGTCGTCGCGGCATCGCCCGATGCGCTCGACACCGCCGACGTGCGCGCACGGGTCGCCGACGCGCTCCCCGAGCACATGGTCCCGGCGACGGTCACCGTCGTCCGCGAGATCCCGATCACCGCGAACGGCAAGCTGGACCGCGGTGCGCTGCCGGCACCGGAACCGCAGGCGCCGGCCCCGTCCCGGGAACCGTCGACGCCGACCGAGGCCCGGCTGTGCGCGATCTTCGCCGACGCACTCGGGCGCGACCGGGTCGGCGTCGACGAGTCCTTCTTCGACCTCGGTGGGCACTCGTTGCTCGCGACGCGACTGGTGTCGCGGCTGCGGGCCGAGTTCGGCGCCGACGTCTCCATCCGCGACGCCTTCGAAGTCCCCACCGTCGCGGGCCTCGCCGCACTGGTCGACGCGCGGGGCGAGGCGGCCGGTGCGTCGCCGCGCCCCGGGTTGCGGCGCGCCGAGCGGCCGCCGCGAATTCCCCTGTCGTACGCGCAGTTGCGGCTGTGGTTTCTGTACCGGCTCGAAGGGCCGAACCCTACGTACGACATCCCGTTCGCGGCCCGCATCGACGGCCCCCTCGACGCCGGCGCGCTGGCCGAGGCGATCGGCGACGTCGTCGCGCGGCACGAGATCCTGCGCACCACCTATCCGGACCACGAGGGGAAGCCGTACCAACTGGTGCACGATCCGTCGCCGATCGATGTGCCGCTGGTGGACCTCGGCGCGCACGGCGACCGGGAATCCCGGCTCGCCGCGGAACTCGCCGAGGCCGCCGCACACAGTTTCGTTCTCGAATCGGAACTTCCGATCCGCGCCCGGATCCTGCGCCTCGCACCCGGGGAACATGTCGTCTCGCTCGTGATCCATCACATCGCCGGCGACGAGTGGTCGGCCCCGATACTGTTCGGCGACCTCGCCGTCGCCTACGCCGCGCGCCTCGGGGGCACCGCACCGGCCTGGCCCGAACTGCCGCTGCAGTATGCGGATTACGCACTGTGGCAACGCGAGATGCTCGACGACGACACTTCCACCGACACGGTGGGTGGCCGGCAGATCGCCTACTGGCGGTCGGTGCTGGCCGACCTTCCGGAGGACACCACGGTTCTCCGCGACCGCCCGCGCCCGCCGATCGCCTCGAGCCGCGGCGACACCGTCACGTTCGCGGTCCCGGACCGCGTGCACGCCGGGCTCACCGAACTCGCCCGCACGTGCGGTGCGAGCGAGTTCATGATCCTGCAGACGGCGGTCGCGGTGCTTCTCGCCAAACTGGGTGCGGGCGAGGACATCCCGCTGGGCACCCCGGTCGCGGGCCGCGCCGAACACGACCTCCGTGAGATCGTCGGATTCTTCGTCAACACGCTGGTGCTGCGTAACGATCTGTCGGGAAACCCCACCCTGCGCACCGCGGTCCTCCGGGCCCGCGAGACGGCGCTCGGGGCGTTCTCCCACCAGGATCTGCCGTTCGAGCGACTCGTCGACGTGCTCGGGCCCGACCGCTCGCTGTCCCGGCATCCGTTGTTCCAGGTGCTGGTGCACCTCCGTGAGTCGGGTGCGCACAGCGAGGTGCGGGCGGTCGGGGTCGGCCGCGACGTTCGACTGACGACGATCGTGCCCGAATCCGGCACGGCCAAGTTCGATCTCACCGTCGACTTCCACGTCACCGACGGTGAACTCCGCGGCGGGCTGAACTACCGCACGGACCTCTACGATCGCCGCACCGTCGAACGCCTCGCCACGTGGCTCGGCCGCGTCCTCGCCGAGTTCGCCGACCACCCCGACCGGCACCTCCGCGACGTCGACGTCAGCGCACCTGCCGACCGGGAACGACTGCTCGGCTGGTCGCGCGGCGACGCGCCCGATCCCGCGGCGCCAGCGTCGGTGCCCGAACTACTCGAGCCGAGCCGCGCATTCGGCCCCGACGTGATCGCCGTCGAATGCGGCGACGACACGGTCACGTATCCGCGGCTGCACGTTCTCAGCGACCGGCTCGCCGCCCTGCTGCGTCGGCGGGGCGCGGGGCCCGGCACCTTCGTCGCCCTCGCGGTTCCCCGGTCGATCGACATGGTGGTCGCACTCGTCGCGGTGATGAAATCGGGCGCGGCGTTCCTTCCCCTCGACCTCCGGTATCCCGCGGAGCGGCTTGCGTTCATGATCGCCGACGCCGCCCCGGTCTGCGTCGTCACGACGGGCGCGGTCGGTGGAACGCTGCCGCCGGTGCCGGGGGTGGACCTGCTGGTCCTGGACGATCCCGCAACAATCCACGACCTCGCCGGAGTCGCAGTGGAGACCTTGCCGTTCCCGCGGGGCGATGAGGCCGCGTACTTCCTCTTCACGTCGGGATCCACCGGACGTCCGAAGGGGGTCGTCGGAACGCACCGGGCGATGGCGAACCGCCTCGCCTGGCAGCCCCGGCTGTTCCCGGTGCACCCGCCGGCAGATGCGCCCGACGCGGGTGACGTGCGGCTCGCGCAGGGATCGCTCAGCTTCCTCGACGGCGGCCTCGAGTTGCTCGCGGGCATTGCCGCCGGCGCGCGGCTGATCCTCGCCGACGACGCGGAGGCGCGCGACCTCGAAGCCCTGGCCCGGCTCCTCGGCCGCCATCCGATCGGCCAGGTCACCGCCGTGGCCAGCGCGGTGTCCGTGCTCGTCGACACCGCGCCCGATGTCGTGCGCCGGGTCCCCCGCTGGGTGTGCAGCGGCGAACCGCTCACACCGTCGCTGCTCGCCGCGCTCGCAGGCACCGCACCGGACAGTGACATCGTGAACGCCTACGGCACCACCGAAACCGCGGGCTCCATCGTCCGCGGCCTGATGGAACCGGGAGTCCTGCGGGTGGGCCGGCCGGTGCCCGGCGTGCGCCTGCTCGTCCTCGACGACGCCCTGAAACCGGTGCCGCAGGGGGTGGTCGGTGAGATCTATGTGGCCGGCGCGCAATTGGCGCGGGGGTACTGGAACCGCCCGGGGCTCACGGCGGCACGCTTCGTCGCGCACCCGTCCCCGGATCGAGCGGGCGAGCGTCTGTACCGCACCGGCGACCGTGGGTCGTGGAACCCGGACGGCCATCTGTGCTTCGCCGGGCGCACCGATCACCAGGTCAAGGTGCGTGGGTACCGGATCGAGCTGGGCGAGGTGGAGAACGCGTTGCGGTCCGCGCCCGGGGTTGCGACGGCGGCGGCGCGGACGTACGGCCGGGACGGTGCGACGTCGCTGGCCGGGTACGTGGTTCCGCGCGACACGGGGCCTGATCGGGACGAGGGCCAGTTCCTGGCCGCCGTGCGCGCCCACCTGGACCGGACGCTGCCCGGGTACATGCTGCCCGCGACGGTCACGGCGCTCGAAACCATGCCCACGACGGGCTCCGGCAAACTCGATCGACTGTCCCTGCCCGTCCCGCAGGTGGCGACCGCCGGCCACTTCGAGCCCCCGGTCACCGCGACCGAGCGGGCGCTGGCCGCCCTGTTCGAGGAGATCCTCGGGGTGACGGAGGTGGGCCGGAGCGACGGGTTCTTCACCCTCGGCGGCGACAGTATCGTCTCCATCCAGTTGGCGGGCCGCGCGCGGTCCGCGGGTCTGGTGCTGACGCCGCAACTGGTATTCGAGTATTCGACGCTCGCCGAGCTGGCCGAGGCGTGCGACCGCGCCGCCGCGCAGGCGGAGCCGGAGCCGGAGCCCGCCGAGCCGAGTGCACCGATGAGTGTGTCCGGACTGGACCCGGACCAGTTGGCGGCGCTGCGAAAGTCGTGGGACGCGCGGGGTTGACCGCGACGGGTCAGCCCTGCGCGGCGCCCGCCAGGGCCGGTTCGAGCGCGTCGAGGACGTAGGGGATGGACAGCGGCGACGGGACGTTGAGGCCCGTCCCCGTGGCGAGGTCGAGGAAGGCGACCCCGTTCTTCCGGACCGCGGGGAGGTCGTCCCAGCCCGGTAGCGACGTCGCGCTGCTCTGAAATCCTTCCTGGCCGGTCATGACCAGCAGGTCGACGTTCAGCTCGTTCACCCGTTCCGGCGAGAGCGGAATCCGCCCGCCGGCACCTGCCTGGTCGACGAGGTTCTGCGGAAGGGCCAGGCCGAGGTCCGCGAACAGGTCGGCGGCGCCGTCGTCGGGGTCGGCGAGCACCATCAGTTGCGTGGGGCCGTGCAGATAGGTCGTGGCGAAGGTCTTGCCTGCCAGCCCAGGATTGCGGGCGGCGACCTCGCCGATCCGGGCGTGCACGTCGTCGGTGACCGAGCGGGCCTGATCCTCCTTGTCCAGGATTCGGCCCATGATCTCGACCTGGCTCTCCCACGACTCGATCTGGGACGTGCTGATGCTGGGAAGCGTGGGCGCGAGCCGGCTCAGCCGGTCGTACGACTGCTGGTCCGTGGCGAATCCGGGCGCGAGGACGAGGTCGGGGTTCAGCGCCGCGACCTGTTCGACGATATCGCCGCGGGCGTCGATCGCCGTCGAGTTCGCCAGCTCGGCCGGTTCCCACGGCCCCGGAGTGCCACCCGTGGTGAGTGCGACGTTGTCGATGTAGCCGACCGGTGTGACGCCCAGAACCTGGGTCGCATCGAGCCATTGCGTGCCCAGAGCCACGATCCGTTCGGGAATCCCGTCGATCGTCGTCGAGCCCATCGTGTGGTCGATGGTGACGGTGTGTCCCGATTCCGGTTCGGCGGGCGTCGCTTCACCGCAGGCCGCCGCGGACGCGAAGGCCAGCGCACCGGTCACGAGGGTGGCAGCGATTCGCCGGATGCGACCGCGCGCCACGGACGGCCGGTGAGTTCGGTGAGGCGAGGGTGGAACCTGCTTCGGACTCCGCATGAAAGGAATCGTTCCAGCCTGAGCCGAATTAGAAAAGGCTATGCTAACAACTCGTTGGTCGAGCACGTGTCCCTCAGCGAGGACGAGATGCGATCACAAGAGAAATCCGGTTCGATGTCCGTGGTCACCGTGGCGGTCGCCGCGGGAGTGTCCGCTGTCGTCTCCGCGATCGTCGTCTCGATCGGCGTCGTCGGGATGGTTCTGCTGGACAGGGGGAACACTGCGCCGCCGCAGACCATCGTCGCAGCATTTCCCAGTCAGGCGCCGGCCGCTCCCACGTCTGCTGCCCCGAGCGCACGGCCGGGGGCGGCCGCTCCGCCTGCCGCGGTGCAGTCGGCTCCGCCGGTCGCGCCTCCGCCCGCTGCCGCCCCCGCACCCGCAGTGCCACCACCGCCCGCGGTGGCGGAGGAACCGCCGGCAGCCGAAGAGACCGTCGCCCCACAGGCCCCGCCGGTCCTGTCGGAGGGGCAGTTGGCCGGCAAGCTTCAACTCCTCCTCGACCCCGGCACCGCGCCGGAGATCAAGGCGGGCGAACTCGAGGCGGGCGAAGCCGGTCTGGGCATGATCGGACCGGTCGCCGACGCGCTCGCACTCGCCGGTCCCGCATACAGCTGGACCGTCGTCGGTCCGGTGTCGGTCGACGGCGACCTGCTCACCGCTCAACTGAAGACGTCGCTCGTGGGCTTCGGTGACCGATTCCAGCCGATCACGTGGATATGGCTCGACGGGAACTGGAAGCTGACCAACGAGAGCGGATGCGCGCTGGCGGCGATGGCGATGGTGCCATGCCCGGCCTGACGTAGGTTGCGACACGGTTGGCGCGAGCGGGCGGCGAAGGAGCAGCGATGGGAAGCGCGCGGATATCCACGGACGACATCCGCGAGGTGGTCTCGCAACAACTCGGAATCCCGGCCGAACGCATCGAACCTGGCTCCGACCTGATCGGGCTGGGCCTGGACTCCATCCGGATGATGAAACTCGCGGGCGGGTGGCGCAAACGCGGATTCGACGTGAACTTCGCCGAACTCGCCGCGCATCCGTCGGTCGAGCAGTGGTGCGAACTCCTCGGTCGACGAGCGCCGCGCGAACCGGCCGCCCGCCCCGACGGTAGCGCACCGATCGCCGCAGGTGAGGCTTTCCCATTGGCGCCCATGCAGCACGCGTACTGGGTGGGGCGCTCGGAAGGCCAGGAACTCGGTGGCGTCGCCGCCCACCTCTACGTCGAATTCGACGGCCCGGCCCTCGATCCCGTCGCGTTGGCGGGCGCCGTCGACGCGCTCGTGGCGCATCACCCGATGCTGCGCGCCCAGTTCCTCCCCGACGGAACCCAGCGGATACTCGCACTGCCGGGCAGACCGGTGTTCACCGTGGTGGATCTCCGCGACCGCAGCGACGACGACGTGTCGACGCGGCTCGACGGAGTTCGCGACATGAAGACGCATCAGCGCCTGGCGGTCGAGGACGGGCAGGTACTCGACATTACGCTCAGCCGGTTGCCGGGAGGCCGCGCCCGGTTGCACCTCGACGTGGACATGCTGGCCGCCGACGCGATGAGCTACCGCATCCTCGTAGACGACCTCGCCCGGCTCTACGGTGGCGGCGAGCTCCCGGCGACGGACTACAGTTTCCGGTACTACCTGGAAAGGTCTGTCGCGCATACTGTTCCGAAACGCGACCGTGACTGGTGGCGGAGCCGACTCGCCGACCTTCCTGCCGCCCCGGCACTCCCCGTCGTCCCCGAGGCGGAGCGGGTCGATCCGTGCCTTACCGTCCGCTACCACCACTGGCTGGACGCCTCCGCGAAGAGCCGGTTGCTGGCCGAATCCCATCGCCGGGGCGTCACCCCCGCGATGGCGCTCGCCTCGGTCTTCGCCGAGGTGATCGGTCGCTGGTCCACCGAACCGCGGTTCCTGCTGAACCTTCCGCTGTTCCACCGCGAGGACACCCACCCCGACGTGGAACGTCTCGTCGGCGACTTCACGTCGTCCGTGCTGCTCGAGGTCGACCTGCGCGACACCGCGTCGGTGTCGGAGCGGGCGGAGGCTCTGCAACGGGCGATGCACGCCGCGGGCGCGCACGCCGCCTACACGGGACTCGACGTACTCCGCGACCTCGGGCGATCCCGCGGCGAGCCGGTACTCGCCCCCGTCGTCTACACGTCGGCCCTGAATCTGGGAGAGCTGTTCTCCGAGGGCGCCACCGACATCTTCGGCGAACCGGTGTGGATCATCTCGCAGGGACCGCAGGTGCTGCTCGACGCCCAGGTGACCGAGGTCAGCGGCGGGCTGCTCCTCAACTGGGACGTACGGACATCCGCGTTCCGGCCGGGCGTGATCGACGCGATGTTCGCCCGGTACACGGCGGCCGTCGACCGACTCGCCGATGCCGGATTCTGGACCGCCCGTGCGGCACCGGCGCTCCCCGCGGACCAGCGCGAGACCCGGACCCGGGTGAACGCGACCACCGTCGCCGTTCCGCGGAACACCCTGCACGAGGGGTTCTTCGGGCACGCGGCAGTCGACCCCGGCCACCCGGCGGTGCTGTGGGGCGCCGACGGGTGCTCGACGTACGGCGAGTTGGCCGACCGGGCGTTGCGTGTCGGCGCGGCACTCACAGACGCCGGAGTCGGAGCGGGGGACGCCGTCGCCGTCCAGCTTCCCCAGGGGCCGGTGCAGATCGTCGCGGTCCTCGGAGTCTTGGCCGCGGGTGGTGTGTACGTACCCGTCGGATTCCATCAGCCGGAGGCACGCCGGGCGCGCATCCTCGCCACGGCCGGCGTGGTCGCGGCGATCACGACCGACCCCGCCACCTTCGACGGGACCGGCATTCCGGCGCTGGCGGTCGAGGCCGCGGCCACCCATCCGAGTCCCCTTCCGGACCCGGCCCGGCCCGATCCGGAGGAACTGGCGTACGTGCTCTTCACGTCCGGTTCGACGGGCACGCCGAAGGGCGTCGAGGTTCCGCATCGTGCGGCGATGAACACGATCGCAGACCTGAACGCGCGCTTCGAGATCGGTGCGGCGGATCGCTGTCTCGCCGTGTCGGCGCTGGAATTCGACCTCTCGGTGTACGACCTCTTCGGGCTCCTGTCCGCGGGCGGCACCGTCGTGGCCGTCGACGACGCGAACCGGCAGTCGCCCGACGGCTGGGTCGACGCCGTTCGCCGGCACGGGGTGACCGTGCTGAACTGCGTGCCGAGCATCCTCGACATGATGCTGTCCGTCGGCGGTGACGCGCTCGCGGGATCGCTGCGCGTCGTCATCGTCGGTGGCGACGTGGTGGGGGTCGACCTTCCCCGGCGGGTCGCGGCACAACTCCCGGGGTGCCGGTTCGCCGGCCTCGGCGGCACGACGGAAACCGCCATCCACTCGACGATCTGCGAGGTGGTGGAGCCACCGGATTTCTGGCGGTCCGTGCCCTACGGCACCCCGCTCGGGAACGTGCAGTGCCGGGTCGTGAACACAGCCGGACTCGACTGCCCCGAGTGGGTGGCCGGTGAGTTGTGGATCGGCGGAGACGGAGTGGCCCGCGGATATCGCGGCGACCCGGAACGGAGCGCGGACCGATTCGTCGCCGTCGGCGGGCAGCGCTGGTACCGGACCGGTGATCTCGCCCGGTACTGGCCGGACGGCACTCTCGAATTCCTCGGGCGCGCCGACCATCAGGTCCAGATCCGTGGATACCGGATCGAGCTGGGGGAGGTGGAGGCAGCGTTGCGGTCGCTGCCGCCCGTCCACCTTGCCGTGGCCGCCATCGTCGGAACCACGACACCTAAACTCGCTGCCGCGGTGACCATCTCGACGACACCGGCCTCCGATCTCGCCGGGCAACTCGCTGCCCTCCTGCCCGCGCAGATGATCCCCGAACGGATCGTGACTCTGGAGACTTTCCCGCTGACCCCGAACGGCAAGCTGGACCGCCGTGCCTTGTGGGCCGTCCTCGACGACGACGGCGCCGCAACCCCTGCGTTCGTGGCACCTCGGACCAGTCTGGAGGCCGCGCTCGCCGACGTCGTCGGCACCGTACTCGAACGCCGGGAGGTCGGGGCATCGGACGACTTCTTCGCCCTCGGCGGCGATTCCGTCCTCGCAACGACGGCGATCGCCCGGATACGCGACTGGCTGGACGCACCGCACGCGACCGTCGCCGACATCTTCGCGGCCCGCACCGTGGCCGAGCTCGCGCATCGGCTGGACGCGAACGACGCTGTGCCCGGACGCCTGGAACGGGTGGCCGAGGTGTACCTCGAGGTCGCGGGCATGGACGACGAGGAGATCGCCACACGAGAGGCAGCAGACCGACGATGACCGCGACCGACAACCCCGCACCGGAGATCGAGGACGTCCTCGTACTCAGCCCGCTGCAGGAGGGATTGTTCACCCTCGCCCGCACCATCACCGACGGCGTCGACCCCTACACGATCCAGTTCGTCGCCGACATCGACGGTCCCGTCGACGTTCCGCTGTTGCGGCGGAGCATCGACGCGGTACTCGGCCGACACCCGAACCTTCGAGTGTCCTTCTGGGACCGGGACCTTCCGCACCCGGTGCAGATCGTTCCGGCCCGGGTGACGGTGCCGTGGCGGGAGGTCGACGCCGCGGCCGGTGAACTGGCCGCACTCGCCGACGCCGAACGTCGCAGGCCGTTCGACCTCGCGAACGGTCCGGCCCTGCGGTTCGTGCTTGCCCGGCGGGCCCCCGCATCGTTCCGGTTGATCTGCACCGCCCACCACATCGTCATGGACGGCTGGTCGGTGCCGATCTTCGTGCAGGAACTCGTCGGCGCCTATCTCGCGGACGGGTCCCTCGACCTCCTGCTCGCCCCGCGCCTGTACCGCGACTACATCGCGTGGCTGGCAGCGCAGGACAAGGTCGCGGCCCTCACGGCGTGGCGTGATCACCTCGCGGACATCGACGGCCCGACGATGCTCGCTGAGGGTCGTTTCCGCCGGACCTCCGCCGGGGTCGACACCCTTCCCGGTAAGGCGGAGCTGACTCTCGGCGCCCGGGACACCGACGCCCTGCTGCAGTGGACCCGTGCGCACGGGCTGACCGTCAACACCGCAACGCAATTCGCGTGGGCGCTGCTGCTGGGTCGGCTGACGGACCGCACGAGCGTCGTGTTCGGCGCGACGACCGCGGGCCGCCCCGACAGCCTCGCCGGGGTCGAGACGATGATCGGCTTGTTCATCAACACCCTCCCCGTGCATGTCCGGCTGGACGATGCGACGACGGTGCTCGAGCAGTGCACGGCCCTGCAACAGGAGTTCGCCCGGTTGCGGACGCACGGGTACGTCGGGCTGTCCGAGGTGCAGCGGCTGGCAGGCACGGGTGACCTGTTCGACTCTTTGATGGTGTTCCAGAACGCGCCCCGCGGCAGTGTCGCGGACCCCGTGACCGCGCCCGACGGGGTGACGTTCACGCCGGTCGAGATGGACAGTCTCACCCACTACCCGCTGACCCTCGTCCCCTACCTGGACGGCGGAACGCTCGGGCTCGTCGTCGAACATCGCCCCGACCTCCTCCCGCACCTCGGCGCGCACGAGGTCGGGGAGCGGTTGCTGCACGTGCTTCGCCAACTTCCTCGTGCGGGCGACGCACGGCCGGGCGTCATCGATATCCTCGTCCCCGGCGAACGCGAACGGATTCTCGCAGCCGCCGTGACCCCCGAAATACTTTGCGGCGAACTGCCGCCCGCCGCCACCGTCCACGGACTCCTCGCGCATCACGCCGCCGTCACCCCGGACGCCGCGGCGATCACCACGTCCGAGATCACGCTCACCCACCGGGACGTCGACGCTGCCGCCAACCGGCTGGCGCGAGAACTCCTGGACCGCGGAATCCGGCCCGAGGAGGCGGTCGCCGTGGTGCTGCCCCGGTCTCCGGAGTTCCTGATCTCAATGTTTGCGGTCGCGAAGGCCGGGGGCACGGCCGTGCCCCTCGCCGTCGACGGTCCTGCGGCGCGACGGGATTCGATCCTCACCCAGACCGGGGCCCGGATAGCGCTGACCACCCCCGAATTCGCGATCGCCGGGCTCGACGCCGTCGACGTCCCCACGGTCCTCGCTGGTGCGGGTCCGGCGCCGAGCCCGGGAGTCGACGTCGATCCCGCGCAGAGTCTGTACGTCATCTTCACGTCCGGATCCACCGGGGAGCCCAAGGGTGTCGTCGCGACGCATCGCGGGATCGTCAGGCTCCTCGCCGACCATCGCCGGCGCGTGTACCGCCCGGCTGCGCAGCGACTGGGTCGGCCGCTCACCGTCGGTCACGCCTGGTCCCTGACATTCGACGCATCCTGGCAGCCGCTGCTCGCCCTGCTCGACGGTCACGCCGTCGCGCTGTTCGATTCCGACGCGATGCGTGACCCGGACCTGCTGGTCCGCGGCATCGTCGCGCGCGGGGTCGACATGCTCGAGACGTCCCCGGCGATGTTCACCCAGCTCGCGCCGGCGGGCCTGCTGTTCGAGGACGGTGGTGAGACCCGGTGCCGGCTCGCGGTGCTGGGGCTCGGCGGCGAGGCGGTCGGGGAGGCGGCGTGGGCGCGGTGCCGGGCACTTCCGGGCACCGACGTCTTCAATTTCTACGGTCCCACGGAGACGACCGTCGACGCCCTCGTCGCGGGGTTCGCAGACACCCCGGCGCCGTCGGTGGGGCGCCCGCTGGCGGGGATGGGCGCGTACGTTCTCGACTCGGCCCTGCGCCTCGTGCCGGACGGCGTGGCGGGGGAACTGTACCTGTCGGGGGACCAGGTGACCCGCGGCTATCTCGACCGTCCCGGGAGCACGTCCGAGCGCTTCGTCGCGCACCCCTTCGCCCTCGGCGAACGTCTCTACCGCACCGGCGATCTCGTACGCCGCACGCCGACAGGCACATTCGACTACCTCGGCCGCGGCGACGACCAGATTCAGATCCGCGGTCACCGCGTCGAACTCGCGGAGATCGAGGCGGCACTGCAGGCGCTGCCCGAGGTCACGTCGGCGGCCGTGCTGACCGCGGAACGCCCGACGGGCCCCGGACTGACCGCGTTCGTGGTCTCGTCCGGGGACATCGACCCGTCCGCCCTGCGCACCGCGCTCGCGGACACGTTGCCGCCGTACATGATTCCGTCGCGCTTCACCGGGGTGACGGAGCTGCCGCGGACGCCGAACGGAAAGCTCGACGCGCGGGCGCTCCTCGCCGTCGAGGCCCGGCGCGAGGACGACGGAGACGCTGAAGCGGAAACCCCGACCGAGGCCCTGCTGCTGAGGCTGCTCGCGGAACTGGTCGGCACCGACAGCATCGGTGCGACGACGGACTTCTTCGATCTCGGTGTCGACAGCATCGCCGCCATCTCGTTCGTGAACAAGGTCCGAGCGCACGGCCTCGCGATCACCCCGCGGCTCGTGGCGACACATCCCACCGTCCGCGATCTCGCGGCCGCGGCGGACCGTGCCGCGGCGACCACGGCGGTGCGCGGTCCCGCGGAGGTCGGGGAGGTGCCACCGCTGCCGGTGGTGTCGTGGTTGTTCGAGTGCGACGGGTTCCGCCGATTCACCCAGACGCAGCTGATCCGGCTCCCCGCGGACGTGACCGAGCGCCGGCTGGCCGGCACCCTGCAGACGGTGATCGATGCGCACGCTGTGCTGCGCGCAATTCTCACGCGCACCGGCCGGGGATATCGCGTCGTCACGCGCGAGGCGGGGACGGTGCCGGCCGCCTCGCTGCTGCAGGCGGTGGAGGTGACCGGCGCCCTCGGCGATCACCTCGCGGCCGAGGCGCGCGCGGCCATCGACCGGATCGACCCCGAACACGGCGTGCCGCTGCAGGCGGTGCTGTTCCGGCCGCAGCCCGGTGTCGCCCAGCAGCAGCGTGCGCCCGTGCTTCTGCTCACGATCCACCACCTCGCCGTCGACGCGGTCTCGTGGGCCGTGCTGCTCGCCGATCTCGCCGCGGCGTGGGAGGGCACGGCGCTCCCGCCGGAGGCGACGTCGTACCGGCGGTTCTCCGAACTCATGGCCGAACGCGCGGAAACACCGGAAGTCGTGGCGCAGCGTGACTTCTGGGTGCGGCAGTGCGCGGGTCCCGACCCGGTGCTGGGTTCGCGGCGTCTCGATCCGGCGGTGGATCGCGCGTCGTCCCTCGCGGTCACCACGACGGTCACGTCACCGCAGGTCACCGCGTCAGTAGTGGCTCGTGCGGCCGGAGTCCGGGAGATCCTGCTCGCAGCACTCGCGGCGACGGTCGCGCAGTGGCGGCGACTGCGCGGCGACGACCCGGCCGCGGGCACACTCGTCGCGCTCGAAGGGCACGGCCGCGCCGACCACCTGGTGTCCGATTTCGGAACCGACACGACCCGCACGGTGGGATGGTTCACCACGGTCTTCCCCGTGCGGCTCGGCGCCGGCGCCGGGTGGGCGCACACGCTCGACCCGGACGTCCCGGACCGGGGATTGCGGGACCGCGGGGTGCTCGACCGAATCCTCGCCGACATCTCTGCGGACGTCGGGGCGGTCCCGAACGCGGGCACCGACTTCGGGCTGCTGCGGTGGACGGCCGAAGACCCGCAGTTGGCCGTCGACCCGCAGATCGAGTTCAACTATCTGGGCCGCTTCGACTTCGGGCCGGAGACGGTGGGGGACTGGTCGCCGATCACGGACCGGGATCTCCACGCACGCCTCCCGCTCGCTCCGGAACCGGATCTCCCTCTGCGATACGAGCTGGAGGTGATCGCCGCGGTCGGGTCGAACTCGCGCGGCCCCGAAATCGTCACCAGCTGGAGGTGGAGCCGAGACGTGTTCACACAGGAGGAGATCGACCGCGTCACGTGCCTGTGGAACGACGCCCTCGCGGCGTTCGCCGAGGCGCTGCGACCCCCAGGCACGTGAGTGGCAAAGTGTGCCCCGGCACGCTTTGCCACTCACGTGGGGGTGGGGCGGGGGGGCGCGACGGGGCACGGTGGTGGGCGTCTAGCTCGCGTCCTGCTGCGCGAGCTGCACCTTGATCCGTGCGGTCGCGTCCAGAAGCGAGTCGTTGTTGACCGCGGCGGCCGCGGCGTCGTCGTGCTCCCGGGCGGCGTCGACGAGACGCTGCTGGTACGTCCACAGCGAGTCGTCCTCGGTCGTGTCGATGGTGCCCTCCGCGCCGACGATCTTGTAGGCCCGGCATCGCTGCCACAGCGTGCGGATCGTGTCGACCAGCACGGGGTTCTCGGCGGCCTCGTACAGAATGGCCAGCAGCGCCTCGTCGTGGTCGAGATAGGCCACCACGCGCCGCTCGTCGAGGGCGGTGCGCATGAGCGCGAGCTCGTCCTGCATCCGGGCACTGTCCGCCGCGCTGATCCGCTGGGCGCCCTGCCGGGCGGCCTCCACCTCGAGCAACCGGCGCACGTCGTAGACGTGCACCAGTTCGGCGAGGGTCAGGCCCTTGACCACGGCCCCCTTGTGCGGTGATCGCTCGGCCAGCCCGGCTTCCTCGAGTCTCCGGATCGCCTCGCGCACCGGCATCACGCTGGTTCCCACCTGTTCGGCGAGATCGCGCACACGCAGGCGGGCGCCCGCGGGCAGATCACCGTTCATGATCGACTCGTGGATCATGTCGTAGACCTGATCGGTCAGCAGTGACGTTTCGGCGCGCTTGGACATTGCCACGACTCAAATATAAACGGCGCGGTCCGGGCCCATACCGGTGTCGCGACACACCGGCGACCTGAGTTGGTCACACGTCCAGAGCGTTTACGCTCTTCGAAGGTTCTCCGGACGGCGTGACGGATGGCGGGTGGGCTGTGAATCGCAGGGTGGGCAGATCGACGCTGACGATGGTGGTGGCCGCGGCCGCTGTCCTGGCACCGATCGTGGCGGCCGCTCCGGCGACCGCCGACGCGGGCGGGTTCACCAAGACGACGCTCCATTTCCAGGTCTTCGTCGGACCGAACCGTGACGTGCCGTGCGACGTGATCGGCGACGTGTACAAACCGGACGGGGCGTCGGCGTCGAATCGCGTCCCCGCCGTTCTCACCACCAACGGCTTCGGCGGTTCCAAGAACGATCAGGCCGGTATCGGCTCGTTCCTCGCCTCGCGGGGCTACGCGGTGCTCGCCTATTCAGGGCTGGGCTTCGGCGGTTCGGGCTGCAAGATCCACATGGACAACCCCGAGTACGACGGACGCGCCGCGAGTGAACTGGTGAGCTTCCTCGGCGGCCGCGACGGGACGGCGTTCGTCGATCCCGCCCACACCGTCCCCGTTCCGGGTCTCGACTACGTCGTGCAGGACGCCACGGCTCACCACGGCAGGGCCGAGGCGCACGATCCGCGCGTCGGGATGGTCGGCGGTTCGTACGGCGGAGCGGTGCAGTTCGCGGCGGCGTCGGTGGACCCACGGATCGACACGATCATCCCGATGATCACCTGGAACGACCTCAGCTACTCGCTCGCGCCCAACAGCATCGGCCAGACGTCCGGGGTCAGCACGACTGTTCCCGGTGCGGCGAAGGTGGTGTGGTCGCTGATGTTCGGGGCCGTCGGCGTCACCAACCCCCGCGCGGAGGGCTACGCCCAGGACCCGGTGCGGGCCCTGGGGTGCCCGAACTTCGCCGATCCCGCGTGCCCCGCACTGGCACAATCCGCGGTGCAGGGTTTCCCGGACCCGGGGTCCGTCGACTTCCTGCGGCAGTCGTCCGTGGTGTCGTACGCCGATCGCGTGAAGATCCCGGTGCTGCTGATGCAGGGCCAGCAGGACACCCTGTTCGACCTCAACGAATCGGCGGCCACCTTCGAGACGCTGCGGACGCAGGGCAACGACGTGAAGATGATCTGGCACAGCTGGGGGCATTCCAACCTGACACCCGCCGAGGGCGAGATCGACATGAAGAACCCGAACCCTGACACCCAGTACGAGACGGGCCGGATCATCGACTGGTTCGACCACTACCTGCGGGACAGCGGGGCCGACACCGGACCGGTATTCAGCTACTTCCGCAACTGGGTCGACTACACCGGCAACGCCGCACCCGCGTACGCCGAATCCTCGGACGTCTCGGTGGGGCAGGACTATTCGCTCTACCTCTCCGGTGACGGTGCGCTGATCGACCGCCGGGACCGCATCGTTGCCGGCGCTCAGACCCTGAACACGCTGCCCGGAGGACTTCCCACCGACCGCGAGGCGCCGGACACCAGGCCGAACGCCCCGGTCCCGCAGAGCGTGCAGCCCGGAACCGAGGCCGAGTGGTCGTCGCGGATCCTCGATGTCCCGCTGGACGTGGTCGGAGCGCCCGTGCTCGACGTCCGTGTCACCGCCGCACCCGCGGTCACCGGTGTCGAGGACTCGGTGGTGGTCTTCGCCAAGCTGTACGACGTGGCTCCCGACGGCACCGAAACACTGATCAACGGGCAGGTCGCCCCGGTGCGGATGGTGGCACCCGGTGAGCCCGTGCAGGTCACGATGCCGGGGATCGTCCATCGCTTCGGCGAGGGGCACCGCGTTCGCCTCGTGGTGGCCGGCGGCGACCCGAGTTTCCGCGGCGGGCTGGTGCCACATCAGGTCACCATCACGGCGGGCGACCCGGGCCAGGTGCTGGTGTTGCCGGTGACCGGCAGCTGAGACCCGGTTCGCGCGGCGGTCACACGCGCTTCCTGGGTCGGCAGCTCGGTCCGCTGTCCGTCCACGCCAACCGCTCCGGTCGGCCCTGCTCCAGGACCGGCCGGAGGTGTCACGGCATGAGCACGACGGCACCGGTCGTCTGCCGGCTTTCGAGGTCACGATGTGCGTCGGCGGCGCGCTCGAGCGGATACTGCGCGCCGACAAGGACATTCAGCGTACCGTCCGCGACCGCCGCGAACACCTCTCCTGCCCGCCATGTCAGTTCCTCTCGGGTGCGGACGTAGTGCGCGAGGGTGGGACGGGTGAGGAACAGTGAACCCGCGGGATTGAGCCGCTGCGGGTCGAACGGCGGCACCAGGCCGCTCGCGGCGCCGAAAAGGGCGAGGGTGCCACGGATCCGAACGGAGGCGAGGCTCGCCTCGAAAGTGGCCGCGCCCACGCCGTCATAGGCGGCGGCGACGCCCTCCCCGTCGGTGAGCGCGCGCACCCGGGCGGCGATGTCGTCGTCGTAGCGCAGCACCTCGGCGGCGCCTGCCTCCCGCGACAACTTCTCCTTCTCGTCCGACGAGACGGTGGTGACCACTCGCGCCCCGAGCTTCGTCGCCAGTTGGGTCAGGAGCAGCCCCACCCCGCCGGCCCCGGCGTGGACGAGCACGGTGTCGCCGGACTGCACCGGGTACGTCGAATACGCCAGGTAGTGGGCGGTCAGGCCCTGCGCCAGTGCCGACGCCGCCACCGGGGCGGGCACGCCGTCCGGCACCGTGATCGCGACCGCGGCAGGCACCACCACCCTCTCGGCGTAGTTACCGGTCGCCCCGCACCAGGCGACGCGGTCGCCGGGGGCGAAGTCGCGGACGTCGGCACCGACGGCCTCCACCACGCCGGAGCCCTCGTCACCGGGAACGTACGGCAGCGGGTGCGGGTACACCCCGGTCCGGAAGTAGGTGTCGATGAAATTGACGCCGATCGCTTCGGTCCGGACTAGAAGATCGGCTGGACCGGGCTGGGGATCGGGAATCTCGGTGAGTTCGAGGACGCCGGGATCACCGAGGCGGGAGACCTGAATTGCGCGCATGAACTCCAGTTGTACACGTCTATCCACAAATTGAACATACCGACCACAAAATGAATGCACGTGCATACGGCTCAGTGGACGGTGCCCCGTAGATCCACCGACCCGTCGCCTCTCGTTAGGCGTCCATGCAGGATTGAATTGCCCCCAGGTGCGCAGCCGTGTGCACACACCAGACGCCTTGACGGAGTGTGATTCATGCCGCACTATTGGCACCATAACTGAACTATTCGTTCACTAAATGAACACCGCAGGGGCGCTGTCCCCAGCGCACATCGGTCTAGTCGAAGGAGGGCAGCGTTGCGTATCGCTGAGGTTCACGTGTACCAGATGGATCTTCCGTTCGCCGGCAACAAGGTCTACACAATGTCCGAAGGGTCCTACACCGCCATGGACTCGACGATCGTGCAGATCGTGTCCGACACCGGCATCTCCGGATGGGGTGAGACGTGCCCGGTGGGCCCGACCTACGCACCCGAGCATGCCCTGGGTGCGCGGGCGGCGCTGAACCAGATGTCGGCCAGTCTGATTGGCAGAACAGTGACCGGCCCGGTCGAGCTGCGCCGCACGCTGGACCGGGCCCTCAACGGTCACAACTACGCCAAGGCTGCAATCGACATCGCGATCCACGACCTGATCGGCAAGGCGCACGGAATCCGGGTGTGCGACATGCTCGGCGGCGCCACCACCGACAGCGTGGACTCCTACTATGCGTTGTCGATCGGGGAACCGGACGACGTCGCCGCGATCGCCGCCGAGAAGATCGCCGAGGGATATCCACGTCTACAGCTCAAGGTGGGCGGACGCCCCGTCGAGATCGACATCGAGACCATCCGCACGGTGTGGGAAGCGACCGGGTGCACCCGCCTCTCCCTCGATGCCAACCGGGGACTGTACGCCCGCGACGTTCTCCGGATCGACCGAGAGTGCGCCGACGTTCCGTTCGTCTTCGAACAGCCCTGCAACACGATGGAAGAGATCGTCGCGATCCGCGGGCAACTGCACCACGCGGTCTACCTCGATGAGAACACCGAAGACCTGGGCGATGTGCTGCGCGCGATCTCCCTGGGAGTATGCGACGGATTCGGACTCAAAGTCACGCGACTGGGCGGACTCGGCACCCTCGCGACTGTGCGGGATCTCTGCGAGGCACGCTCGATGCCCCACACCCGTGACGATTCCTGGGGAGGCGACCTCATCGCGGCCGCCTGCGCCCACGTCGGCGCCACCGTGCAACCGCGCCTGCTCGAAGGCGTCTGGATCGCCGAGCCCTACATGGACATCCACTACGACTCGGACAATCCCGTCCGGGTCGAGAATGGCCGGATTCAGGTACCGACCGGTCCCGGTCTCGGTGTCGTTCCCGACGAGGGCGTCTTCGGCAAGCCGGTCGCATCCTTCGCGTAGGCGGCGGACGCTCTTCGCCGTGATCGCACCTTCTCTGAGTTCTCGGCAGGGTCAAGCCATCTTGCGGCCGACATCGCGACAGCAGCCAAGTGATTGACATCACACCGCCATGGGATCAGACTCGAGGTCTCAATTGAATCCGATGTCAAAATCAATATGACGTTCGGCTGGTGGAGAGGAACCGCAGGTGACCGAGCTCGGAGGAGTGTGCGACCAGCGCTTCGCGGCGTTGCAGGATGCGCTGAAGGACAATCTCGACTCCGGTGAGGAGCTCGGCGCGTCGATCGTCGTGACCCTCGACGGGCAGCCGGTGGTCGACATGTGGGGCGGATGGTCCGACCCCGACCACACCACCGAATGGGGGCGCGACACCCTCACCAACGTGTGGTCGTGCACCAAGACGGTGACCGCTCTCGCCGCGCTGATGCTCGTCGACCGCGGTCTGCTGGACGTGTACGCGCCCGTCGCGAAGTACTGGCCCGAGTTCGCGGCCGCCGGCAAGGAGCGCGTCGAGGTCCGGCATCTCCTCTCGCACACCTCGGGGGTGTCTGGGTGGGATCAGCCGATCACGGTCGAGGACACGTTCGACCTCGCCGAATCGACGAAACGACTTGCCGCCCAGGCTCCGTGGTGGGAGCCGGGCACGGCGTCCGGATATCACGCGCTGAACTACGGCCACCTCATCGGCGAGGTCATTCGACGGGTCGACGGCCGCACCCTGGGACGTTTCGTGGCCGAGGAGATCGCCGGACCGCTGGGGGCCGACTTCCACATCGGATTGGACCCGTCGCAGTTCGGCCGGGTGTCGAACGTGGTTCCGCCGCCTCCGCTGCCGATCGACCTGGCATCCCTCGACCCCGCCAGCGTCATCGTCAGGACGTTCACCGGGCCCGGGCCGGACGCGTCCGCGTCCTGGTCCGACGCGTGGCGCAGGGCGGAGAACGGCGCCGCCGGTGGTCAGGGCAACGCCCGGTCACTCGCCCGGATCCAGTCGGTGGTGGCCTGCGGCGGCGAACTCGACGGCGTCCGTCTGCTGTCGCCGGACACCATCTCCCTGATCTTCGAGGAGCAGTCGAACGGCGTGGATCTGGCACTGGGGCAGCCGATCCGGTTCGGCATCGGCTACGGATTGCCGACACCGGTGTCGGTGCCGTTCGTCCCCGAGGGGCGGATCTGCTTCTGGGGTGGCTGGGGCGGTTCGCAGGTCGTCGTCGACACCGAACGCCGGATGACCATGACGTACGTGATGAACAAGATGGGTCCGGGACTACTCGGCTCCGACCGCACCGCACAGTACGCGACCGCGACGTTCGACGCACTGGGCTGACGCGGGGCTGCGTCGGACCGCCGGGGCGCTCAGGACGCCAGGCCCTTGTCCTGCAACCATTCCCGGGCGATGTCGCCCATGTCCTCGAGGTCGGCCACCCGCTCGTTCATCGCGATGAGATCCTCGGTCGTCAACGCCGCCGACACGTCCGCCAGTACGGCGCGGACGTCGTCGCCGGCCTTGTTCTCGTTGATGATCGGGGTGATGTTCTCCGCCAGGAAGAGGTGCTTGGTGTCCTCGAGGGCCACGAGGTTCTCCGAACGCATCGCCGGGTCGGTGCTGAACACGTCCGCGACCTCGATCTGACCGCTGAGCAGGGCGTTGAGGGTGAGCGGTCCGCCGGCGTCCAGCGCCAGGAACTCCTTGAACGTCAGCCCGTACCTGTCCTTCAGGCCGGCGACGCCGTTCTCGCGGGTCTTCCATTCGGGCGGGCCGCCGAGGGTCAGTTCGCCGGCGTGGGGCACGAGGTCCTCGATCGTCTCGAGCGAGTACTCGTCCGCGGTCTCCTGTCGCACCGCGAGAACGTCCTTGTCCTCGGCAGGGGAGGGCTCCAGCGCGATGAGCCCGGCGGGGAGCTTCGCCTTTATTTCCTCGGTCACCTCGTCCGACGCCGTCGCGGTGGTGGCGCTGTCGAGATACTGCAGCAACGCACCCGAGTATTCGGGCAGCAGGTCGATGGAACCGTCCCGGATCGCCGGGACATACACTTCCCTGCTCCCGATGTTCAGCTTCTCCGTCACGTCGATGCCGTTCGCCCGCAACGCCTCCGCGTAGATGGTGGCGATCAGCTGGCTCTCGGGGAAGTCCGCGGAACCGACGACGATGGCGCCCTCGCTGCTCCCGCCGCCGCCGTCGGCGGCGAGGGGGTCCTTGCCGATCCCGCAGGCCGTCAACGACACCAGGGTGGCGCCTGCCAGCGCGACGATCAATGCCTTCATCATGGTGATGTCCTTCAGATCAGCGAGGGCTCGGGTGCGGACGCGGGACGGGCCGCGACCGCGGGGTCTTCGGAAGCGGTGCGCGTGCTGCTGCGCACCCGCCGGGTGAGTCCGGGCGAGACGACCCGCACCGTGAGGAATCCGATCGCGAGATCGAAGGCCAGGGCGAGGAGCGACACGAGGACCGCCCCCGCCGCCATCTGCGCGTAGTCGCTCTGCGCCTTGCCGTCGATGAGGAGTCGTCCCAGGCCGCCGAGCGAGATGTAGGCGGCGACGGTCGCCGTCGAGACGATCTGCAGCACGGCGCTCCGGACGCCGGACAGCATCAAGGGCAGCGCGCAGGGCAACTCGACCTCGGTGAGGATCCGCATCGACCGGAACCCCATGCCCCGGGCCGCGTCCACCGCGGCCGGGTCGACGGAGCGGATGCCCGCGTACGTGTTGGTGAGGATCGGCGGGATGGCCAGCAGCACCAGCACGATCAGGCTCGGTATCAGGTAGGCCAGCTTGCTCGAGAACGACGGCGCAATGACGAGCACCAGCAGGATCAGCAAACCGATCGTGGGGAGGGCGCGCAGCGAGTTGGCCAGACCGGCGACGACGACGGACCCGCGCCCCGTGTGCCCGATGTACAGGCCGAGAGGGACGGCGACCAGCGCGGCGGCGAACAGGGCGAGGAACGTGTAGATCAGGTGCTGGAGGAGCAGGGCCGGAATGCCTTCGGGCCCTGTCCAATGAGCGCCGTCCAGCAGAAAGTCGATCATGAGGTGACCACCTTCGGGGTCCACGGGGTGAGTATCCGGTTCGCGAGCACGATGAGGAGGTCGAGAACCAGTGCCAGCAGCAGACTGAGCGCGATGCCGGCGATGATGGGTGTGTAGAAACGCAGCTGGAAGCCCTGGGTGAACAGTGAACCGATCTGCGGGATCCCGAGCAGGGCGGCGAGCGAGACCAGGCTGACGTTCGACACGACGGCCACCCGCAGTCCCGCGCAGATGACGGGAACACCCACCGGGAGCTGAACTTTGAGCAGCGTCTGATACGGACGGTAGCCCATCGCCGTCGCGGCGAGCACGGTTTCCTGGGGCACCGAATCGAGGGCGTCGGCGACGACGCGAACCAGCATGGCGACGGTGTATATCGTCAGGGCGACGATGATGTTCATCGGATCGAGGATCTTCGTCCCGAGGATCGGCGGCAGCAGGACGAACAAGGCGAGCGACGGGATCGTGTAGAGCAGGCCGGCGGTCCCCACCACGTACGGGTTGATCCGCCGATTGCGGTGTGCGAGCCACCCGATGGGCAACGCGATGATCACGCCGACGACGATCGGCACGAGGGAGAGCAGGATGTGCCAGCCGACGAGTTCGGCGATGCGGTCGGATTGGCGGCCCAGCCATTCGACGTTCATCAGGCCACCGCCTCCGTGCTCACAGGATCCGCCGACTCGATCGCCGCCACAGCCGCGTGTGCAGTCACGGTGCCCACGAGCACCCCGTCGCGGTCGACGACCACACCCCGCTTGCTGGGCGCGGACAGGGCGGCGTCGAGCAGCGCCCGCATCGTCCCGTGCGCGTCGGCGACGGTGCCGCTGAGGTTCAGGTCGTCCGGGCGAATGCTGCCGACGACGTTCGCGGGCTGCACCCACCCGATCGGCTTGTTCGCCGGGTCGACGACGAGAAGCCAGTCGTCGGACGTGCGCGCGAGGGCCTCACCCGCCGAATCACCGAGACGAGCAACGGGTTCGGCGACCGTCTCGACGCGACCGTCGAGGTTCGCGAAACCCAGCGACCGGTAGCCGCGATCGCGTCCGACGAAATCGGCGACGAACTCGTCGGCGGGCTCGGTCAGCAACTCCAGGGGAGTGGCTGCCTGCGCCAGGACTCCGCCGGTCCGCAGCACGACCACCTGGTCGCCGAGTTTGAGGGCTTCGTCGATGTCATGGGTGACGATGATGATCGTCTTGCCGATCTCCTTCTGGAGTCGGAGGAATTCGTCCTGCAGCTGGCTCCGGACCACCGGGTCGACGGCGCTGAACGGCTCGTCCATCAGCATGAACGCCGGATCCGCGGCCAGAGCGCGCGCGACCCCGACTCGCTGCTGCTGCCCACCCGAGAGCTGCCACGGATACCGGTCCGCGAAGTGCGCGGCGAGACCGACCGTCTCGAGCAGCTCCATCGCCCGGATCCGTGCCTCCTTCTTCGTCTTCCCCAGCAGTTTCGGCATCGTCGCGACGTTGTCCACGATCGTGCGGTGCGGGAACAGTCCGGCGTGCTGGATCACGTACCCGATCCGCCGGCGCAACAGTGCCGGGTCCATGTCCGCCGTGGATTCACCGTCGAGGGAGATGGTTCCGGAGGTCGGTTCGATCAACCTGTTGATCATGCGGAGCGAGGTCGTCTTGCCGCATCCCGACGGACCGACGAGCGCCGTGATCTTGCCGCTCGGGCACTCGAGGTCCAGTTCGTTCACCGCTGTCGTGCCGTCCGGGTACGCCTTGGTGACTTTGTCGAATGTGATCATCCGCGTGCTACTTTCGTGTGATCCGGGCAGTGAGGTGCCCGGAAGTTCGGTGTCGTTCGGGACTGCTCTACCGAGCTGTGTCTTTCTCCGGATTCGGCATCTGTTCCAGAAACTTCACCGCTGCTTTCAGGTCGTCGCTCAGGGGACGGTCGGTCGTCCGGGGGTCCAGGCAGGTGCGCGCGCGGTGCAGGTACGCGCCGAGTTCGGTGCCGGTGTCGAGATCGCGGTGCTGCTGTCCGAGGGCACGCGCAGCCGAGATCAGTTCGCATGCAAGGACGATGCGGGACTGCGCGAGGATGTCGGTGAGCTGGGTAGCGGCCTGGGAAGCGAAACTCGCGTGGTCCTCCGTGCCGCGGGAGATGACCGTGTGCCCGAGAGAACCCGGCGCGGCGGCCATCCGGATCTCCGCGATCGCCGCGGACGTCGTGTACTCCAGCAGCATGGTGCCGCTGCTGCCTGCCGGACCGTCGGCCAGGAACGGCCGCAGGCCGGTGACCGCCGGATCCGACAGGTTGGCCAGCCGGCACTGCGATAGCAACGCCGCGCTCGACAGCGCGAGTTTCGCCTCGTCCACGGCGAGGGCAATGGGCATCCCGTGGAAGTTCCCGTTGTGGAACACGGCGTCGTCCTCGACGGAGATGAGGGGGTTCTCGGACGACGAGTTCATCTCGATCGCGAGGGTTCCCCGCAGCCGTTGCAGCGCCTGCCACGTGGCACCGAGGATCTGGGGGAGGGCGCGGAACCCGTACGAGTCCTGCACGCGGGCAGCCCGTACGTGCTGGCCTACGAGAAGTTCCCGGACCCGGCCGGCCACTTCCTCCTGGCCGAGGTGCCTGCGGGCCGCCTGCACTCGTGCCGCGAACGGTTCGACGGAACTGCGCGTCGCCAGCAGTGACAGCACGCCCACGATCAGTGCGTGCTCGAGCCAGTTCGCCACGCTGTCGGTGGCCGTTGCGGCGAGCGCGACGGTCATCGCGTTCGTCGAGATCAGGGGGAGTGCATCACCCTGGTGCGGCGTCCACCGGGGCGCGATCCGGCCGTCCCGGAGCGGTGTGTCGCCCATCAGCCCGAGCGCGATCTCCGAGAACGCGCTGAGGTCGCCGGTGCCGATCGCCCCGCGAGCGTGCACGGCGGGCAGTTCGTCCGCGGCGACGGCATCGATCAGCGCCGTCACGATGTCGGGGTGCAGACCGGATCCGCCGTTGAGGATCTGGTTGACGCGGATGATCATGGCGGCGCGCACGACGTGGTCGGGCAGCGAGGGACCCGAACCCGTCGCGTGACTGCGGAGCAGGCGGAGATCCTGTTCGATGCCGTCGGAGACGGAGGTGTCGCGGTTTCCCCCGACGCCGGTGGTTCGGCCGTAGATGGGCTGTCGCGCGGCGATCCGCACCGCGGTCTCCCAGGAACGGCGTGCGTGGTCGAGCGCGGCGGGGTCGGGCGCGACCGCGACGGGCTCCTTGGCCAGAGTCGTCAGCTGATCGACCGTGAGCTGGGAGCCGTCGAGCAGCACCGGAAGCGGGTGCGGTTCCTCGGTCGGGCGGGGATCTTTCCGGGTCATCGGAACTCCGTGATCGGTGTGGTGTGCCTCACTCTTCGAGATGTATAGTCCTGTATATACCGCACCGTGTCAACCGTGAGATTCCGGCAGGGAGCGGGATCGTGGGGCAACCGTGAGTCGCTCGCAATCCGGCTAGGTCGGCCTCTCACTTCGATCAGTCCCCCGGGGCCCATCCGAAACGTAGGGTCTCGGGAGAGGTGCATATATAGCCATGCATCGATCCCGCTCCGACTGATCGACCGAAGGAATGAATCCCATGCCGCAGCAGGTACGAGGCGTCATCGCCCCATCCAAGGGTGCCCCCGTGGAGATCGCGACCATCACCATTCCGGATCCCGGTCCGGGCGAAGTGGTCGTCGACATCGCGGCCTGCGGGGTGTGCCACACCGACCTGACCTACCGCGACGGCGGGATCAACGACGAGTTCCCGTTCCTGCTCGGCCACGAGGCGTCCGGGATCGTGGAGAGTGTCGGCGAGGGCGTCACCTCCGTTGCCGTCGGCGACTTCGTCGTCCTCAACTGGCGCGCCGTGTGCGGGCAGTGCCGCGCCTGTAAGCGGGGTCGTCCGCAGTACTGTTTCGACACCCACAATGCGGCGCAGAAGATGACGCTCGAGGACGGCACCGAGTTGACCCCGGCGCTGGGGATCGGGGCGTTCGCCGACAAGACCTTGGTCCATGCGGGGCAGTGCACGAAGGTGGATCCGTCCGCCGACCCTGCGGTGGTCGGGTTGCTGGGCTGCGGGGTGATGGCCGGTCTCGGTGCCGCCGTGAACACCGGCAACGTCGGTCGCGGTGACTCGGTGGCCGTCATCGGCTGCGGTGGTGTCGGAGATGCGGCGATCATGGGTGCCCGGCTGGCCGGGGCGAACAAGATCATCGCGATCGACCGGGACGACAAGAAACTCGAGTGGGCGAAGGACCTGGGGGCGACGCACACGGTCAACGGCGGGAACGTCGACGCGGTCGAGGCGGTGCAGGAGCTGACCGGCGGTTTCGGTGCCGACGTCGTGATCGACGCGGTCGGCCGCCCGGAGACGTGGAAGCAGGCGTTCTATGCCCGCGACCTGGCCGGCACCGTGGTGCTGGTGGGTGTCCCGACCCCCGACATGAAGCTGGAGATGCCGCTCATCGACTTCTTCTCCCGCGGTGGGTCGTTGAAGTCGTCGTGGTACGGCGACTGCCTGCCCGAGCGTGACTTCCCGATGCTCGTCGACCTGTACCGGCAGGGCCGGTTGCCGCTGGAGAAGTTCGTCACCGAGCGCATCAAGATCGACGAGGTCGAGGACGCGTTCCATCGGATGCATGCCGGTGAGGTGCTGCGCTCGGTGGTCGTGCTGTGAGCGGGCAGTTGCGGATCGAGCGGGTCGTCACCGAGGGCACCTTCGCCCTCGACGGCGGCGAATGGAACGTCGACAACAACATCTGGCTGATCGGTGACGACACCGACGTGGTGATCGTCGACGCCGCCCATGCTGCGCAGCCGATCATCGACGCGGTCGGCGGCCGGCACGTGAACGCGGTGATCTGCACGCACGGCCACAACGATCACGTCACCGTCGCCCCGGAACTCGCCGAACGGTTGCACGCGCCGGTGCTGCTGCACCCCGGGGACGACGTGCTGTGGAAGATGAGTCACCCGGACGACAAGTACTGGAACCTCGAGGACGGGCAGCGGATCGCGATCGCCGGCACCGAGATCCAGGTGATCTCCACCCCGGGTCACTCGCCGGGCTCGGTGTGCCTCTACCTCCCCGAGGCCGGGGCACTGTTCTCCGGAGATACCCTCTTCTCGGGTGGCCCCGGCGCCACCGGCCGCTCGTACTCGGATTTCCCGACCATCATCGGGTCGATCCGCGACCGGCTGTTCGCCCTTCCCGAGGAAACGCTCGTCCACACCGGTCACGGTGACGGAACCACGATCGGCACCGAGGCCCCGCACCTCGCCGAATGGATTGCACGAGGAAACTGACTCCATGACCGACACCACCGACAGGTACACCTTCGACGAAGAAGACGTCGTCGTCACGCACGAGAAGTCCTATGCGGCAGGTGTTCCTGCGGTGTTGGTGTCGCTCAAGCGTGGTATGGAGCAGATGGGTGCGGTGCGCACTGCCCGCACGTTCTTCCGGTTGAATCAGCGGCAGGGGTTCGACTGCCCGGGCTGTGCGTGGCCGGAAACCCCGGGCCACCGCAAGCACGCGGAGTTCTGTGAGAACGGGGCGAAGGCGGTCGCGGAGGAGGCCACCACCCGCACCGTGACGCCGGAGTTCTTCGCGGAGCATTCGGTGGCCGAGTTGCTGGGGCGCACCGAGTTCTGGCTGGGCCAGCAGGGCCGGTTGACGCATCCGATGGTGCTGCTGCCCGGGGCCACGCATTACGAGCCGATCGGGTGGGACGCGGCGTTCGGGTTGATCGCCGGCGAACTGAGGGCTTTGGGGTCGCCGGATGAGGCGGTGTTCTACACCTCCGGCCGCACCAGTAATGAGGCGGCGTTCGTGTATCAGCTGATGATCCGGGCGTTCGGGACCAACAACCTGCCGGACTGCTCGAACATGTGCCACGAATCCTCCGGTAGTGCGTTGACGGAGACGATCGGCATCGGGAAGGGGTCGGTGTCGGTTCCCGACATCGAGAACGCGGACCTGATCCTGATCGCCGGCCAGAACCCGGGCACCAACCACCCCCGCATGCTGTCGACCCTGGAGAAGGCCAAAGGCAACGGGGCGAAGGTCATCGCGATCAACCCGCTGCCGGAGGCCGGGTTGCTGCGGTTCAAGGACCCGCAGAAGGTGCACGGGGTGGTCGGCGACGGTGTGCAGATCGCGGACGAGTTCCTGCAGATCCGGATCGGCGGCGATCAGGCGTTGTTCCAAGGGTTGGCGAAACTGCTCCTCGACGCCGAGGACGCCGCGCCGGGCACCGTGCTGGACCATGACTTCCTTCGGGAACACTGCGCGGGGTGGGACGAGTACGCCGCCCACATCCGCGACACCGTGGACCTGGACACCGTCGTGGAGGCGACGGGGCTGACGCGGGCCCGGATCGAAGACACCGCGCGGGCGTTGATTGCCTCGGACAAGACGATCATCTGCTGGGCGATGGGGCTGACCCAGCAGACCCACGGGGTCGCCACCATCCAGGACGCCGTCGCCCTGTTGTTGATGCGGGGGATGATCGGCAAACCGGGTGCCGGGGTGTGCCCGGTGCGCGGACACTCCAACGTCCAGGGTGACCGGACGATGGGCATCTGGGAGAAGATGCCCGAATCGTTCCTGACCGCTCTGGATGCCGAGTTCGGGATCCGCTCACCGCGCAGGCACGGATTCGATGCCGTCGATTCGATCCGGGCGATGCGGGACGGGAAGGCGTCGGTGTTCGTCGGGATGGGCGGCAACTTCGTCTCCGCGACCCCGGACACCGACACCACCGAGGCGGCGCTGCGGAACTGTGCGCTGACGGTCCAGGTGTCGACGAAACTGAACCGCTCCCACCTGGTGACCGGGCAGACCGCGCTGATCCTGCCCTCGCTGGGGCGCACCGACAAGGACGTCCAGGCCGGTCGCAAACAGCAGGTCAGTGTCGAGGATTCGATGTCGATGGTGCACCTGTCGCGGGGGAGTCTGCCGCCGGCCAGTGATCAGTTGCGCAGTGAGGTCGCGATCGTGTGTGGGATCGCGCAGGCGTTGTTCGGGCCCGGCCATTCGGTGCCGTGGGCGGAGTTCACCGCCGATTACGACCTGATCCGCGACAGCATTGCCCGGGTGATCCCCGGGTTCGAGGACTTCAACACCAAGGTCCGGGCGCCGGACGGGTTCGGCCTGCCGCACCCGCCGCGGGACGAACGCCGGTTCGTCACCGGCTCGGGGAAGGCGAATTTCGTCGTCAACGAGTTGTCGTGGGTGCCGGTGCCGGCGGGGAAGCTGATTCTGCAGACCATGCGGTCGCATGATCAGTACAACACCACCATCTACGGTCTCGACGACCGCTACCGCGGCGTGAAGGGCGGACGGCGGGTGCTGTTCATCGCCGCCGAGGACCTGGAGTCGTTCGGGTACGCGGCGGGGGATCGGGTGGACCTGATTTCGGAATGGACCACTCCGGACGGCAGCGTGGAGGAACGCCGCGCGGAAGACTTCCGCCTGGTGCCGTACCCGACGCCGGTCGGGAATGTGGCGGCCTATTATCCGGAGACGAATCCGCTGATCCCGCTCGATCACGTCGCGAAGAAGTCGAACACGCCGGTGTCGAAGGCGGTCCTGATCCGCCTCGAGAAGCGGGGCTGACCGGTGGGGCGGGTGACGACCCGGACCCCGGTCACCCGGATCACCGACACCAGGCAGTCGACCCGCCCGGACACGGTGGTGGTGGAGGAGCCCCTGGAGATCCGGGTGAACGGCACACCGCTGGCGGTGACGATGCGGACCCCCGGTTCGGATGTGGAACTGGCGCAGGGGTTTCTGCTGACCGAGGGCATCATCGCCGGGCGCGCCGATATTGCGTCGATCCGGTATTGCAACAGCGTCGACGAGCACGGCGTCAACACCTACAACGTGCTGGACGTGGATCTGGCGCCCGGGGTGTTCCTGCCCGACATGGGGATCGAACGCAACTTCTACACCACGTCCTCGTGCGGGGTGTGCGGGAAGGCGTCGCTCGACGCGATCCGGCAGCGCACCAAGTATTCCCCGGCGACGGACACGGTGCGGGTGCCGGCCGCGACGATCGCGGAGTTGCCGGACCGGTTGCGGGCGGCGCAGAAAGTGTTCGACACCACCGGGGGTCTGCATGCGGCGGGGTTGTTCACCCGCACCGGGGAACTGCTCACCATCAAGGAGGACGTCGGCAGGCACAACGCGGTCGACAAGCTGATCGGGTGGGCCACCGAGCAGGACCGGGTCCCGCTGCGCGGCACCGTCCTGCTCGTCAGCGGCCGGGCGTCGTTCGAGTTGGCGCAGAAAGCGGTGATGGCCGGCATCCCGATCCTCGCCGCCGTGTCCGCCCCGTCATCGCTGGCGATCGACCTCGCCCACGACACCGGACTGACCCTCATCGGATTCCTCCGCGGCACCACCATGAACCTCTACACCCACCCCGACCGCATCACGTGAGCGGCAAAGCGTGCTCCCGCACGCTTTGCCGCTCACCTGGGGTCAGGGCCTGCCGGTCGTGTCGGCGCGGATGCCGGCCTCGAGGGCGATCGCGCCGGCCTCGCCGCGGGACGCCACACCGAGTTTCTTCAGGACTCCCGCGACGTGGAACTTGACCGTGCTCTCGCTGATGCCGAGGCTGTCGGCGATCGCCTTGTTCCTCTTGCCCGTGGCGAGGTGGCCCAGCACCTCGAGTTCGCGGGGGTTGAGGTCGCCGAACTGCTGTTCGTCCGGTCGGGCCGCGGGCAGGTCGAGGGGAATCGCCACCGCCACCCGGGACCCCCACCCGTCGACCGACTCGACGTCGATCCGGCCGCCGAGCGTGTGCACCCGGCCGGAGAGCTGCCGCACCAGGGCGTCGGTGTCGAGTCCGCCGTCGCCGTCGTCGCGGACCTCGACGAGGAGGTTGGAGCCGTCGCAGTCCCAGGCGATGCGGATGCGCTCCAGGGTGGACTGGGTCGCGAACGCCAGGACGGCGCTGCGCACGACGGCCCGCGCGGCGCTCGCCACCTCACCGGGCAGCGCGCGACCGTCCACCGGTGGATCCACGTAGTCGACCCGCACGGGCCGGTGCTGGAGCAGTGGCCGCAGTTCGCCCTGCAACCGGGCGAACGCCGTGGTGACCGCTTCCTCCGCCAGGATGCGGTCGGACTCGCCCGCGGACCGCAGGGTGATCAGCGCCGTCGATGCCGTCTCACTCGCCGTGATCCGCGACCGCCGGTCGTCGAGGTCCTTGGACCGCAGCGTCGACAGGATGGACTCGAGCGTCGCGGCGTGCAGGTCCGTCAGCTCCACGATGGTCCTGGCCCGCTCGCTCGACGCGGCCCGCGACTCCGCCAGGTACGCCGGGCTCGCCTGCGCGACCTGATGCCGGATCGACACTGCGACGACACCGAAGGCGCCCGCCACCAGCGGGACCTCACGGATATGTTGCCGCGACTTCGGCACGACGAGGAGAAGGGTCCCGGTCGCGTCGAGCAGTGCCCAGACCCTGCGCTTCGAGCCGGCCACCAGGGTCTGGTCGTCGAACGGCGTGCCTTCCGACATCCGGGTGCGCAACGAGTCCAGTTCTGCGATGGTGACGCGTTCGACCACCGCGGGGTCGCCGCTGACCTTCCGGGGCCGCCCCGTGCATTCCCGGGTGAAGATCACCAGCGCGGTGTGCGGCCAGATGTCGGCGAGGAACTTGGAGAAGCGGACGGCGATGTCGGGCAGGGGACCGTCGATGACGTCCCGCATGGAACCGAGAACATCTGCCGGTGACACCGAAGTCGCGCGGGGAAGTACCACGTGTCGAGCCTATCCGCGTAGGCCGCGAACACCGATCCTGGGCCGTCCGCTCACCGTGCCGGCTCCGCCCGTGCGGCGTCGACGACGTCGGACCGGACGAGCCCCAGCGATTCGAGGGCCCGCGCCGCGGTGCCGTGCGTCACGGTGGCAACGGCCGCGACGATGTCGGCGCCGACGATCGGCCTGCGTCCCGATTTCGCGAGAGCCGCCGCGTTGCGGAACGCTCCCTGGGCCGGTTCGGTCAGCCGCAGCGGGCCGGTGCGGGGACGGCTCAGCGCACTGGTGGCAACGCCCGCGTCGGTCATACCTGCCGCCGCGAGGGCCTCGCCGTGCACGTGAATGATCGCCTCGCGCAGCGCGTCCCGGTTCGAACCGAGCCGGTCGAACACTCGGACCGTCGTTCCGTCGGGGAGCGCGAACGACGCGAGGAGCAGGTGCTCGAGGCCGGGCTCGCGGTCGCCGAGCCGGTCGGCCTCGGCCTCCGTTTCGGAGAACAGGGTCTTCATCGTGCGCATGTCGCGCCAAGCCCGGGTGAATTTCATCGTGGTCCCCTCGTCTTCTTGTCGGCGGATCGTCCGGGACCGAGGCGTTTGTGCGCTGCCTGACCCGAGACGCCGAGCGCCTGACCGATGTCCGCCCAGGTCCAGCCGGCGGACAGGGCGTGGGCGACGGCGTCACGCTCGAGCTGATCGGCCTGTCGCCGCAGCGCGACGACGGCAGCGAACGCGGTGGCCGGGCTCGGATCGTCACTCACGGCTATCAACTTAAGTTGATGAGTCGGGGCTCGTCAACCTTTATTGATGGGCGGTCTGGTTCTACAGTGCGGCGTTCTTGTCGAACTCGGTACCGAGTTCCTTCGCGACGCGCTTGAGCAGCGGAACGATGTGGTCGGCCGACTCGAGGGTGACGCGGGCCGCGGGTCCGGAGACGGAGATGGCGGTGGGCGTCGGAGCGTTCGGCACCGGCACCGAGAAGCAGCGGACGCCGATCTCCTGTTCGCCTTCGTCGATGGCGAATCCGCGGTTCCTGCTCAGTTCGAGATCGGCGATGAGCAGGTCGGGGTCCGTCAGGGAGTTCTCGGTGTACGTGGTCATCCCGGTCCGGCCGACCAGTGAGCGCACGGCGTCGTTCGACAGTTGCATGAGGATGGCCTTGCCGACACCGGTGCAGTGCGGGTAGACGCGGCGGCCGACTTCGGTGAACATGCGCATCGCGTGTTCGGACGGCACCTGTGCGACGTAGACGGCCATGGTGCCGTCGAGGACGGCCATGTTCGCGGTCTCGCCGGTGCCGCGCACCAGTTCGGACAGGTGCGGCCGCGACCACGCGCCGATCAGTTGCGTGGCGCTCTCGCCGAGTCGAATGAGCTTGGGGCCGAGCGCGTACCGGCGGGTGGGGAGCTGCCGGACGTATCCGCGGTTCATCAGTGTGCGGATGAGCCGGTGGATCGTCGGGAGGGGGAGTCCGGCCAGTTCGGCGAGTTCGCTGACGCCGATGGATCCGCCGGCGCTGGCCATGATCTCGAGTATGTCGAATGCGCGCTCGACCGACTGCACGCCGCCGGCCGCGCTCTGACCGTTCGTCATGTCTGGCTCCATCCTCTGACTACCTCGGGGTTCCTCCCCCAGGAGCCCCCATTCTTTCCGTCAGGCGGAAAGGGCGCTCCGTATGACGATAGCGCGCTTGCGGCGGATCGCGACGATTCCTTCCCTGCATCGGTTGACAAAACACTGTGTGACGGCGTTCACTATATCGAGATACGAAATACAACTTCCATAATATGGAAAACACCAAGCCCCGAGGGAGGGCCCCGTGTCTGAAGTCGAAATCGCTGCAAAACCCAAGAAGCAGCGTTGGTACAGATCGCTGTTCGTCCAGGTCCTGATCGGAATCGCCCTGGGCATCGCCACCGGCATCCTGTTCCCCGAGTTTTCGCACCACCTGGCGCCGCTGGGCGAGGGCTTCATCAAGCTCATCAAAATGGTGGTCGCCCCACTGATCTTCCTGGTGATCGTCACCGGCATCGCGAAGGTCGGCAGCATGAAGGCGCTCGGCAAGATCGGCGGCAAGGCCCTGCTCTGGTTCACGGCCGCCACGACCTTCGCGCTCGGCCTCGGCCTGCTCGTCGGAAACCTCGTTCATCCAGGTAGCGGGCTGAACATCGACCCGGCAACGCTGGACACCAGCGCGCTGGACGAGAAGACGCAGGGCGGGCACCTGCCCGGCGGTGTCGAGTTCGTCATGCACATCATCCCGACCAGCGTGTTCGATGCGTTCGCGCAGAACAACCTGCTGCAGGTCCTGCTGTTCTCGATCCTGTTCGGTGTCGCGCTGGCGTCGTTCAGCGAGTCGGCTCCGCCGGTCCTGATGGACGTGATCGACCAGGCGCTGCACGTCATCTTCCGCATCGTCGGCTACATCATGTACCTGGCGCCCATCGGCGCGTTCGGTGCAATGGCCTTCACCGTCGGCAATTACGGCGCCGGCTCCCTCAAATCCTTCGGCATGCTCATCCTGGCGTGCTACGGAGCGGCACTCGTCTTCATCGTCGTGCTGTCGATCGTCGTCAAGCTGATCACCGGCGTGAACGCGTGGAAGTTCATCAAGTACTGCCGCGAGGAGTTCATGCTCGCCCTGGGCACCGGATCCTCCGAGGCCGTCATGCCCCGCATCATCAAGAAGCTGGACAACGCGGGCTGCGACCGCGCCGTCGTCGGCCTGGTGATCCCCACCGGCTACTCGTTCAACCTCGACGGTGCCGCGATCTACCTGTCACTGGCGATGATGTTCCTCGCGCAGGCCGTCGGCGTCGATCTCAGCTTCGGCGAGCAGATCGCGATCATGGGCATTCTGATCCTCAGTTCCAAGGGGATGGCGGGCGTGCCGGGATCGGCCTTCGTCGCGCTGTCCGCCACCGCCGCCGCGATCGGTGCATTCCCGGTCGCCGCCGTCGCGCTGCTGCTCGGCGCCGACCGGCTCATGGATTCCATGCGGGTCTTCACGAACCTGCTCGGCAACTGCATGGCCACGTTCGTGGTCGCGAACTGGGAAGGACTGCTGGACAAGGAGAAGATGCGCGCGGTTCTCGACGGAAAGGTGACACCCGACGACCCGGACGACGTCACCGTCCACCCCCACCCCGGGCACGAACATCACGACAACCCGCCGGTGATCCCGGCAGTCGAGAGGCCCGAACTGCTGGCCGCGAACAAGGCCGCGGAAGGAACGGTGAACCACCATGCCTGACACCCAGCCCACCGTGGGGTTGCTCGGCACCTGGGGTTACCACGGACTCCTCGACGACGCCGAGCAGGTCGACATCGACACCCCGTACGGGCCGACGTCGGACAGCATCGTCCTCGGGTCGTCCGGGGGCCGCCGGCTCGCCTACCTGACCCGCACCGGGCGGCACCGCAACATCCCCCCCCACCGGATCAACGCCCGCGCGAACATCTGGGCGCTGCACAGCCTGGGCGTGCGGACGATTCTCGCTCCCACCCCGTCCGGCTCGCTGCGACCGGCGATCGGTGTCGGCTCGGTCGTCGTGCCCGACCAGCTGGTCGACCGCACGGGCCGCACCGACGACACGTTCCACGACGACGACGTCCACATCTCGTTCGCGGACCCGTTCTGCGCCCACGGCCGCCGGGCGGTGGTCTCGACGCTCCGCAGAAGCGGCTGGGTGGTCAACGACGGTGGCGTGATGGTCGCGATCCGAGGACCGCGGTTCTCGACCCGCGCCGAATCCCGCTGGTACGCGGCCCAGGGCTGGGACCTGATCAGCATGACCCCGTATCCCGAAGCTGCGCTGGCGCGGGAACTCGGCATGTCCTACACCTGCATCGCCCTGGTCACCGATCACGACGTCATCAGCGACACTCCGTGGCCGGTCACCCAGGACCTGGTGCGCGAAGGACTCGACGCAAACACCAAGCGACTACGCGAAGCGCTGCTTCAGGTCGCGATCGAATTGGCAGACACGCCCGAAACGGCGGCGACTGCCCACGGAAGAAGGAGCTGACAAGATGGCCGAACTGTTCTGCAACGGTGGAGCGATGCGAGGCGGAAACCTCCATCACAACGTATCCGCACACACCTTCCTCGGTACGGTCCGGACCGCGCCGAACTACCGATTCTTCTCCGTGCGCGACGAATTCCCGGCCCTCCTCCTGGCGGAGAGCGGTGGAGCCTCGATCGAGGGCGAACTCTACGACGTCCCGATCGGCGACATCCGCACCGACTTCCTCCCCGAGGAGCCCGAGGAGCTCGAGCTCACCGTGATCGAACTGTCGGACGGCCGTTCGGTTCTCGCGGTGGGGCTGCGTCCGGGCCTTCTCGAGAGCAGGGCCGGTGAGCTCACCGAGATCACCGATCACGGCGGCTGGCGACGCTACCGCGGCCTGCCCGAGCCCGACAGCACCACCGTCTCCTGAACACCCCGAGAGCGAAAGAACAGCCGATGGACACCTTTGCCTACACCCTGAACTGCTCGATCCTGCTCACCGACGTGCCGCTCCTGCAGCGTCCGCAGGCCGCCCGGGACGCCGGATTCGACGCCGTCGAATTCTGGTGGCCGTTCGACACCGCCGTACCGACGGACGGCGACGTCGACGCATTCGTGGCCGCGATCGATAACGCCGGAGTACAGCTCACCGGACTGAACTTCGCGGCGGGCAACATGCCGGCGGGGGATCGCGGACTGCTGTCCGACCCGGCGCAGGTGTCGGCGTTCCGTGACAACATCGACATCACCGTCGGAATCGGGGAACGGCTGGGCACCAAAGCTTTCAACGCCCTGTATGGTAATCGTATCGACGGCGCGGATCCGAAGATCCAGGACGCCACAGCCACCGAGAACCTCGCCCAGGCGGGCAAGGCGGCCGATCGCATCGGTGCGGTCGTGCTCGTCGAACCGGTCAGCGGCACACCGGCGTACCCGCTGAAGACCGCGGCCGAGGCGATCGCCGTGATCGACCGGGTGAAGGCCGAGCACGGTGTCGATTCGCTCCGGCTCCTCGCAGACCTCTACCACCTCGAGGTCAACGGCGACGACGTCGGCGCGGCGATCGACACCTACGCCGACCGGATCGGGCACGTGCAGATCGCGGACGCGCCGGGACGCGGCGAACCCGGCACCGGAACCCTCGACATCGACGGCTACCTGAAGCGGCTCGCCGGGCACGGTTACCGCGGCTACGTCGGACTCGAGTACAAGGCGACGCGGCCGGACACGTTCGACTGGCTGCCCCGCGAGCAGCGCGCGACCCGCGCCGGCCGCTGACACCCACCACCACTTCGACGGAATCGAGGACACTCGTGAGCACTATCGCATTCATCGGACTCGGAATCATGGGCAGCCCCATGGCCGTTCATCTCACCAAGGCCGGCCACCAGGTGGTCGGATACAACCGCTCGCCCGAGCGCACCGCGGCACTCGTCGAGGCCGGCGGCACCGCGGCCGACTCCATCGCCAAGGCCGTCGCCGGCGCCGACGTCGTGGCCGTGATGGTCCCCGACTCGCCGGACGTCCAGGCCGTACTCGCCGGTGACGACGGTGTGTTCGCGCACGCCCCGGCCGGCGCCCTGATCATCGACTTCTCCAGCATCCGGCCCGACGTGACCACCGCACTCGCCGCGCAGGCGTCCGAGCGTGGCTTCCGGCTGATCGACGCCCCGGTCTCGGGCGGCGAGGCAGGCGCGAAGAACGCGGCCCTGTCGATCATGGTCGGCGGCACCGACGAGGACTTCGCCGCGGCGAAGCCGATCCTCGACGTCGTCGGGAAGACCGTCGTCCACGTGGGCCCGAACGGCTCCGGGCAGACGGTGAAGGCCGCGAACCAGTTGATCGTCGCCGGCAACATCCAACTCCTCGCCGAGGCGATCATCTTCCTCGAGGCCTACGGCGTCGACACCGCGGCCGCCGTGGAGGTGCTCGGCGGCGGACTGGCCGGATCGGCCGTCCTCAACCAGAAGGCGCAGAAGATGCTGGACCGGTCGTTCGAACCCGGATTCCGCATCGATCTGCACCACAAGGACCTCGGCATCGTGACCAGCGCCGCCCGTGAGGCCGGTGTCGTGACCCCGCTCGGCGCGGTCGTCGCCCAGCTGATGGCCTCCGCCCGTGCGAACGGTGATGGCGGCCTGGACCATTCGGGACTGCTGCGCGGTGTGGAGCGGCTGTCCGGCCGCCCCTCCCAGTGACCCGTTTCAACTCGTAATCCTCGATGGAGAAGTGATATGCCTCGTATGCGCGCCGCTGACGCAGCGGTCAAGATTCTGGAACTCGAAGGCGCCACTCAGGCGTTCGGCCTCCCCGGTGCGGCGATCAACCCGTTCTACTCCGCCATGCGGAATCACGGCGGGATCAAGCACGTCCTCGCCCGCCACGTCGAGGGTGCCTCGCACATGGCCGAGGGATTCACCCGCGCCAAGGCCGGGAACATCGGGGTCTGCATCGGCACCTCCGGGCCTGCCGGCACCGACATGATCACCGGCCTGTACTCGGCGATGGCGGACTCGATCCCGATCCTCGCGATCACCGGGCAGGCCCCGGTCGCGCGCCTGCACAAGGAAGACTTCCAGGCCGTCGACATCGCCTCGATCGCAGGCCCGGTCACGAAGATGGCGATGACGGTGCTCGAGCCGGCGCAGGTTCCGGGAGCGTTCGCGCAGGCATTTCACCTGATGCGGTCCGGTCGGCCGGGCCCGGTGCTCATCGACCTGCCGATCGACGTGCAGTTGGCGGAAATCGAGTTCGACCCGGACACGTACCAGTCGCTGCCCGTGTACAAGCCGGCCGCGTCCCGCGCGCAGGCGGAGAAGGCCCTCGACATGCTGGGCGCCGCCGACCGCCCGCTGATCGTCGCGGGCGGCGGCATCGTCAACGCCGACGCCGCGGACCTGCTCGTCGAACTGGCCGAACTGCTGGACGTTCCGGTGGTCCCGACGCTGATGGGCTGGGGCACCATCCCGGACGACCACCGGCTCGCCGCCGGCATGGTCGGACTGCAGACCGCCCACCGGTACGGCAACGCCACCATGCTGGCGTCCGATTTCGTCCTCGGCATCGGCAACCGCTGGGCCAACCGGCACACCGGCGGCCTCGACACGTACCGCAAGGGCCGCAAGTTCGTTCACGTCGACATCGAGCCCACCCAGATCGGGCGCGTGTTCGCGCCCGACTACGGGATCGTCTCCGACGCCAAGGCGGCGCTCGAACTGTTCGTCGCCGTCGCGAAGGAGCGCAAGGCCGCCGGAACGCTGGCGGACCGCAGCACCTGGGTGGAGGACTGCGCCACCCGGAAGCGGACCATGCAGCGCAAGACCCACTTCGACGACGTGCCGGTCAAACCGCAGCGCGTGTACGAGGAGATGAACCGCGTCTTCGGGCGCGACACACGGTACGTCAGCACGATCGGGCTCTCGCAGATCGCAGGCGGACAGTTCCTGCACGTGTACAAGGACCGCAACTGGATCAACTGCGGGCAGGCCGGACCGCTCGGCTGGACGATCCCCGCCGCACTCGGAGTGGTTGCCGCGGAATCGGAGACCCCGGTGGTGGCGCTGTCGGGCGACTACGACTTCCAGTTCATGATCGAGGAACTGGCGGTGGGTGCGCAGTTCAACCTGCCCTACATCCATGTCGTGGTGAACAACTCCTACCTGGGCCTGATCCGTCAGGCGCAGCGCGCGTTCGACATGGACTTCTGCGTGCAACTGGGCTTCGACAACATCAACACCCAGGAGCGCAGCGAGCACGAGACGCTGCCCGCGGTGCCGAAGGGGTACGGCGTCGACCACGTCAAGGTCGCCGAGGGACTGGGCTGCAAGGCGCTGCGGGTCACCGAGCCGGGCGAGATCGCCGGCGCCCTCGAGAAGGCCCGTGAACTCGCCCGCGAGCACAAGGTGCCGGTGGTGGTCGAGGTCTTCCTCGAGCGTGTCACCAACATCGCGATGGGCACCGAACTCGACAACGTCGCGGAGTTCGAGGACCTGGCGGAGAGCTGGGAGCACGCCCCCACAGCCCTCATGCTGCTGGACTAGGGGACACCGTGGCACGTGTACTGGTCGCACCCGACAAGTTCAAGGGATCCCTCACCGCGGCGGAAGTCGCGGACGCGCTCGCCGACGGGCTGCTCGCCGGTGATCCGTCCTGGGTGATCGATCGGGTTCCGGGGGCAGCGCGTCAACCGACGGCGGTGCCGGCTTGTTGCAGGCTCTCGGCGTGCGAATTCTCGACGCCGACGGCAACGACGTCGCACCGGGCGGGGCGGCGCTGCGCCACGCCGCCCGGGTCGACCTCACCGACCTGCACCCGGCGGCGCGGGCGGCGCACTTCCGGCTCGCCTGCGACGTCGACAACCCGCTTCTCGGCCCGAGCGGCGCCACCTCCGTGTACGCGGGACAGAAAGGCGCGGCCGCAGAGCAATTGGTCGTACTCGAAGACGCGATGACCCGCTGGGCGCAGGTCGTGCGCGCCGCGACGGGCCGCGACGACAGCCGGGTCGCGGGGGCCGGCGCCGCGGGCGGGGCGGCGTTCGGCGCGATCTCGGTTCTGGGGGCGGACATCCGGCCCGGGATCGACACGGTCCTCGGCCTCGTCGACTTCCGCGGGCGCCTGGCCGCCGCCGACCTCGTCGTCACCGGCAAAGGGTCGCTGGACGCGCAGAGCCTGCACGGCAAGGCCCCGATCGGGGTCGCGGCCGACGCACGCAGGGCCGGCATCCCCGTCCTCGCCGTGTGCGGCCGAAACCTGCTCAGGGACATCCGATTGCACAGCGCCGGAATCTCCGCGGCCTACGCGCTCGCGGATCTGGAACCGGACCTCCATCGATCGATCCGACATGCGGCGGAGCTACTGCGCCGGATCGGCTGCACCATCGCCGCATCGTCCGACGAACTCACCACACTCAGCACACGAGGAGAATCATGACTTCTGATTTCACTGCCCTGCCCGACCTCGCCTCCCGAGCCCTCGGCGGGAGCGTGTCCGCTGCCAACGACGAACTGTTCGCCCAGCGGGAGAATCTCATCAAGGCGGAGGCCCCGTTCTTCGACCCCGCGGACTTCGGGCACAAGGGCAAGGTCTACGACGGCTGGGAGACCCGCCGCCGCCGCGACGACGGCCACGACTACGCGATCGTCCGTCTCGGCGCGGCCGGCGTCATCCACGGGATCGTCGTGGACACCGCGCACTTCAAGGGCAACTACCCGCCCTTCATTTCCGTCGAGGCAGCGTCGATCGAGGGCTACCCGTCCATCGAAGAGGTCATGAAGGCGGATTGGCAGACCATCGTCGAGAAGTCGCCGGCCGAGGGACACAAGGAGAACACCTACACGGTCGCCGACCGGCACCGGTGGACACACGTACGGCTGTCGATCTACCCCGACGGCGGCGTCGCGCGTCTGCGCGTACACGGTGAGGTCGTACCCGACCCCCGATTCCTGGACGGGACCGTGGACCTGCTGGCCGCGGAGAACGGCGGACGCCTCGTCGGCTGCTCCGACGCGTTCTACGCGTCGCCCGCGAACATCATCCTGCCCGGACGGGCCCGCAACATGGGGGAGGGCTGGGAGAACTCCCGGCGCCGCGGTGGCGGCAACGACTTCGCCGTGTTCTCGCTCGCCGCAGCCGGCGTCCCCCGGCACGTCGAGATCGACACCAGCTACTACGTGGGGAACGCGCCCGGCTGGGTGCGGCTGAGCACCGCCGACGCGCGCACCGCCGACATCGCCGACGAGGGCGCGTGGACGGAACTGCTGTCGCGCACGGCCGTGCAACCCGACACCCGGCACCGGTTTGTCCTGGACGGCGCCGCCGCGGCCACCCACCTGCGGCTCGACGTCTACCCCGACGGCGGCCTGTCCCGGCTGCGGCTGTTCGGCGATCTCGACGAGACGGCACTGGCGGACACGCGACGCACCTGGTGGGACGCCCTTCCGCAGACCCATCAGGTGCTCGTCGCCGACCAGGCGCCCCGATAGCCGAGTACCGCACGCTCACCCCCTACCTGACGAACCCGAGGAAAGACGTAATGCCTAATCCCAGTCCCGGTTACTCCATCACCGTTCGCGTCACGGCTCCGGTCGGCGCGGGCACCACGTCGACCCTCGCCGGGGCGGTGGCCTCCGTGAAGGGAGCCATGACCGCGCTCGACGTGGTCGAGAGCCACCCCGACCACATGGTCATCGACGTCACGTGCGACGCGTCCGACGTCGAGCACGCCGAGCAGATCGCGTCGGCGATCGCGGACGTGCCCGGCGTCGTGGTGGGCAAGGTCAGCGACCGCACGTTCCTGCTTCATCTCGGCGGGAAACTCGAAGTGGTGCCGAAGGTTCCGCTCAAGCACCGGGACGACCTGTCCCGCGCGTACACGCCCGGCGTCGCCCGGGTCTGCACCGCGATCGCCGAGAACCCCGAGGACGTACGACGGCTGACGATCAAACGCAACACCGTCGCGGTCGTCACCGACGGCTCGGCGGTGCTGGGGCTGGGCAACATCGGTGCCGCCGCATCGATTCCCGTAATGGAGGGCAAGGCGGCGCTGTTCAAGCAGTTCGCGGACGTCGACGCGTGGCCGGTCTGCCTGGACACTCAGGACACGGACGCGATCGTCGAGATCGTCCGGGCCCTCGCCCCGGTGTACGGCGGAATCAACCTGGAGGACATCTCCGCCCCGCGGTGCTTCGAGATCGAGGCCCGGCTCCGCGACATGCTGGACATCCCGGTGTTCCACGACGACCAGCACGGCACGGCCATCGTGGTTCTCGCGGCGCTGACCAATGCCCTGCGGGTGGTCGAGAAGAGCCTCGACACGGTGAAGATCGTGGTCTCGGGTGTCGGCGCCGCCGGGCACGCGATCATCCGCCTGCTGGTCGCGCAGGGGGCGACGAACATCGTGGCGTGCGGGCGGAACGGAATCCTCTCGCCCGACGACACTTCCGACTCGTTCCGTTCCTGGATCGCGAACAACACCAATCCCGAAGCGCGGTCCGGTTCGCTGCGGGACGCACTGGCCGGCGCCGACGTGTTCATCGGTGTGTCGGCTCCGGACATTCTCACCGGCGACGACATCGCGACGATGGCGGAACGGTCGGTCGTGTTCGCGCTCGCCAACCCGGTGCCCGAGGTCGATCCCGTCGCGGCAGGCAAACACGCCGCCGTCGTCGCGACCGGACGGTCCGACTTCCCGAACCAGATCAACAACGTGCTCGCATTCCCGGGTGTGTTCCGGGGTCTGCTCGACGCCCACGCCGTCGAGATCACCGACGACATGCTCATCGCCGCCGCCCGGGCGATCTCCGATTCGGTGTCCCCGTCGGAGCTCAATCCGACGTACATCGTGCCGAGCGTGTTCGACGCGGCGGTCGCCCCGGCCGTGGCGGCAGCGGTGCGCGGCGTCGCGGGCGCAGGTCGTGATGACGATGACTGACCCACTCGACCTGCTGTTCCGTGCGCCGCGGGTGATCACCGCGGCGGGGGAGGTCGCTCGCTGTGTGGGTGTTCGGGACGGCCGGATCGTCGTCATCGAACCGTTCGGCGCCCAACTCGACGCCGAGGTCGTCGTCGAACTGGGCGACGACGAGGTGCTGATCCCCGGTCTCGTCGACACCCACGTGCACGTCAACGAGCCGGGCCGCACCGAGTGGGAGGGGTTTGCGAGCGCGACCCGCGCGGCCGCGGCCGGCGGCGTGACCACGATCGTCGACATGCCGCTCAACAGCATCCCGCCGACCGTCGACGCCGCGGCGCTGGACGTCAAACGCCGGGTCGCGTCCGATCAGGCGTACGTCGACGTCGGGTTCTGGGGCGGCGCTGTGCCGGGCAACGTCCCGGACCTGCGGGCCCTGCACGACGCGGGCGTATTCGGGTTCAAATGCTTCCTGTTGCACTCCGGCGTCGACGAGTTTCCGCCGTTGGATCCGGCGGAGCTCGAACTGGCGCTGAAGGAGATCGCCAGTTTCGGCGCGATGATGATCGTGCACGCGGAGGACGCCCACGCCATCGACCGCGCGACGTCACCGGGCGGCGAGAACTATTCCGACTTCCTCGACTCGCGGCCACGGGGCGCCGAGAATCTCGCCATCGCCGAGGTCATCGAGCTGGCCCGGTGGACCGGGTGCCGGGTGCACATCCTGCACCTGTCGAGCTCCGACGCGCTGCCGATGATCGCGTCGGCCCGCAAGGACGGTGTGAAGCTCACGGTGGAGACGTGCCCGCACTACCTGTCGTTCGTCTCGGAAGAAATACCCTCGGGAGCAACGCAATTCAAGTGTTGCCCGCCGATCCGTGAGGCCGGGAACCGCGAACTGCTGTGGCGGGGCCTCGCGGACGGCGTGATCGACTGCGTCGTCACCGACCACTCCCCGTGCACGGTCGACCTCAAGCGGTTCGACATCGGCGACTTCGGGGTCGCGTGGGGCGGCATCGCGTCGCTGCAGGTGTCGCTGTCCGCGGTGTGGTCGGAGGCCAAACGGCGTGGACACAGCCTGAACGACGTGGTCCGGTGGATGGCGGAGAACCCCGCCGAACAGGTCGGGCTCAACACGAAGGGGCACATTGCGCTGGGGTACGCGGCGGACTTCGCCGTGTTCGCGCCCGAGGAGGCCTTCGTCGTCGACGTGGCCGAGCTGCAGCACAAGAATCCCGTCTCGGCCTACGACCGGCGTGCTCTCGCCGGCGTCGTGCGCAGTACCTGGCTGGCCGGAAAACGGATCGACCTCGACGAGGCGCCTCGCGGACGGCTCCTCAGACGCGGGCTGGCCTGACCCGGTCTCGACCCTGCCCGCTGTCGCACAGGCTACGAAAGCTCCAGTGCGGCAGCGGGTTTGGCGTGTGTAAAGGGGTGCGCCACCAAGATATATCCTGCGGAAATCATTGACCGCCCACTGTTGCCTGGCTCACACTTGGAGGGACCAATGGAACAAGCTTTCCGTGATACGGAAGTTAGTTCGCCGCCACGCAAGGACAGGCACATGCTCATAGACGACACAGTCTCGCGGCACACCACCACCGTCGACCACACTGCCGCCGCCGGCCGTCACACGACGACGAGTCCGAAACTCTACAACGCGGACCTGGCACCGACGAAGGCCGCAGGCCGTCGCTGGGGTTCCTACAGCATCTTCACGCTCTGGACCAACGACGTCCACAATATCGCCAACTACTCGTTCGCCATCGGCCTGTTCGCGCTCGGTCTCGGCGGCGGCCACATGATCCTGTCGCTCATGATCGGCGCGGTCATCGTCTGCGTCGCCATGACCTACGCCGGATTCATGGGGCAGAAGACGGGCGTGCCCTTTCCCGTGATGAGCCGGATCAGCTTCGGCATCCGTGGCGCCCAGATCCCCGCGGTCGTCCGCGCGATTATCGCGATCGTCTGGTTCGGTATCCAGACCTACCTCGCGTCGATCGTCTTCCGGATCTTCCTCGTCGCCGTCGCGCCGTCCCTCGACCGCTTCGACCAGAACTCGATTCTCGGACTGTCCAGCCTCGGATGGATCTGCTTCATCGGGATCTGGGCGATCCAGATCGTCGTCCTCGTCTACGGGATGGAGGCCGTGCGCAAATTCGAAAGCCTGGCCGGCCCGCTGATCCTGGTCACCGTCGGCTCCCTGGCGTTGTGGATGCTGTTCCGTACCGACTTCTCCGTCGCCTGGACGTCCGACCAGCCCGCGTCGGGCGGGGAGATGTGGCGGCAGGTGTTCGCAGGCGCAGCCCTGTGGATGTCGATCTACGGCACCCTGATCCTCAACTTCTGCGACTTCTCGCGGCGCTCCCCGTCGAAGACCGCCGTCGTGCGCGGCAACTTCTGGGGCCTGTTCGTCAACGTCCTCGCGTTCGCCGTCATCGCGTTCATCCTGTGCGGCGCCCAGTTCCGGATCGACGGGACGATCATCGACAGCCCCACCGACATCGTCGCCGCGATCCCGCACACCCTGTTCCTGTCGCTGGCCTGCCTCGCCCTCGTCATCGTCACGATGGCCGTCAACGTCATGGCGAATTTCGTCGCACCGTCCTACGTACTGTCGAACCTCGCCCCCGAGAAGATCAGCTTCCGCAAGGCCGGCATCATCAGCGCCTGCATCGGCGTGGTCCTGCTGCCCTGGAATCTCTACGACAGCCCGGTGGTGATCAACTACTTCCTCGGAGGCCTCGGCGCCGTCCTCGGACCCCTGTTCGGCATCATCTTCGTCGACTACTGGTTCATCCGCCGCACCAAGGTCGACGTTCCCGCCCTCTACTCGGACAGCCCGAACGGAACCTACTACTACCGCAAGGGATTCAACCTTCGGGCGGTGTACGCCCTCGTCCCCGCCGCGGTGGTCAGCACCCTGTTTGCGATCGTCCCCGCCTTCCATCTCGTCGCCCCCTTCTCGTGGTTCATCGGAGCAGGCCTTGCGGCAGCCGTCTACGCCGTCGTCGGCGACCGGACCCGGCAGTACGTGGACGTCTCCGGCGAGTCGATCGCCGTGGACAGCGGCCACGGCGAACACTGACAGGAGATTTCGATGCGTATTCTCGTCGTCAACGTCAACACCACCACATCCATCACGGACGCGATCGCCAAACAGGCCGAGGCCGCGGCAGCACCCGGAACCGAGATCGTCGGGCTCACACCGGAGATCGGTGCCGAATCCGTCGAAGGGAACTTCGAGAGCTACCTCGCCGCGATCGCGGTGATGGACCGGGTGCGGTCGTACACCGAACCCTACGACGCGGTGATCCAGGCCGGATACGGCGAACACGGCCGGGAAGGGCTGCAGGAACTACTCGACGTTCCCGTCGTCGACATCACCGAGGCCTCCGCGAGCATTGCGATGATGCTGGGGCACAAGTACTCCGTGGTCACCACCCTCGATCGCACCGTGCCGCTCATCGAAGACCGGCTCCGCCTCGCCGGCCTCGACGCCAAGTGTGCAAGTGTGCGCGCCAGCGGTCTGCCCGTCCTCGCACTGGAAACCGACCCCGAGGCCACGATCGAGGCGATCGTCGACGAGGCGGAAGCTGCCGTGCGCGAGGACAAGGCCGAGGTGATCTGCCTCGGCTGCGGCGGAATGGCCGGCCTCGACGACCGAATCCGCGAGCGCACCGGCGTGCCGGTGGTCGACGGCGTCAGTGCCGCTGTGAAATTAGCGGAATCTCTTGTAGGGTTGGGACTCTCGACCTCGAAGGTGCGCACGTACGCGCCCCCGCGTCCCAAGCGGATCACGGGATGGCCGCTCGCGAAACCCTAGTCATGTCCACCGCCCAAACCCCGGGCGGACACCCAGGCGCCCGACCCCGCGCCCGCAACGATGGAGTATCCCTTGCTCGAACAGTCCACCACCTCCGCCGATCGTCCCCGTGCGGGCTCCCGCGTCATCCGTGAGGGTGTTGCGTCGTATCTGCCGGATATCGATCCGGATGAGACGACGGAGTGGTTGGAGTCGTTCGATGGTTTGTTGGACCGTTCGGGTCCGACTCGTGCCCGGTATCTGATGTTGCGGATGCTCGAGCGGGCCGGGGAGAAGCACGTCGCTCTGCCGGCGTTGACGTCGACCGATTATGTGAACACCATCCCGACGGAGAACGAGCCGTGGTTCCCGGGTGATGAGGAGGTCGAGCGCCGGTATCGGGCGTTCATCCGGTGGAACGCGGCGGTGATGGTGACCCGCGCGCAACGCCCCGGCGTCGGGGTCGGCGGCCACATCTCCACCTACGCCTCCTCGGCCGCCCTGTACGAGGTGGGGTTCAACCACTTCTTCCGCGGCAAGGATCATCCCGGGGGTGGGGATCAGATCTTCATCCAGGGCCACGCCTCCCCCGGCATCTATGCCCGCGCGTTTTTGGAGGGGCGGATCCCGGCGGAGCGGATGGACGGGTTCCGGCAGGAACACTCGCACACCGATTCCGGTGGCGGGTTGCCGTCGTACCCGCACCCGCGGCTGCTCCCCGATTTCTGGGAATTCCCGACCGTGTCGATGGGCCTGGGCCCGATGAACGCGATCTACCAAGCGCGGTTCAACCACTACCTGCACGACCGCGGCATCAAGGACACCGCCGACCAGCACGTGTGGGCGTTTTTGGGGGACGGGGAGATGGACGAACCCGAATCCCGCGGCCTCGCGCACGTCGCCGCCACCGAAGGCCTGGACAACCTGACGTTTGTGGTGAACTGCAACCTGCAGCGCCTCGACGGCCCGGTCCGCGGCAACGGCAAGATCATCCAGGAGTTGGAGTCGTTCTTCCGCGGCGCCGGCTGGAACGTGATCAAGGTGGTCTGGGGCCGGGAGTGGGACGCGTTGCTGCACGCGGACCGGGACGGCGCCCTGGTCAACCTGATGAACGTCACCCCGGACGGCGACTACCAGACGTACAAGGCCAACGACGGCGGGTATGTGCGGGAGCACTTCTTCGGCCGCGACCCGCGGACCAAGGAACTGGTCGCGAACCTGTCCGATCGGGACATCTGGAACCTCAAACGCGGCGGGCATGATTACCGCAAGATCTACGCGGCGTACGCGGCGGCGATGGCGCACAAGGGCCAGCCCACGGTCATCCTGGCGCACACCATCAAGGGCTACACCCTCGGCAAGCACTTCGAGGGCCGCAACGCCACCCACCAGATGAAGAAGCTGACCCTCGACGATCTGAAGAATTTCCGGGATCTGCAGCGGATCCCGATCTCCGACGCAGAGTTGGAGCGGGACCCGAAGATGCCGCCGTACTACCACCCCGGCCCCGACGCCCCGGAGATCCGGTACATGCTCGACCGGCGTAAGGCGTTGGGTGGGTTCCTGCCCGAGCGGCGGACCTCCCCGCAGCCGTTGCCGCAGCCGGCGGACTCGACCTACGACGTGGTCCGCAAGGGCTCCGGCAAGCAGCAGGTCGCGACCACCATGGCGTTGGTGCGGATCATGAAGGAGTTGCTGCGGGACAAGGAGATCGGGAAGCGGATCGTGCCGATCATCCCGGACGAGGCCCGCACCTTCGGGATGGACTCCTGGTTCCCGTCCTTGAAGATCTACAACCGCAACGGGCAGCTGTACACGGCGGTCGATGCGGAGCTGATGCTGGCGTACAAGGAGTCCGAGATCGGGCAGATCCTGCACGAGGGCATCAACGAGGCCGGCTCGACGGCCTCGTTCACCGCGGTCGGCACCTCCTATGCCACGCACGGGGAGCCGATGATCCCGCTGTACATCTTCTACTCGATGTTCGGGTTCCAGCGCACCGGCGACGGCCTGTGGGCCGCGGCCGATCAGATGGCCCGCGGCTTCGTCCTCGGCGCCACCGCCGGCCGGACCACCCTCACCGGGGAAGGGTTGCAGCACGCCGACGGGCATTCGCTGCTGCTGGCCTCCACCAACCCGGCGGCCGTGGCCTACGATCCGTCGTTCTCCTACGAACTCGCGCACATCGTCAAGGACGGGCTGCGCCGGATGTACGGCGGCACCGACGGCGTCGACGGGTTCGGTGGCGAGGACATCTTCTACTACATCACCCTCTACAACGAGCCCTACACCCAACCCGCCGAACCCGAGAACCTGAACGTTCAGGGCCTGCTCAAGGGCATGTACCTGTTCAGAAAGTCCGAGGCATCGGGCAGCTCCGTGCAGTCCGACGGGCATTCCGCAGGCTCCACGCCCAGGGCGCAGATCCTGGTCTCCGGGGTCACCATGCCCGAGGGGCTGCGGGCGCAGCAGATGCTCGCCGACGAGTGGGGTGTGGCCGCCGACGTGTGGTCGGTCACCTCCTGGGGTGAACTGCGCCGCGACGGCATCGAATCCGAACGCCAGGCCCTGCGCGACCCCGGCACCGACGCCCCGCTGCCCTACGTCACCCAGGCCCTCTCGGATGCGGCCGGCCCGTTCGTCGCCGCCTCCGACTGGATGCGCGCCGTCGCCGACCAGATCCGGCAGTGGGTGCCCGGCTCGTACACCACCCTCGGCACCGACGGATTCGGATTCTCCGACACCCGCCCCGCCGCCCGCCGGTACTTCAACGTCGACGCCGAATCCATCGTCGTCGCCGTCCTGTCCGCCCTCGCCGGCGAAGGCACCCTCGACCGCTCCAAGGCCGTCGACGCCGCCACGAAGTACCGCATCGACGACGTCCGCGCCGCCGCCGTCTCCTACACGGACACCGGAAGCGCGTAGCGGACCCCCGATCGGATGTGACGTTGTAACCGTACGGCCGTCCGCTATTGACAGAACTCGATGAACACGGTTTTCTCTATGTCAAGATACGAAACTGTGTTTTCGCATCGTGGAAGTTTTGCCAAGTGCGGAAGGTGAGTCATTTCATGACTGAGCGTGTTGAGGTCGGCGGTCTGCAGGTCGCGAAGGTGCTCTACGACTTCGTGAACGAGGAGGCGTTGCCGGGGACCGGGATCGACGTCGACGGTTTCTGGTCGGGTGCGGTGAAGGTGATCGAGGACCTGGCCCCGAGGAACCGGTCGCTGCTCGCGGTGCGCGACGATCTGCAGGCGCGGATCGACACCTGGCACCGCGACCACACCGGCACCCCCGATCCGGCGGAGTACCGGCAGTTCCTGACCTCGATCGGGTATTTGGTGCCGGAGCCGGGCCCGTTCGCGGTGTCCACGGCGAACGTGGATGCGGAGATCACCTCCACCGCCGGCCCGCAGCTGGTGGTCCCGGTCCTCAACGCCCGCTTCGCGCTGAACGCCGCCAACGCCCGCTGGGGGTCGCTGTACGACGCCCTGTACGGCACCAACGCCATCGGCGTGGACGGCGGCGCCGAGCCGGGCGACTCCTACAACCGGGTCCGCGGCGACAGGGTCATCGCCTGGGCCCGCAATTTCCTCGACACCGCCGCCCCCCTGCGGTCGGGTTCGCACGCCGACGCCGCCCGCTACACCGTCGACGGCGGCGCCCTGGCCGTGGCACTGGCCGACGGCACCGTCACCGGACTGGCCGACCCGGGTAAGTTCGTCGGCTACCTCGGCGACCCGGCCGCCCCGTCGTCGGTGCTGCTGCGCAACCACGGGTTGCACGCCGAAATCCAGATCGACCCGACCTCCCCGATCGGTCAGACGGATGCGGCCGGCGTCCAGGATGTGGTGCTCGAGTCCGCGGTCACCACCATCATGGACTTCGAGGACTCCGTCGCCGCCGTCGACGCCGACGACAAGGTGATCGGCTACCGCAACTGGCTCGGGTTGAACCGCGGTGATCTGACCGAGGAGCTGACCAAGGGCGGGCAGGCGTTCACCCGCCGCCTCAACCCGGACCGCACCTACACCGCCCCCGACGGGGGCGAGCTCACCCTGCACGGGCGGTCGCTGCTGTTCGTCCGCAACGTCGGGCACCTGATGAGCACCCCGGCGATCCTGCACCCGGACGGCACCGAAATCCCGGAGGGCATCCTCGACGCCCTCCTCACCTCGCTGTGCGCGATCCACGGGCTGTCCCGGTCCGAGCAGACCGGGCCGTTGGACAACTCCCGCACCGGGTCGATCTACATCGTCAAACCCAAACAGCACGGCCCCGACGAGGTCGCGTTCACCACCGACCTGTTCGGTCGCGTCGAGCAGGTCCTGAACCTGCCCGCGAACACGATCAAGGTCGGGATCATGGACGAGGAACGGCGCACCACCGTCAACCTCGCCGCCTGCATCCACGAAGCCAGGGAGCGGGTGGTGTTCATCAACACCGGGTTCCTCGACCGCACCGGCGACGAGATCCACACCTCGATGGAGGCCGGGCCGATGATCCGCAAGGCCGAGATGAAACAGCAGACCTGGATCAGCGCCTACGAGGACTGGAACGTCGATGTCGGCCTGGCCTGCGGGCTGCAGGGGCGGGCGCAGATCGGCAAGGGCATGTGGGCGATGACCGAACTGATGGCCGAGATGCTCGAGCAGAAGATCGGCCACCCCAAGGCCGGCGCGAACACCGCCTGGGTGCCGTCCCCGACCGGGGCCACCCTGCACGCCACCCACTACCACCAGGTCGACGTGTTCGCCGTCCAGGACGAACTGAAGGGCACCCGGCGGGCCGGTCTCGACCAAATTTTGACGATCCCCCTGGCCCCGGACACCGACTGGACCGAGGAACAGAAGCAGGAGGAACTCGACAACAACTGCCAGTCCATCCTCGGGTACGTGGTCCGGTGGATCGACGCCGGTGTCGGCTGCTCGAAGGTCCCCGACATCCACGACGTCGCGCTGATGGAGGACCGGGCGACCCTGCGGATCTCCTCGCAGTTGCTGGCGAACTGGATCCGGCACGGGGTGGTCACCGCCGAGCAGGTCGTGGCCTCGCTGCAGCGGATGGCGCCGGTGGTGGACCGGCAGAACCAGGGCGACCCCACCTATCGGCCGCTGGCCCCGGACTTCGACACCAACATCGCGTTCCAGGCCGCGAAGGAACTGATCCTCGACGGCACCACACAGCCCTCGGGTTACACCGAGCCGATCCTGCACCGCCGCCGCCGCGAATACAAAGCCGCCAACGCCTGACCCCCACGTGAGTGGCGAAGCGTCCCCCGGGACACTTCGCCACTCACGTGTCAGGTGAGGTTCACCGTCGCGAAGATGTCGCCGGTGGGCTGGGTGGAACCGCCGGGCGGTTCCACACTGAATCCGAGAGCTGTGGACTGGTCGATGTCGTTCACGACCGCGGTCGTGGACGGTGCCACGTCGTCGGCCTCCATGATCCCGGCGGACACCGGCTCGTGCGACGGCCCGAGCAGCCACATCTGATAGACCGAACCGGGCTCGGGCGGGGGGACGTCGTTCATCACGAGGACCCCGGCGTCGACGTCCTTGGAGAACACGACGGTCGCCGAACCGCCACCGGCGATCGGTGCCACCGCCGTCCGGACGTCGTCGGCGGCGAGGATCTGCGCGGGAACCGGTTGGGTTTCGTCGCTCTGCAACTGCTGGGCGACGGTGATGCCCCCGACCGCGAGGACGACCACCGCGGCCGCCGCACTCAGCGCAGCCACGAGACGCCTGCGCCTGCGCGCACGAACGTCGTCCAGCGCCACCGGTGCGGGAGCCGCGGCCGTGCCGGGCAGGGCATCGAGGATGCGTCCGAGCAGATAGTCGGGTGGTTCGACCGCGGTCGACGCGGACTGGGCGGCCATCGTCTCCTGTACCCCGCGCACCGCGTTGTCGAATTCGAGGCGAACGTGGGGCGGTGCACTCTCGATCGCGGTGTCGATCTCGTGACGCTGCTGATCGTCGACGGCGTCGAGTGCATACACCTGGGCGAGGTCGAGGATGTCGTGCTGGGACTCATCCATCGAACTGCACCCCCAGACATTGCTTGAGCCTGATCAACCCGTCTCGAATTCGTGATTTCACCGTGGGAAGCCCCACGGACAACCGCTCCGACACTTCCCGATACGTCAGGCCCCCGTAATAGGCGAGGACCACCGTCCGCTGCTGAACTTCGGTGAGCGTGCCGAGGCAGTCGACGACGTCGCTGGTGTCACCTCTGCGGGTCACTTCCTCCGACACCGCATCGAACGGTCCGTACCAACTCGAGGCGCCGTAGGCGGCTTCGCGTTCGGATCCGGATTGCTCGGACCGCACCCGGTCGACGGCGCGGCGGTGGGCGAGGGTGATCAGCCACGACAGCGGCGACCCCTGCTTCGGGTCGAATTTCGCCGCGTTGCTCCAGACCTGCAGGTACACCTCCTGCGTGGTTTCCTCGCTGTATCCGGGATCGCGCAGCACCCGCAGCACCATGCCGTACACCCGCGCGCTGGTGCGTTCGTAGAAGTCGCTGAACGCATCCCGCTCGCCGCGCGAGATACGCGCCAGCAACGCCGTCAGCGTCACGTTCTCCGTGTCCCTGTCGACGCCGGTCATCGGCCCATTCCGTTCATCGATCCACAGCCTAATGGCAGGCTGCGGCCGGTGTGACCAGGACAGGGCCCGGGGAGGGGCGAGCGATGCCGGCACGGTGCTCACCGCTTCGGCGGCAGGGGAAGGAAGTAACTGGTTCGCTGCTGGTATTCGGGGTAGCCGGGGCGCTGCGACATCGACTTCTCGAGCAGCCTCGCCCCCGTCGCGAACACCAGGAAATACGTCATGACGACGGGGGACAGCACGGTGACGGCGCCGGGCCACACGCTCGCCGCGATCAGCCACAGCCCCCACCACACGCAGGCGTCGCCGAAATAATTCGGGTGTCGCGTCCACGCCCACAGGCCGACGTCCATGATCTCGCCCTTGTTGGCCGGGTCGGCCTTGAACTTCTTCAACTGGTGGTCACCGACCGATTCGAAGACGACACCCACCACCCACAGGACGACGCCGAGCACCGCCACGACCATGGCGAAACCGGACGCGGGACCGACGACCGCCGACACCTGCAGGGGCAGCGAGACGAACCACTGCGCGAGGCCCTGGGTGAGGAAGATCTTCCTGACGACGACGCCGGGTGAGTCGCCGCCGGCCCGGTCGAGCATCTCCTCGTACCGCGGGTCCTCACCCTTGCCCGCGGACTTGACGTACATGTGCCAGGTCAGCCGCAGGCCCCACACCGCGACGAGCACGAGCGCCAGCCACCGACGGAGCGCGTCGCCGTCGCCGACCACGGCGGCCACGAGCGCTACCAGCACGAATCCGAGCCCCCAGGTCACGTCGACGACGTTGTAGCGTCCGATCCGCCGGCCGACGAGGAGCGTCGCGGCCTGCAGAACGGCGAGCACGAGCAGGCTCGCCCCGGTGACGGCGCCGAAATCCGACCAGCCGAAGCCGTTCATCGGAACACGCCGGACTTTGTTGACTCGACCCGCACCGCAGGCATCAGCGACTGGCCCGCCGCGGTCGGCTTCACCGCCAGGATCTGATCGACACCCATGCGGCCCTGCGCGAAGCTCATCCCGCCGCCGACGAGGTACAACCGCCACACCCGGGCCATCTCGAGCCCGACCATCGCGACGACGTCGTCCCAGCGTGACTCGAACTGCGCCAGCCACGCATCGACGGTCCAGACGTAGTGCTCGCGAAGACCATGCACGTCGCGTACCTCGAGCCCGGCTCGTTCGAGGTACGCGACGCTCTCGCCGACCGGACGCATGGTCATGTCGGGAGCTATGAACGACTCGATGAACGGGCCGCCGCCGGGATGGCGTCCGGTGCGCGACATCTGCTGGATCAGCACCCGCGCACCGGGCTTCGCGTTGTCGTGGAGGGCCTTCGCGTACCGGGCGTAGTTCTTCTCGCCCACGTGCTCGCCCATCTCGAGGGAGGCGACGGCGTCGAACGGCCCGTCGGGGACCTCCCGGTAGTCCTGCAGTCGGATCTCGACTCGGTCCTGCAACCCGCGTTCGGCGATCCGCTCGTCGATGAAGGCCTTCTGCTCACGGGAGATCGTGACCCCGACGACCCGGGCGCCGTACGCGGATGCCGCGTGGAGGCTCAGCGACCCCCAGCCGCAGCCGACGTCGAGCAACCGCATGCCGGGTTCGAGCCCGATCTTGCGGCACACCAGGTCCAGCTTGTCCCGCTGGGCGTCCTCGAGCCGGTACTCCGGATCGGCCGGCGTTCCCGGCGCATTCCGGGTGAAGTACGCGCAGGAGTAGGCCATCTGCGGGTCCAGGATCAGCGAGTAGAAGTCGTTGGAGAGGTCGTAATGGTGGCTGATCGCGGCGCGGTCCCGGAGCAGGCTGTGCAGCCGGCCGCGGATGTTCGCCTGCGTGGCGGGTGCGGGGAGCGGGCCGCCCACGACGCCCAGTTTCGCCGCGACGCGCAGCACCTTCGCGACCGTCGACGGGCTCGGCCGGACTCCGCTGACCCCTCGCTCGCGGGCCACCGCCCACACGTGTGCCAGGGCCTCGCCGAGGTCGCCCTCGACGTCGATCTCACCCGTCACGTAGGCCTGCGCGGCCCCGAGTTCGCCTGGGCTCCACAGTAATCGGCGCAGCGCGTCCGGGCTGCGCAGCACCACCTTCGGCGCCGTCGCCGGGCCTGCGGTGCTGCCGTCCCACGCGGTCAGATGCACGGGCAGTTCGCCGCGGACGAGCGGACGCAACGCCTTGTCGAGTTCGGCGGCCACGGTCACGGTCGTGCTCCCGTCTTGTCGAGGACGAGCTGCTGCACGTCGATGTATCCGGAGCGGAACCCGGCCTCCGAGTAGCAGAGGTAGAAATGCCACATCCGGCGGAACGTCTCGTCGAATCCGAGTTCCTCCGCCTGCGAGCTGTGCGCGGCGAACCGCTCCTTCCACAGCCGCAACGTCTCCGCGTAGTGCTGCCCCATGCTCAGCCGCTCCCGCACCCGCAGCGCTGTGTGTTCGGCGGTGATCGACTCGATCGCCTCGGTCGACGGCAGGAATCCGCCGGGGAAGATGTACTTGTGCACCCAGGTGTAGGTGTTGCGGGTCTGCAGCATCCGATCGTGCGGCATGGTGATCGCCTGCAGCGCAACCCTTCCGCCCGGGGCGAGGAGCCTGTCGAGCACCCGGAAGTAGGTGGCCCAGTACTGGTGGCCGACGGCTTCGATCATCTCGACGGACACGATGGCGTCGTACTCGCCGTCGACGTTGCGGTAGTCGAGCAGGTCGATCTGCACGGCGTCCGAGTGTCCGGCCTCGGCGACGCGCCGTCGGGCGAGGCTCTGCTGTTCGCTCGACAGCGTCACGGAGCGGACCACGGCGCCGCGTTCCGCGGCCCGGATGCACAACTCTCCCCAGCCGGTCCCGATCTCGAGCAACCGGGTGCCCGCCCCGACACCGGCCTCGTCGAGCAGTCGATCGATCTTGCGGCGCTGCGCGTCCACGAAGTCGTCCCACTTCGGGGCGACCTGCGGGACAGGCGCCCGCAGGACCGTCACGTCCCGGACCTGCCCCACGCGGGCCGGCGTCGACGAGAACAGCGCGCTCGAGTACGTCAGCGTCTCGTCGAGGAACGTCTCGAACATCTCGTTGGACAGGTCGTAGTGCCGGGAGATGTTGGATCGGGTGTTCTGCTCGGTGTTGCGTTCCTGCGCGGGGTGTTTGGCGACGTACAGTGCACGTAACCGCTGCAGCGGGCGGGGAATGAGCGTCGCCATCCGGGAGGCGAACACGCTGAGCACCGCGGCGAGATCCGGCGACGTCCAGTCGCCTGCCATGTACGACTCGCCGAAGCCGATCAGGCCGCCCGTCCCGACCCGCCGGGCGAACGCGTCGGGATTGCGGATGATCATGCGGGGCAGGATCTCCTGCTCGCGGCGTGCGCCGACCAGGGTGCCGTCGGGATACTCGATGCGGACGTCGAGGTCGGCGGCCGCGCGGCGGAACAGGCGGTCGGCGACCTTCGCCGACGCCGCGGCACGCACACCGGTCGGCACGTCGGCCAGTCCGGGCCAGATCCGGTTGTCGATCCGGGGGTCCTCGTCGGCGAATTCCAGGCCGGCCGTGCTCACGGCGGGCGACGCGTCCGTGCCGGTGTCCTTGTTCCTTCTCACTGAACTGTCTCCTTCTGACGGCCGTCGGGCCGGGCCATGACGGGGAGTCCACGGGCCCACAACGTGATTCCCTGGATGCGAATACGAGCCGACACCACGAGAGGTGCCAGGGGAGTGCGTAGTTGAGCCCGCAGGACGGTGCCGGGGGTGGCCGGCTGCCGCGTCCCGCGGACCGTCGCGGTGAACGGGCCGTGCCCGTCCCGGTGGAGGACCACGTTCAGGGACAGCGCGTCGCCGGGCTCGGGGAACCGCATGTCGTAACGGCCGCTGACGTCGTTGAACGGTGAGACGTAGAACTGCTTGTCCACCTCGGCGCGGTCGTCGCCGTCGGGGCGGATCAGGTAGCTGTGCCGCTGGCCGTACGTGTTGTGCACCTCGGCGATCACGCACCGCAGGCCGCCGTCGACGTCGTGGCACCAGTACACGCTGAGCGGGTTGAACACGTAGCCGAGCACCCGTGCGTTGAGAAGGGCCGTCACCCGGCCGCCGCGGAGTTCGACTCCGTGGGTGGCGAGGAAGGCATCCACCCTGCTGCGGAGTGTGTCCTCGGCGGCAGCCGGATCCGGTGCGAGGTGGTCCGCGGCGCGGAAGCGGGCGAACGGTCCGAGCCACCGGGGGAGGCGCGGAAGGGCGTCCACGTCGACGTACCAGCTGTAGCTCGTGTACTCGAAGCTGTTGCGGACCGGTTCGGTGCGCGCGTGCCGGATCCGCGTCGAGTAGATCGCGGGCGCGGTCACGACACCGTCTCCCGTTCGTGAGGTCGCGTGGTCTGCGCATCCCAGGAGCCGCCGATGCGTTCGGCGGCGCGCAGCCCCGAGAGCGCCCCGTCCTCGTGGAATCCCCAGCCGTGATAGGCGCCAGCGAAAGCGAAAGTGGCGGAACCGAGTTCGTGCAGCCTCGACTGTGCCGCGACGGAATCGGGGGTGTAGACGGGATGTTCGTACGTCATCTCGGCGACGACCGTCGACGGGTCGACGAGATGCTTCCCGCCGAGCGTGACGAGGAACCGCCGGTCGGGCACCGTGTCGAGGCGCATGAGCCGGGTCATGTCGTAGGTGACGATGACGCCGGCCGCGTCCGTGCCGTCGGCGGGAGTCAGGTAGTTCCAGGAGGCCCGGGCGTGCTCGGCGCGGGGGAGCAGCGTTTCGTCGGTATGCAACTGCGCGTGGTTCACCGAATAGGGCATGGCGCCCAGGATCTCCGCCTCCAGATCCGAGGCGTCGCCGAGCATGGCGAGCACCCGGCGCGGGTGGACGGCCACCACGACCGCGTCGAAATACCGGACGTCGCCGCGGCCGTCGACGACACACGCCCCGCCGTCCGGGGTGCGCTCCACCTGCTGCACCGGGGTTTCGAGAAGAATCTCGTCGACGTGTGCGGCCACCTTCTCGACGTAGCGGGCGGACCCGCCGGTCACGGTGCGCCAGGTGGGTGATCCGAAGACGGTGAGCATCCCGTGGTGGTCGAGGAAGGTGAACAGGTAGCGGGCCGGGTAGTGCGCGGCGGTCGCGGGATCGCACGACCACACCGCCGCGACGAGCGGGGTCATGAAGTGCTCGACGAAATACGAGCTGAAACCGTTGCGGCCCAGGAATTCGCCCAGCGGTTCCTGCGCACCGGACTCGCCGGCCGGAGTGTCGAGCAGGGTACGGGCGGCGCGGTGGAACCGGAGGACCTCGCCGAGCATGCGCCAGTAGCGCGGCCGGGCCAGATTGCGTGCGGTCGGGAACAGCCCGCGGAGGCCCTTCGCGCCCGCGTACTCGAGCCCGCTCGCATCGGACCGGATGGACATCGACATGTCCGAATCCTGGGTCGCCACATCGAGTTCGGCGAACAGGCGCAGCAGGGTGGGGTAGGTGCGGTCGTTGTGCACGATGAAGCCGGTGTCGACGTCCACCTCGGTACCCGAGTCGAGCGTCAGGTGGTGGGTGTGGGCGTGGCCGCCGAGACGGTCGTCGGACTCGTAGAGAGTGACGCGGTCGCGGCGGGACAGAACGTAGGCGGCGGTCAACCCCGCGACGCCGCTGCCGATCACGGCGACGTTCCTGCGTGCGGGCTTCTGCGAATCATGCATGGCGACCTGCTTTCCGGTCTGTCGGTGGGGCGACGACGCCTTCCGCGGCGAACGCGTCGAGAACGAAATCGGCGGTGATGCGATGCCACCACCACGGCCGGGTGAGCATGAAGTGTCCGGCCCCCGTCAGCGGATTCCAGGAGGCGTTCACTCCGCGCACCAGTGCCTGTTCGGTCTGGACCCGGGAGGCGACGGGGTCCGTCCAGCGGTCGGCGGTTCCGTGCGCCACCATCAGGCTGCGGTCGGCGGGCACCAGATCGCCGTCGGACTCGGGCCACCAGGGTGCGAGCGCGGCGATCGCCCGGACGTTGTCGAGAGCAGCGAGGTGAGCGGCGACGCGGCCGCCCATCGAATGCCCGACGACCGCGACGGGGACGTCCCCGAACCGCAGTCGGGCCCGCTCGAGGGCCATCCGGGCGTCGCGCACCGGGCTGGCCTCGGGGGCGTTCCATCCCCGCACCCGGTACTGCAGTCGCTGCACGGCGATGCCGTGGGGTCCGAGCGTCGACCTCAGCGACCGGGCCATCCAGATCATGCGCAGGTTCGACAGGTGCCAGCAACGTGACGGGTCCTGACTGCGGGGTTTGCCGCCGGGCAGCACGAGCACGTAGGCCGGGGCGGTGGGTGAGCCTCTGTCCATATCAGCTATTCGGAGCTGACCTTGCCTCGGATGGGCGACCCCCGCACCCGCCCGTGAGTGGGAAAGCGTGCCGGATCACGCTTTCCCACTCACGTGGGGTAGCCCGGCGGCATCGTGTGGGACCGATGCCGCCGGGCGGGGTGAAACCGTGAGACGCCGGTGCCTACTGGGGCATCAGGACGGAGTCGATCAGGTACACCGTGGCGTTGGCGGTCTGGACGCCGCCGCAGATGACGCCCGCGTCGTTGACCTTCAGGTCGTCACCCGAACCGGTGACGGTGACCATCCCGCCCTCGACGGTCGCGTGCTCACCGGCGATGTCACTCGGCGCGATCTGGCCGGGAACGACGTGGTACGTCAGGACCTTGGTGAGCAGGGCCGGGTCGGTCTTGAGGGTCTCGATCGTGGCCGGGTCGACCTTCGCGAACGCGGCATCCACCGGCGCGAAGACCGTGAACTGCCCGCTGTTCAGCGTGTCGACGAGGTTGACCTGCGGATTGAGCTGACCCGACACCGCGGCGGTGAGGGTGGTGAGCATGGGGTTGTTGGACGCGGCCGTTGCGACCGGATCCTGCGCCATCCCGCTGACCGAACCCGGACCCTCCGGCACCGTCTCCGCGTACTCGGCGCAGCCCGGACCGACCAGGTTGGCGGCGGGATCGGCCATCGCGGACGCGGTCGTCGAACCGGGCGACATCGACTCGGACGTCATGGCCTCCGAGCTGCTGCTGGACGAGTCGCTGTCGTCCGACGAACACGCTGCACCCAGCAGGACCAGGGACGTGCTCGCGGCGACTGCCAGGACTCGTGTGGTGATCTTCATCAGAAATTGCCTCTCTCCGGTGTGGGTGCGGGGGAGCACCATCGACAGGCATTCGGAGCAGTCTCCGAAGCGGATGGGTCGGAAGATTTTCCGGGATCGACCCATCCGATCGGAGAGCGGTATCGAATGCCCTGAAAGGGCACGAACGAGTGAGGGGCAGAGATGACATTCTCCAAGGCACGTGGATTCGCCGTAGGACTGTTCGCCGCCGCCGCGGCCGTATTGCTGGCGGGAAGTCCGGCACAGGCTCAGCCCGGTGCGCTCGCACCCGTTCCGTCCCTCGACGTCCAGCGGTACCTGGGCACGTGGTATCAGTTGGCCGCTGTGCCACAGCCGTTCAACCTCGACTGTGCGCGGGACACGAGGGCGACGTACGGACTGCTCGACCCGTCGAATGTCAGCGTCGCCAACAGGTGCACCACGTGGGCGGGTGGGACGAACGGGATCATGGGCAATGCGCGCGTCAACGATCCGGTCACCAACGCGCAGCTCCACGTCAGTTTCCCGGACGTGCCGTTCCAGAGTGCGGCGGACGGTCCCACCAATTATGTGGTCACCTACATCGCCGACGACTATTCGTGGGCGCTGGTGGGTGACCCGGCACGGGTCTCGGGTTTCGTCCTCTCCCGCACCCCGGCGGTCGACGACGCGGGGTGGAAGCAGATCCGGCAGGTGGTGGAGTCGCGCGGCTACAACTCGTGTCTGTTGCTGACGTCCCCGACCACCGGTGGCAGAGAGGGGATTCAGCCGCTCTGCACGGTCTGACGGGCTGCCGAGCCGGTGATGTTCTCCATCATGCCTTTGAAGATGATTCCGTGGAACGGCAGGATCGAGTACCAGTACAGTCGGCCGGCCAGTCCTTTGGGGAAGAAGATCGCCCGCTGATCGAGCCGGGACCGGGCGGGATCCACACTGTGGACGGTCCATTCGAGCCACGCCCCGCCCGGCGCCCGCATCTCGGCGCGCAACCGCAGCAGTGATCCCCGGTCGATGCGTTCGACCCGCCAGAAGTCCAGGGGATCACCGGTGTTGAGCTGCTTGGCGTTCCGGCGTCCACGCGTGAGCCCGACCCCGCCGACGACGCGGTCGAGCCAGCCGCGCACCGACCAGGCGAGGGGGAACGAATACCAGCCGTTCTCGCCGCCGATGCTCTCGACGACGGTCCACAGCGTTGCGGCGTCGGCGTCGCAGTCCTTGGTGCGTTCGTCGGTGTAGACGACCTCACCCGCCCAGTCGGGATCGGACGGCAACGGATCGGAGGGGGCGCCGACAGGCGACGCGCTGGCCCACGTCGTCTCCACTTCGCCGTTGTCGATGCGCCGCAACGCCAATCGGACGGCGTCCCGGTAGCTGGTCAGGCCCGCCTTCGGCGGCGGGATCACGTCGTCGATGTCGTGTTCGCCGGCGACGGCGTCGTTGTGGAGCGATTCGATCAGCGCCCGCCCGAGCGAGCGGGGGATCGGGGTGACCAGACCGATCCACAGGCCTGCGAGTTTGGGGGTCAGCACCGGCAGGACGAGGATGCGGCGCTGACGCAGACCGGCGACCTCGGCGTACGTCTGCATCATCTCGCCGTAGCGGAGGACGTCGGGGCCGCCGATGTCGAACGTGCGGCTGTGCGGTAACGGCGCCTCGGCCGCGGCGACGAGGTAGTGCAATACGTCGCGGACCGCGATCGGCTGGATCTTGTTGTTGACCCACCGCGGGGTGGTCATGACCGGGAGCCGGTTGGTGAGGTGGCGGATCATCTCGAACGACGCCGAGCCGGAGCCGATGACGACCCCGGCCTGCAGAACCATTGTGGGGACACCGGAGTCGACGAGGATTCGTCCCACCTGGGTGCGGGAGCGCAGGTGCGGTGACAGATCCGCCGAATCGGGGTGCAGTCCGCCGAGGTAGACGATCCGGCCGACGCCGGCCGCGCGGGCCGCCGTGGCCACGTTCTCCGCGCTGATCCGTTCGGCCTTCTCGAACTCGTCCGACCCGCCCATCGAGTGCACGAGGTAGTAGACGACGTCCATGTCCGCGAATGCGGCAGAAAGGGATTCGGGGTCACTCAGATCGCCGCGCGCGATCTCGACGTCGGACGCCCACGGAACGTCGGTCAGTTTCTCCGGTGAACGCACCAACACCCGCACCCGGTGACCGGCTTCCGCGAGCCGGGGAGCGAGGCGTCCGCCGATGTATCCGGTGGCGCCGGTGACCAGTACCCGTAACTGCGTCATTCCCACACGCTACCCGTCGTTGTCGCCGCCTCGCGGCCTGTCGCGGCTAAGGTCGGGTCATGGGCATCGTGCATTCGAGCGTGGTCGAGGCCTCGCGGGACGAGTTGTTCGCCTGGCACACGAGGGCCGGGGCCTTCACCCGGCTCTCCCCGCCGTGGCAGCCGCTCAGTCTCGCGAAGGAATCCGAGTCTCTGGAATCGGGTCGCGCCGAACTGCGCCTGCCCGGCGGCCTGACGTGGATCGCGCAGCACGACGCGAAGGAATACGACCCCCCGCACCGGTTCGTCGACTATTCGGCCGCCCTGCCGCTGCGCCTGCTGGTGCCGTGGCGGCACACGCACACGTTCGACGTCGTGTCCGAGGGCCGGACCCGGGTGACGGATCGGGTCGACACCATCGTGCCCGGTCAGTTCCTCCGGTCGACGTTCGTCTACCGGCACCGCCAACTCGCCGACGATCTGGACCGTCACCACTGGGCGTCCACGCTCCTGCCCGGTCCCCTCACGATCGCGGTGACGGGGAGTTCGGGGCTCGTCGGCTCCGCCCTGACCGCGTTCCTGAGCACGGGCGGGCACCGGGTGATCCGTCTCGTGCGCCGCGCTCCGAGCACCCCCGACGAGCGGCGCTGGAACCCGGATGCACCTGCCGCGGATCTGCTCGACGGCGTCGACGCGGTGATCCACCTGGCGGGCGCGTCCATCGCGGGCCGGTTCACCGACGGTCATCGCCGGGCGATCCGGGACAGTCGCATCGAACCCACCCGGCGGCTCGCGGAGGTCGCTGCCGCGTCCGGGCAGGGCCCGAAGACGTTCGTCAGCGCGTCGGCGATCGGGTACTACGGGCCCGACCGCGGAGACGAGGTGCTGCACGAGCAGGATGCGCGGGGCGACGGCTTCCTCGCCGACGTCGTCGCGGACTGGGAGGACGCGGCGAAGCCGGCAGCGGACGCCGGACTGCGGGTGGTTCACGTCCGCACGGGGATCGTCCAGTCCCCGAGCGGCGGTGTGCTGCGCCTGCAGCGGCCGCTGTTCGAAGTCGGACTCGGGGGCCGCCTGGGCGCCGGAACCCAATGGCTGTCGTGGATCGACATCGATGATCTGATCGACGTGTATCACCGCGCCGTCGTCGACTCGGAGTTGAGCGGCCCGGTCAACGCGGTGGCGCCGAACCCGGTGCGGAACGAGGAATACACC